>NZ_BDCA01000003.1 GCF_001613265.1 Nocardia vermiculata NBRC 100427
GCGCGCGGTGGGCGCATGGCGGCGGCACGGCCGGCCGCGGTGTTGGGCGGGGGAGTGTCCTCGTCTTCACCGCTGCCCGCGGCGCCCGCGACGATGGGATGACTCTGGCCGTAATCGAGGTCGATCACATCGGCCACCACGACGGTGACGTTGTCGGGACCGCCGCTGCGCAATGCCAATTCGATGAGCCGGTCGGCGGCCTCGTCGGTATTGCCCTCGCGCAGGGTGTTCTCGATGGTCTCGTCGCTCACCACGTCGGACAGGCCGTCCGAACACAGCAGATACCGGTCCCCGGCCCGTGCTTCGCGGACGATGAGCGTGGGCTCTATCTCGTTACCGGTGAGCGCCCGCATGATCAGTGACCGTTGCGGGTGGGTGTGTGCCTGTTCCGGCGTGATCCGGCCCTCGTCGACCAGTGATTGCACGAAGGTGTCGTCACGGGTGATCTGCGCCAGCTCGCCGTCGCGCAGCATGTAGGCCCGAGAATCTCCGATGTGGCCGAGGCCGAGTTTCTTGCCGGCGAACAGGATGGTGGTGAGCGTGGTGCCCATACCGTCGAGTTCGGGATCCTCCTCGACCTCGTCGGCGATCGCGGCATTACCTTCGCGAATTGCCCGGTCCAGCTTGCCGAGGAGATCGTCGCCGGGTTCGTCGTCGTCGAGATGGGCCAGCGCGGCGATCATCAGCTGGGAGGCGACTTCACCGGCAGCGTGGCCGCCCATGCCGTCGGCCAGCGCGAGCAGGCGTGCACCCGCGTAGACGGAATCCTCGTTGTTCGCCCGGACGAGCCCACGGTCGCTACGCGCTGCGTAGCGGAGAACTTGAGTCACGATCGCAGCTCGATCACAGTCTTACCCACACGGACAGGAGAGCCGAGCGGAACTCGGACAGGGGTGGTGACCTTCGCTCGATCGAGGTAGGTCCCGTTGGTCGATCCTAAATCTTCGACGTACCAGTCCTCGCCGCGCGGCGATAAACGCGCGTGCCGCGTCGAGGCGTAGTCGTCGGTCAGAACCAGCGTGGAATCGTCTGCACGCCCGATCAGCACCGGTTGGGTGCCGAGCGTGATCCGAGTGCCGGCTAGTGAACCCTGAGTCACCACTAGATACTTGGCGCCCTTCTGGCCACGGCTGAAGGATGGCAGTACCGCCGAACCACGGGTGGGTCGGGGCTGAATCCGGATGCCTGATGCCGCGTAGATGTCGCTGCGCAAAGTTCGAAGTACCGCCCACACGAACAGCCACAACAGCAAGAGGAATCCCGCACGGGTCAACTGCAGAATGAGTCCCTGCACGGCTCCACCTCCTGTTCGACCGGTCCCGTAGTGGCATTTCGTCCCCCAACCGGCGTGCTGGTCAGCACGGCCCGGCTGCCGAACGAATGTTGGCAGCATAGTAGGGCCGATGACCGGTTGCGATCACGATATGGGCGCGGGATTTTCGCGCCATATCGTGACCTGCTCCGGCGAGCTTACGGGATCAGACGATTCGGATCAGGATCTCGGAATGCCCGGCGCGAATCACATCGCCGTCGGCGAGCTGCCAATCCTGTACGGGCGAGCCGTTGACCAGGGTTCCGTTGGTCGAACCGAGATCGGAGAGCATGGCCACCTGGCCGTCCCAGCGGACCTCGATGTGGCGGCGCGAGACCCCGGTATCGGGAAGCCGGAAGTGGGCATCCTGGCCGCGGCCGATGATGTTACTTCCCTCACGCAATTGATAGGTGCGGCCGCTGCCGTCGTCGAGATGCAGGGTGGCCGAATAGCCGGATGCGCTGCGCGGTGCGGCCGGCGGTGGTGCGGCGGCATAGCCGCCTTGCTGGCCGTAGGCCTGCTGCTGGGCGTACCCCTCGTCGGCCCCGTAGGCGCCCTGGTCCGCGTAGCCCTGGTCGGCATACCCCTGATCGGCGTATCCCGGGTCCGCGTAGCCCTGCTGGGCGTAGCCCGGGTCCGCGTAGGCCTGCTGGCCGTCGCCGTAGGCCGGCTGGGCATACCCCTGGTCGTAACCGGGGGCCTGGCCGTAGCCGGGCTGCTGCCCGTAGGGCTGTTCCGGGTAGCCCTGCTGCTGTCCATAGCCCTGGTCGGCGTAGCCCTGCTGCCCGTAACCCTGGTCGTAGCCACCCTGGTCGTAGCCCTGGTCGGCATAGGCCTGCTGCTGTCCGTAACCCTGGTCGGCATAGGCCTGCTGCCCGTAACCCTGGTCGTAGCTGCCCTGGTCGTAGCTACCTTGGTCGGCGTAGCCCTGCTGGCCGTAGGCCGCGCCACCCTGTTGGTAGTCGTATCCGTTCTGATAGTCACCGTAGGCGGGCTGACCTTCGGCACCCGGGTACTGACCACCACGGCCGTAGTCGTCCGGATAGTTCGGAGCGGGGTGGCCCCCGGGCGGCGGCGCGTACCCGCGGTTGCGTGGATCGGACTCCGCGGGCTCTCGGCTGGGGTCGTAGCCTGAGTTCTGCGTCATGGGGCCAGCTCCTGGTTGCGGGTGTGCGGGTCGTTGTGGGGGTTGTCCAGGTTTACCAGGTGGTCGGTACGGGGCCGGCCGATTCCGGTCGTCCGCATCCGGATCCACCTTGCCGTGCGTCCTGAACTGTCCGGTGTGCAGCGTAGGGGATGTCTCGAATCCGACGCGCACTTCACCGTAGGTCTGCCACCCTTGCTCGCGGATGTAGTCCTGTAGATGCCTGGCGAACGCACGGGTCGTCAACTCCTGATCTGCGTCGAGTTCTTGCAGGTCCGTGGGGTTGACGGTGATGACGTAGACATTCGGTGCGAGGATGTGGCCACCGTCGAGTTCGGTGAGCCGGTCCGATGCTTCGCGTTGTAGCGCCGCCTCCACTTCCTGTGGGACGACACTACCGCCGAAGACTCGGGCGAAGGCATCACCGACGGCGCCCTGCAGACGTCGTTCGAAACGCGAGACGATGCCCATAGCGGCCTCCCTTCGATACCCACCCTCGTACGTTCACCCGGTCTGTCCACGCCGGTTGATCGGGCCGTGTCGCCCTGATGTCACGATCCAGCGACACGACATGCCGATAGGGCGTGTCGTCGAACAGACACGGTCTCTGCATGATATCCACGATCCTCCACACCTGTAACTCGCGATTACCTCCGGTGAGTTCCCGCGCCGGGTGAAATCTCCGGAAGAGTTCCTGTCGCAACCTCCTTGGTATTGCCTTTGACCAGGCGATTTCATATGGGTACCCGGTGCGTGCTACTGTCATCCAGTCGCTCGGGCGAGTGGCGGAATGGCAGACGCGCTGGCTTCAGGTGCCAGTGTCCTTCGGGACGTGGGGGTTCAAGTCCCCCTTCGCCCACAGAAGTAGTTCGATGAACTACGACAGTAGAGGCCGTGGATTCTTCGGAATCCACGGCCTCTACTGCGTTTACCTGATATTCGGCTGCTCACCTTCGGCCCCTGCGTCGCATGGTCAACACTCCGGCGAGCCAGCCCACCGCGAACATCACCAGCAGTACCAGCCACATCGGGGAAGTGATCTCGATGAGCAGGAATTCGATCGAGGTTCGCCCGCGGTTCTCGGCGACGAAGATGATCGCCAATACCAGCAGTACCAACGCCACCCACTGCGTCGGGGAGACGCGGGAGAGTATCGAGCGCTTTTCCGAGGTGCTCATCAGGTGTCCCTTCGTCGTGGCCGGAGTTGTTCATCGGGTGCGGACGGGCGACGTGGACCAGCGGCCGGTTCGGGTGTTGCGCTGCGTTAGTCCCGATTCCGGCTGTGGACGTGGTCCTCGGCCTCGGGGGTGACCGGATCGGTGATATCGGCGAACTCCGGGTGCTTGTCTATATATCCGGCGACGAACGGGCATACCGGCACGACACGCAGCCCGGCTGCCCTGGTGCGAATCAGTGCCTGCGATACCAGAGCACCCGCCAAACCGCGGCCGGCGAAGTCGGAGCCGATTTCGGTGTGATGGAAGATCCGCTGCCCACCGTGATCCACGAACTCGGCGAAGCCGGCGGGCCGATCGTCCACGCTGATGTCGAACCGTTCCGCGGCCTGGGTCACGACCGGGTCCGGCTGCTGTTCGGTGGTCATGGCTCCAGTATTGCCGTCCGGCGTGCCGGAAGCGGGCAGGTTCGCCTTCCCGGCTGCGACCAGTGTGATCTTCGCCGCATTGCGCAGGGCGGGGCAGAGGCTGTTCAGGTGTGTGAGGAGTGATATTTCGAGTTCGCTGTCGCTCTATCTCGGTTATTCAGCGGATGCCTATATGTGACCTCCTGAGATTTGCCTGGCAAGCTCCTTGGATTTCAGGTTGCAAACATACTTGCAGTTTGTTTTTCCGGTGTGTCGGCGGGCTCAAACGCTTTGGCTGACGAGGCGATCAGTGCCTTTACCTGCGGTGATGACGTTCGGCTGCCTCTCGACGGGTGACCGGGAAACATCCGTGCAGACGGCGTCGTGTGGTGTGGGAGTGGGTGAAAAGTAGGGGAAAAACCCCCATACACAATTGTTGAGGTTTGTGTCGAGTGGTTATTTCGGACCGCCCGCCAGGAATTTGCGCACCGTCTCCGGAGTCGATGTCAGGGAGTCGGTTTCGGGATGGTTACGCGCAGGCAGACGCGATGGCCGGGTGGTTGCGTGGCGGTAACGATTGTGTAGAGTCAACGGCAACGCTGGCCGCAGCTGAGCTGGACTCGCTGCGGCCAGTGGATCTCAAATTCCGGACCCGATCATCGTCCGAATTCCTCACTTCTCGCAAGGGATTTTCTCAGCGCCAGCATAAAGCTACCGGATGTTAACCGGAAGTGCGCTCAGCTCATGCTCCGCCGCAGTGCGTGCAGCCTGTTCCTGCGCCGCTCGTCGTCCGGCACCGAATACATAGGCCAGAAAACCGATTTCGGCAATCAGCCCGATACCGATTCGCACCGGTGCCGGTAGGCCACTCGGCGTGACGAAGCCCTCGATCACACCGGAGACCAGAAGCACCCCCACCAGCCCCACGGCGATTGCCGCCGTGGCGCGGCCCTGCCGTGCCAATGCTTCCGCGCGTGACCGGCGCCCCGGATCGATGAGCGTCCAGCCCAGCTGCAACCCGGCCCCGCCGGCCACGAAAACCGCGGTGAGCTCCAGCATTCCGTGTGGCAGCAGGAAGCCGAAGAAGGAATCGAGGCGACCCGCATCGGCCATCAGGCCGCCCGAGATCCCGACATTCACCGCGTTCATGAACAGCAGATAGGCCGCCGGGAGAATGACGATGCCGGTGAACAGCGCGATCGCCGACACCCAGGCGTTGTTGGTCCAGACCTGAGCGGCGAAGGCGTCGTGCGGATGTTCGGAGTAGTAGGACTCGAAGGTGCCGCCGGGCGCGGTCAGTAGTTGCGCGTCGGCGGGCACCCCCAGAAACCGGCGCGCCGCGCCGGAGCCGGACACCCAGATGCCGAATCCGGTCGACACCCCGAGAAATGCCACCAGGACACCGGTCCACCACGGCCACGCCCGGTACACCGCTGCCGGGAAGCGGTGAGTAAAGAAGTAGGTGATCTGGGACCGGGTATCGGTCCGCGCGCCCAGTAGCCGTCCGCGGGCTCGTGCCAGGACCGCGCTCACACCGTTGATCAGCTCGGGATCGGGAGAGTGCGATTGCAACCGGGCCAACTGCTGGGAGGTGCGGCGGTACAGCGCGACGAACTCGTCGACCTCGGCGCCGGTCAGGTGACGCTGTCCGGCCAGCCGATCGAGTCGATCCCAATGCCGACGCTGCGCGTACGAATAGGCGTCGACGTCCATCGGCTCCTCCTCCAGTCGTCCCGGAGCGCACCACGCCCCCTCCTCGAAGGCTAGTTCCTGGGTGGCCGATTCGAGATACTGGAACAACCATGGCCGAGTTCATCACCGGGGAGGCGGTCTCCCTGCAGCTACCGATCGCCCGCATTCCGACCCGCGCGGCCGCGTTCGCCGTCGATCTGATGTTGCAGGTGGCACTCGCACTCGGGCTGCTGCTGGCGGCCGTGCTGCTGGTTCCACGCTTGGACGGTGCCTGGCTCGACACGGTCCTGTTGCTCGGCACCGTCACCGTGTTGGTCGGCTATCCGGTGGTCAGCGAGACACTGCTGCGTGGCCGGACCGTCGGCAAGATGGCGATGGGACTGCGGGTGGTACGCGACGACGGCGGGCCCATCGGCTTCCGGCATGCGCTGACCCGTGGCCTGGCCGCCGCACTGGTGGACTTCTGGAATCTCGGCGGCTTCGGCTTCGTCGCGGTGGTCACCTCGCTGTGCTCGCCGCGGGCACGGCGGGTCGGCGACATCCTGGCCGGCACCGTGGTGGTGTCGGATCGCGCGCGACTTCCCATGCCCGCCCTGGCGACGGTGCCGCCCTGGCTGGCCGGATGGGTCGCCGGCATGGATCTGAGCGGACTCACCGAGGAACTCGCGCTGTCGGTGCGGCAGTACCTGACCAGATATCCGCAGCTGACTCCGCAGGCACAGGCCGACCTCGGCACCGCCCTGGTGCAGGCGGTGTGTCGTCAGTTACGGGTCGCGCCGGTCGTGGGATACCCGCCGCTGCAGATTCTGGGTGCGGTGATCGGCGAACGGCAGCGCCGGACGTTGCCGCCACCGCAGCTGCCCTTCTGGGCCGTTCCGCCCGTGCCGGCGGCGCCGGTCTCGCCGCCTACAGCGCGCCCGTCCGTTTGAGCTCCAGGTATTCGTCGGCCAGTGCCTCCGGCAGCCGTTCGGGAGCCGCGGCCACCACGTCGATGCCACGGCGCTGCAGCGTCTCCCGCACGATCGCGCGTTCGGCGAGCAGATGTTCGGCCGCCGCGGCCGCGTAGATCGTACCGATGGTGTCGCGGCGTTTCGCCGCCGCCGCAATCTCCGGGTCGGTGACCGAAACGATCAGCACCCGATGGCGCTTGGTCAGTACCGGTAGGACCGGCAGCAGATTCTCCTCCACCATCGCGCCGTCGAGGCTGGTGAACCACACCACCAGACTGCGGCGGCGAGTATGGCGAACGGCCGTGCGCACCAGCGCCGGAGTATCGGTATCGGCAAGGGCGGGAACGATGCCCGACAACGCGTGCATCAGCGTGGACTGCACGGCCTTGCCACGTACGCCCCGGACCTCGGCACGAACCTCGCGATCGAAGGCGAGCAGATCGACGGTGTCGCCGGCGGCGGCAGCCAGGCCACCCAGTAACAGGGCCGCCTCGATCGCGGTGTCGAGTCTGGTCTGTTCGCCCAGGCGGGCGGCACTGACACGGCCCGTATCCATCAGCATCAGCACGTGCCGGTTGCGTTCGGGCCGCCAGGTGCGTACCAGCACGTCACTGGCGCGGGCGGTGGCGCGCCAATCGATGGAACGCACATCGTCACCGGCGACATACTCGCGAAAAGCGTCGAATTCCGAACCGGGACCGCGCATATTCGCCACCGAGCGACCGTCGAGATGGTGCAGCCGCTTCACCTTGGCCGACAGAATCCGCTCCGATCGAAACGCCGGCAGCGCACGGACCGTCGCCGCGACGGTGCGGCGGAACTGACGCCCGGCCAGGCCGAGTGGACCGACACAGCGGACCGTCACCGGCCCCGCGACCCGATCGCCGCGCCGTGCGGGACATACAGTGGTACGCAGCGTGGTTCGGCTGCCGGGTGGAAGTCGCACCGTGTGGGTGGCCTCCGGCGCTCGCGCACTCGGCGGCCAGTCGTCCCACAACCACGCGCGCACGGTACGTGGACCACGATTGTGCACGGTGAGCTCGACGGTGACCGGGCGACCGACGCGCACCGTGGTCAGCGGCGCCCGGTGCAGGTCCAGTTCGTCGGTGCGGCACGCCGCCACGTCGACGGCGACGAGCACGACGAGCAGGCCCGTCATCGCCACCACTCCGACCCAGGACGGCAGTGCGAAGACGACGACTAGCGCGGCGACGGCGGCCCCCGCCACCAGACGGCCGGTGACGATCATCGCTACACCGGTACCGGCACCGACGCCAGCAACGACGTCATCACACCGGCACCGGTCACCCCGTCGAGCTCGGCCTCCGGACGCAACTGCAGGCGATGCCGCAGCGCGGCTACCGCAACGGTTTTCACGTCGTCCGGAGTGACGAAGGCCCGGTTCTGCAGCCAGGCGAGGGCGCGTGCGGAGGCCAGCAGGGCGGTCGCGCCGCGTGGTGAGGCGCCGTGTTGTACGGCCGGGGAGGCGCGGGTGGCCCGGCACAGATCCACGATGTAGGCCAGCACCTCCGGATTGATCGTCACCCGGGAGACGGCCTCACGCGCAGCGGCCAGATGTGCCGGACCTGCGACCGCACGGACCCCGGCAGCGTCCAGATCGCGCGGATCGAAGCCCGCGGCGTGGCGTTGCAGGATCCGGAACTCCTCGTCGCGAGCCGGCAGCTGCATATCGACCTTGAACAGGAAGCGGTCGAGCTGCGCCTCGGGCAGCGGATAGGTGCCCTCCTGCTCGATCGGATTCTGGGTCGCGATCACCATGAACGGATCCGGCAGTGGCTGTGGCACACCGGCTACCGAAACTTGGCGTTCCTCCATGGATTCCAGCAGCGCGGACTGTGTTTTCGGTGGTGTGCGGTTGATTTCGTCGGCGAGCATCAGATTGGTGAACACCGGGCCGCGACGGAACGTGAACTCGGTGGTGTGCGGGTCGTAGATCTGGGAGCCGGTCACATCACCGGGCATCAGGTCGGGAGTGAACTGAACCCGGGTGTGTTCCAGCTCCAGTGCCGCGGCCAGGGTGCGTACCAGCAGCGTCTTCGCTACGCCCGGAACACCTTCGAGAAGTACGTGACCACGGCAGAGCAGTGCGAGTACCAGATACAGCACCGCCTGATCGTTGCCGACGACGGCCTTGCCGATCTCGAGGCGCAGTTGACCGAGCGCTCGGAGTGCCTCGTCGGCGGTGGGGGCGGGGGTGGTCTGCGCCGTTGTCATCCGGTCTCCGTCATCCTATTTCCGATTCGATCCAGTCCAATTGGGCGGCAACATATTCCAAAGTGGCATCGTCGGGAACGGGGCCGTCGAACGCCGCCGCGATACGTGTGACGTCGATACCGATCCGGGTTGCGATCACCGCCGCCACCTGCTCCGGGGAGGCATTGTCGCGCAACTGCAGCCGCCCGCGCAGGCGGCGCAGGGTCGCCGACCGGAGTTTGCCCGCGATATGGTCGCGATCCTTGGTGCGCTGGTAGAGCGCGGCCTGTCCGGCCGCCAGTTCACCGGCCGCCACCTGCACCGGCCGGGGCTCACCGACCACGGCACCGCGGCGGCGGCCGCGCCACCAGACCACGATCGCGGCGCAGATCAGGGCCTGTGCTCCGCCGTAGACCAGCCACGGCGGGAAGCGCTCGAAGATCGAATCCGAGCCCTCGCCCAGCTGCGGTGGCCGGGTGTCGCCACCCGACGACGGTCCCTGATCGGGCGGCGGCGACGGCGGTGCGGACGGCGCGTTGATCAGCTCGAGGATCAGGTAGACCGCCACCGCGATGACCAGCGCACCGAGCACGACCCACCAGAAACGCTTGTCGCGCAGTAGCGGCGGCAGGCCGGGAAGCCGGATTCGGCCGCGGGCCGTGCGGGTGGCGGAGGCCACCTCGGTCGGGTCCGGGGGCGGTGGTGGGGCCAGCGAATAGCGGTCCGCCGCGCTGAGCCGTTGATATTCGTCCGGGGTGGCCGCCCGGCCGCCGTAGACGATCTCCTCGAAACTGCGGGTGGCACCGGCGAAGTCTTCGGTAGTACCGGGTAGCGCGTGCGAGGCTGCCGCTGCCGTCTCGCGTGCGGTGCGAGCCCGCTCGACCTCGAGGACGCCGCCCTGTTCCAGGCCCCGCACCACGGCCCGGAACCGTTCCCGCAGCGCGGTGTCGAAGTCGTGCTGCCCGGCGGCGGCTTCTGAGGCCTCGCGATGCTGTGCGGCGGGGCCGAGGGCAGGTGCGGGTGGCGCCGGGTGTTCCGGAGCTGCCGGGTGTTCGGGGAAGTCTTCGGCGGTCATCGCGGAGCCTGCCCGCCCGGAATCCGGAGGTCTGCACCCTCGCGGGCGCACCGCCGATCGATGTGGACGACAACCGCGGTGGCGGCGTCCATGGCCGCGGAGAAGGCGGTGACCAGCAGCGCGGCCCCCGCCAGCAGTGCGATGACCGCCCAGCGATGCGTTCCGGAGATATCGGACAGGTACCCCAGCAAGCCGACGACCGGGCCCGCGAGTGCGATCAGCAGACCGCGCAGGAATATCCAGAGCCCGGCGATCGGCATGAGACGGCCGGTGGCGAGCATTTTCGCCCGTGTCACCGCGACGGAGTAGCGCTGCGATTCCAGGAACAGGACCGGCGCGACCGCCCATCGTCGCGCCCGCACCCGGCCCAGCCAGATGGTCGACGGGATGAGCGTGATGACCAACAGTGCGCCGAGGGCGGTGATCCCGATTCCGATCAGCGCCGAGACGAGGTGATGTCGTGCCAGCGGAGCCCAGACCGCGCCCAGTCGCCGGGCGGCCGTGCCTGCCGTGATCGGCTGCCGGTGGACGACTGCGGCGGCGACCGGAACCGCCATGCCCGTTATCCACAGTCGCAGCAACCATGCGCAGCAGAGTGTGGAAACAACTGCGGCCCAGACCGTTCCGGCCTTCGAGTCGTCGCTCGCCCAGGAGACCAGCAGCGTCACGCCCAGGACAGCACCGAGTGCGACGGCGACCCCGATGCCCGCAATTCCGGCCACCAGTCGAACCCGCGCTTGCAGCACCGCGAACGGCAGATCGGCGAGCTCCCGCCACGACAGCGGCCGTATCGGAATCTGCTCGGCCTCGCCGGGAGCGGTTACCGCCGTGCCGGCCCCCGCATGCGCCGACGCATTGATCGGGGGCGCTCCGGAGGTGGACGACCGCCCATCACGATCGGCTACGGCTGGATACACGGCCCGAGTCTATCCAGCCGCGCGGACCCGCGGCGGTGATCCGGGGCGGCACACCCTCCAGGTCGCGCGGTTCCGGGCACCGCGCTTCGGGGGCGTTCTCCGCGGGGACGGGGCGAGGTCGGCGCCGTATCGGTCGCCGGGTTCGGCCGGCGACCAGCGATTACTGCCGCCCAGCGGAACGGGATCACCGGCATGGCGTAGTTCGGGACGGGCAGCCCGCGCTCGGCGGGAACGGGCGCACCTACCGAACTCCCGGCGGCCTGGTCGCGCCCCGGGGTGGCATCGGCCAGGAACCACCGAGGCGAGGAAGGGCAGGGTGATTCTTCAGCGGATGGCGATAGATGGTGGCCGCGGTGGGGTAGTGGCCCGTGAACTTCGGCTCCGCAGGGACCGCGCGCTCGAGGTGTGGCGAGCCGTCCGGGCCGGGGTACTCCGGCGCATGCACCGTGATGGTGCGGGTGCGCCGGAGCGTGAAGGTGATCTCTTCGGCTTCTTCGAAGGCCCGGGCGAAGGTGCGCAGTGGTGCTGTCGCATTCTCCACGGCTCGATCCAGGGCACCGGTCACGAACTTCGGTAGCAGGGGACCGATCAGTTGCACCGCGGTATCGGTGAACGGCACGGTACCGAGAAGTGGAAGCTCCAGTCCAGCATGCTGTTTCGGCGCAACGTCCGGGACCGGGGTACGGCCGCCGGAGGTGCGCGCCGCAGGTAGTTCCGGCCGGGTGTGAGCTGTGGGCGGGTTGGGAACCATTGTGGCCGGCACGGCCGCAAGTGTGGCTGTTGCCACCGGCCCACCCTGCTGTGCCGTCGAAGGCTCGGCCGGCGGCAGCGCGGGTAGCACCGGAAGTTCTGCTTGCGCTGCGTGATCCGCGACGACCGGCCCGTGCGGATCGGCGACACCGATTTCCAGGTTGCCGATAGCGGCGAGTACCCGGGGACGTTGTCGACGGTGCGTGACGGCGGTGGTCGTGGCAGTGGAAGCGGCGCTCGTGAGTGCTACGGATTCCGTTTTCCGGTAAGGCTTTTCGGGACCGGCCTGGATTCGGTCCGGCAGTAGCGCGATCGTGGCATCGCGCCGGGGCCGTAGCAGTCGGGGCAGTAGCGCTGCGAATACCGCGATCGCGAGGACTGCCAGCCGCAGCAGCAAGGCCCCGGAATGCGTGGTGGTGTAGTCGTGCATAGCCTGCCACCGCGCGCCGAGGCCGCGGTCGCTGGCGCCGACCGCTGCGCTTCGGGCCCGGTCGAGTGCGGCCTGCCGATCGGACAGCTGCCGATCGAGCGGCTCGACGCGGGCCAGGGCGGTATCCATCCGCCCCCGAGCGGCACTGAGCACCTCGTCGGCCGCACGAGTTTCCGGTCCGCGGCCGGGGATGCCGGTGATCTTGGTCTGCGGGCATTCCGGTGTGGGGTGATATTCACAGCGGGCCACGATCAGTGCTTCGTCGATATCGCCGCGTGCCTGGGTGAGGGTTCGTTCCAGTGCCGCACGGGCAGTGCGTGACTGGTCGAGGGCGGTGCGCGCGCTGACCACAGTGGCGGCCGAGTCGGCGGCTCGGCGGGCGTGGTCGTCGAGTGCCCGGTTCACCGGTCCGCCGAACAGCAGGGTGCTCGCCAGTTCGGCCACGATGGCGCCGGTGAGCACGGCAACCGCGGATCGGCCGAAGCGGTCGGTGCGGCGCCGACCCGGCCGGATCGCCGACCCTCCCACGCGGTGATCCGCATGTGTCGGCTCCGGGACTGTCTCCGCGCCAACCGGTCCCGCGGCGGTGGCTCGCGCGATCGCGGCGATCAGCACCGCAGACACGAGTGCCGCGATGCCTACCACCACAGGGCTCCAGTGCGCCGCGGCACCGGCGAACCCCACGACCGTCCCGGACAACACCGCGAGTCCCGCGACCACGGTCCCGGTGACCGCGTATGCCGGCCGTCCGTACCGGTCGCTGCGGCCGGATTCGCGGCCGCCGAGCCAGATCAACGGCTCCGCCAACGATTTCCGCGTGGCGGCCTGCTGCCCGGGCGTCTGGGCGTCGATCAACGGGGGTCACATCCTCCGGGTACCGGGCGTTGTCACCCTCGGGCGCAACGGGCTGCATCGTATTCCCGCATGTGGTCCGGTCGGGCGCGGGAACGAGATTCGGCGAGAACGGGATTCAGCCTGACAGGCGGGCCCGGGTTCCTCCGCGAGTCGCGCTGTGCGAGTGGCGAGCCTCACATGTGCGATGGTGTTGGTGTGACAGCAGAGGTTTCGGAGACCGAGGGTGGTCGTCCGGCGAGGTCGGCCGTCGCTTTCGTCGGCGTGGTGGCCGCCATGGTCGTTCCCCTTGCCGTATCCGCACTACCCACCGCGGTGGCAGCGCCGATCGCCGCCGAGCAGGTCACGGTGACCGAGGGGGATCAGGTGTTCGAATTACGCACCCTCGTCGAACTGGCCCTGCGCCGGCTGAACACCGCCGACGCGGTGGCCGCCGCCAAGTGGGCGACCGCGCAGCGCACCGGTGAGCCGCCGGTGGTCGATGATCCGGCGCGTGAGGCTCAGGTCTACGAGTCGATGGCCGCGGCGGGCGCCCGCTCCGGACTTCCGCAGAGCTGGGTGCGGCAGGTCTTCAGGGGCCAGATCGAGGCCAACAAGACCGTGCAGCACGGCCTGCTCGCGCGGTGGCGTTTCGATCCGGCGTCGGCACCGGCGCCCGGTACCTCCGAGCTGGCCTCGGTCCGGCCGGTCATCGATGAGGTGAACGACGAAATTCTGGCGCAGCTGGCCGCGCACCGAGGTGTGTTGGAGGGGTCGGATTGCACCGAGCGGGTGGCCGCCGCCGCGTTTTCGGTGCTGACCTCGGGTGCCGCAGATGCACTGCATTCCGCGGCGCTCGTGCGCGCGGCCGTATCCCTGTGTCCCGCAACGGTTGTGAAATAAACCACAGCCGCCCCGTGGCGGGGTTTGCCGAGAATGTGCTGAACCCCACAAACCAAAAGGATTCCGTACGGTCCGCACATTGGCGTGGCTTGTCGTTCCGGTAGCGGTAACGGCTCGTCCCGGTGTCCGGGAAGTTAGCCGTGCAACACCCTGGTTTGCCGTGGTCGCAGACTGGGAAATCTGCTCCGATGCAGGTGAGCGCGTTGTGACCGGTCAGCGGACCGGTTTACGGCCAGGCCCGGCTGCACCGGCTGGCAGTGGCGAACGCGACTGAAGAAATCGGCTCTTCCTGCTTTACACTGGATAACGCGCAGTTAGTGGAGGACCGATGAAGAAGCCCAGGTAGATGGATTATTTAGCCCAACCTAAGTTGGTTGAGCTTCGGTCCTGACTTATCGTTTGCTCTAGGTGTCGGGCGAGGAATGTCCGACTCATCGCCCGTCCCGGTCACGAGCCGGGGGCTTCAGCCCACGGGCGAGCACGGCGCGGCAGGTAGTGAACTCCGTTCGAGTTTCGCTGTCGCCGAGCACCCGGTTTACAGAAGCGAAGCGGGTGACAACTGGAGAGTTCGACTGCACGGGATGACCATCAGCGCCGCTGGTCGCCGCAACGTCCGGACGCAGTCTAGACGGAGGCGATTCGACAAGGCCGTTCATACGAAGGCACGACTCGAAGGCCTCTTCGTTGAAGGCGCCTATTTTTGAAGGCAGAGGCATGACGCAACTTCCTGGCCACCGTGGTGAGCCGCGAATGGGACACCATTCGCCCGGTCGCATCGGTCTGTACGACCCGGCGAACGAACACGACTCCTGTGGTGTCGCATTCGTCGTCGATATGCACGGCCGCCGCAGCCGCGACATCGTCGACAAGGCGATCACCGCACTGCTGAACCTGGAGCACCGCGGTGCTGCGGGTGCAGAGCCCAATTCCGGTGACGGTGCAGGCATCCTCATTCAGCTCCCGGACAAGTTCTTCCGGGCCGCACTGGCCGAATCCGGAGCCGATTTCGAGCTGCCGCCGGAAGGTTCGTACGCCACCGGTATCGCATTCCTTCCCCAGGCACGTCGTGAAGCGGCCCGTGCGCGTTACCGCGTCGAGAAGATCGTCCGCGAAGAGGGCCTCGCCGTGCTCGGCTGGCGCGAGGTGCCGATCGACGAATCCTCCCTGGGTGCGCTCTCGCGCGATGCGATGCCGACCTTCCTGCAGCTGTTCATCGCCTCGCCCTCCGGCGGCGCCGAGCAGCTCTCCGGGATGGCTCTGGAGCGCCGCGCCTACGTGGTGCGCAAGCGGGTCGAGCACGAGCTCGGCAAGCAGGGCGCCGGCGAGGGCGCGGTCGGCCGCGAGACCGTCTACTTCCCCAGCCTGTCCGGGCAGACCTTCGTCTACAAGGGCATGTTCACCACCCCGCAGCTGCGGGCGTTCTACTTGGACCTGCAGGACGACCGGGTGGAGTCGGCGCTGGGCATCGTGCACTCGCGCTTCTCGACCAACACCTTCCCGTCCTGGCCGCTGGCCCATCCGTTCCGCCGCGTGGCACACAACGGTGAGATCAACACCGTCACCGGTAACGAGAACTGGATGCGGGCCCGCGAGGCGCTGCTGAACTCCGAGGTCTTCGGCACCGACCAGGAGGGCAACAACCGCCTGGAGAAGATCTTCCCGGTCTGTACCCCGGGTGCCTCCGACACCGCGCGTTTCGACGAGGTGCTGGAACTGCTGCATCTGGGTGGGCGCAGCTTGCCGCACGCCGTGCTGATGATGATCCCGGAGGCCTGGGAGCGGCACGAGTCGATGGATCCGGCGCAGCGCGCCTTCTACCGCTACCACTCTATGCTGATGGAGCCGTGGGACGGCCCGGCCTCGGTGTGCTTCACCGACGGCAACGTGGTCGGCGCGGTGCTGGACCGCAACGGTCTGCGCCCCTCGCGCATCTGGGTCACCGACGACGGCCTGGTCGTCATGGCCTCCGAGGTCGGCGTGCTCGATATCGAGCCGTCGAAGGTAATCAGCAAGTCCCGGCTGCAGCCCGGCCGGATGTTCCTGGTCGACACCTCGCAGGGCCGCATCATCAGTGACGACGAGGTCAAGTCGGAGCTGGCCGCCGAGCATCCGTACCAGCAGTGGCTCGACGACGGGCTCACCAAGCTGGCCGAGCTGCCCGACCGCCCGCACGAGCACATGTCGCACGATCGTGTGCTGATCCGCCAGCAGATCTTCGGATACTCCACCGAGGATCTGAATCTGCTGATCTCGCCGATGGCCAAGACCGGCGGTGAGGCGCTCGGCTCGATGGGCACCGACACCCCGATCGCGGTGTTGTCCGCTCGGCCGCGGCTGCTGTTCGACTACTTCGCCCAGCAGTTCGCGCAGGTCACCAACCCGCCGCTGGACGCCATCCGTGAGGAGGTCGTCACCAGCCTGCGCAGCGCCATCGGACCCGAGGCCGATCTGCTGCATCCGGGCCCGGATTCCTGTCGCCACATCACGCTGACCCAGCCGATCATCGACAACGATGAGCTGGACAAACTGGTCCACATCAACGACGACGGCTCGCAGCCCGGGCTGCGCTCGGTGGTCGTGCGCGGTCTCTACCCGGTGCGTGAGGGCGGTGCGGGCCTGCGCAAGGCGCTCGCGGCCATCAACGACCAGGTGTCGACCGCCATCGACGGTGGCGCGCGCACCATCGTGCTGTCCGATCGCGAATCCAACGAGAAGCTGGCGCCGATTCCGTCGCTGCTGCTCACCGCGTCGGTTCATCACCATCTGGTGCGCGAGCGCACCCGCACCAAGGTCGGCCTGGTCATCGAGGCCGGCGACGCCCGCGAGGTGCACCACATGGCCATGCTGGTCGGTTTCGGCGCAGCCGCGATCAACCCGTACATGGTCTTCGAGTCGCTCGAGGACATGCTCGAGCGCGGTGCTCTGGAGATGCCGGGCAGCACCGGTGACAAGGGTGCCGATTTCGCCACGGCGGTGAAGAACTACAACAAGGCCGCGGGCAAGGGCGTGCTGAAGGTGATGTCCAAGATGGGCATCTCCACCGTCGCCTCCTACCGTGGTGCCCAGCTGTTCCAGGTCATCGGCCTGTCGCAGGAACTGTGCGATCAGTACTTCACCGGGATGAACTCGCCCCTGGGCGGCATCGGTCTCGACGGCATCGCCGACGAGGTCGCCACCCGGCACCGGGTCGCCTACCTGGAGAACCGCAACGAGCGCGCCCATCGCGAACTCGAGATCGGCGGCGAGTACCAGTGGCGGCGCGAGGGGGAGTACCACCTTTTCAACCCGGACACCGTGTTCAAGCTGCAGCATGCGACCCGCTCGGGCCAGTACTCGATCTTCAAGGAGTACACCCGGATGGTCGACGACCAGTCCGAGCGGCTGGCCTCGCTGCGCGGCCTGTTCAAGTTCAAGACCGGCAAGCGGCACGCGATCCCGATCGAGGAAGTCGAGCCGGCGAGCGAGATCGTCAAGCGTTTCTCGACCGGTGCGATGAGCTACGGCTCCATCTCGTCCGAGGCGCACGAAACCCTCGCGATCGCGATGAACCGGCTGAAGGGCCGCTCCAACTCGGGTGAGGGCGGCGAATCGCCGGCTCGCTTCGAGCCGGAGGACAACGGCGACTGGCGCCGGAGCGCGATCAAACAGGTGGCCTCGGGTCGTTTCGGTGTCACCGCGCACTACCTGACCAACTGCACCGACATCCAGATCAAGATGGCCCAGGGCGCCAAGCCGGGCGAGGGCGGTCAGCTGCCCGCGCACAAGGTGTACCCGTGGGTCGCCGAGGTGCGGCACTCGACGCCGGGTGTCGGCCTGATCTCGCCGCCGCCGCATCACGACATCTACTCGATCGAGGATCTCGCGCAGCTGATCCACGACCTGAAGAATGCGAATCCGCAGGCTCGGATTCACGTGAAACTTGTTTCGGAGCCCGGCGTGGGCACCGTCGCCGCCGGCGTCTCCAAGGCGCACGCCGACGTCGTCCTGATCTCCGGTCACGACGGTGGCACCGGCGCATCGCCGCTGACCTCGCTCAAGCATGCGGGTGGTCCCTGGGAGCTCGGCCTGGCCGAAACCCAGCAGACTCTGCTGCTCAACGGTCTGCGCGACCGGATCGTGGTACAGGTCGACGGCCAGATGAAGACCGGCCGCGATGTGCTCATCGGTGCGCTGCTGGGCGCCGAGGAGTACGGCTTCGCGACCGCCCCGCTGGTGGTGTCCGGCTGCATCATGATGCGCGTCTGCCACTTGGACACCTGCCCGGTCGGTGTCGCCACCCAGAACCCGGTGCTGCGCCAGCGCTTCACCGGTAAGCCGGAATTCGTCGAGAACTTCTTCATGTTCATCGCCGAAGAGGTGCGAGAGCTGCTGGCTTCGCTGGGACTGCGCTCGCTCGACGAGGCCATCGGCCGGGTCGACCTGCTCGACACCACCAAGGCCAAGGAGCACTGGAAGGCCAGCCAGCTGGACCTGTCGCCGATCCTCGCCGATGTCGAGACGGCATTCATGTCCCAGGACCGCCGCTGCACCAAGCCACAGGATCACGGCCTGGACAAGGCGCTGGACAACCAGCTCATCGCGCAGGCCGTGGAGGCACTGGAGCGGGGTAAGCCGGTCAAGTTCGAAACCAAGGTCACCAACGTGAACCGCACGGTCGGCACCATGCTCGGCCACGAGGTCACCAAGCTCTACGGTGGCGCCGGCCTGCCCGACGACACCATCGACATCACGTTCACCGGTTCGGCGGGCAACAGCTTCGGCGCCTTCGTCCCGGCCGGTATCACGCTGCGCGTGTTCGGTGATGCCAACGACTACGTCGGTAAGGGCCTGTCCGGTGGCCACCTGGTGGTGCGGCCGTCGCTGAACGCACCCGAGGCCTTCGTGGCCGAGGAGAACATCATCGCCGGCAACGTGATCCTGTTCGGTGCCACCAGCGGTGAGGCATTCATCCGCGGTGTCGTCGGCGAGCGGTTCTGCGTGCGCAACTCGGGTGCCACCGCGGTGGTCGAGGGCGTGGGCGACCACGGTTGTGAGTACATGACTGGTGGCCGCGTGGTGATTCTCGGTGAAACGGGCCGCAACTTCGGTGCGGGTATGTCGGGCGGTATCGCCTACATCTACAACCCGAACGGCACGTTCGAAGCCAACCTCAACTCCGAGCTGGTCGACATCGAGCAGCTCGAGGGTGAGGACTTCACCTGGCTGCGCGATGTGGTGGGGTGCCATCGCGACCAGACCGGTTCGACTGTCGCCGAACGCATCCTCGGTGATTGGTCGCAGCAGGTGAACCACTTCGTGAAGGTTATGCCTCGCGACTACAAGAAGGTATTGCTCGCTATCTCCGAGGCCGAGAAGGCTGGACGGGATGTCGACGAGGCGATCATGGAGGCCGCACGTGGGTGATCCACAGGGATTTTTGAAGCACACCAAGCGGGAGCTGCCCACTCGGCGTCCGGTGCCGCTGCGCCTGATGGACTGGAAAGAGGTGTACGAGGAGAACTTCTCCCACGACACTCTGCAGACCCAGGCGAGCCGCTGCATGGACTGCGGTATCCCGTTCTGCCACAACGGTTGCCCGCTCGGGAACCTGATTCCGGAGTGGAACGACCTGGTCTACCGGGATCGCTGGCGCGAGGGCATCGATCGGCTGCACGCGACCAACAACTTCCCGGAATTCACCGGGCGGCTGTGCCCGGCGCCGTGTGAGGCGTCGTGCGTGCTCGGGATCAACCAGGATCCGGTCACCATCAAGCAGGTCGAGGTCGAGCTCATCGAGAACGCCTTCGACGAGGGCTGGGTGCAGCCGGTCTACCCGACCCGCCTGACCGGTAAGAAGGTCGCGGTCGTGGGCTCGGGGCCGGCCGGTCTGGCCGCGGCTCAGCAGTTGACCCGCGCCGGACATACCGTGACGGTGTTCGAGCGGGACGACCGCGTCGGCGGCCTGCTGCGCTACGGCATTCCGGAATTCAAGATGGAGAAGCGCTTCATCGACCGCCGCCTGGCGCAGATGGAGGCCGAGGGAACCGTCTTCAAGACCGGTGTGAACGTCGGTGTGGATATCACTGCCGAGCAGCTGCGCGAGCAGTTCGATTCGGTGGTGCTCGCGGGTGGTTCCACCATTGCGCGTGATCTGCCGATTCCCGGACGGGATCTGGACGGGATCCATCAGGCGATGGAATTCCTGCCGTTGTCCAACCGGGTGCAGCTCGGCGACGCCGTCACCGATGAGGACGGCCTGCCGCCCATCCACGCGAAGGATAAGAAGGTCGTCATCATCGGCGGTGGCGATACCGGCGCGGACTGCCTGGGCACCTCGCACCGTCAGGGCGCGAGCAGTGTGCACCAGTTCGAGATCATGCCGAAGCCGCCGGAAGAGCGGGCCACTTCTACTCCGTGGCCGACCTACCCGCTGATGTATCGCGTCTCCTCGGCGCACGAAGAGGGCGGCGAGCGCGTCTTCTCCGTGAACACCGAGCGGTTCGTGGGTGCGGACGGCAAGGTGACCGGACTGCAGGCGCACGAGGTGCAGAACGTCAACGGCCGTTTCGAGAAGGTCGAGGGCACCGACTTCACCCTGGAAGCCGATCTGGTGCTGCTGGCCATGGGCTTCGTCGGCCCGCAGAAGCCGGGTCTGCTCGAGGATCTGGGCGTCGGTTACGACCAGCGTGGCAACGTCAAGCGCGACAAGGCCTTCCAGACCACGGTGCCGGGTGTGTTCGTCGCCGGCGATATGGGCCGCGGTCAGTCGCTGATCGTCTGGGCCATCGCCGAGGGACGTGCCGCCGCGTCGGCGGTGGACAACTATCTCGAGGGTGAGACCGCGCTGCCGGTGCCGATCGCCCCGACGACGGCGCCGCAGCGCTGATCGACTCGCCGCGCTGACGCGTAGTTTCCGGAACGCTCACGGACTTTCGAGTCCGTGAGCGTTTCTTTTTCGGGTTTGTAGTGCTGGAACGTAAATCCTGGTCTCAAACATCGGAAATCGGACCGGTTTTCGATCTCGTCTGGCAGCGGGCTGGTGACCCGGTTATCCTGTCCCCGACATGCCGGGACTGGTCCGGCTACGGGTCGGGTGAGACTGGAGCAGCATGCGGTTCAAGAGGGTTGTCGCGGCCGCCGGGGCGGCGATGGCGGTTCTGGCTGGTATGACGGTAACGGGCACCGCGCTCGGAAGTGGTTCCGCGGCAGCAGATCCGGGGTGCCCGGGCCTGTACGTGGTCGCGGTTCCGGGTACCTGGGAGACCGGCGGTCACAAGCCCGACCATATGGTCGGGCACGGCATGCTGGCCGGAGTGACCCGCGGACTACCGGGTAACACCCAGGTCGACTACATCAGTTACTCCGCGACCGCCTTCCCCTGGGAGGGCGACGTATACGGCGCTTCCAAGAAGGAGGCGACCGACAAGACCCGCGGCCTCATCAAGGCAATGGCGGCTCGGTGCGCGGGTACCCGTTATGCATTGGTCGGATACAGCCAGGGTGCCGACGCCGCAGGCGATGTCGCGGCGGAAATCGGTACCGGGCTCGGCGTGGTGCCGCCGGATCGCGTCGCCGGTGTCGGCCTGATCTCCGATCCGCGCCGGGCACCCACCGATATTCAGATCGGGCCGGTGGTCGGCGGTGCCGGCGCCGGTGGACCCCGGGTGGGTGGCTTCGGCTTCCTCAACGACCGGGTTCGCACCATCTGCGCCGCAGGCGATCTCTACTGCTCCACCGAGGACACCGATTACGTCACCCGCTTCGCCGGGTTCCTGGCCCAGGCCTCCGGGGCCAGCCCCGCGAATCTGTGGCGTTACCAGCTCGAAGCGGGGTCGATCATCGGCGATCTGATGGCGAACGGCGGTATGGCAACGCTGGGCACGCAACTCAGCCAGGGCGCCAACCAGAAGCGCGTGGACCAGCTGGAGGACTTCTACAGCTCCGGTACCCACACCTCCTACGGCAGCTATGCGGTCGGCGGTGGCCAGACCGCGATCTCGTGGATGCACAACTGGATCGCCGGTATGGCATGACCTCTCGCTGATGGCTCGTGATCTGTACGTGGTCGTCCACCCCGAGGCCACCCACCACACGGAGGGCCTGGTCGGAGGGTGGTACGACTCGGCGCTGACCGCCACCGGCGAGCGACAGGCGCGGCTGATCGCGGACCGGCTCGGTCACCGTATGCCGCCCGAGACCCGGATCTTCTCCTCGGACCTGCGGCGTGCGGAAGACACCGCACGCCGGCTCGGTCGCACCCTCGGTATCGAGGTCGAGACGGATCCGGATCTGCGCGAACAGTCCTACGGCATGGCCGGAGGCACGCCGGTGGGGACCATGTCGGCCGTGCCACCGCCCGCCGAGGGTGATCGGCTGAACCATTGTGACGGTGTCCCCGGCTCCGAATCCCGAGGTGAATTCGCCGGACGGGTGTACCGGGCGATGAACCGGATATGTGCCCGGCCGTGGGACCACGCGATCATCGTCGCGCACGGCGGCACGCTCACCTACTGCGTGGCGGCGTGGATCGCGATGCCGCTCGCTGCGGTGGGATACATGAAGCTCACCGCGTCAGCGGGTGGGATCACCCACCTACGTGAGGATCCCGTCACCTTCGATCGGCGGATCGTCTCGCTCGACGACGTCGCCCATCTGGACTAGCCGGCCTCGGCGCGCCCGCGCGGCCAATCGCGACGCGAGGTCGTGCACCTGCGCGGTGCGACCGCTCCACTCGTCGTCGACCGTACCGAGGTACCCGGCGAGGGCGAGTTCGATCGGACCACGATCGGCGTCCGAAAGCTGTTCCGCGATGTACCGGGCCGCAGCGTCTTTGGAGACGATGCGGCCGGTCTCGACCGTGACGACGATTCTGGCCACGGTGAGCAGGGCATTGCGTTCGTCACCTGCCAAGCCGTCGAGCAGATCCGGCAGTACCGCCACTGCGGCGTCCCGAATCGTCTCGGGTGCGAGCGGCGCCACGATCTCGGTCAGCGCAGGACCGTACAGCACGCGATGGCAGTCGAGAGCTGTCGCGACGAGGAGCAGGATGTCGGATTCGTCGGCTGGACGAAGCATGTGCCCGGCGGAGATGTTGGCACGCAACCATTCCCCGTACTGGTAGTCGTAGTGCGGTTGCGGCACCCACGGATGGTCTGCGCCGACAACGAGAATCGTGAGTTCGATCGGCCGCCGGTCGCCGGCCTCGGGAAAGGTGGTGCGGTGCCCGCGCCAACCGGAGACCGACAGCAGTAGTCGGGTCAGCGACTCGCGTTCGGCGGTACTCAGCGACCGGCGGGCCAGGACCAGCAGATCTATATCACTGTCGGGGCGTAATCCACCGGCGACCGCGGAACCGTAGAGGTATATCCCCACGGTGTCGCCCGGCCGTCGGCTCCGGAGGTGGTCGACCAGTCGCTCGAAGCCGACGGTCGTCGCATCGCTGTCGCGGGGCATCGAGGGGCTCAGAGCGTCTTGAGGAAACTCACGCGATCGAGTGCGGGCCCGTCGTAGTCCTGGACCGGTTCTCCGGCAGTGAAACCGAGCGCCTCGTGGAAGGCGATCGATCCGGTGTTGATCGGCGAGGTGATCGCCTTGGCCTTCGTCCGGCCGGCATTGCGAGCCATGGTGAAGAAGCGATCGTAGAGATCGCGCGCGAGCCCGGTACGGCGCATGTCCGGATGGACGCCGGTGAAGTGGATATACGCACATTCCGGGTCCGCGGGGGAGAGGAAACCGATCACGAATCCGGCCAGTGGTAGCTCCGGCGTCCGGGCGATGAGGCTGGTGTCGTGGAAGTGGTCGAGGAACAATCGGGTCAGGTCGCGGGATGCCGCGCGTCCCCACCAGTCGTCGACCACGCCGATGATCGAATCGAAGTCCTCCGGCCGCGCTGTGCGGACGGTGTAGTCGTGCTCGCCGCTTGTCATATCCCACTTTCGGTCGGTTGCGTACCTGAACTCGCCTACGGCTGGGCCATCAGCATCCAGCGGTGGCCGAACGGGTCGATGACGACCGATGTGCGTCCGTAGGGCTGGTCCTGTGGCATTCGTTCCACGGTAGCGCCGTGCTCGGCGGCGGCGTCGGTGACCGCATCCACGTCGACAACCCACAGGTGCAGCGAATGACTGTGCTTTCCCCCGGTCGGCACCCCGACCGGGACGTCGGGCCACAGCTGCGAGGGCTCGGCGAACATCAGTACCGAACCGCCGAGCGAAAGTTCCGCATGTCCGATGGTGCCGTCCTCGTTCACATACGGTTCACCCCGCGGAACAGCATCGAAGACCTCCCCGTACCAGTCCTGGGCACGTCGGGCATCGCTCACCACGAGATAGGGAGTGAGCACAGGATCGTCGGACGTCGCACGCGTGGTGGCGGTCCCGGCGTCGGGTTCGGACATGAACAGCACCTCCGGTTCGGTCATGTGAAGCCAGCCGTGTGATTCATCTCTCATGATTGTCCGTGCCGAACGTCTCGGCAACGACGAAGGCCACCCGACGGTGTGGTGGCCTTCGATCGTGCCGTGTTCGGTGGAGGTCAGCCGGCCGATCCGGTCGGCGGAAGTGGGGGCAGCGCGGGAGCGGGCGGGACGTCGTGGTTGCGGTGGTCGCGGTGTTCGCCCCGGTCCGGGCCGCGGTGATCGCTGCGATCGCCCCGATCGCCGTGGTGGTCGCCACGGTCGAGGGCGACCGCGGTGGCGCTGTTGTCCGGGGTGTCGGCGAAGGCCGGTACGGCCACGGCGGACAGTGGGACGACGACCAGGGCGCCTGCGACGGCGACACGGGATGCCACCCGGCGGGTACGGTTCTGCTGTTTCGCGATGGACTTCACGGTTCGGGCCTTTCTCTGCGACGAGTCAGCCGCGGTGACGGTTGTGCGGTGCGGCTGCCACGACCATCACAAGGCCCGAAGCTTGGATCACGGTGGTAGCCGACTGGCAATCGGCTGTGCGCCCGGGCTGGGCTTTCGGTTATCCGGCCTGTTCCCGGTTGCGGGGCAGCAGTTCCCAGACATGGCTGTTCTCGTTGATCGTCGCGGCGGTGCGGGTGCCGCTGCGGGAGAACAGGATTCTGGTGATCGAGCAGTAGTCGATCGGGAAGGTCAGTGGGCGCTCCAGGCCGAGGATGTCCTGCAGCAGCACGTTGATCACCCCGCCGTGGGCGAAGGCGACCACGGTGTCGGCCGGGTCCGCGGCGGCGACGAGGTCGGCGACCGCGGACAGTACCCGCTCGATGAAGGCGGGCCCATCGATCTGGTCGGGCAGATGACCGGATTTGATGCGCTCGTAGCTCGCCCGGAAATCGCGCTTGGCGTCCTCGATCGGGATGTAGGCGGGTAGGTCGCGATCGTATTCGGCCAGCCCGTCCACGATGTCGACCGGGAGCCCCAGATACTGCGCGGTCGGTGTCGCGGTAGCGCGGGCGCGGCGTTGCGGGCTGCTCACCACCCGTGTGATCCGGTGGCCGCCGGCGGCGAGCCGGGCGATCACCTGCGGTACCCGGGCGGCCTGGTCCACCCCCAACTCGGTGAGTTCGGGGTCGGCGGGGCCGGAGGTGGTCAGGACCCGCCCGGGCTGGGCGTGGCGAACGAGAACGAGCTGCACGGATCTACTGTGCCGGACGCTGGTGCGGGGTCGGCGACGGGGCATCGCCAGGGCCGCTCGAGGCCGGGCGGGTGCCAGAGCTTCGTGCCGATCTCCTCAGCTGTGCTCGCTGCGCGGTTTGACCAGCGGGAACGGTAGGGTCTCCCGGATGCTGCGGCCGGTGATGAGCATGACCACACGGTCCACACCGACTCCCAGCCCGCCGGTCGGTGGCATTGCGAACTCCAGGGATTCGAGGAACTCCTCGTCCAGTTCCATGGCTTCCGGGTCGCCCCCGGCCGCCAGCAGCGATTGTTCGGTGAGCCGTCGGCGCTGTTCGATCGGGTTGGTCAGCTCGCTGTAGGCGGTGCCCAGTTCCACTCCCCAGGCGACCAGATCCCACCGCTCGGCAACACCCTCGATGCTGCGGTGTGCCCGGGTGAGCGGGGACACCGAGGTCGGGAAGTCGATGTAGAAGGTCGGCTCCTGGGTGCGTTCCTCCACCAGGTGCTCATACATTTCCAGCACGATCTGGCCGGCGTCCCAGCCCGTCTGATAGGGCACCCGGGCCTTGTCGCACAGCAATCGCAACCGGTCCACTCCGGTATTCGGCGTGATGGCCTCGCCGACCGCCTCGGAGATGGCGCCGTGCACCGAACGCACCGGCCAGTCGCCGGAGATGTCGACTTCGACGAGGTCACCGTCCGGCCCCGGGCGCAGTGCGACGCAGGCACCGTTGGCGGCGACCGCGGCATCCTGGATCAACTGCCGGCAGGCATGCATCATGCGCTGGTAATCACTGTGCGCCTCATAGGCTTCCAGAATCGTGAACTCCGGGTTGTGGCTGTAGTCCACACCCTCGTTGCGGAAGACCCGCCCCAGTTCGAACACTCGCTCCATACCGCCGACACATAATCGCTTCAAATACAGCTCGGGTGCGATCCGCAGATACAGGTTCAGGTCGTAGGCGTTGATATGGGTGCGGAAGGGCGCGGCATTGGCGCCACCGTGCACCTGTTGCAACACCGGGGTCTCGACCTCGAGGAAGTCCCAGCTGTTCAACGTGTCGCGCAGCGAGCGCACCACCGCGCTGCGCTTGGCCAGCACCTCGCGCGCCTCGACGTTGATCGCCATGTCCACGTAGCGCCGCCGGACCCGCGCCTCGGGGTCGGCCAGGCCGCGCCACTTGTCCGGTAGTGGATGCAGGCATTTGCCGATCATCCGCCAGTCCTGGGCGAGCAGCGACAGTTCGCCGCGCCGGCTGGTACCGAGCCTGCCGCTGACTTCGATCAGGTCACCCAGGTCGAAGAATTCGCGGAACGCGCGGGACCGGCGGTCACCGACGCGCTCCCGGTCGATGAGGATCTGGACATCGTCGGACCAGTCGCGCAGCACCGCGAAGGTGACACCGCCGTAATCGCGGATGCGGAGCAGCCGCCCGCACACTCGGACCGTGGTGCCCTTGGGCGAGCGCCGCGCATCGGCGATCGAATGTGTCGGGGCGTAGGCCACCGGATAGGCATCGGTGCCGGCCTGTTCCAATCGCCGGACCTTGTCCATGCGCACCCGGACCTGTTCGGGGCGCCGGGCGATGGCCTGTTCCAGTGCCGAGGCGGGCCGTTCGGGCGGGCTGCCGTCCGCGTGCAGCCCGGTGACGGTCTCCGGTACCGCCGGACTGACACCGGTATGCACCATGACGTCGGGCTGTTCGCCGAAGCGGGGCAGGAAGCCTTCGGCCAGTGCGCTCGCCATCGCCACGCGTGGCAGCTGCCGGCGTTCTTCGAACAGGAAGAACCGCGGCACCCACTGCGGCTGATACTTCACATTGGATCGATACAAGGCCTCCAGCTGCCACCAGCGGCTGAAGAACATGAGCACGCTGCGCCACAGCCGCAGTACCGGCCCGGCGCCGATGCGGGCACCTTCCTCGAATACCGAGCGGAACACCGCGAAGTTCAGTGAGACCCGCGTGACGCCGTGCAGTTCCGAGGTCAGTGCCAGCTGCGAAATCATGAACTCCACGAGTCCGTTGGGGCCCTGTGGATCCCGGCGCATCACATCGAGTGAGACACCGCTGCGTCCCCAGGGCACCAGCGACAGCATGCCCCAGACCCGCCCGTCGTGGTCGACGGCCTCGACCAGCAAGTTGTCGCCGTCGAGCCGGTCGCCGAGGCGGCCCAGCGCCATCGAGAAACCGCGTTCGGTCTCGGTGTCGCGCCAGGCGTCCGCGTGTGCGATGACCTGCGCCATCTCATCGGGTGTCAATTCGCTGTGGCGCCGGATCCGGACCTCGAAGCCCTGCTTACGCAGTCGATTGGCGGCCTGTCGTACCTGTTTCATCTCCGGGCCGGCCAGGGAGAAGGTGCGGGTGTCGAGGATCGCCTCGTCGCCCAGGCGCAGTGCCGACAGGCCCGCGCGGCGATAGGCCGTGGCGCCTGGCTCGCTCGCGCCCATCACGGCCGGGGACCAGCCGTATTCGTCGGCCAGCCGCAACCAGGCCTCGATCGCCTGTGGCCAGGCCTCGTGCACACCGATCGGATCGCCCGAGGCCAGGCATACGCCGAGTTCGACCCGATAGGTGATCGCGGCTTTACCGCTGGGTGCGAACACCACCGCCTTGTCCCGCCGGGTCGCGAAGTACCCCAGGGAATCCTCGATGTCACCGCGGTCGAGCAGGCCGCGCACCGCTGATTCGTCGAGTCCGGTCATGGCGTTGGCGGCGCGTTGTGAGCGCAGCAGGACCAGTGCGGCGGACAGCAGTGCGATCGCGCCGAACAGGCCGAGCAACAGATTCACCAGGTGCGGCGGATGGCCGTCGAAGTTGTTGTCCGCGACCAGAATCGTCGCGGTGACCCGTGACACCGCCCACAGCAGCCGCTGCGCGCCCTGCGGCAGGCTGCCGGGGAACAGCTCCACCAGTCCCCAACCGAGCAGCGTGCCGATCACCAGTCCGCCGACCAGCACCCCCAGGGACTTCCATACCGCAGCCCGGCGCACCCGGGTGTAGAACTCCGGCCATGCCGCCACCAGCAGGCCGACCACCAGCAGGTGAACCAGCATGGCGGCCAGCGCGTGTGGATCGTCTTCCTCGGTGAAGTCGAGCGCGTTGGCGAGTGCGAACAGCGCCATGTAGACCGCAAGCAGCCACCAGGCGATCCGTTTTCGTGCGGCCGTGGCGGCCGCGAGCAGGGCGACGATCACCGCCCACATCAGATTCGTATCGGGTGCGTCGAAGTAGTACCGGTCGATGTAGTGCCGCGGCGCCGAGGTCAGATAGCGCAGCGTCAGCGAAATGCTCCACAGTGCACACAGAATCGAGAAGACACCCAGGACCAGGCCGATCAAGTGAGGGACTTCGCCGAGCCGACCGTGGGCGCGGTGGGGAACCGATGGCGCCGGCGTTCTGCGTTCGCGGTCGTGGAGCTGGTCTTGCTGGGAAGTCACCGAACCAGTGTGCGTGCTGCCGGCGCCCGAGGGGAGAAGGTCGCCGGGCGAGTCCTGCTCGGGCACGGTCATTATCGATCCTTTCGCCGGGCACCGATGGGGGCGGTGTACGGCCTCTCGATCGCGCCGGTCAAGATGTAACCCATGTCGGATCCAGTCGATGTGCCGATCGAAGACGAAGTCATTCGGCTCGGGCAATTTCTGAAGCTGGCCAATCTCATCGACAGTGGGTCGGAGGCCAAGACCGTGATCGCCGCCGGGTTGGTGCGCGTGAACGAGGAGGTGGAGCTGCGACGAGGGCGCCAGCTCCACGCCGGAGATATCGTCGCGCTCGCCGGCCACCGGGTGCGGGTGGCGGGCGGATAGTTCCGCGGCCGGCCGGACCGCCCGGCGGCGATCGGTGAGTTATTCCGCGCGGACGACCACCCCGTCGTGATCGCTGTAGAGCATTTCACCGGGAACGAAAGTGATACCGCCGAATTCGACCGTCACGTCACGCTCGCCGGAACCGGTTTGAGTGCTCTTGCGCGGGTTGGTGCCCAGCGCTTTGAGGCCGATGTTCAGGGTGCGCAGAATTGCCGAGTCGCGCACACCACCGTTGACGATCACGCCGGACCAGCCGTTGTCCACACCGCGCCCGGCGATGATGTCACCGACGAGTGCGGTGTGCACACTGCCCCCGCCGTCGACGACCAGGACCCGTCCGTCACCGGGTTCGCTGAGAGTCTGCTTGACCAACAGGTTGTCCTGGAAGCAGCGAATGGTGACGATCCGGCCGCTGAAGACCGGAACGCCGCCGAACTGTGTGAATTGGGTATCACAACTGCGGATCTCGGGGCCGATTTCATCGGCGAGGTCGGCGGTTGCCACTGAGTTTGCTGAATCGGTCACCGAACCAGCTTGCCATGTCGGCGGCAGGCCATCTCAGTCACCGCGGGCGCGCTGGTATTCCTCGATCTTGGTGGTCAGATTGCGTGCGGTGTGTTTGACCGCCAGCTTCACGAACGGCTCGATCGTCTTACCCAGCACCTTGCCCGCGAGACCGCCCGGCACCCGGTATTCGACAATGGCATCCACCGTGCAGCTATCGGTGCTCCGCGGGTGAAACAGAAAGGTCGACTCGATCTCGAATCCGGTGATCGCCTTCACGGCGATGGCGGCATTGCGCTCCCAGCGCACGATCTGCAGCCGTGATTCCAGTGCGGCGGGACCCAGTTTCAGTTCGGTGTCGAAACTGGCGCCGAGACCGGCTACCTGGTCGGTGACCGGGGTGAAGGAGTGGATCTCGGTGACGAATTCCGGCAGATTCCGGTAATCGTTGACGTATTCGAACGCCGTTTCGGCCGGTGCGGCACACTCCGCCACGATCTTCACTGCGGTCATGGGTGTCACGGTAACCGGCCGGAACCCTCAGGCAGTGACCGACAACGTCGCGGCGAGTCCGAACACCACAGCCATGACCAGCACCTCGGCCACGGCCCGGCGCAGTGATGCCTCCGCGCTCATGCGGTGCGCGGCCGCCGCCGGAACCCACCTGCGCCGCCACCACCAGCCGAGCCCGAGCAGAGCCGCCAGCAACACGGTTTTCGCGAGCAGGATGCGGCCGTACCCGGTATCGGCGAGGGTGAGCGGATTCCCGATGCGGACCAGACCGTTGCACACTCCCGTCCCGGTCACCACCGCGATCGCCGGTAGCGCCCAGGTCGAATAGCGCGGCAACACCGCCGCCCACTCACCCCGGCTGCGCACCACCAGCGCCAGCGCGATCAGGACGCCGAACCAGACGGCCGCAGCCAGGGCATGGACGGCGCCCAGCACCGACCCGAGTGTCTGCTGCGACATATGACCGGTGATCGGCCGCAGCGACAGCGCGACCGCGGCGAAGACCAGGACCAGATCGGTGGTGGCGTGCGCGGGGCGGCGGTAGGCGAACGTGCTGTACAGCGTGACCGCCCCGGTGCCGACCAGCACCGCCATCCCGATCTGACCACCGCTCAGGTGGGTCAGATAAGCACCGAAGTCGCTTGCCGACAGCTGCGTCACCTCGACCCCGACCACCTGCGCGGCCTCGATGGCCAGCAGAACCATCTCGACGACCGTCCACAGGGCGCTCAGCACCGCCAGCAGCTGCCATGCCGGTCGCAGCCGGTCGTGCAGGCGGGGGAGCGCGGCCAGGCCCAGGACGGTGGCCGCCAGCGCATCGGCCGGCGCCCGTACCACCGCCTCGGCCTGAACCGGATCCGGTGCGGCGAGAGCCCAGCCGATCGCCACGCCGATCAGTAGCACCGGGACGACCAGCAGTACTGCGTACCGCAGCGTGGTCGAACCGCTGCCGGTCGTCTTCGAGCTCACCGTTCGCCGTGGTCGGGTCCCGAGGAGCGACGGCGACCGATACCACTGCCGAAGAGCGCGAACGCCAGTCCGGCGGCGAAAACGAGCACCGCGGGAACGATGAACACCCAGATCGGAACCCCGCCGGAGTCTTCGGTGCCGGAACTGCTCCCCGCGTCGGCGCGCGGCCCCGGTGTGCCGTGTCCGGCCGTGGTCAGCTCGAAGGTGCGAGTGCCGCTGACCGGATGACCGTCGGCGGAGGTGACCCGGTACGCGATCGTGTACTTACCCACCGGGCCGAGATCACCGACCTCGGTGCTCACCGTCGGGCCGTCGACCACCGGATCGCTCTTCGACCAGAGATTTCCGTCGGGGCCGACCACGGTCAGCGACGGGAAGTCCGGCTGCAGATTCTCGTTGAAGGTGACGGTGACCCGTTCCGGACCGGTGGCCAGCTGGGCGCCGTCGGCGGGATCGGTGGCGATGACCGCCGAGTGCGCGGCGGCCGGCCCGGCCACCATGATCGTGGCTGCGCCCAGCGTCAGTGCGGCGGTGACGGCGAGCAGTATCCGGCGCATCATGAGCGCCGCGCCCGCAGCAGCGCACCCAGGCCGAGTGCTGCACCGAGCGCGCCCAGGATCAGCCCGATGCCGCCCAGCCACCGGGCGGTGTCGTCGTTGTCGTCCGTACCGGACTGCTCGGCGGATGCCGAACCGGAGTGGTCGGCGGTGCCGGCGCCGTGCGAGTGCCCGCCATCGCCCTCGGCGAGCTGCACCATCGGTGCGGGATGTTCGGGTTCGTCCCCGCCTTCGGTCATGGGTTCGTTCCAGTTGACGACCTTGCCGTCGCTGTAGGTCTGGGTCGCCGGGAAACTCACCTCGTCCTGTTTCGGCAGCGGCCCCACCGAGAGGACGAAGCGCTGGAACTGTTCGGGCCCGATGCCGGGATTGCCGGGGGCGGCGGTCCAGGTGACGGACACGAATTGGTTCTTGTCGTTCTTCTCGGTCTGCGCCGTCCAGCCCGGCATCGGTTCGGTGCGGGCCGAGGCCACCTGTGGCAGGGCGACGGTGAGTTTGGTGGTGGAGGCGGTGGGCGATTCGGTCGGCACCTGGAAGGTGACGACGGAGTGGCCGCCCTGTGCCGCATCCGGGGCGGTGGCGGTGACGTGTGCGGCCGCGGTGCCGGAGGCGAGCAGCGCGGCACCGGCGGCGGCGCCGGAGACCACGAGGGCGCGCGACAACGCTGTGGACATGCGTGAACTCACGATGTGTGTCTTTCTCGGTACATGGCGATATGCCTGAGGATTCGGAAATCGGGGTCAGGCGGGTACCGGAGGTGCGCGGGAGCCGAGCGCGCGCCCGTACAGGCGCTGCCGCGGGCGCGGTGTGCTGCCCGGCCACCGTGCGGGGACGCCACGGGCCGGCAGGACGAGCGGGGTGGTGACGGTACGAACGGCTCGAGACCGCGTCGTAGAGGCGGTCCGCTGCCACGATGAGCAGGGCACAGACGACCGTCGCGACGGCGTGCGCGACCATCATCCACGAGCCGGGTATCGATGGTCCATACACGGGAGACCCACTGTCACCGAGTGGTTCGGTGCCTCCGTGGGTGTGCAGCAGGCTCAGCGACAGATGCGCCGCGCCCTGCCCGGCGCCCAGGGCCGCGACGACCGCCGCGCGGGCGCGCAGACCGTGTACCGGCAGTGCCGACGCGAGTGTCCCGGCCACCGCACCACACAGCAACAGCAGAGTCGCGCCGGTCGACCCGGGATATCCGCCCCCGGCCCAGCCGTGCGCGGCCATTGCGAGCAGCACCACCGTCGCGCCGACCAGGCCGCCACGGACAGTGCCGCCGGTGCCACCGGGTCGCCGGGAGGCACGCCGCGCTGACGGACCTCCGGTGACTCGGTGACGGTGACGCATGACGGACGAGGCTGTCAGCGCACGCCGAGGCGGGCGAGTATGTCGGCTTCCACGCCGGACAGTTCGTGCGAGATGGAGCTGTGCACCGACCGCCGCCGGGCCACCGGCATCTGATCCGCAGTACGCACCGCCGCGGCCAGGCTGTTGAGCCGATCACGGGTGGCGACCACGAACTTCTGTGCCTCGCCGTCCTTGTCACCGGACTTCTCGAGATCGGCCAGGGTGGCCTCGACGCCGGCGATGCGCGCCTGCAGCCGCCCGCCGGGTCCGTTGAAGTTGCCGAGATCCTCGATCCCGATGCCGAGCCGATGCGCGCGCCGCGTGTCGATCTGGCCGCGCACATAGGTGGCGCCCCGGTAGGCCAGCGGGGCCAGTACCGGAATCAGGATCCGTGCCACACCCAGGTACTTCTTGACCTGGGCCGCGCTGAGCGGGTCGCGTTCGGCGCGTTCGGCGGCCTTCTGGGCCGCCTTCTCCTCGGCTTTCAGCGTCGAGATCTGAGCCTTGGCCACATCGCGCTGGGTGCGCAGTTCGGCCTTGTTGCGTTTGCGTTCGTTTCGCGCGCCGAGTTTGGCTTCCACCCCGGCTTTGTGTTTGAGGGCTTTCGCCTCGGCTTTGCGGTTCACACGCCGCTTGCGCTTGGTGAACAACCCCATCGAAGGTCCTCCGTACGAGTTTGGCGTCTGCTGATCTACCCACCGCCACACGGTTTGCGCCAACTGTAGCGGTGCGCGCTCGGCGGCGGCGGGTCACGTCCGCCCGCGGCGAGGCGTGGACGGTCGGGCGTCGCGCGGCCGGGCGGTACGGACCGATGGGCTGTCGGAGGTAGGGACCATACTGCTAAGCGTGTATTCGGGCAGCGGTGACCGGGATGGTCACGAAGGTGGCGGTGACGGCGACGAGCTTCGGGCGGCGGCCACACCGGCTGCCGCCGGGCCCGCGGCGGCGGTGACCGGCGCCGATCGCGCCGATCGCGTCGCCTATCTGGATGCCCGGTCACTGGTGGGCTGCCGACATCGCTTGCATCTTGACGCCACCCACCCGGAGCGGCTGCTCGGTGTCGTGGAGGATGCCGGCATCCGGCAGCGCCGCGATGCCGCTGCCGCCCATCGGGCCACGGTGCGCGACACCTTGGTCGCCGCCGACCCGGACTCCTGGGTCGTCATCGCGCCCGACCGCGCCGCCGCCGCGCGGGCCGAGGACACGATGCGAGCCTGTGCCCAGGGTGCCCGGCGTATCTGGGGCGCGCTCCTTCCGCAGGAGCCCGACACCGGCCGCCGGGGTGGCTGCGAGATCCTGCTGCGTGACACCGACCGGGGCGGATATATCCCGGTCATCGTCGTGAACCACAAGGTGACCGATCCGCGGCGGCCCGATCCGGCCGACTATCACCCGACGACCTCCGACCTGTATCGGTGGAATCCGAAGCCGGACCGCCACGTGCGCATCCGCACCCAGACCCGAGATCAGCAGCGGTTGGCGCATCTGTACCGCATGCTGCAACGGCACGGCCTCGCGAGCCCGGCCTTGGTCGGGGGTGCGATCGGCTTCCACTTCGATCGGATTCTGGTCCACGACCTCGCTCCGGTGCTCGACGAATACGACCGCCGCTACGCCGACCGCATCGCGGTGGTCCGGGAACACACCCGGACGGTGCCCTCGAAGGTGCCCGAATGCCGGCAATGCCCCTGGTGGTCACGCGCCGCGGTGTCGGGCGGTCCAGCCGCCGCTGCCGATCCGACGGCCGCGCCGGGCCTCAGCTGTGCGGACTGGCTGGCCGAACAGCGCGACGTCAGCCTGGTCGCGCCGGGCTCGCGGTCGGAACTGCTGCGCCGCCACGGCGTGCGAACCATCGACGATCTGGCCGAATGGTCCGGAGCGGAACCGGCGGACTGGCAGTACGAACCGTTCTCCGAGACCGTGGTCACCGCCCGCGCCTGGATTTCCGGTGCGCCGTTGGTGCGCCGGGTGCCGCGGGTACAGGTGCAACGCGCCGACGTCGAGGTCGACGTCGATCTGGAGAGCTATCAGGAGTACGGCGCCTATCTGTGGGGCACGCTGCTCGACGGCGTGTACCGGCCGTTCCTGACCTGGGATCCGCTGCCGACCACCGACGAGGCCCGCTCGTTCGCCGACTTCTGGACCTGGTTGATGGACGTGCGCGCCGCGGCCGCGGCCACCGGGAGAACCTTCGCCGCCTATTGCTATTCGCGGACCGCGGAGGACAAGTGGCTCTACGAATCGGCCCGCCGGTTCGCCGGCCTGCCCGGGGTACCGAGCGTGGACGAGATCCGCACGTTCGTCGACGGCCCGCAGTGGGTCGACATGTTCCAGGCCGTCTCGGAGCAGTTCATCTGTCCCAACGGCAAGGGACTCAAGAAGGTGGCCCCGGTCGCCGGGTTCGCCTGGCGCGATGCCGAGGCCGGCGGCGAGGCATCGATGAGCTGGTATCGCCTGGCGGTCGGCTACGACGGCGAACCCGACCTGTCCCAGCGCACCCGCCTGCTGGAGTACAACGAGGACGATGTGCGCGCCACGCAGGTGCTGCGTGAGTGGATGTCGCCCGTGGTCCCGTCCCCGCACAGCGCCGATGCGGAGGTGCCGGCGATGACCGACTTTGGCGAGCCCGCCTGGGTCCGTCGTAATATCTGCACGTGACCGAACACGTCGAAAAATTGGAGTTTCAGGCCGAGACCCATCAGCTACTGGAACTGATGATCCACTCGGTCTACTCCAACAAGGACACCTTCCTCCGCGAGTTGATCTCGAACTCCTCCGACGCACTCGACAAACTGCGGCTCGAGTCGTACCGGGACAAGGACCTCGAGGTCGATACCTCGGATCTGCACATCGAGCTCGAGGTGGACGCCGAGGCCCGGGTGCTGACCCTCCGTGACAACGGCATCGGCATGTCGCGTGCCGAGGTGGTGGATCTGATCGGCACGCTGGCCAAGTCCGGCACCGCCGAGCTGCGCCGCCAGCTGCTGGAGATGAAGGGAGCCGACGCCGAGTCTTCGGGTGGCTCCGCTCCCGCGGACCTGATCGGCCAGTTCGGTATCGGCTTCTACTCCACCTTCATGGTCGCCGACAAGGTCAGCCTCACCACCCGCCGGGCGGGGGAGACCGAGGGCACCCGCTGGGAGTCGGAGGCGGGCAGCTCCACCTACACCATCGAGACCCTCGACGAGGCCCCGCAGGGCACCGCGGTGTCGCTGCACCTGAAGTCCGCGGACGAGGACGATCACCTCTTCGACTACACGCAGGAGTGGAAGCTCCGCGAGATCGTCAAGAAGTACTCCGACTTCATTTCCTGGCCCATCCGGATGACGGTGGAGCGCACCGTCACCGAGGGGGAAGGGGAGGAGAAATCCGAGAAGACCATCCTCGAGGAGCAGACACTCAATTCGCAGAAGGCGCTGTGGACGCGCCCGCGCAGCGACGTCTCCGACGAGGAGTACAAGGAGTTCTACAAGCACGTTTCACACGCCTGGGACGATCCGCTCGAGATCATCCCGCTCAAGGCCGAGGGCACCTTCGAATATCAGGCGCTGCTGTTCATTCCCTCGCATGCGCCGTTCGACCTGTTCGCCCGTGAGCATCAGCGGGGTGTGCAGCTGTATGTGCGCCGGGTGTTCATCATGGACAACTGCGAAGAGCTCATGCCGGAGTATCTGCGCTTCGTCAAGGGTGTGGTGGATGCGCAGGACCTCTCGCTCAATGTCTCGCGCGAGATCCTGCAGCAGGATCGCCAGATTCAGATGATCCGTAAGCGCCTGGTGCGTAAGGTGCTTTCGACGATCAAGGACCTGCAGAACGCGGCCGCCGACACCGCGAGCGAGGATGCGGCCGACGGCGGCGAGGCCGGCACCGAATCGAAGTACCGCACCTTCTGGAACGAATTCGGCCGAGTCCTCAAGGAGGGCTTGCTCTCCGATTTCGACAATCGCGAAACCATCCTGCAGGTCTCGTCTTTCGCGTCCACCCACTCGGATTCCGAACCGACCACGCTCGCCGAATATGTCGAGCGGATGGCCGAGGGTCAGGACAAGATCTACTACATGACCGGCGAATCCCGCTCGCAGATCGAGAATTCGCCGCATATGGAGGCGTTCGAGGCCAAGGGCCTCGAGGTGCTGGTGCTCACCGATCCGGTCGACGAGATGTGGGTCGGTTCGGTACCGGAGTTCGACGGCAAGGCTTTCCAGTCGATCGCCAAGGGCGAGGTCGATCTGGAGACCGAGGAGGAGAAGAAGGCCTCCGAGCAGCTGCGCGAACAGCAGAACAAAGATTTCGACGACGTGCTGAAGTGGCTGCAGGAGACGTTGTCCGACAGCGTCAAGGAGGTGCGCCTGAGTTCCCGGCTCACCACCTCCCCGGCCTGCGTCGTCGGTGACGTCTTCGACTTCACACCGCAACTCGAGCGGATGTACCGGGCCTCGGGTCAGGCACTCCCGGAGTCCAAGCGCATTCTGGAACTGAACCCGGACCATGCACTGGTGACCGGTCTGCGCGATAGGTTCGCCGCCGGGGAGCCGTCCGAGGAGCTGGCCGCGACCGCCGAACTGCTGTACGGCACCGCGGTTCTCGCCGAAGGTGGCGAGCTCAAGGATCCGGCACACTTCGCCCAGCTGCTGGCCGATCGGCTCACCAAGACGGTCTGAGCCGCACCGTCCGGTAGGCAATAGGCAGGGCTCGCACGGGATTCCGTGCGAGCCCTACCTATTGCAGTGTGTCGATGCTCGGTATCGGACCGGACCCCTCGTCCGCCCCGACTCGGATCAGGCGAAGGTGCAGCCCTCGACCGGCTTGTCGTTCAAGCGGTCCATCAGATACGGGATCACGCCGTTCGGGCTGAAGCCGTCGATGATCTCGGGGCCGAAGTGGTTCGGCAGTGCCGCGCCGGGCAGGATCGGCGGCAGACCGTTGGTGCGGAAGGTGACGGTGGCGCCATGGCTGCACCAGTCGTCGGCCAGCTGCCGGGCCTGCGGATAGGGGACGGTGTCGTCGTTGATGCCGCTGGTGATGAGGACGGGTGCGGTGGGAGTCAGGGTACCGACGCGCTGGCGGTCCAGGATGTCGATGGCCGCCGGAACTTCACGCAGATTGTCCAGGATCGGCCGGCGATCGATGGTGAAGTCGCTGCCGCGCAGGAACGGGTGCTTCAGAATGACGTCACCGACGCACTCGTTCTGCAGATCCGCGAGCAGATTCTGCGCCGCCGGGGTGACCCGCTTGTCCAGTTCGGGCTTCAGTTCGGGGGAGCGGGCGAGGAAACCGTTGAGCGCGTAGCCCACCACGCCGCCGATCAGATTGCCGTCGATCTTCTGCAGCACGGCCGACAGGTCTGCTACCGGGGCGCCTGCCCATACGCCCTTCAGATCCAGTTCCGGTGCGTAGCTCGGCTGCAGTTCCGCCGCCGCGGCGGTGGCGCCGCCGCCCTGTGAGTATCCCCAGAATGCCAGCGGGGTCTGCGGTCCGGTGCCGGACAGCGCATTCGCCGCGCGGGCGGCGTCGAGTACGGCGTGTGCCTCCTCGACGCGGTTCACGTAGGTGTGTACGCCGGGGGTACCCAGGCCGATGTAGTCGGTCACGAAGACCCGGGCGCCCAGGGCATTCCACGTCATCGCCGAGACGGCTTCCTGGTTCGCGGAGATGCTCGGTGGGGTGATCTGCGCGTAGAGGCCGGTGGAGAAGGCCTTCGACGGCGCGCACTGGTCGCCCTGCCCTGAGGTGCCCGGCGCGATGACCACGGTCGGCCGGGGCCCGTTGCCCTGCCAGGGCCGGGTGGCGTCGATGTAGGTGCCGCTGACCGCGACCGGAGCGCCGTCCTGGGTCTGCGAGGTGTACATGACCTGCTGCGCGTTCACCGGCCACGACCCGAGTCCGGGTGGTGCGAGGAATACCGGCATCGGCTGGGTCTTGACGACCGAACCCGGTGTGGTGTCGAAGTGCGCCGGGGGAGTGTAGAAGTCGTCGGCCGGAGCGGCACCGGCGCTTCCGATACCGGCACAGCTCACTGCGGCGCCGGCGCAGGCCGCGACCGCGAGCGTGACGGTCCGCCGGACCATCCCCCGACGCCGCGGTCCCGATGATCTACGCATCGCGGTGTGCGGTGATCTGGTATTCAGCTTCATGGCTTCGACCTGCCCCAACTAACTTACTCCCGAGTAGAATCCTTCCTAACATAGCCGTTCTTCCCGGGAGGGGGAAATGCGTGTCACTCCGGTGGCTCGAAACAGCAGGGCCGGCACGGAAATCCGTGCCGGCCCGGCTTCGGCCTCTACCAGTGCGAGAGCCTGCTCCCGTCCCCGCCATGCTCAGGGGCGGTGCAGCCTGGCACCGGGTGCGGTGTCAGCGCGGCGCCATGCGCAGCGCACCGTCCATGCGGAAGGTTTCGCCGTTGAGGTAGTCGTGCTCGGTGATGTACTGCGCGAGCTGGGCGTACTCGTCCGGGCGGCCCAGCCGCGACGGGAACGGCACGCCGGATTCGAGGCCCTTGCGGTACTCGTCGGTGACACCGGCGAGCATCGGGGTGTCGATGATGCCGGGAGCAATGGTGTTGACGCGGATGCCGAACTGCGCCAGGTCACGGGCGGCCGGAACGGTCATACCGGCGACACCGCCCTTGGACGCGGAGTAGGCGATCTGGCCGATCTGCCCCTCGAACGCCGCCACCGACGCGGTGTTGATGACCACGCCGCGCTGGCCGTACTCGTCGACCGCGTCGGTCTTGGAGATGGCATCGGCGGCCAGTCGCATCACGTTGAAGCTGCCCAGCAGGTTCACGGTGATGACGGTCCGGAACAGCTCCAGATCGTGCGGGCCCTTCTTGGACAGGATGCGTCCCGCCCAGCCCACACCGGCGCAGTTGACCACGATGCGCAGCGGCACGCCGGATTCGACGACCTTCGCGACCGCGGCGGTCACCTCGTCGTCGCTGGTCACATCGGTCGGAAGCAGGGTGACACCGGCCGGGACGTTATCGCCGGCACGCTCGATCGACTGCTGCAGGTCGAGACCGAAGACGGTCGCGCCCTGGTCGGCGAAGCGCTTGGCGGTCGCGGCGCCCAGACCGGACGCAGCTCCGGTGATGATCGCGGCAGAGCCCGAAATCTCCACGGTGATTGGTCCTCTCGTCAGTGACGGCCCTCTTCTGGGTACTGGCCGGCCGTCAACAGCACCATATCCGGCGGTGTTCCCGGCCAGGCTGTGGGAGTGGTCACCGGTACGGACGGCATCTCGGCGAGCGACCACGCGGTTCGATGTCTACCGGCTACCTTGATCGCGGAAGATGTCGCGAAACGATCAATGGAGTTGGCGGTATGACGAGCTCGGCGGCCGCGCGCCGTAGGCTGCCGCGGGGCCGGCACGGCATACCGCGCGACACGGTGGTGCGTGACCAGCGTGACCGGATCCTCACCGCGCTCGCGGAGCTGATGGCCGCCCACGGATACGCCGCTACCTCGGTCACCGCCGTGACCAAACGCGCCGGGGTATCCCGAGAGACCTTCTACGAACAGTTCCGCTCCAAGGAGGACTGCTTCGAGGCCGCCTACGAGCGCGCGGTGGAACTGCTGCTGACACGTATTCGCGACGCTGTGCCCCGCCCGGACACAGCGCCGCCTCCTCTCCCGGAGTCCGGCGCCGTATCGCAGCAGGCGAACGGTGACTCCGGTGCATCCCGCACCGGCGCTCCGATGGCGGCGCTGCTGGACGCCTACCTGGACGGGATCGCGGCCGAACCGGCTTACGCGCGCCTGTTCCTGGTCGAGGTCTACGCTGCCGGCCCGGAAGCGATCGCCCGCCGGGCGACACTGCAGGAATCGTTCGTCTCCCTGCTGACCGAACTCGTCGACGCCCGCACCGCAGGGCAACGGTTTGCCTGCCACATGATGGTGGCGGCCCTGAGTTCCATGGTCACCACCCATATCGCGGCCGGAGACCTGGGCGGACTGCGTGCCTTGCGTGAATCCGTCCTGGAGTTGGTCTCTCGTGGCGGCGACCTCTTCGGTGCGGCGACCGCACGACTCGCCGATCCGGGTGTCGCGCATCTCGCTGCCGCAGGCCTCGGCACTGCCGGGCCGGGTGCCACCGCCTAGTCGGTCGAGCGGTCGATCGCCCGGAGCGAACTGATAGCGCGGACCCCCGCGGTACCGCACGATGCGGTCGCCGCGGGTGTTCGCCTGCTGCCGATGGTCAATCCAAACAGAATTCGTTGCCCTCCGGATCGGCCAGCACCAGATGTCCGGCGCCGAGCGGCGGCGCCGGTTCGTGGCGTTGCAGGCGGGTGGCACCGAGCGCGATCAGCCGCTCGGCTTCGACCTCGAAGGCCGCCATCCGCTCCGCTCCGGTAAGACCCGGCGCGGCGCGCACATCCAGATGCACGCGGTTCTTCGCCTGCTTACCTTCCGGAACACGCTGGAAGAACAATCGTGGTCCGGTGCCGTCGGGGTCGATCACCGCCGAGGCGTCGTTGCGGCGCTCCGGCGGTACCCCCATCGCGTCGAGCGCCTGCTCCCAGGTGTCGAATCCGCCGGGCGGATCCTGGATCCGATATCCGAGTGCCTCCGCCCAGAACGCCGCCAAGCCGGCGGGATCGGCGCAATCGATGGTGATCTGCACAGTGCGGGTCATCTCAGTTCGCCTCCCGGATTGGAGTGTGCTGGTAGAGGTCGCGCAGGAGGCAGACCTCGGACAGGTGGTGGATCAGCTCGCGGTTGATGTGCAGGACCAGCGCCGCCATCGGGTACTCGGCGAACGGACCTTCCGCCGGACCGCAGAGCCGCGCGAGTCCATCCTCGCCCAGCTCGGCGACGCCCGCTTCCCATCGGTCGTATTCGGTGTCCAGCTGCTCCAGTGCCTGCTGTGCGTTCTCGGCGTACTCGAAGGACTGGTAATCGGTTGCTGCACGCCCGAAATGCGACGCATTGCGCATGCCCAATACGCCCACGATCACATGTCCGAGGCGCCAGGCGATCGTGGTGAACGGTGCGGGATCGGGCGGTGGGAAGGCGAAGTCGATGGTCATGGCGCCGCCACCGGCCTGTACCGGCGCGGTGGAGGTGCCGCGCGGGTGGATGTTCCAGCAGTCGGCGGCGGGCTCCCAGAAGTACTCGTCGTCGGTGAGTCCGGCCAGGCGGGGACGGATCTGGGTCGTCCAGTGCCAGGAGAACTGTTCGCGCAGCAGCGGGTTCCAGGTGGTCATGACCCGAGCATGCACCGGAATGCGGACAGGATCGTTCCGTGATCTGTGTGAGGATGGAGAAATGTCGGTCGAGGCCACTACGGAGCGCGTGTTGCGACTGCTGGCGCTGTTGCAGCGCAGGCCGTCCTGGACGGCCACCGAACTCGCGGCCGAACTGGGCGTCACCGATCGGTGCGTGCGCCGTGATGTGGAGCGTCTGCGGGCCATCGGCTATCCGGTGCGAGCCGCGGCCGGTGTCGGTGGCGGCTATCAACTCGGCGCCGGGACCCGCTTGCCGCCGCTGCTCCTGGACGACGAGGAAGCGATCGCCACGGCGGTATCGCTGCGCCTGGCTGCCGGTGGGACGGTCACGGGTGCCGGCGAGGCGGCGCTGGGTGCACTGGCCAAACTCGACCAGGTGATGCCGCCCCGGCTGCGAGCCGAGGTACGCGCGGTGCACGATGCCACCGAGACCCTGGTGGGGCCGGAAGTCGAGATCGATGCGGAAACACTGCTGGTTCTCGCGCGCGCCTGCCGGGATGCGGTGCGGGTGCGGTTTCGCTACGCCGGCCGCGGTGGCACCGAGCAGGAACGGACCGTCGAGCCGGTGCGCATGGTTACCACCGGCCGCCGCTGGTATCTGATGGCCCGCGATATCGACCGCGACGACTGGCGCACCTTCCGGCTCGATCGCATGCGCGAAGTGAGCGCGACGACCTGGCGATTCCGGGTGACCGAATACCCCGACCCGGTGAGCTACGTGCAGAATGCGGTCACCGCCGCGCCCTACCGCCATATTGCGCGAGTGCGGCTGCGGGCCCGGCCGGAACGCATCCGGGAGGTGGTCCCGCCCCAGGTAGGACGGGTGACCGACGAGCGAGACGGCTGGTGCGTGCTCACGGTCGGCGGCGACGATCTGGATTGGATCGCGCTACAGGTCGCCCGGCTGGGCTACGAAGCGCAGGTGCTGGATCCGCCGGAACTGCGCACCGCGGCCACCGCCATGGCGCACCGCGTCGCACAACTGGGGCGGGATCCGGATGCCGACCGGACTTCGGGCCCGCAGCCCGGCGCTGCGGCGGCCCCGGGATTCGATGCGGATTCCGATCGTCCGGAGGGCTGAACCCGCACCGCCCGCCGGCTCGTTTCCGGAGCGGCACCACCACACCTCACCGGGTGGCCGCGCGGTTCAGTGTCGGTCGCAGGTGTGCTGGTCGCCGGTGGAGGGCCGGTCCGACGGCGATGACCGGGTCGCAGCGCCGTGGCGGGCGGCATTCGACCGGGCGAGCAGCCACCACACCGCGCCCGCGACGACCGGAACCACCAGGGCGATCGAGTACTCACCGGGTTTGCCCAGCTCGGGAGCGACCGCGCCCAGCAGTGTGGCCGCACCGATGTACAGGAACAGCAGGCCGGAGGCGACCGCCACGGCCCGCTCGGGAATGTGCTTGCCGACCGTGATGCCCACGGCGATGGCCAGCCCACCGGCGGCGACCATACCCGCGACCGAGCCAGCCCAGACCGCCGGCCAACTGTGGTTGGACGCCAGCGCGATGGTCGCGAACATGGTCCGGTCGCCGAGTTCGGCGAGCAGGAACGACGAGATGACGATGAGGAATGCGCGCCCGGGGGCGGCCGGCCCGGTCGCTGCCGGCTCCTCGTCCGCACCGTCCTCGCGCCGGGATTCCCACAGCGTCCACATACCGACGGCCAGCAGGATGACACCGGTGCAGAAGGCGATCAGATCGGTGGGTAGCGCCGCGCCGAGGAAGTGCCCGACGCCGACAGCAATCAGATTCACCGCGATACTCGCGACGGTGATACCGCTCAGCACGATCCACCAGCGGTAACGCAGCGCGAAGGTGAGGGCCATGAGCTGCGATTTATCGCCGAGTTCGGCGACGAAAAGCACGCCGAAGCTCAGTAGTAGGGCGGCGATCATCTATTGCTCCCAGGTCACCGGCACATCGGCCGAAGACGGGGCGCCTCCAGCCGAAGAACCGGAAAGTCGGTCGTCGGCCGAAGGTCTCGCCCACCGGAACTCCGGTTCGGATGGCCGGATCCGACTGGCGGATCAGTATGTCGACCATGCGATTTCGGGCTACTCCCCTTCGCTGTAAGAGAGTCTACCCTAACTTCGACCGGTTCACCACTTCTTTGCCTCGAAAACGCAATGCGCACAATAAGTTTGGCCACGCGCCGGAAAAGTTTCGGGTACCCGTGGAAGGTGGATTCGATCGGGCGTGGGCGCGGCGTCAGGCCCTCCGCGCCCGGCGGTTCCCGTGCCCGCGAACGCCGGGTCGGGGCTCTCGGGCCGGCCCCGCTGCCGCCTGCTCAGGCGGCAGCGTTCTCGATGAGCATGGCCAGGACGGCGGTATCGGGATCCGTGATCGGGTCGACGCCGACGCGGCTCACCATCGAGGTCACCGTGCCGTCGAGTTCGGCCTCCACCCAGGCCGCGCGATGGGTGAGACCCAGATGTGGAACGCCGGGAAGCAGCACGCAGCCCGAGGCCGCTCCTGCGCATTCGGGCAGGGAGGGGCTGGTTTCCGAAGGGGGATGCAGCATCAGTAGCGCGGGTGGGATGTGTGCGGCGAAGTGACCCGGTTCGACGGCCTGCTCACCGAGGACCGGACCTTCGGCGAGTACCAGGCCCACCGTGCCCGGACGTGGATCGTCGGGCAGTTCCTCGCGGGCTCCGAAGACCGTCGTGGTGGACAGCAGGCCGGGAAGGCTCGCCACCCGCACGGCCAACGCCAGCAGTTGCGCCCATTCCTTCGTGGTGTCGGGCCAGCGCCCGGAGATGAGGAAACCTCGTAGTAATCCGTGTGCCTGAAACGGCGTGATTCCGACCGGATTGTTGATACGCATCGGATGGCCTCCCGAACTGTCAACGGGGGCGGCTCCGCGGTGAGCGAGCCCGTCCTCGACCTATCGTTGAGATAGGGGTACCCGAGGATGACTCGAACAATGTCTGGCACACAAGTACCACAGAGTGCTAGTCCGCCTCTCCGCGACTTCAGGCCATACCAGTTGGCATGGCCTGAAGTCGCGTTGAGGGCCGGCGGTAGGTTTCCCTGATCGGGTTCGAGGTGGATGGGAAGTTACCCATGTTCGAACGAAATCAGTGCTTCCGTCGGCATAGGGCTGTGCTGTTACCCGAAGATGAGGCCCTTGCCCTGGGCGACTGCCTTGGCGAAGCGGTCCTGCACGTCGGCCCAGTTGACGACGTTCCAGAACGCCTTCACGTAGTCGGCCTTGACGTTCTTGTACTGCAGGTAGAAGGCGTGCTCCCACATGTCGACCTGCAGCAGCGGGATGATGCCGAGCGGCACGTTGGCCTGCTGGTCGTACAGCTGGAAGGTCAGCAGCTTCTGGCCGAGGGTGTCGTAGCCGAGCACCGCCCAGCCCGAACCCTGCAGGCCGTTGGCGGCCGCGGTGAACTGCGCGCGGAACTTGTCGAACGAACCGAACTGGTCGTCGATGGCGGCAGCCAGATCCCCGACTGGCTTGTCGCCGCCGTTGGGGGACAGGTTCTTCCACCAGATCGAGTGATTCACGTGGCCACCGAGGTGGAAGGCCAGGTTCTTCTCGTACAGGAAGATCGCGCCGTGGTCCTCGGCCTCACGTGCCGCCTCGAGCTTCTCGAGCGCGGTGTTGACGCCGGCGACATAGGCCGCATGATGCTTCGAGTGGTGAATCTCGTTGATCTGCCCGGAGATGTGAGGCTCCAAGGCGCCGTAGTCGTAATCCAGATCTGGCAGCGTGTACTCAGCCACGATGTCCCTTCCTCATGATGTCGGCGCGTGCGCCCGGTCTTGTCGAGCGCACCAACCTTCATTCGTACACCCGCTCGATGCAACCGGGTCCGGTCCACCCTAGATTCCCGTGACCCGAAATCTGTTACGCGCCCGGGAATCGAGGGCACATGACCCAGTTATGCCCAGACACGGAGTTTTATTCACTCGGAGTACTGGTTCCTTCCGTGCCGTGCTCCGGTGCGCCCGGTATCGACCGCTACATCGGCGGCGCGACGTCGGGCAGCATGGTGCGCGGATCGCACGAATCGTGCGCTTTCCACCAGCGACGCGCACCGGCGGCGAACTGGTCGACTTCGAGCTGCCGGCCGCCCGCGGTGTGAATACTCAGATCGGTGAACCAGATTCGAACGTCCAGTTCGCGCGGATCCGTGCCCTCCTGCAGTGAGAACTCGAGGACGTGGGCCGGGCTCAGGTCGCCCACGGTGGTGTCGAAGCTGAGTAGTTCACTCCACAGGGACCAGCCGCTGTCGTCCAGGTCGATGAAGTTCCAGCCGTGTAGCGACCCGCCGCCGAAACCGGCGATGGCCTCGCCGAGGGTGTCGATGGTGAGGGGGAAGATGCGCGGTTCCAGGTCGTCCCAGCGTTGCTGCCGCAACGATGCCGCCACCCGGCTCACTCCGGACAGCGTCAGCGTGACCCGGCGGTCGGCCGCCTGGCCGTCACCGGGGAGGGTGAGCACCTCCAGTTCGATTCGAAGTCGTGCGTCCGCGGCGTCTACTGCCAACCCGAGACATGTTGCCTCGGAGAGTGCGGTGTCGAGCCCGGCCGTATCCAATCCGTCGAGTAACCCCCTGCTCGCGTCCATGTCGCCAGGCTACCGAGTACGCGCCGTCGAGCCAGGTATTTCGGATTCTCTCTAGTGTTGTCGTTTTTTCTCGAACCGGAGGGAACCGAACGGACATATCTTCCGTCCAAGTATGTGTCGGGAACTCGTGGACGCCGGTGGAACACCGTTCGACCAGCGCAGAAGCCCGCAGGTGGCGGCGGGGGCCGCACCGGTACCAAGGAGGGGAGTTCCGGAGTGGCCCCCGTTCCCTATCCGCTCGCCGGAGCTGTTGCCGACCGGCCGGTTTGTAAAGTCCGAACCTGTGGATGAGGTTGTGGATTATGTGGATAACTAGGGGGCAAGCTATGCACAGACCGGTTTGCCAAGAGTGTGCGCCACGGAATCCGGGCCCGGAACCGACCGAAGGTTCAACGAGTGGTTGCAGTGCCGGGTCTCCCCGCCGATCCCGGGTACATGGCAGGATCGAGAACCGTGACGAGCTCCGAAATTCCCTCGGTGCCGGTCGGCGACCTGCCCGCTGAATTCGATGCCGCACCACCGGCGGGTACCGAGACCGGGACTACGCCCGCCATCCTGCTCGACGTGCGCGAGGACGACGAGTGGCGGTTGGGTCATGCGCCCGGCGCCCGGCACATCCCGATGGTGGATGTCCCCGCGCGCCTGGACGAGTTGGATTACGACTGCGACATCTACGTCGTCTGCCGGCAGGGCGGACGTTCGATCGAGGTCGCCAAATATCTCGAACATGTGGGATTCGAGGTCTATCAGGTCGTCGGCGGCATGGTCGCCTGGCAGCAGGCCGGACGCCCGCTGTGCGGTGAAGGTGACCACGACGCCACGATCTACTGACCACGAACCACACCCGGTCCCGAGCACAAGCAACCGATGAGAATCGTCGACAGGATGGAAGGGGGAGCAGCCCGGTGAGTACGGTCGTGCAACCCTGTGCCCGGTGCGGCGCCCGCTGGGCGGTGCACGGTACGCCGATGCACTGGTGCCCGCGTTGCCGCGGAGTGCTGCTGTCGCCGGCACCCGTCGACGCGCCCCCGCAACAACGCAACTATCGCTGGGTCGCCCGCCCACCGGGCCGCGGACCGCGTGTCGTGCGCCCGAGTTCCGGCGCCACGATCGACCCCTCGACCCCCCGCTACACCGAGATCCCGCGCTGGGGGCTGCAGGATCGGCCGCCGCCGGTCCCCAAGGTTCCGGGCACGGGATTCGCGCTGCTGGATCGGCTGACCGAACGCCTGACCAGTCTGCTGTTCGCCACCGTCGTGCTCTTCGCCCTGGCGGCAGCCGCCGAGTTCGGTCGCTATCTGGTGCTGCTGCGCAATCGGACCCGGCTGATCGAGCCGGTCGTGCTGTTCCTATCCGATCTCAGCGTCTACGCCACCACCATCGCCGCCCTGTTGTGTGCGCTGGCGACGGCGGCCGGGTTGATCGGCTGGCTGGTCCGAGCGCGCGCGGACGCGTACGCCACCATCGGCCGCCGCGACCCACGCTCGCTTCCGGCGCTGCTGTGCGGCGGGCTGATTCCCGTGGTCAACCTGATCTGGCCCGGTGTGTTCCTCACCGAGCTGGCTCGCACCCGTGGCGGTGACCCCCGGCTGCTGCAGGCGGTGCGGATCTGGTGGTGCGTCTGGGTTCTCAACGGTGGCATGGTGATCGTGGCCCTGTGCTGGCGCACTGCGGATACGCTGCAGAGCCAGGCCAACGGAGTGATCTTCGCCGTCTACACCGACCTGGTGGCCGCGGCCGTGGCCGTCGCCTCGCTCTGGGTGGTACGGCTGACCGAAGGCCGTGACCTGCGCGGGCGGATAGTGATCCCCAAGCGCCGGTTGCCCGCGTCCGGGCCGGCGGTGCAGGTCATCGAGCCGGTCCGTCCGGTCCAGACAGAGGAGGCCATGGCCAAGTGACCCAGGACAATCGCGCACCGTTCGTGGTCGCTCACCGGGGTGCCTCCGGAACGCGTCCCGAACACACCCTCGCCGCCTACGAGCTGGCCTTGCAGGAGGGTGCTGACGGCGTCGAATGCGATGTCCGCCTGACCCGGGACGGTCATCTGGTCTGTCTCCACGACCGCACCGTCGACCGCACGTCTTCGGGCACCGGTCTGGTCAGCGAGATGAGCCTGGACGAACTGCGCGACCTCGACTTCGGCAACAACGGCGCCCCGTCTCCGGTACTGACCTTGCGTGAATTGATCACGCTCGTCCTGGACTGGCGCAGCCGGCCGACGAAGCTGTTCATCGAGACCAAGCATCCGGTTCGCTACGGCGCGCTGGTGGAGAGCAAGGTGCTCGCGGAACTGCAGCGGTACGGCATTGCCGCCCCGGCCTCGGCGGATCACTCCCGCGCGGTGGTGATGTCGTTCGCGGCCACCGCGGTCTGGCGTATCCGCCGCGCGGCGCCGCTGCTACCGACGGTGCTGCTCGGTGAGTCCTCCCGGTATCTGGGCGGCAGTGCGGCCACCACGGTCGGAGCGACGGCGGTGGGGCCGTCGGTGAAGACGCTGCGTGAACATCCGGAACTGGTGGATCGGGCCGCGGCCGCCGGCCGGGCCACCTACTGCTGGACGGTCGACGATCCCGAGGATGTCGAACTGTGTGCCGAGCTGGGGGTCAGCTGGATCGCTACCAACCACCCCGGGCGGATCAAGAAACTGCTGGACGGAAACTGAGGCCGCTGCGCGCCCCTGTGCACTGCGGCGGTGATCACCCGGTAGGTTCTGCGTTCGTGGGTAAGAGCAAGCGCAACAGTCCCAAGCCCGACAGCAATCGGGCCCAGCGCCTCGCCGAACGTCGTGCGGCACAACAGCAGGCCGCGGCAGCCGCGGCGCGGCCCTTCGCCGGGCTGGCCGCCGAATGCGATCTCGTCGCGCTGCGCGAATTCGTGCCGTCGGCGACCGCGGTCCTGAAGCCGGCCGAGGGCGTCGCCGCCGAGCGCCAGGTGACCCTGGCGACCGTGCTACCGGGCGCCGTCGCCGCCCTGGTCCGGGCCGGTGACCAGCCGTCCGGTTTCGTCGGTGTGCAGGTGCAGTTCCCGGCCGAGGATCCGGCTGCGGACCTCGCCGCCGCGATTCTGTGGACCCAGGGTGCCGAGCCGGGGGACTCGCTCACCGCGGCGAGCGAGTACAGCGCGGACACCGTGCCCGCCCTGGCCGAGGTGATCGATCCGAAGGCGAATCTGGAGCTGACCGTCCATCAGGACTTCAACTGGTGGGTGCCCGAGGGGCTGCAGCCCGATCCGCAGGTCGCCGCGACCATCGAACAGGCCAATCATGCGATCATGCCTTCGGACCGGCTGGATCTGGGCGTGGACGCCGTGGGCGCCGCCTGGTGGGTCGATGCTGGTGAAAAGGCGCATCTGCGCTGGGTGCGGCCCGAAGACGAGGACGATCTGATGGCCGCGTTGGCTCGGGTGCACGCCGCCGGCGGTCTGCATCTGGGGGAGGGCTCCCGGTTCGCCGGATCGTTCCGCACCCATGGCCTGCTGGTACCGGTATTCGATCTGGACCGGGAGCGGCACGCGAGTGAATGGGTGCAGCCCACCAAGGAGTTCGGCGAACGGCTGGCCGAAGCGCTGGCCACGGATGCGGAGCTGACCTCCGACGAGCGACGCTCCCGCGACGGATTGCGTTCGCGCCAGGTCACGCTGCGCTAGCGGCGACGGACCTGCCTCGCAGATAACCGATGTGCAGAGAGCCCGGCCCACCGTGCGGTAGGCCGGGCTCTCTGCACACTTGCACGAGCTGGTCGTGCGCAGTGGAGCGTCGAATCAGATCACACCACCCGCGACCGCGGGTGCGCCGGAGGTATCACCGGCCCCGCTCATTTCGCGGGCGACGAAGTTCTCCAGATCGAATAGGTTGGCGCCGGCGCGCTCGGCGACGGTGAGCAGGGTGTTCATGCGCGCGACCTCTTCGACCTGTTCCTTCAGGAACCACTGCATGAACTGTTCACCCAGGTAGTCGCCCTCTTCCCGGGCGGTCTTGGCGAGGTGGACGATCTGGTCGGTCACGGTCTTCTCCTGCTGCAGTGCCAGCTGGATCGGCTCCCGCGCCGTCTCGAACCGAGAATGCGCCGGATCAATTCCGGTGAATTCGATACCGATTTCCCGATCGAGGAAGTAGCGGACCATCATCATCGCGTGATTGCGCTCTTCTACAGCCTGGGCGTAGAAGTGTTTTGCCAAAACCGGAAGATCGGCATTGTCGAACCACACGGCGATAGCGATGTATTGATGCTCGGCATTGAATTCGTGACGGATCTGGTCTTGCAGCAGAGCGTGAAACTTGGTGAGCGAAGTATCGGGGTGGCTGGACATGCTTACGACATTAGTGCTGGTCAGAACACTTGTCATCCAAGTGCACCCTTATTGAGGCAAGTATTGCCTTAGTGAAGGACACCTTACTTAAGGCTGCCTAACCAAATAAATGCAGCCCGTTCTTCGGTGCATTCCCGCAGTAGCGAAATTCACACTATCCGATTTTCTCGGAATCGCGGGGTTTTTCTCGTATCCGTCCGTCATCGGGTGAGGAGGTCTTCCGGAATCGCCTGGTCGTGCGCCAGTGCATCGAAGAAGCTGCTCGCCCGGTCGCGGTCCCAGAGCAGCACATTGCCGCTGTCGGTATCGGTGAAACCGCCGATCGGCACGGTGGTGGCGGTGGTTCCGCCGCGCAGCGCCCACCCCAGGCGGCCGAGATCCCAGATGTGGTCGCCCTTGTCGACCCGGAGCGAACCCGCCACATCGCGTGCCATCGGCCACAGTCGCAACGGGTTGATCAGGGTGCTGGTACTGGTCGCCTTCTTCAGCAAGGCGGAAAGGAACAATCGCTGATTGTTCATTCGATCCAGGTCGGCGCGCGGGGTGGCGCGAGTACGGACGAATCCCAGCGCCTGGGGACCGCTGAGTTGCTGACAGCCTGCGGGCAGGTCGATACCCGCCTTCGGGTCGTCGATCGCCTCGGGCAGGCAGATGTCGATGCCACCCAGTGCGTCGACCATACCGGCGAAGCCGCCGAACCCGATCTCGGCGAAATGATCGATACGCAATCCGGTCGCTGTTTCCACGGTTTGCACGAGAAGTTTCGGACCACCCGCGGAAAACGCCGCATTGAGTTTGTCCTTGCCGATACCCGGAATGCTCACATAGGAATCGCGCGGCAGGCTGACCAGTGTGGGCTTACCCGACTTCGGGATGTGCACCAGCATGATCGTGTCGGTGCGGTCACCGTCGGCAGCTCCGGTGGACAGTGCCCGTTCCTGATCCTCGGTCATGCCGTCGCGGGTATCCGAGCCGGTCAGCAGCCAGTTCGTGCCCTCGGTCTGCGCCACCCGGTCGGTGTACGGGCCGAGTGCGTCGATCCGGTCCAGTGACCGGTCCAGGTAGATGACGCCGGCCACCGGCAGCAGGATGATCACCAGCAGCAGGATCAGGAACCAGCGGCCGACATGTCGTTTCCGGCGGGGCCGACGCGCGCGCGGTTCCGGTGGTGGGCGGTTGTCGCGGCGGCGACGCGCCGGTGGGGGCGGTGGCGGTGGCGGCGGAGCCTCTCGGTACGGGACCGGTCGCTGTGTGGGGGCGTGGGTAGCTTCTGCACTGCGCCGGCGCGGCGGCACATCCTGCCGCGGGGGTGGCGGGTTCGCCGGCACCTGCGACCAGGCGAGTGGACGAGGGTCCTCGCCGTCCCGGTGAATGACCTGGGTCGGTTCGACCGGAGGGCGGCGCGGTGGACCGTCGGGGCCCGGCGGCAGCGGCCGCCCCGGGCCCGGGCCTTGTGGATGGCCACGGTCCGGCCCCAGCGGTCGTCCTCGGGCCGGTCCCGGCGGCCGCGCCGGTCCGGGACCGCCGGGGCGGCCGGGACCCGGAGGTAGGCGCTGGTCGAATCCGGGGCGTTCGGGGGGTGGTTGTCTACGATCCGGTCCTGCGGGCGGCGGCACCCGGCGGGTCCGCGGATACTGCTCGGGGTCGTCGCCGTTCACCACCGAGATGGTACTGATCCGGGAGTCACGTCGGCATGTGCATCAGCACACCCGTCCTGACGTGGCGAATACCCGCAGAATCAGGTCAGGGCAGCCACGACACGTGCCCGTGCAGGGCGGTGTAGCCGATGTAGGCCACCGTGTCGATGGTCGCGTGCGCCAGAATCAGTGGCCACAGTCGTCCGGTGCGTTGCCAGTAGCGGCCGAAGATCACCCCCATCACCAGGTTGCCGAGGCCGCCACCGAGACCCTGATACAGGTGATAGCTGCCGCGCAGCAGCGCCGAGGCGGCCAGCGACCGGTTCTCCGTCCAGCCGAGTTGACGCAGCCGGGTGATCAGATAGCCGACGACCAGAATCTCCTCGGCGACCGCGTTGGCGATCGCCGACAACACCAGTACCGGCAGCCGCCACCAGTGCTCGTCGAGTGAACTGGGCACGATCGTGACGCTGAACCCGAGAGCGTGGGCGGCGAGGTACAGCCCGAGTCCCGGGAGTCCGATCACCGCCGCGAGAATCAGCGCCGGCAGCACATCCCCGCGGACCCGGATGCGGGCCAGTCCGAGCAGGCGTGGTCCGATGCCGCTGCGCCACAGTAGATATAGTCCCAGCGCTCCCCAAGCGACCAGTCGCCCCGCGCTCAATAGTTGAAACAGCAGGTCGATGACCGACTGCCCGGCCCGGGACGGGTTCAGCGCAACCTGCTGCCCACTTACTCCGCCCGGGGCGAGTGCGCTCTGCAGCAGCGACAGCGCCGAACTGGCCCCGCTCGTCCCGAAGGTGACGACCAGTACGAGCGCGATCTCCATCCGGATTGCGAACCGCTCGCGGTCCGGAGCCGGTTCGGGCCAGGCAGGGGTGGAGCGGGCAGCCGAAACCATAGGCCCAATCTAGGGTGTGGCGGCCCGGCGGCCGGGATCGCTCAGGACGGGCGCTCGGATCCGTGCAGCCGGTCGAAGAACGGGCACCCGGCCAGCAGGCGGATCGCCCGGCTCAACGACTCCACGGTGTCGACCGGGGCGTGGAAGGATAGCCGCGCGTCGTGATCGTTTTCGGGCCCTTCGATGCGCAGAGTGATCCCGTAGCGATCGATGGCCAGCGGGCGGATGGATCCGCCCCGCAAGCGCACCGGCAGATGCCGCGACAACCGGGCGATCACATCGGCGTGGTCGGAATCCATATGTTGCAGCCAGGCCGATTCCAGTTCCCGGAACGGGTCGGCGTCGGCGCTGCGCAGGTCGTGCGGGCATACCGATTCGGCGCCGGCGGCATCGGCGACCACGGCCGATTCCAGCACCACCCGCAGCAGTGTCGTGGTGTGGCCGACATCGAGCAGCCCGGGATGCGGGTATTCGCCGGCGACCTGGGCGGCGAGGGCGCGCTGAGCATGTCCGGGAACGGCTCGGACGCGGCCGCGCAGCCACACCAGAGCCCGTACCCGCTCGCGCAGCGGCAGCGGTGCCAGATCGGTGAGTTCCAGCACGCCGGGGGAACCCACCTCCGCGGCCGCTGCGGCCACCGCGGCCGAATTGCGCGCGACGGCGATCACGACATCGCCGCAGGCTCGCAGATGATGCACGCTGGTGGGGATGGGGTCGGTACCGGGCAGGGCCAGCACGGAAGTCTCGGCGTGGGCGCACGCACTGCGAATCCGCTCCGCAGCGGATGGAGCGGCGGATGTGATCGTGCGGCTCATTCGGACCTCCCGTGGCAAACCGTGACAACTCAACGCTGTTATTAGGTAAACCTAAGCTAAGTCACCGGATGTGGATACGCAAGCATTCCGCTCGCTACGGTGTAAAAGTGCCGCACGATTCGCCCACTGCATCCGGAGCATCCGCAAGCCCCGAGCCCGTTCTGCTGTCGCTGAGCGTGCCGACGGCCGCGCCCGCCGGACTCACCGACGGACTGGTCCGGGGGGCCGAGGAACAATCGGGCGCCGAGCAGTCCACGGAGGCACCCGCGCCGGTGCTCGATCTGAGCCTGCCCGATGAGCGCATCGTCGAATTCCTGGTCGGCGTCGCGCATTCCGATACCGGATTCATCGCGGCGACGACCTCGGGCGAGCGTGCCGTGGCGATCGTGGCGGCCACCGCGGCCGCGCTGTGTGGGGAGGACATCCGGGCCGCACTGGCCGAGCCCGATATCGAATTCCTGCGCGGCCTCGGCACCGGCGCCGTGCAGGCGCTGCGCGACGTGCTGCTGGCGGTGCGGACGAGCGAGCCCGACGCGGTGCACGCGGCCCTGCGGGTATTGGCCCGCTGACCCGGGAGGTGGCGCGGACCTGGCTCGTTACCACTGGGGACAGCACACACGGCGGGGCCGGTGGCCCACTGCCAGTAGTGTCGTATCCGTGCCGCGTATCGCCTATTTCGGACCGTCTGGAACTTTCACCGAGATGGCCCTCGCCGAACTCGAGTCCGCGAACACCTTCGACGACCCCGTCGAACGGATCGCAGCCCCCAGTCAGGGCGCCACGCTGGAGATGATCCGCTCCGGCGAGGTCGACGGTGGGGTGGTCCCGATCGAGAGTTCGGTGGAGGGATCGATCTCGGCGACCCTGGATGCGCTCGCGACGGGACCGCGCCTGCAGATCATCGCGGAAACCGAACTGGATGTGGCGTTCACGATCGTGGCGAAACCCGGTACCGAACTGTCGCAGGTGCGCACGGTCGCGGCCTATCCGGTGGCCGCCGCCCAGGTCCGACTGTGGCTGGCGGACCGGCTTCCGCAGGCCGGGACGTATACCTCGGCGTCCAATGCGGCCGCGGCCGAGGATGTCGTGGCCGGGCACGCCGACGCCGCGGTATCGACCACACTGGCCGGCCGCCGGCTCGGGCTGATCGAACTGGCTACCGGCGTCGCCGATCACGAGCAGGCCGTCACCAGATTCGTTCTGGTCACGCGCCCGCGCCGGGCCCCCGAACGGACCGGCGCGGACCGCACCTCACTGGTGGTGCTCGAGCTGGCCAACGAGCCCGGTTCGCTGATGCGGGTCTTCGCCGAATTCGCCACCCGGGGCGTGGATCTGACCCGTATCGAATCCCGCCCCACCCGAACCGGGATGGGCACTTATCGTTTCTATCTGGACTGTGTGGGGCATATCGAGGACACCGCGGTCGCCGAGGCGCTCAAAGCACTGCACCGCACCGCGGGACGAATCCGCTACCTGGGTTCGTGGCCGACACGGTCGCCGAGTGGTTCGCGGCCGCCCGCCGACGAGCCGGCCGCAGCGTGGTTGGACGATCTGAAGAAGGGGGTGGACGCCTTATGAGCGAATCCGGGGCACGCCGCGACACCGCCCGCCCGCCGGGCAAGTTGATTCTGGTGCGGCACGGCGAGACCGAGGGCAACGTCGCCAAGGTGCTCGATACTCGCGTGCCTGGCCTGCCGCTCACCGAACGTGGAGTAGCACAGGCGAAGTCGTTCGCCGCGCGCCTCACGGTGCCGCCGGTGCGGCTGTATTCCTCGGTCGCGCTGCGGGCACGGCAGACGGCCGAACATGTCGAGTCGGTGACCGGTATCGCTGCCGATGTACTGGACGGTGTGTACGAGGTCCAGGTCGGGGAGCTGGAGGGGCAGAACTCCCAGGCCGCGCATCGGGAGTTCCAGCGGATCTACCGCTCCTGGCATCTGGGCGAACTGCACACGCGGCTACCGGGTGGCGAATCGGGCGAGGAGGTGCTCGCGCGGTATCTGCCCGCGGTGGACGCCCTGCGCGGGAGCTGCCTGACCGCCGCGACCGACCCCCATGACGTCATGCTGGTGAGCCACGGCGCGGCGATGCGACTGGTGGCCCGCGAACTCTCCGGTATCGCACCGCCGTTCACCACCAACAACCATCTGGACAACACCGAGACGATCGAACTGCTCCCCACCGCCGACGGTGGCTGGACCTGCGTTCGCTGGGGACGCTACACACCGCCGTTCGGATACGAGGTCGAGCCGACGCCCGACGATCCGATGGGCTGAGTTTCTAGCGGTTGTCAGCGGTTGTCAGCGCCACCCCGGGCTCAGGACAGCCCGGGTGTGGTGGGATCGAAATCCGCGCGCAGCGGCAGTTTGTCGATGAGATCCTTGAGGGCGGTACGCAACCGGCCCGAGGTGCCGCCGGCGAGCGACGTCCACATCACTTCGTCCTCGGAACGGGTGGTGACGGCAATGAACCGGCCGTTGCGGGTGTTGTACACCGCGATCATGCCGTCGGCGACATCGCGACTGGCATCGTTGTAGACGACGCCGACGATCGAAGCGTGCGAATGGATCTCGACCAGTGCCGAGGCCAGCGTCTGCGCGTCGCGGGGTGGACGTCCGACCCGGCTCAGGCGTTGCGCGGTACTCGCCGCATCCCCGGCGTCGGCGAGGATCGGCTTGAGTTCCTCGGTGAGGACGTTCATTCCGCTCAGCTCGAGTGGGTCGGCAGCGCCCAGTGCGGCCATGATGGTGCCCGGCAGATCGTGCCCGGCCTCGTCGATGGTGTAGGAATCGGGGCCGCGCAGGGCGATGACCTCCATGTCGTCGCCCTTGGCCAGGCAGAAGCGGTTCACCCGCTCACCGATGTACCAGCGCAGCGCGATCGCCCAGTGTGGGCGGTACAGTCCCCGCAACCGGTCCTCGAGGTCGCGATGAACCTCATCGTCGACGAGTAACTCACGCGCGGTGAGTGATTCGGCGGCCGCGGCCATCGCCGCATCGTGCGTGTCGACATTGTCGTAGCGGCCGATCGCGTCCAGCACGACCGGCACCTCGTCGATTTCCAGCTTCTCGAGCAGAAACTGCATTTCGTCGAGCGACAATACGACGGCATCGAGCATGGATGGCCCGCGGCCCGCACCGAGAACCGTCACTTGGTGTTCTCCGGGGCCAAGTCGCCTCCGATCACACCGGGCGCGATCACTCGTCCGTCGGCGAAGTGCTCGCCGTTCAGGTACTCGTTGCTGTTGTGCTCGGACTCGTCGTCGTCGCGGTTCACCTGGCGGCCCATCAGCGGGTTACCGTTGCCCGCCGGTCGCGCCGGAGCCGGGCCACCGGGCTGCGTGACCGCGGCAGCTTCCGCGACCGGTGTCGCGGCGGCCGGACCGCCGAGTGCGTTACCCGCACCCCAGCCCTCGGGCAGTTGCAGTGTGCCCGCTCCGCTACCGATACCGACCGCACTGCCCATCGACACCGCACGGGTTGCGGCCGCGGCACCACCGGCGGCAGCGACACCACCGATGCCGCCCAGCATCGGAGCCATTCCGGCCGAGGGGGCGCTGCTGGTTGCCGCCGCGATCGCGGTACCGGCCACATTGCCGACGGTGGACACGCCCGTGGAGGCCACCGAGCCGGCGACCTGGGCCGCCTGGGTCGCGGCGCTCATGACCCCGGGATTGCTCGCCAGGGCCTGGGCGACCCCGACCGCGGCCTGGACCGGATTGCCCTCGGCGTTCTGGAAGGCGGTTTCGATGTTCTGGCCGCCGTCGGCCAGCCCGGCGCCGTTGGCGATCGGCGGCGGCGTCAAGAACTCGGCCGGGGTGGCGACCATGGCCGAGGTCGCGGCCTCGTAGGTTTCCATTACCAGCGCGGCGCGGATATCGAGTGCGACCTTCGCGGCCTCGGCGACTTCGGCGCTGCCGTCGAGGTCGCCGCCGTGTGCGTGCGCGGCGACGCGGGCCGCGTCGACGGCCGCGATCTCGGGCAGGCTGGGCATGGCCAGCGATGCGACGGTGTACGCGGTGGCATTGGCTGCGGCCTTGGCCCCCATCGCCGCGGCCATCACGCTCTGCTGTTCGGCCCAGGCGGTGAAGCCAGTGAGCCGGGCCAGCAGGGCGACGCCGTTGAGGCCCACCATCCCGACGCCGAGTTCGGCCATCACCCGCGCGGCGGTGGCGGTGGCGTCGACCCACGCGGCGGTCAGCCCGCCCCAGGCGGTCGCCGCCGCGGAAATCGGGACGGCGTGCGCGCCGGCGTTGAGCGAAATCGAGTTGGCCTCCGCCAGGCGCGGCAGCCAGAACACCCCGGTGATCCCTGCGGTCATTGTCTCTCCCCTGAATGAACGGTGTGGTGAAGGATCCGGTCTAGAACTGGATGAGGGCGGTGGTGGCCGCGCTGACGCCGTCCTGTGCGATATAGGACGCCAGTTGTTGTCGCAGAATGGCTGCGGCGTGGTGCAATTCGAGGATGCCCTGGGCCACCGAGTGGTCGTGACTGATCGCGCCCTGGTTGAAATGATTGGCGGCGAGTAGGGACACTTCTTCGGCGCCCGACGGGATGACGTGGGTGGCGGGACCGCCCAAAGCCGCTGCGGCGGCGAGCCGTTCGGCGAGCAGATCGAGCTCCGCGGAGGCCGCGAGAACGACTTCCGGCTGCACACTGACCAAACCGACCATGTCTCGAACTCCTTCTAGTGGCGGCTATGCAAGTGTCGGGACGATTGCGGGACGAGTACCGCGGTGGCGCCCGGCTCCCTCGACCGACCCTTCGGTGGAACCACGAGAATTCCCCCTACGAGATGATTGGACGCGACGGCCCCCGCTGCGGTTCCCTCGTGTCGCGAATCGTTTCGACTTTACCTTGTGCGGGTAAAAGACTAGCCCCAACCCAGTTGATGCAGCCGCTGTTCGTCGATCCCGAAGTAGTGAGCTATCTCATGGACCACGGTGATGGCCACCTCGTCCACGACCTCCTGCTCATCGCTGCACATTTCCAGTATCGCCTCGCGATAGATGGTCACGGTGTCGGGCAGTGCACCGCCGTACTGGCTGTCCATCCGGTCGGTCAGTGCGATGCCGTGATACAGCCCGAGCAGGTGTGGATCGTCGCGGTCCCGCGGTTCGATCAGCACCACCACGTTCTCGATGGCGCGGGTCAGCTCTGCCGGGATCGAATCCAGCGCATCGCCCACCAGTTCCTCGAACCGGCTCTCCGACATGGTGACCGGCATGAGTCAGCGCGGTGCGTCGGGTGGGATCGGGGCGGGTGCCGCACCCGGCAGCGGCGCCGGGGTGGAGCGTCCCGAACTGGGCGGCGCGACCGGCGCCTGGCCGTCGATCAGGATGTCACCCTTGGCCGAGCCGGTGACCGTCGCGAAGCCGTCCTGAGAGCCCTTGCCCACCAGGCAATTCAGCTTGCGACTACCGGCCAGCCAGCTGCGCGCGTCGAGGTTGTCCCAGAAGATGGTGAGCGTCTTGTTGATCAGCGCGTCCTGGCCACCCATGTATTCCTGGGCGGCACCGGCACATTCGTCCTGCATGAACTTGTCCTGGTCGGCGTTGCTCGGTGGGCCGCCGTTGAAGTGCGCCCCGAGATCGACCGTCGACATCACCTCGTAGGCGTGCGGTGCGCCACAGGGGACCGGTTCGTTGGTGGGCAGATTCTGATTGATGCCGATGCAGGTGCCGGTATCGAAGACGCGGGACTGATCGTTGTCGCTGACCCGTCCCACCGCCTGCTGGGTGGCGTTCCCGGTCGCGCTGACCAATTGCAGCCCACAGCGGATGGTCCGGTCGCCGTTACGCCAGCCCGGCTCCCCGGGGTTGACCATGCCGACCACGAATTTCCCGCGTGGATCGAGCCGGCCGCCCAGATAGGCCTCGGCGGCCGAGACACAGTGCTCGTCGCGCAGTTCGCCGAACCGCAGCGAATCGGGGAAGGCGGAACCGGGGCCGAATTCGCGGCCCGGGTAGCGGCTCAGATCGATGTCGGCGGTGACCTCGAACAGGTGCTTGTCCGAACAGTTGACCTTGTTCAGATCCAGCGTCTTGGAATCGGTCCAGGTCAGGCAGTCACCGGATTTGGCGGAACCGAAGGCGACATCGGCCCGGCCGGCGGGCTTGGCGCCCGGATTGCGTGCCTCCAGACCGTGCGAACTGCGGAACCCGGAGATCGACAGTGTCACCAGCGCCGCCACCACCGCACCGATCGCGATCGCGAGCAGCCCCCACCGCAGCCGATGCGGATGCAGGGCCTTCTGCTTACCCGCGGCCCCCTCGGGAGTGTCCGCGGGGTTCTCGGTAGCCGGGCCCTCGGTATCGGAGCGCGCCTCGTCACGACCGTCGCGCGGACCGTGTCCGGAGCGACCGCGCGCACGGGAGAACGGACGGCGGCGTTTCGCCCCGGCACGCCCGCGACCGGGCGTGTCGGACTCTTCGGTTTCCGGTTCCGGCGCCTCGAGCGCCCCATCGTCGGAGGACATCGCCGTCCATCATGGCAGGCCGTGCGCGAACCCTGCCACGATCGGTCGGGTTTTCCTCGGATCCGCAGCGGAACCGATGATCCGCGGGAATTTCGCTGGACTGCTCCCATTAGGCTGATTACCCATGATCGACCTCCGATTCCTGCGCGATAACCCTGATGCGGTCCGTGCGTCGCAGCGTGTCCGTGGTGAGGACCCGACGCTGGTCGATGCTCTGCTCGAGGCGGACGCCTCCCGGCGAGCCGCGGTCGCGACGGCGGACAGTCTGCGCGCCGAGCAGAAAGCGCTCGGTAAGAAGGTCGGCAAGGCGTCCCCGGACGAGCGCCCCGTCCTGCTGGCCCAGGGCAAGGAGTTGTCGGCGAAGGTGAAGGAGGCCGAGGCCGCCGAGAACGAGGCCGCGGCCGCGCTCGACGTCGCCCACCGCGCGATCTCCAATGTCGTACAGGAGGGTGCGCCCGCCGGTGGTGAGGACGATTTCGTCCTGCTGGAAACGGTCGGCACCCCCACCGAGTTCGATTTCACGCCACGCGACCACGTCGACCTGGGTGAGGCACTGGGCCTGTTCGATATGGAACGCGGCGCCAAGGTTTCCGGCGCCCGGTTCTACTTCCTCACCGGTTACGGTGCGCTGCTGCAGCTGGGATTGCTGCAGCTGGCCGCCCAGCGCGCGACCGCCAACGGTTTCACCATGATGATTCCGCCGGTCCTGGTGCGTCCGGAGATCATGGCCGGGACGGGTTTCCTCGGTCAGCATTCGGCCGAGGTCTATCATCTCGACGACGACGATCTGTACCTGGTCGGCACCTCGGAGGTCCCGCTCGCGGGCTACCACTCGGGCGAGATCCTGGATCTGAGTGCCGGTCCCAAGCGCTACGCGGGCTGGTCGTCGTGTTTCCGGCGCGAGGCCGGCAGCTACGGCAAGGACACTCGCGGCATCATCCGCGTGCACCAGTTCGACAAGGTCGAAATGTTCGTCTATTGCCGCCCCGAGGACGCCGCCGCCGAACATGAGCGCCTGCTCGCCTGGGAGAAGGAGATGCTGGCCGCGATCGAGGTCCCGTATCGGGTGATCGATGTGGCCGGTGGCGACCTGGGCAGCTCGGCCGCCCGTAAATTCGACTGTGAGGCCTGGGTTCCCACCCAGCAGACCTACCGTGAGCTCACCTCCACCTCGAACTGCACCACCTTCCAGGCCCGCCGGCTGTCGGTGCGCTACCGCGACGAGAACGGAAAACCGCAGATCGCCGCGACCCTCAACGGAACCCTCGCGACCACCCGCTGGATCGTCGCGCTGCTGGAGAACCATCAGCAGGCCGACGGTTCGGTGCGGGTGCCCGCCGCCCTGGTGCCGTTCGTCGGCCGCGAGGTGCTCGAGTTACCGAGGTGAGCCTGGTGAATACCGCTGATACGACCACTGACCTGCATCGTGTTGTCTAGGCTGAACCCCGTGCGAGGATTCGGGTCTCGCGGCGACACCCGCACGCAGGTTCGGGCGGCATCGGCGCTGGCGACGGCAATGGTCATGGCTCGGACCACCGGGGCCTTCTACGTCATGGGTGGTGTCCTGGGCCTGCTCGTCACCGTGGTAGCTCCGGGATCGGAAGGTAACCGCGCCGTGGTGGGCACGGCCGCCGTGATCGCGCTCCTGCTCGGGGTGAGCCTGCTCATCCTCGGACCGCGACTACCGCACTGGGTGCACCACGGGTATGTGGCCCTCGCGACGGTCCTGGTCACCATTGCGGTGCACTGGTTCCCCAATACCGTCGGTGCGATCACGCTCGCCGCCTTCTACGTCTTCGTGGCTGCCGACGCGGCGATCTTCTTCGCCTGGCGGCTGGCGGCGGTGCACGTCACCTTCGCGGCCGTGCTGTGCCTGCTGGTCGTGCCCTCACGCGGGCTGCCCTGGTGGTCGGGCATCATCCCGGCCGGGATCACGGTGGGGATCGGGATCGTGGTGGGCATTCTGACCCGGATGGCCTCCCACGCCGATATCGATACGCTCACCGGCCTGATGAACCGCCGCGGCTTCGACCGGGCGCTGAACGCGGCGATCGCGCACGCCGGCCGTACCGGTCAGAGCCTGGCCGTGGTGCTCGTCGATCTCGACCGGTTCCAGAAACTGAACGACCATCTCGGTCATCGAGCCGGCGATGCGTTGCTGCAGCGCACCGGCGATACCTGGTCCAAGATGCTCGCGCCCGAGCAGGTGCTGGCCCGCTGGGGCGGTGACGCCTTCGTGCTGCTTTTGCCCAATACCACCGAGCAGGCCGCGATTCTGCTCACCGAGCAACTGCGGGCAGCGATCACCACGGGATGTTCGGCGGGTGTCACCTCATGGCAGCCGGGTGAATCCGGATCGCTGCTGGTCAGCCGGGCGGACGTGGGTTTGTATCGCGCCAAACAGGGTGGCCGTAACCGCACGGTGCTGGAGTCCTCGCGGCAGCTGCCGCTGGCCGTGGAGTTGCGTGAGGCCATCGATACCGGTGCGCTCGATGTGCACTACCAGCCCATTGTGAGCCTCGGTGCGGATGGTGCCCAGGCGGTCGGGGTGGAGGCCCTGCTGCGCTGGTCCTCGACGGCACAGCCGGATATCTCGACCGAGGGCTTGATCCGGATCGCCGAGGAGAACGACCTCATCTCCGATCTGGACGAATTGGTGCTGCGTCGCGCCTGCGCGGACGCGGCCCGGCTGGAACAAACCTTCTCGCAGCTCGATCTGACCCTGAACGTGAACGTCAGCGGACTGGAGCTGGCGGAGGGCGATTACGCGCAGCGCGTGACGAATATTCTCGCCGATACCGGCTGGCCCGCCGAACAACTCGTCCTCGAGGTCACCGAGACCGAGATGGCCGCCGAATCCGAGACCGCCATCGCCAATCTGCATACCCTGCGCGATCGTGGCGTGCGGATCGCGATCGACGATTTCGGCACCGGCTACTCGTCGCTGAGCCGGCTGGCCACCATTCCCAGCGATATTCTCAAGGTCGATCAGTCCTTCGTCGCCGCGATCCGCTCCGACTCACCGGCCCCGCCGCTGCTCGGCGTGATCGCGGCATTGAGTAAATCGCTGGATCTGCAGGTCATCGCCGAGGGCGTGGAAACCGAGCATCAGGCGGCGGTACTCACCGAACTGGGTTTCGCGCTCGCGCAGGGCTACCACTACAGCGATTCACATCCGGTATCCGAGCTGATCAGCGGTCTGAACGACCGGCCCGGCCTGGTCGGCGCCGCCGCGGAACGAGAATTCGCGGCCAAGGGCTGGGTTCCGGTGGACGACAACGGTTTCGATCCCGACGGCCTGGGCAGCCGGATCTGACCGGATGCATGCCGCACTACTGTGGCAGCAGTGAACGTCGAGCAGCCGGTGCGAATCCGGGAACGGTCCGAAGTGCGCCGCCGTGCCGGTGTGCTGCTCGGACTGAGCTGCGGCGTGGGGGTGTCGGTCCAGGCGCGCATCAACGGTGATCTCGGCGATCGGCTGCACGACGGCATCGCGGCCGCGCTGATCAGCTTCGGTTCCGGATTGATTCTGCTGCTGCTCGCGGTCTGCTTCAGTGCACGGATGCGGTCGGGGCTGGCGCAGATTCGCCGTGCCGTGCGGACCGGACCGTTGCACTGGTGGCAACTGCTGGGTGGCTTCTGCGGTGCGTTCTTCGTTGCCTGTCAAGGACTGACGGTCGCCACCATCGGTGTCACCGCTCTCACCATCGCGGTGGTCGCGGGTCAATTGAGCAGTGGTCTGGTCGTGGACCGGTGGGGGCTGGGCCCCGCCGGCGTCACCCCGGTCACGCCGGTCCGGCTCGGCGCGGCGGCGCTGGCCATCGGTGCGGTATGCCTGGCGGCGCTGGGGCGCTCCGGTGGTTCGGACACCGGTGGGGGTGCGGTGTATTTGCTGATCGCGCTGCCCGCGCTCGCCGGTATCGGCCTGGCCTGGCAGCAGGCGGTCAACGGCCGGGTCGCGGCGGTCGGTGGTCCGTTGCCGGCCACCACGATCAACTTCGCCACCGGAACCTTCGGCCTGGTGCTGGTTCAGCTCGTACAGCTGACCCGCATCGGATGGCCCGAGGAGTTTCCCACCGAACCGTGGCTGTATCTCGGCGGCCTGATCGGCGTGTTCTTCATCGCGGTCGCGGCGCTGGTGGTGCGGTGGATCGGAGTGCTGCTGTTCGGTCTGACCTCGGTGTCCGGACAGCTCGTCGGGTCGGTGGTCATCGATGTAGTCGTGCCCTCGGGAGCCGGGTTGTCGGCGGCGGTGTTCATCGGCTGCGGGCTGACGCTGGTCGCCGCCGCGGTCGCGGTGCTCGCCCAGGGGCGGGCGCGGGCCTGAGCCGATCAGGGGCGGAAGGCGCGCAATGTGTGTTCGACGAGTGCGTCGGCGTATTCGGGGGTGAGCGGTCCGGTGCGCAGTAACCAGCGCTGGTAGATCGGTGCGTAGAGCAATTCGAGCAGCAGCTCGAGGTCGGCGTCCGGGGCGAGTTGCCCGGCCTGCTGTGCACTGCGGAGCCGCACCTTCTTGGCCTCGTCCACCGGGGCGCGCAGCCGCTGATCGTACTGTTGCGCCAGTTCCGGATCGCTGATGATCTCGCTGTTGAGCGCGCGGACCGGGGCGTCGAACGCGGGATCGGCGAACTCCGAGACCGTTGCGCGCAGCACGGTTTTCAGATCCGCGTCGATATCGCCGGTATTGGGCAGCGCCATGCCCTGTTCGTCGTCGGTGCTGAGGTCGAGGAACGCATCGAAGATCACCGCCCCTTTCGAGGGCCACCAGCGGTAGATCGTCTGCTTGCCGACCCCGGCGCGGGCCGCGATGGCCTCGATGGAGACCTTGCGGTACTCGACCTCCACGACCAGCGCGCGGGCCGCCTCCAGGATCGCCTGCCGAGCGCGTTCACTGCGACGGGAGCTGGTGGATTCGGCGGCTTTCGAGGGGACTGCCATGTGCTGAGCGTAACAGTAGGCAAGACGAGACGGTCCGTCTTGACAGGTTGCCGGTTCACTGTCACTCTGTTCGAGACAACACGAGACGGTTCGTCTCGTTACCGAAAGGATGTGGCGCATATGACCACTGCCAAGGTGTGGTTCATCACCGGAGCTTCGCGCGGCCTGGGTCGTGCTTTCACCGAAGCCGCCCTGAAATCCGGTGACCGTGTAGTCGCGGCAGCCCGCAATACCGAGCCGCTGGCCGAACTGGTGAGCGCCTATCCGGAACAGCTGGTGCCGCTCGCGCTGGACGTCGCGGACCGCCGTGCGGTGTTCGATGTGGTCGAGCAGGCGGTCGCCGCCTTCGGCACGCTCGACATCGTGATCAACAATGCCGGCGGCATGTTGTACGGCATGGTGGAGGAGGCCACCGAGGAGCAGGCTCGCGCCCATCTCGACGTGAACTTCTTCGGCGCCGTGTGGGTGGTTCAGGCCGTACTGCCGCAGCTCCGCGCACAGGGCCACGGTCGTATCCTGCAGGTCACCTCGATGGGTACCGCGGGCGGAATGGCCGCGGTCGGCTTCTACGGCGCGGGCAAGGCGGCACTCGCCTCGCTCACCGAGGCATTGGCGATGGAGGTCGACCCTTTCGGGATCAAGGTCACCAACCTCGAAATGGGCGGTTACGACACCGATCTGTTCGCCACCGGTACCACTGCCACCGAGCCGGCGCCGCAGTACGAGCCGCTCCGCGCCCGGCTGGCGGAGATGTGGGGCGACGAGGCGGGCCCCGCGCCGAGCACCGCAGCGCCGGTGATCACGCAGCTCGCCGAGGTTTCGGAACCACCACGCCGGCTGATCATCGGCAGCACCTCGTTCGATCAGGTGCTCGAGTTGTACGCGGCTCGCGCCGAGAACTACCGGGAATGGGAGGAGCTCAGCCGGATGGCGCCCGGCTGAGCGTCGTGCACGGGTGCGTGAACGCCGTGCCTACAGCTTGCGCGACCGCAGTTCGTGACCCTTGGAGGTCTTGCAGCGTCCGGACTCCAGGTCCCACTGCCAGCCGTGCAGATTGCAGGTGAGGGTATTTCCTTCCACCACACCGAATTTCGAAAGATCGGCTTTCAGGTGCGGGCATCGGCGCTGGATCTCCCAGCCGTCGAGCTCGCAGGAGGCCGTATCGTCGTGTGCCTCGTTGAACCAGCCGTCCGCGTAGGCGATGCGCTCGTCGGTGAGGCATTTGAAGAAGGTGTAGAGGAATTCGTTGTAGCCGCCGATTCGCCAGGTGGTGAAGCGGGTCGACAGGAAGATGGTGTTCACCCAGTCGGGTTCGTTGTCGCGCAGCACGGTACGTACCAGCTGCGGGGCGATCCGGAAACCGTAGCGGTACTTGCCTTCTCCCTCGATCGGCGCGCGCACCACCCGCTTCGGGAAATCCAGCACTACCGTCTCGTCGCCCATGACGAGACCGACCGGATAGCCGATTCCGTCGCAGATCAGATCGCTCTGCGCCATGATCGGCTCGAACAGCTCCTTCAGGCCCGGCAGCAGCGGATCGCCGTCCGCGCTTGCCCACGAAGCCTTCTCACGCTCGAGGACCGGCGCCATCCGTTGCGCCATCCGCTCGATGTAGCCGGCCTTGTCGTCGTAGATCTCGGCCGGATCGAACGGGTGGGTCAGGTCCAGTTCCTTACCGTGGACGTCCGCGACGGAACCCGAAATCATCAGCACCCCACCCTCGTTGCCGTGGATGCGCATCTGCTCCAGGAACACCATCTGATCCGGGAAGATGTTGCCGTTGTCGGTGGAGTAGCGGTTCTCACGGTCATCGTTGAGGTAGCGCAGCTCGTCGTCGAGGAAGACGGGCGGACCGGCCGAGGGCACCACCCAGGTGGCACCGACCTGCTCGATATAGCTGCGGGCGCGATCCATGCCGCGCTGTCGCTTCTGCTTACCGAAGTTCGCCTTGGTCTTGCTGGGAATGTCGTACACCATCGGGTACCAGATCGCGCCCGAGTACTGCAGCAGATGCACATCGATATGGCCGAACTGTTCGTGCAGCACATCCATATCGACCGGCCGCGCATCGTTCATGTTGAAGCAGACGGTCTCACCGTCGGAGACCACCAGGCCCGAGTCGCCGATCGGGCCGTCCGCCGGGGCGCGCAGCGCGATGATCATGATGTCGAGCTCGTGCCCGTCGCGACCGGTAAGGGTGTGCTTCACCGAGTTCTGGGTCTCGTAGAAGGTGTGGAAACCCAGTTTCTCCAGCTCACGCTGCAGATCCGGCACCGGGTAGTCCGGCAGCAGGACGGTGGCGTCCTTGTTCACGTGGTCGAGCAGATGCTGTGCGTCGAAATGGTCCCGGTGCAGGTGGGAGACATAGAGGTAATCGCAGTTACCCAGCTCGTCCCAGTCCAGCCCGGTGTTGTCCGGGAACGGCACCCAGGACGCGAAGTAGGCCGGATTCACCCAGGGATCACAGAGGATCGTCCCGGCCGCGGTGCGGATATGGAATCCGGCATGTCCGACGCTGGTGATCTGCACGAAGAAGTCCCTCCTGAACCGGGGTTGCCAGCCATCCAGGGTAGCCCTGCGGTGGCAGCGGTGCGCGCGGGTCCCCGGCGGGGTGGCCCGCTATCCGGCCTGTATGTCCCCGATGCAGTAGCCGTTGTCGGTCGCCTGCACGGTGTATGTCCGTTGCTGTTGGGTGCCGCCCGCCGTCACATTCGCCGAGATCGACAGATATGTGCTGTTCAAGGCGGTGGAACTGATCGATTGATCCGCGAAGGCGGTCGGTGTGGGGAGCTGGTTCGGATTTGCCGCGGCCGGGGCCTGGGTGGCGGCGCCGGTGCCGTTCGGATCCCAGGCATCGCCGGCGGCGCAGATCAGCGGATGCGTGCTCTCCTCGTCGGCCGGGTTCACCGGGGAACCGGTCAGGCGAGCCAGGTAGCGCCGGACGACGTGGCGGGCATCGGCGGTATGTGCAGCCCCGTAGGTGCCGAAACCGGTCTCGGTGCCGGCCGGGTAGACCCGAGGGCAGGCGTAGCCGGACTCGATATCGGCCCGTTGGGCGACGACGGTGATCGCCGTATCCGCGGCGACAGGCGATTTCCACGTCACCGCACGGCCGTTGTCGGTGCCCGGTTCGGCCAGTGCTGCGACGATGGCCGCCTTGTCGGCGTACATGGTGTCCACATTCTGCGGAGCGATGGCCCAGCACTTCGCCTCCAACTCGGCGGGTGTGAGCCGCTGCAGATCCGCGGCCCATCGGGACAGCGCTGCCGTGGTGTCCGGATCGGCTGTCGCCAACGCGACCGTGACCGCGGGCTCCGGCGGGGCTGCGGGGGTGGCCGGCGCCGCCTGCCGGGGAGTGGACGATTGCGAGGTTTCCGGTGCGGAATCCGTGCGGTGATAGTCGGTTCCCTCGATGCCGACCGCGGAGTCGCATCCCGCGAGTATGCCCACCGCCAGTACCGCGAGCCCGCCCGTGCGCAATGCCGCGAGTTTCCCGGACTTCACCACGCGCAAACCTTTTCGTTGTTTCAGGCCGCCCGTAGGTGCTGCTGGACTGGGGCTTTCCACTGCGCTCAACCTCGTTTCGTGTGCGGCGGTCGGTAGCGAAATTGTGACAGCGACTACGCTAGCTGACTTGTGGAACCCGTATATCGGACGATCATCGGCCTGGCTCGGACCGTCTTCTTCGTACAGGGCCTGAAATTCGACGTCACCGGCGCGGAGAACGTCCCCGCCGAAGGTGGTGCCGTCATCACGATCAACCACACCGGCTACATGGACTTCACCTACGCCGGCCTGCCCGCGCGCACGCCGAAGCGCTACATCCGCTTCATGGCGAAGAAGGAAGTCTTCGACAATTCGATCTCCGGGCCGATCATGCGGGCACTGCGGCACATCCCGGTCGATCGGAGCGCCGGTGCGGATTCCTACCAGGCCGCGGTCGAATACCTGCGCCGCGGTGAGCTGGTCGGTGTGTATCCCGAGGCGACCATCAGCCGCAGTTTCGAGATCAAGGAATTCAAATCCGGTGCCGCGCGGATGGCCATCGAGGCCGGCGTGCCGATCGTCCCGATGACGATCTGGGGCGCGCAGCGGGTATGGACCAAGGGATTCCCGAAGCGCCTGGGACGCACCAATACCCCGATCTCCATCGCCGTCGGCAAGCCGATTCTTCCGCCTGCCGAGGAGAACGAGAAGTCGGTCGCCGAACTCACCGAAACGGTGCACACGGCCATGCAGGAGTTGCTGCTGGGGCTGCAGCAGGGATATACCCACGAACCGGGCGCATACTGGGTTCCGGCCCGGCTGGGCGGCGGCGCACCGACACTGGAGGAAGCCGACGCCATGGATGCGGCCGAGGCGGAAGCAAAAGCGAAGGCAAGAGCCGAGGCACGTGCCCGTCGTGCGGCCGAGGCGGGAAACGCCGACTCCTGACCGGAGCGGGATCGGCCGGTTGCGAGGAGTGTCACCGTTGACGCGAGAACCTGTTTTCGACGTCCTCACCGGACTGGTCCGCACGCTGTTCCGCGCGCAGGGCCTGCAGATCGATATCGCCGGTGGTGAGCATATTCCGCGCACCGGTGGTGCAGTGCTCGCCGTCAACCACACGGCCTATCTCGATTTCATGGAGGTCGGCCTGGTCGGCCGCAAATCCGGTCGCAACGTCCGCTACATGATGAAGGCCGAACTCGAACACGGCATCGTCGGCTTCCTGATGAAGCACTGCAAGGCGATCGGCGTCGACCGCACCGCCGGCGCCGAGTCCTACTCCCGCGCCGTCACCGCCCTGCGCGACGGCGAAATCGTCGTGGTCTACCCGGAGGCCACCATCAGCCGCAGCTTCGAGCTGAAGGAATTCAAATCCGGCGCGGCCCGCATGGCGACCGAGGCCGAGGTACCGATCATTCCCATGACGATCTGGGGCGCCCAGCGAGTGTGGACAAAGGATATCCCGAAACGATTGGGCCGCAATAATTTCCCGATCAATATCCGAATCGGCGAACCCATCGCCCCGCGCGGAACCGTCGACGAACTGACCGACGAATTGCGTTGCGAGATGGATAAGTTGCTGGACCTCGCGCAGCGCGGATACGAGATGCCGCAGGGCGCGCTCTGGGTACCGGCGCGGTTGGGCGGCGGAGCGCCGACCATGGAGCAGGCGGCGGCGCTGGAGGAACAGGAAAAGCAACGACGGGCCGCGAAGAAGGCCGAACGTAGCAAGGGGAGATAGATCCGCGCCACCCGGAGCCGACGGCTCCGGCTGGAAAGCCGGCTGATTCCCCAGTGCCTCGGTACAGAGCCCAGGCGTGTCGAAAACGTGGGCTTCGAATCGTCCAGGACCGGTATCAGTAGTGATAGCGCGCCTGTGCGATGAGGATGCTGGTCCCGGTTATCGCGTAGGCGAGGCGGTGTTCGTTCATCATTGATCCGGCGCGACCGGTAGCCCGGTCCGATAGTTGCGGGCAGCATTCCGAGTAGTGTGCTTACTCCGGCGGATCGACCAGGTGGGTGTTGATGCGGCCGAGGTAGTCGAATAGTCGAGCGCGTTCGGTGGGGTCGAGTGGCGCCATGATGTGGGCGTTGACGCTGTCGAGGATTCGGCCCAGTTCCTTCAGGCGGGATCCGCCCGATTCGGTGATGTCGATGATGTTGCGGCGCTTGTCTTTCGGGTCGGGGGTGCGGTGGACCCAGCCGTGGCTTTCGAGCGTGTTGAGGACCGCGACGAGGTCGCTCTTGTAGACGCGGGTGCGGTCGGACAGGGTTGCCTGGCTGGCGGGTCCCTGTTCGTCGAGCGCGGCGAGGACGATGAAATGGTCCTTGTGGGCGCCGGCCGCGCGCAGTGCGTTGCCGGCGACGCGGGCGGTCTGTGTAGCGGTCATGCCGAGTAGGCGGGACAACTGACCTTTGAGCCGGTCGGGCGTTCCCGGGCCGATGTCGAACCGCAGGTCGTCGTCGTTCTCCATGCGATAAGACTACCTCTTGCGTTAGTCCTCCTAACGGTCTACATTCGTTAGTGGGATAAACGTTAGAAACGTAAACGAATATGGAGGCTGTGATGGACAGCACCGAAACGATGAACAGCACCGAAACCTTGATCCGCGACCTGGCCGACCGGGCCGAACTCACCGAGTTGGTTGCCCGGCACAGCGTCTGGGTCGATGAGCGACGCTTCGACGAGACCGAGCAGCTCTTCACCGCGGATGTGGTCGTGGAGTCGATGCGTGGGCGAGCCGTCGGGATCGACGAACTCCACCGCGTCGTCGGCCATGGTCACGACCGTTATCTCCGAACCCTGCACAGTAAGAGCAATATCGTCGTCGAACTGGACGGCGACACCGCGGATGTGCGCGCCCACGACATCGGGGTCTACGTGCTGGACGACGACACCGAGGCGATCGCAGCAGCACAGCATCACTACGGTGCACGGCGCACCGAGAAAGGGTGGCGCTTCGATCGTTTGAAGGTCGTGCCGTTCGCCTTGACCGAGGCGATCGGCCGCAACCTGTAATTGCCCCGTCGGCGTGACCGGCGTACCGGGCAGTGTCCTCGATCATGTGCACATGGATCCACCGCAGTGACACCTCGCCCGGTTCAGCCCTTCTCGGACCGGCCCTCGAAACGACTCGTCCAGCGATACGGCGCGGCGAGGTCACGCCGGGGCGTAGCAGGAGTAGGTGATGCCGGAGTCGAACGCCTTCGTGTCCAGCAAATTCAGCTGCGGCAGCTCGAAGCCTTCCGGGAAGAGCCTGCGGCCGCGGCCCTGCACCACGGGGTAGACGAACAGCCGGTACTGGTCAACCAAGCCCGCTGTGATCAGTGCGTGGCAGAGCGTGATACTTCCGGTGACCACGATGTCGTGGCCCGGCTGCTGCTTCACCTCGCGGATCTCGGCGATGGGGTCACCGGACAGAACCACCGAGTTCTGCCACCGGGGATCGGTCATGGTCGAGGAGACGACATACTTGCGAACCTGGTTGAGATAGTCGGTGATTCCGGTGGTGTCGTCGGTCTGCTCGGGCCAGTAGCCGCGCAGGTCCTCGAAGGTCCGCCGGCCGACGAGGAACCCGTCGGCTCGCTCGTCTTGGCGATGCATCTCGTCGAGCAGATCCGAGCTGTCGCCGCCCTGGCCCTGGGGATCGAACCAGTCTCCGAGCATCTCGATCGAACCGTCGAGGGTGATGTTCTGGGTGATCGCGAGCGTTCGCATCGAGGAACCTCCCTTCGCCGTCGCAGGTGTGCACTCCCTGTGTAGACCGAAGAAGGACACTGGATTCATCGGTGGTGGACGACCGGGAATGATCAGCTCGGGTCGGAACCGCGGATGGCGGCGAACCAGGTGGCGGCCCCGGCGGCGACCACGGTGGCGCCGACGAAAGCGGGTAGTCCACCGCCGGCGACGTAGATCCAGAACAGGCCTGCGAAGGGCGCTGCCACCGCGAATTGGGCGTCGAGCAGGAGGCGGCGCCCGAGGCGTACGGACCGGGCCGCATGGCCGCTGCTGTCCGGATCGGATCGGCTGGGGTTGTCGATCAGGCGGCCCTTGGGTTCGGTGTCGCGGGCCGCGCCCGAGACGAATAGACGGTGGCCGTTCACCTCGACCGTGGCGTCGAACGACCCTTCCGCGTCGATGAGTGTGACCAGTGCCGGATCGAAATACACCGGGACCCAGCGAGTGGCGCCGGCATCGGTGCACTCCAACCAGGAGCGGCTGAGCAGCTGGTACTGCTGGCGCACTCGTCGCACGTGGAAATCACCGGCGGGAATCGTCCGCCACGGCACCACGGCGAAGGCGACGGCGAGCCGGAACCCGCTGTAGACCACGATGACCACGCCCACCGCCGCGAGCATGGCCAACTGCTCCAGATCGGCGAACGGCGCCCAGGCGAAGCAGATCACCAGGGCGCCGATCGTGGTGAGTACCGGGTACGCCAGCGGGTGGCCGGTACCGGAAATCACTTCAGGAAGCCAACTTTCGTCCAGTCGGGCGTGGCCATGCCGAAGGCGCCGATATTCGCGAGATTGTCACGCGTGGCGTAGGTGCCCGACGCCTGGTTGAGTGGCAGGGAATACCCTTCCTCCCAGATCATCTTGTCGCATTCGTTGGCCAGTTCGATGGCCTTCTGCGGATCGAGTTCGGAAATCGTTTCCTCGATCTTGGCGTTCAATTCCGGCGAGCCGATACGAGCCTTGTTGCCCTGGAGATTGTTCGGGTCGTAGGCGTAGATCTGGGGCAGTGCCCCGAGCGGAAGCACGCTACCGTTCCAGCTGAACTGGGCCAGATCGAAGTTGCCCGGATCGATGACATCGGTGAACAAGCCGGTACCGGGAACGGTCTGAATTTCCAGCTTCACCCCGACCTTCGCCAGCCCCTCCTGCACGATCTTGGCGGTATCGACCCAGGCATCCTGCTGATACATCACATCGCGCAGTACCAGCGGGCGGCCGTCCTTCTCCCGCACGTCGCCGTTCAGCTTCCAGCCGAGCGCATCGAGTTCCGCGGCCGCTGCCTGCGGATCGAACGCCACGGGCGCCGAATTATCCTGGTATCCCTTCTGTCCCATCATGTAGATGTGATTGTTGAGCGGCTCGGGGTCGGTCACGATGCCGTGCTGGCTGGCGTTGACGATGGCTTGCCGGTCGATCGCCTTGGAAATCGCGATGCGCAGCTTCGGATCCGAAAGCAACGCACCGGGTGCGCCGTTGAAGGTGATGTGCGAGAACTTCGGCTCCGAGGCGCGCCGCACCACGACACCCGGCGTGCCCTGGGCGCCGGTCACCATTTCCAGGCCCGACATATAGGCGTAGTCGATCTCGTTGTTCTGAATCGCGGCAAGCCACGCACTGTGGTCGAGCACGCTGAAGGTGATGGTGTCGAGCTTGGGAGCCGGACCCCACCACTTCGGGTTCCGGACCAGCGTGATCCGGTTCTGGGTCCGGTCGATCGGCCCGACCATGAACGGTCCCGCGCTCACGGGCAGCGTATTGCGTGCGGACTCGGCGAACGCCTCGGGGCTTTCGGTCACCGACTTCGGGTACAGCGGGTTGAACTGGCCCTTCCACTCGGAATAGGGCTTGTTGAAGGTGACGACGGCCTGCCGGTCGTCGACACCACGTTCCACCTTCTCCACCCGATCGAAGCCGCTGACCGCGGCCACCTGGTAACCCCGATCGGCGCCGGCCATGGCCTGCGCCTGTGAACGCATGTCCTCCCAGGTGATCGGGGTGCCGTCGGTCCACACGGCCTTCGGGTTGATGGTGTAGGTGACCTGCTGCGGACTGGTATTGGTGAGCTTGATATCGGTGAAGTAGTTGTGGTCGATCGTCAGATCGCCCTTGGCATCGCTCGAGAAGGTTTGCGGCAACGTCGGGGTGACCACCGAAGAGCTGGACTCGTCGCCGCCGTCGATATGCAGGTAGTTGAAGTTCGCCGGGAAGGAACTCAGCGGCATCCGCAAATTCCCCCCGTCCTGCAACGCACTCGGATCCATCGGGTTGATATCACTCTTCCCCGCGAGATCCACCGTGCTCGCCGTCACTCCCGTGTCGGCACTACAGCCCGACAACAGTAATCCGATCGCGGCCGCGGGAACCGCGAGCCGGGTCAATGTCGAACGAATCCGCATGGGCTCGCTCTCCTTTCGTCGGGACGTGCCGGCCTACTTCACGAAGCCGATCTTGGTGTAGTCGTAGGAGGCGAGGCCGGGTGCACCGAAGTTGGCGACATTCGTGCGCACGCCGAAATTGCCTGGATCCTGGGTGAGTGGCAGGGAGAAGCCCTCTTCGAAGACCTTGCGGTCCACCTGGTTGGCCAGCGCGATCGCCTTGGCGGGATCCAGTTCGCTGAGTGTTTCATCGATCAGCGCGTTCAATTCCTCGGACCCGATGCGCCCGAAATTGGTCTGCAGGTCGTCGGGGTGATACGCGTAGATCTGCGGAATGCTGCCCAAAGGGAAGGCGTCACCGGAGAATTGGAACTGGGCGACGTCGAAATCACCCGGAATCATCACGTCGGTGAAGAATCCCTGCCCGGGGCGGGTGTCGATGGTGAGTTTCACCCCGACCTTCGCCAGATCCCCTTGAATGATCTGTGCGATCCGCACCCACGTCGGATCGTTGTACATCACATCGCGGATCTCGAGCGGTCGCCCGTCCTTGACCCGCACATCGCCCTGCAGTTTCCAGCCCAGGGCGTCGAGTTCGCGAGCGGCGGCCTGCGGATCGAAGGGCAGGCTGTTGTCCTGATATCCCTGCTGGCCCTGAATGAAGATGTGGTTGTTCAGCGTCTTCGGGTCCGCGACCAGACCGTTCTGGGTCGCGTTCGCGATGCCCTGCCGGTCGATCGCCTTCGAAATCGCCACGCGCAATGCCGGATCGGCGAGGATGGACCCCGGAGCGCCGTTGAAGGTCAGGTGTCGCCACAGATTTCCGGGCGTGTGCCGCACCACCAGATCGGGTGTACTGCGAACGGTGGCGACATCCTCGATGGAAGACAGTCGTGCACCGTCCAATTCGTTGTTCTGCAGTGCCGCCGCGTAGGCGGACCGGTCCAGCACGCTGTAGGTGATGGTGTCCAGCTTCGGTCGTTCACCCCACCACTTCGGGTTGCGGGCCAGCACTACCCGGCCCTGGGTGCGGTCGGTGGATTGCACGACGAACGGCCCCGCGGTCAGCGAAATCCCGTTCAGCAGGGCATGGTTGAATGCCTCCGGATCGGCGGTCACCGATTTCGGATACAGCATCGAGTTACCCGCGAACTGGCCGCGCCAGTCGGCGTAGTGCTCTTTGAAGGTGATGACGGCCTGGCGGTCGTCGACCCCGCGCTCCACCTTCTCCACCCGGTCGAACCCACTGTTGATCGCGATCTGATAGCGCGTGTCGGCACTACTGAGTGCGTGCGCCTGAGAAGCGATGTCCTCCCAGGTGATCGGCGATCCGTCACTCCACACCGCTTTCGGATTGATGGTGTAGGTGACCTGTTGCGGATCGGTGCCGGTGAGCTGGATATCGGTGAAATAGTTCTTGTCGATCGTCAGATTGCCTGCGGCGTCGGTGATGTAGGAGCGCGGCATCAACGGCCAGACGATCTCGGCGATCTCGAGATTGTTACCGTCGACGGTGAGTGCATTCCAATTCGCCGGGAACGAGCTGACCGCGAGCCGCAGGTTGCCGCCGTCCCGGACCGCCTCGCGCGGTTGTGGATTGATGTCGTCGGCGGTGCCCAGCGCAGCCGGACCGCCGGTGGTATCCACCGAGGAACATCCGGCGAGCGCAATACCCGTTCCGATCGCGACCGCCACTGCGGCCAGCCGGAACGGCTTCGAACCTATCCGCACGATGAACTCCTAGCGTGAGACGACCGGAAGGGGCACCGCATCGATCAGTGCGCGGGTGTACTCGTGCTCCGGTGCCGCGAATATTCGCTCCGCCGGCCCCGATTCGACGATCCGGCCCTGGTACATGACCGCGATGTCGTGCGCGAGGTTGCGGACCACCGAAAGATCGTGCGAGACGAACAGATACGACAGCCCGCGCTCGGCCTGCAGGTCGCGCAGCAAATTCAGCACGCCGGCCTGGATGGATACGTCCAGTGACGACACCGGTTCGTCGAGGACCAGCAGTTCCGGATCCAGCGCCATCGCTCGGGCGATATTGATGCGCTGCTTCTGTCCGCCGGAGAAGTCGGCCGGGTAGCGGTCGGCATGTTCGGCGCGCAGGCCCACCTGTTTCAGCAGTTCCGGCACCCGCTCCCGGATCTCGTCACGGGAACGCCCGTCGATGCGCAAGGGTTCGGCCAAGGCGTCGAAGATCGGCAGCCGCGGGTCCAGGGACGAGGACGGATCCTGGAAGACGATCTGCAACTTGCGGCGGATCGCCCGGATGTCCGGCTTGGTGAGGCTGGTGACGTCCTTGCCGAAGATTTCGATCGTCCCGGCCTCGGGCTTCGCGAGATCCATGACCTGGGTCAGCGTGGTCGACTTGCCGGACCCGGATTCACCGACCAGGGCGAGCGTACGGCCGGCCCGCACCTCGAAATCGATTCCGTCCACCGCGCGCACCTCGCCGGTCCGGCGTTTGAAAACCACCCCCGAGGTCACCGGAAAAGTCTTGGTCAACTCCGAAACACGGAGCACCACATCGGTATCGGTCGTGGGTTTCGGCTCCGCACGGCCGGTTTCCTGTCGGAATGCGGCGAACAAGTCCGCGGTACCGACCGCATCGGTGCGAATACAGGCCGCCCGATGGTTCGGTGCGGTTTCCCGCAGCGCGGGCACTGCGGCGAGGCAGGAGCCGGTCGACACCGGGCAGCGCGGCGCGAACGGGCAGCCCGGCGGTAGTGCATGCATGGCCGGCGGCGCGCCGACGATCGGAACGAGTGGCGCTCGCGGCGGCCCGTCCATCCGCGGAATCGAGCCGAGCAGTCCCACCGTGTACGGCATCCGGGGGGCGTTGAAAACCTCCGCGGCCGGGGCGGTCTCCACGATCCGGCCCGCATACATCACCGCGATGCGGTCGGCCAGGGTGGCCGCGATACCCATATCGTGGGTGATCATGATGACCCCGGCGCCGGTGATGTCGCGTGCCTTGCGGAGCAGGTCGAGGATCTGCGCCTGCACCGTCACATCGAGCGCGGTGGTGGGTTCGTCGCAGATGATCAGTTCGGGATCGTTGGCGATCGCCATGGCGATCACCACGCGCTGACGCATGCCGCCGGAGAACTCGTGCGGGAATGCCTTGGCGCGCATAGCCGGTTCCGGAATGCCGACCAGTTCCAGCAATTCCACCGCTCGCTGCGCCGCCTCGGATTTACTCAGCTTCTTGTGTGCGCGCAGCGCTTCGGCGATCTGCTCGCCGACCCGGTACACCGGCGTGAGCGCGGACAGCGGGTCCTGGAACACCATGCTGATCCTCGAGCCCCGCAACCGGGACAGCTGCTTGTCGTCCATGCCGAGCAACTGCTTGCCCCGCAGCCGGATCGAGCCCCGCACCCGTGCCTGATCCGGCAGCAGCCCCATCACCGCCAGCGACGACACCGACTTCCCGGAGCCGGACTCACCGACGATGGCGAGCACCTCGCCGTCGGACACGGAGTAGTCGACCCCGCGTACGGCATCGATACGGCCTTCCTCACCCGGGAAGGACACGTGCAGCTCCGACACCTCCAGCAGCGGTGCGGTACCGGTCGCCCCGCCCGTGGCGGATTCGGTAGTGGGTTTCGTCATGCCGCCTCGGTCACCTTCTCCGGCTGGTCCGCCGGTGCCTGCTTGCCGCGCGCGCCGGCCTTCTTGTCGGCCTTGCGGCCCGCCCGGGCCCGTTTGGCGCTCGGATCGAACGCATCGCGCAGGCCGTCACCGACCAGGTTGGCGCACAGCACGATCGCGATCAGGAAACCACCCGGGAACAGGAACAACCACGGGAATGTCAGCGCGGATTTGGTGCCGAAGGCGATCAGCGAGCCCAGCGACACATCCGGCGGCTGCACACCGAAACCGAGGAAGCTCAAACCGGTTTCGGCCATGATCGCCGCGCCTACGGCCAGCGTGGTGTCGATGATCAGGATCGAGGCGATGTTCGGGACGATATGGGTGACGATCACCGAACGAGTGGACGCACCCATATAGCGTGCCGCGCGGACGAATTCGCGTTCCCGCAGGCTCAGTGTCAGACCGCGCACGATCCGGGCACTGATCATCCAGCTGAAGGCCGCGAGCAGCACGATCAGTAGCAGAATCGAGCTGCTGCCCTTGGTGCGTGGCGCGAAGATCGCGATGACGATGAAGCTGGGCACCACCAGCAGCAGGTCGACGACCCACATGATGGTGCGGTCGGCCCAGCCACCGAGCAGACCCGCGATCGAGCCTGCCGTTACCGCGATCAGCGTGGTCAGCACGGCCACGCAGATGCCGATGATCAGCGACTTCTGCAAACCGTGCAGTGTCATGGCCAGCATGTCCTGGCCGATCTCGTTGGTGCCGAAGGGATGTTTCGGTGTCGGCGGCTGCAGCAATGCGTAGGAATCGCGCTGCCGATAGTCGTAGGACAGGAACGGCGGGACGGCGAACGCGCAGATCAACATGAGGATCAGCACGGTGCCGCCGACGAGTGCGGGTTTGTTGCGCAGGAAGCGGCGCCACACCAGCTTTCGCCGGCCCGCGGCGGCCGGTTCGGGCGCACCCTGGTTGATGATCTCGGTTTCGGTCATGAATGAGCCCCGATCATCCGACCCGCACTCGCGGATCGAGTATGGCGTAGACGATGTCGGACAGCAGGCCCGAGATGAGTACCACCAGCCCGGCGAACACGGTGACCGTCACCACGATGTAGAGGTCCTGAGCGTTGATCGCATCGACCAGCCACTCACCCACGCCGTGCCAGCCGAAGATCTTCTCGGTGAAGGTGGCACCGGTGATCAGGCCGCCCAGGCTGTAGGCGAACAGCGTCGCCATCGGGATCAGCGCGGTGCGCAGGCCGTGCTTGTACAGGGCGCGCCGCCTCGTCAGACCCTTCGCGCGGGCCGTGCGGATGAAATCGCTCTGCAGCACATCCAGCATCGCGTTGCGCTGATAGCGGGAGTAGCCGGCCATCGCGCCCAGGGCCAGGCCCAGCGTCGGGACGACCATATGTTGCAGCCGGTCCACGAACTGATTCCACAGCCCGTGCACGGCCGTGGCCGATGTTTCCCCGGTATAGAGGAATATTTGTTGTCCGGTCGCCGTATTTATCGACAGCGCACCATATTTCAGCAAAGTGGCCAGCAGGAATACCGGAATACTGAGGACCAGGAGCGAAACAATCGTCGTGAAGTAGTCGCTGAATCTGTATTGGCGAATCGCGCCGGCCGCACCGATCAGCACCCCGAGGACCGTGCCGACCACCGAGCCGATGATCAGCAACCGCAGACTGACCCCGATCCGCCGCGGCAGTTCATTGCTGACCGGCTGCCCGGACAATGTGGTGCCGAAATCTCCGTGCGTCACCACTCCGGTCACCCAGGTGGCGTAGCGCTGCGGGATCGGCTCGTCGAGGTGCAGCTCGGCGGCCTTGGCGTCGATCACCGACTGCGGCGGCCGTGGATTTCGCTGCTCGAGGCTGTCCAGTGGGCGAAATGTCAGCGAAGCGAGACTGAACGCCAGGAAGGACGCCAGCGCCAGCAGCACGACATAGTTGAGCGCACGTCGTAGCAAAAAGCCGGTCATCGGTCCCCTCGGGTCGGTTGCTAGCCCCTGATCATAGGGAATGGTCCCGGTGCTGCCGAGACATCATCCGACATCGTGCACCACTTCGGGCCTACCCGCAGTCGGGGCGCGAGCAAACGATTACGGACCCGCCGGTGTTTCGGGCAGGATGGAATGGGTGACGCGTCTGCCGAAGCCGAAAATGGTGGCCACCGATGTCGATGGCACCCTGCTCGACGAATGGGAACGGGTGACCCCGCGTACCCGCGTGGCGGTGGGCGCGCTGCTCTCCGACGGTGTGCCGTTCGTCCTGGCCACCGGCCGGCCACCGCGCTGGATCGACCCGGTCATCGACGGGCTCGGCTTCCCGCCACTGTGTGTCTGTGGCAACGGCGCGGTGATCTACGACAGCGCCGCCGACCGCATCCTGCACAGCACCACCCTCGACGTGGCGAGTCTGGAATGGATCGCCGAGCTCGCCGAACGGATCCTGCCGGGCTGTGGCCTGGCCGCGGAACGGGTCGGCCGCAGTGCGCACGACGCCGCCACACCGCAGTTCGTCAGTTCCCCCGAGTACGAGCACGCCTGGCTGAATCCGGACGACACTCAGGTCTCCCGGCACGAGGTGATCTCCGCCCCGGCCATCAAGATCCTGGTGCGGCTGCGCGGCACCGACAGCGCCGATATGCGGGCCGCCCTCGCCCCCCACCTCGTCGGCCGCGCCGATATCACCTACTCGACCAACAACGGCCTGATCGAGATCTCGGCGCCCGGGGTCACCAAGGCCGCCGGACTCGAAGTGGTCGCGCAGCGCCTGGGAGTGGATCCCACCACGATGGTGGCCTTCGGTGATATGCCCAACGACGTGCCGATGCTGCAGTTGGCCGGGCACGGCGTTGCGATGGGCAACGGGCACGCCGAGGCCAAGGCGGCCGCCGACGAGATCACCGCCACCAACTCCGACGACGGCGTGGCGCGGGTGCTCGAACGCTGGTGGGACAGCTGAGCCGAGCGCACCCGGCCGAGCCGGGCCGGTGCGAGACGGTACGCGACCGAGTCGAACATCGCTGCGAGCACGTGTGGCTCGACGCGCCGGACAGGCCCTGGAGGCTCCACCCCTGATCGTCGGTGACGTATGGCTCGGCGCCGCGTTCACGCCGGCCCGGTGCATTGACTACCTGTCTCGGTGCACTGATCGCGCTGCCAGGTGCACTGGTTGCTCTCCCGATGCACTCATCACACTGTCGGCGGACGGGCCCGGGAGCTGATGCGCGAGGCACCCCGCCACTTCGGGCGGGGTGCCTCGTTCTGGGTTCCTATGGACCTGCAGGTGCCGGTGCTGCCGGTGCGGGGGCCGGCTCTCCCGGTGCCGGTGCTGCGGGTGAGGGATCTGCCGGATCGGCCGGTGCGGCCGGTGCCGGCGCCGGTGGTGTGGCTTCGACCGGTGTCCGTCCCGGTTCCGTCGGCGCGGCTTCCGCTGGAGCCGGTGTGCCCGCCGTCGGTGCTGCCTGCCCTTCCGGAGCAGGTGCTACAGCGGCTCCCGGCTGCGGTGTGGCATCGGGTCCCGCGGGCTGCGGGCCACCTTCGGGTGCCGGCAGTGCCTCCGGAATCGGGTCACCCGCCGGACCTTGCTGGGGATCACCGTGTTTCAACATCGTCGTGACAATGCCGGTGGCCGTGTTGAGTACCAGTGAGCCGAGCGCGAAGTCGGCGCGTTCCCCGCCAGGCACCGGATACGGATTGCGCAGCGGCGCGCCCAGTGCGCCGGTGGCGCCGCCGAGCTGAGCGAAACGGTCGAGAAGTTGTCCGGCCAGTTCCACGACGGAACCGTTCTGGTCGGCGTAGACGTACCCGTTGACGAACTTCGCGTACTGTCCGCCGTTCGCGGTCGGGGTCGGCTCGGTCGCCGCGGCACCGAGGCGTCCGTCCGGACCGCCCTGTGCTGCCCAGTATTTCGCGATGATGTTCTTGTCGACCATGCTCAGCACCTTCTTGGTGAGCGTGGCCAGTGCCGCGAGGTCGGTCTGCGGACGTTTCTCCGGTGCGGGACTGCCCGCCACACCCGCGGCGATGCCGCGGATCTTGTCCATCAACGCGTACGCGGCGTCACCGGGGCAGGTGGTGTTGCCGACGTCGCGGTGGGCGAACACGACCGGCAGATCTACCGCTTCACCCTTCGGGTGCGAAGTGAAATCGGTGCCCTCCGAATACATCCTGGTGTGGCCCTCGGGATCCAGCCCGGCAGTCTTGGCCCGCCATCCGATGAACTTGCCGGTCGCCTCCAGCTGGGCGTCGGTGGGCGGCTCCGTTTCGAAATCACCCATCATCGCCACACCGGAGGTGTTCTCGTTGAATCCACCGGCGTGCGCGCCCTGTACCGGTTTGTCCAGGCCTCCGTAGCGGCCTTCGAAGATCTGGCCGTACTTGTCGACCAGCGCGTTGTAGCCGATATCGCACCAGCCCAGTGTTTTCGCGTGATAGGCGTAGATCGCGCGGACGATGCCCGCCGACTCGGCCCGGCTGTAGTCGTTGCGACCGGCCGTGTGGTGCACGGTGATACCGCCGAGCCCGTCGTCGTAGGTCGGCTCCTCGCAGCGCAGCGATTCGTCGGCGCCCCACTGCGCCCGGCTGACCACCTTGGGCCCGCCGGCGGCCACCGGGGTGGCGATGGAGTTGAGCTTTTCGTCGATCGCGCCGCGTCCGGGATTGATCAGTACCGCCGCCAGCTTGTCCGCGGCGTCCTGTGCCGGATCGCCCTGGGCCGGTGCCGCGGCCGGTGTCGGTCCCGGTTTGTGGGTGGTGAGAATCTGCACGGCTTTGGTCTCGCCGACGTAGATCGGTTCGGTGCCGACCCGATCCGGGGCCGCGGTGTGGTCGTCGCGGCCGGTGTCGACCTTCTGCGCCGGGAACCACGGACCCCAGTTGCCGTCGCCCTGTTGGGCGCGGATCAAGGAGGTGGAGTCCACCATCTCCTTCGCGGTGAGCGCAACCATGCTGAACGGGGTGTCGCGGGTGAGTTCCTTGACGTCGGCGCCCACGTCGTCGGCCATATCGGGCGGGAGGGCCTGCAGCGCGGGCGCGGACGGATCGGCGCCCGGAATCTGGGCGGGATCGAGGCGAGCGGCGACGAATTGCGGGCCGGACCGGGGCGTACTCGCGGGCGCTGCCTGGGCGGGGGCCGCCGGAGACGAGGTCGTGGGCGCGGCGGTGCCGGACTCGGCCGGTGCCGGCGATGCGGGAGCCTCCGGGGCGGCAGTGCCGGGGGCCGGTGCCGATGTCGCGGGGGCCGCCGGCGTCGAGGTGGCGGGGGCCGCTGGTGCAGGGGCTTGCGGGGTGACCGGTCCGGAGTACGGCGTGGGAGTGGGTGTCGGTGTGCTGGTGGCGCTCGGCCGATCGCCGAGCTTGGGTAGTGGAATCTCGCTGGGTAACTGCACACCGGGCGGGGCCGGCAGTCCGGGCGGTACCGGAATCGATTCGGGCAGCGGCAGTGTCCGCAGGTCCGACAGGTGTAGATCGGGCAGATTCAGGCCGGTGAGGGTGCTCAGCGGCAGTACCACATCGGGGGCCGACGACAGTGCGACCTCGGCGAGCTCCGCCGGTACTGCTGCAAGATCGCTGTCACCCGCTGGTTGGTAGCTGGGAGATTCGCGCACGGTCAGCGTCACGAGTGGAGCGGCGACCGCGAGGGTTGCCACCACTGGGAGTAGGACGGAACGTTTCGGACGGCGGTACGGCACGAGCATCTCCCATTCAGGTAGAACCGGTGACCGTCAGCGCGGAACGTGGAGTGATTCCTGACGGATCCATGGTCACAGTAGCCCCAAATGCCACAAATCTAAACCTCTGATTGAGGGTTAGATCTATGATAGCTCCACGGTAACTTCTCGATAGCTAGACGAGATCAGGACATGCCGGGCGGACGGTGCGTTCGACGGAGCACCGGACCGCTCGTCGAACCCGTTGGGAGACAGGATGAGTCAGGATCGCGCGACCGGCCTTCGTGTAGCAGCAGGCGCCGAGCACGGCGGGAGAGTGGCGGCGGCCTGGGCCCCGGTGGGGACAACGATCTCGTCGCGCGCGGCCGGTCGCGTCGCTTCGGCACTACCCGGAGGTCGACTATGACCCGCGGCGCGGAGTACGAGGTCGGGCCTACAGTGCCGGTGAACAGCACCGCAGCCTCGACCACCGGTGCTGTGGCAGCGGTGACCGGCTCCGGGGGCATTGGTCCGGAAGTCTCGGACGCGCCGACGCCGCCGCGGCCCGACACGCCCGCCGCTGCCGCTGTTTCGTGCCGGAGCATCGTCGCACCTCCGACCGGATCGCAGGGCGGCGGCGCCAATCGATTCCGGCGCCACCGGGGTGGACAGTTGCGTCGTCGGCGGATTCGGCGCGGCGCGCTGATCGGATTGGTCACGATCCCGGTCGCCGGGGCCACGGTGCTCGCCGTGGCGCTGCCGATCCTGCACGGATCGGCGCCGCACAATGCCGCCCACGAGGCCGCCGCGGGCCCCGGCCACGGCCGCGGAATGAGCCAGGTCGGCGCGTTCGATCAGGCGACGGGCGGAGCCACCGCCGACGCGATCCTCGCGCACTACTACCCCGGCGCGCAGCTCACGACCATCGGCCCTACCACCATTCGGGTGCGACTGTCCGTCTACGACAACCAAACCCTCGACGTGTACTCCGATTCCGGTCTGATGGTCGGCGGCCGCCGCGTCGTCGCCGGGCAGGCCGCACATCTGACACCGACCGCGAACGGTGGTGCCAACGTCGTGGTCACCAGCGGATGTGACGGCGACGTGCTGTGGCAGGGCGCCACCGACGACCCGTGGGCGTACCCGGCCGCTGCCGGCTCGAACCGCCCACCGGCCGAACATCTGAAGGTCTGCGACGGCTCCACGTTCCGTGGGGCGCTGGGAGTTACCCAGGACGGCGGACAGCCCGTCACGGTGAACCAGCTCGATGTCGAGGACTATCTGCTGGGAGTGGTGCCCGCGGAGATGCAGGCCAATTGGGCCGACAAGGGCGGCGCGGAAGCATTGCGCGCGCAGGCGATCACGGCCCGGTCCTATGCCCTGGCCGAACAGCGCTACCCCTATGCACAGACCTGCGATACCACCGACTGTCAGGTCTACCCGGGCACCGAGAAGGAAGATCCGCGGGCCGCAGCCGCGGTGAGTTCGACCGCCGGCCAGGTGCTGCTGCGCGACGGCCGCCTGCTGCGCAGTGAGTATTCGGCCGCACCGGGTGGCGGACAGCCGATCGACGTCGACACTCTCGAGGTCGGACCCACTCCCGCCGAGCTCGAATCCGCTCCCGCCGCCCCGGCCGCTCCCGCTCCGCCTGCCCCCGCGGCTCCCGAACAGCAGGTTCGGGGAGATACCGCGATCGAAACCAAGTACGCCCAAAGCGGCGGCGCCGCCGGCCCACTGGGCGATCCGATCGGCCCGGAATCCCTGCTCCCCGGCCGGGTGGGCACCTTCCGCCTCTACTCCGGCGGAGTCATCATTTCCACCCCCACCCTCGGCGCCGAGATAGTCGACTTCGCCCGCCTCCTGCAGGTGGCCCCCGAAGCCGCACAGAGCGCGGAAGGACCACAAAACCCCGCCCCCGCAGCGCAATCCACCCCCGGCGCGCCGGAACCGACACCAGACACGCCGACACCCGGCCCAGCCGACCAGAGCTCCCCGGCGCAGCCCGGTGCGGCCACCTCGGACCGACCGGGTCAGGCAGCCCCGAATCAGCCGGAGCCGAGTGTGCTGGCGCAGCCCAGCGATAGCACCCCACAGTCCGGCGCGCCCCGGAACTGATCGAGCACAGCGGAACCATCCCGGCAATTCACAGTGCGCCGGTGTCGCTGCCGCGCGCCGGCCTTCAGCTCGATACAGGGGACAGACGCCGAGTTGTTCGAGTGTGCCTATCACTTGGCTGCCGGCGTTGGCCCCCGTACGGTGGCTCGTTCGCCGCCTTCTGTGTCGCAACGATATTCGCTGCCGGGGTCTTCATCTTCGCCGCACTCGACCGCGCGGTGGCTCGACGCGGGGCGCGGTTGATCGAAGGCGGCGGTACCGGCCTGTTCTGTGAATCGCACCGGTGTCGGCGGCAGGCGGTAGAGTGCCAGCTCGACAGAAGGGGGGAGGCAGATGAGCTACCCGTATGGTCAGGCCGAGTACCCCGGCGGGTATCCGCCGGCCGGTGGGGGCTATCCGCCACCGGGTTATCCGCCACCGGGCGGGTATCCGGGCTACCCGCCCGCCGGGTATCCGCCGGCGGGCTACGCACCCTACGGTTACGGCTATCAGGAGCCCGCGCCGAGCGGCGGTGCCGCGATTACCGCCGGGATATTCGCGCTGATTCTCGCCCTGCTGGCCGGTGCGGGCGTGGTCGGGCTCATTGCCGCGGGGACGAATCTGAACGACTCCGGCTACAGCAGTGGCGACGGAGACCCGCTGTTCATCGCGGCCATCGTCGACGGCGTGATCGCGGTGTTGTGGGCCACCGGCGCGATCATGCTGATGTGCCATAAGAATGCGGGCCGGATTCTGCTCGTGATCCTGTCCTCGCTGGGCTTGGTGGGTGGGCTCGTGGGTCTCGTCGCGGCGTTCGGCGCCGGCATCCCCGCGAGCTCGATCGTCGGCATCGTCGGCCTGCTGCTCGCGGTCCTGATGCTCTGTCTCACCCTGTCCGGTTCGGCCAAGCGCTGGTGCGGCGCGGGTGCGCCCGCTTATCCGCCCGCCGCGTATTACGGTCAGCCGCCGTATCCGTACTGAGGTCTGTGATGGCGTATCCGTATCCGCAACCCGACTACGCGGCGATTCCCACCAGGCCAGGCGGGGGAGCGGCGATCACTGCGGCGATGCTGGGGTTGCTGCAGGGCCTGGCGGTGACCGGTTTCGCGGTGTTCGGGGCGGTAATGACGCGCCAGGAACGGGCGGAGGGATACGAGGAGACCTCGTCATTGGTGGCGGTGGGGGTCTTCTCGGCGGTCGGTTCGCTGCTGCTGGTGGCCGCGATCCTGCTGTTCTGCCGCCGGAAGGCGGGACGCTACATCCTGATGGTGTGGGCTTCGCTGACCATGGTGGCCGTGGCCTTCATCCTGGTCATGACGGCGGTCACCGACGACCTGTCCGATTCCGATGTGGTCGCCTTCAGCATCATGCTGTCCGTGGTGGTCCTCATCGAGCTACCGATGCTCGTCTGCACGGCCATGAGCTCCACCGGCCGCTGGATCGCCGTGCGCACCCAGCCGAGCTCGGCGCCACCGGCAAGCTACCCCCAGCCGACCTATAACCCGTACTACTGAGCCGCACTACCGGCAGGACAGCACCGTAATACCCACCGGACAGTGGGCCGATCCCCACTGCCGACACCCACGGCGTGCAGACGCGGCGACCGGCTACGGCTACGCTGGGCTCCCGTGACCGTCGCAGCTCCCTTCGATCTGATCGTCGTCGGCTCCGGATTCTTCGGGCTGACCGTTGCCGAACGCACCGCCAACCTGCTGGGTAAGCGGGTGCTCGTGATCGAGCGCCGCTACCACCTGGGCGGTAACGCGTATTCGGAGCCGGAACCGGAAACCGGAATCGAAATCCACAAATACGGTGCCCACCTCTTCCACACCTCGAACAAGAGAGTGTGGGACTACGTCAACCAATTCACCGACTTCACCGGATATCAGCACCGGGTTTTCGCGCTGCACAAGGGCCAGGCCTACCAGTTCCCGATGGGGCTGGGCCTGATCTCACAGTTCTTCGGCCGCTATTTCACGCCGGAGGAGGCGCGTGCCCTGATCGCGGAGCAGTCCGCGGAGATCGACAGCAAGAACGCCGCCAATTTCGAGGAGAAGGCGATCTCGTTGATCGGTCGCCCGCTCTACGAGGCGTTCATGCGTGATTACACCGCCAAGCAGTGGCAGACCGACCCCACGGAGCTGCCCGCCGGAAATATCACTCGGCTGCCAGTGCGCTACACGTTCGACAACCGGTATTTCAACGACACCTACGAGGGACTGCCGACCAAGGGCTACACCGCGTGGCTGGAGAAGATGGCGGAATCGGATCTGATCGAGGTCCGGTTGAATACCGATTGGTTCGAGGTGCGCGACGAAATCCGCGCGCAGAACCCCGATGCACCCGTGGTCTACACCGGCCCACTGGACCGCTACTTCGATTACAGCGAGGGCGAACTCGGCTGGCGCACGATCGATTTCGAGACCGAGGTGCTGGAAACCGGTGATTACCAGGGCACTTCGGTGATGAATTACAACGACGCGGACGTGCCTTTCACCCGAATCATCGAACCTCGCCATTTCCATCCGGAGCGTGACTCGTATCCGGAGGACAAGACGGTGATCATGCGGGAGTACTCCCGTTCCGCCCAGACCGGCGACGAACCGTACTACCCGATCAACACTCCCGAGGACCGCGCCAAGTTGCTGGCCTACCGGGAGCGCGCGAAGAATGAAACCGCTACGGCCAAGGTTGTTTTCGGTGGCCGACTGGGTACATACCAGTATCTCGACATGCATATGGCCATCGGCAGTGCGCTGAGCGCCTTCGACAATGTGCTTCGTCCGCACCTGGAATCCGGCGCTCCGCTCGTGGATTCGGAGTGACCGGAGTGCAACACCGGCGCCCTCAGCCCGCCCGCGGACGCAGGAAGTGACATGACCGCACAAGTGACCCTCGAGGATATGAGCACCGAGACCCGCGCGAAATCCCTACTGCAACGCATCATTCTGCCGCGCCCCGGCGAACCGCTGGATGTGCGGACGCTGTATCTGGAGGAGTCGGAGACCAACGCCCGGCGCGCACACGCGCCGTCCCGTACCTCGCTGTCGATCGGCGCTGAATCGGAAGTGTCGTTCTGCACCTACTTCAATGCGGTGCCGGCGAGTTACTGGCGACGCTGGTCGATTCTGGATTCGGTGGTGCTGCGGCTGGACTTGTCCGGACACGGCCGGGTGGATGTGTACCGGTCGAAGGCCGACGGCTCCCGGATTCATGTCCAGGGCAACGAATTCGCGACCTCGGCTCCGGCCGACACCACCACCGTGGAATTCGACGTGGATCTGGGCCCGTTCGAGGACGGCGGCTGGATCTGGTTCGACATCACCACCGATACCGCGGTCGAATTGCGCAGCGGCGGTTGGTATGCGCCGATCGAGGCACCCGGAGTGGGCAGCATCGCGGTGGGTATGCCCACCTTCAACCGCCCCACCGACTGTGTGAACACCCTTGCGGCACTGGGCTCGGACCCGCTGGTGCTGGAAAAGCTCCAGGCCGTGATCATTCCGGATCAGGGCAACCGCAAAGCTGTCGACGAGCCCGGATTCGCCGAGGCCGCAGCGGTTCTCGGCGATCGGCTGTCGATTCACAACCAGCCGAATCTCGGTGGCTCCGGTGGATACAGCCGGGTCATGTACGAGGCGCTGAAGACCACCGACGCGGAATACATCGTCTACATGGACGACGATATCGAGATCGAGCCGGACTGCATTCTGCGTGCACTGGCCTTCGCGCGTTTCTCCCGCACCCCCACCCTGGTCGGCGGGCAGATGTTGAATCTGCAGGAACGTTCGCACCTGCACACCATGGGTGAGGTCGTCGACCGCAATATCTGGATGTGGACCGCGGCGCCGAACGTCGAATACGACCACGATTTCTCCAAGTATCCGCTGCGTGATCGCGAGAATTCCAAGCTGCTGCACCGTCGTATCGATGTGGATTTCAACGGCTGGTGGACCTGCGTCATCCCGCGCGTGGTGGCCGAGGAGCTCGGCCAGCCGCTGCCGCTGTTCCTGAAGTGGGACGATACGGAATACGGTCTGCGCGCCCGCGCCGCCGGATATTCCACCGTCACCCTGCCCGGTGCCGCGGTATGGCATATGGCGTGGAGCGACAAGGACGACGCCATCGATTGGCAGGCCTATTTCCACCTGCGTAACCGCCTGGTGGTCGCGGCCATGTATCTCGGCAACGACGGCCGCCCGATGATCGTCAACACGATCAAGGCCACGCTCAAGCATCTACTGTGCCTGGAGTATTCGACGGTCGCCATTCAGAACCAGGCGATTCGTGATTTCCTCGCCGGACCGGAGAAGCTGTTCGACCTGCTGCCCAGCGCACTGGGACAGATCGCCGCGATGCGCAAGGAATTCCCGGACGCGGTGGTCGTCGGGTCGTCCACGGAGCTGCCGCTGGCCAGCGGCGCCGATGTGGGCGCGGTCGCCGAGCCGTCGAATCCGATCGCGAAGATGGTGCGCCTGGGTAAGGGTGTGCTGCACAATCTGCGCGCGGCGAAGTCACAGCATCACGATCGTCCGCAGTTGAACGTTCCCACCCTGGACGCGCGTTGGTTCCTGCTCTCGCAAGTCGACGGCGTTACCGTAACCACAGCCGACGGGCGTGGCGTGGTGTATCGCAAGCGGGATCCGCGTCAGGCCCGGGAGCTGTTCGCCGAGGCGATGCGGCTGCGCCGGGAACTGGCCGCCCGGTTCCCGGAGCTGCGGGATCGGTACCGTGCTGCGCACGGGCATCTGACCAGCACCGCTGCCTGGGAGAATGCCTTCGGTATCAACGCTAGCGAGGACAAATGAGCGCGCCCGCCTCCTCGGATCCGGCCGATTCCCCGCACCTGCGGGTGGTGTCGGATCCGCTGCAGACCACCGCACCGGCGGAGGTCAAGATCCTCGAGGCCGTGCAGGGCACGATCGGCACGCCACCGGTGATCAAGGCCGCACGTGGCATGTCCCACTTCGGTGAGCATGCACTCGGCTGGATGGCGATCGGTGCGGTCGGTGCGCTCGCCGACAAGCCTCGCCGGCGTCAGTGGGCCGGAGTCGCGGTGGGAGCCTTCGGTGCGCATGCGGCTTCGGTGGTCATCAAGCGTGTCGTCCGGCGCCCCCGGCCGAATCACCCGTCGGTGCAGGTCAACGTGTCGACGCCGAGCAAATTGAGCTTCCCGTCCTCGCACGCCACCTCCACGACGGCGGCGGCGGTGTTGCTCGGAAAGCTCACCGGGCTACCCTTGCCTGCGGTGCTCGTACCGCCGATGCTGCTCTCCCGGGTCGTCCTGGGAGTGCACTATCCCTCCGACGTACTCGCCGGGTCCGCGCTGGGTGCGGCATCCGCCGCAGCCGTGCTAGCCGCCGAAAAGAGATTCACCAGTGACCGCACAGGAAAGAACCCTCGCTGATATGAGTGAAGAGCCGACCGGCACCGACCTCGACGAAGCCGTTCTGAAGGGTCCGCCGAAGACGCTGGCCGGCGGTATCGTCAAGGCTGTCCGGCCGCGGCAGTGGGTGAAGAATGTCCTCGTGCTGGCCGCGCCGCTGGCCGCGGGCAAGGATGTCGTCACCGGCGAGTACGTACTCGCCAATGCGGGTGTGATCGGTCATATCGCGATCGCGTTCGTGGTGTTCTGCCTGGCGGCTTCGGGTGTCTACCTGATCAACGATGCGCTCGATGTCGAGGCGGACCGCGCTCATCCCACGAAACGTTTCCGGCCGATCGCCGCCGGCGTGCTACCGGTCAACCTGGCGTATTCGCTGGCCGTGGTGCTCTTCGCCCTGTCCATCGCGGGATCGTTCCTGGCGTCGTGGCAGCTGGCCCTGGTGATGGCGGTCTACATCGGCATCCAGCTGGCCTATTGCTTCGGCTTGAAACACCAAGCGGTGCTCGATATCTGCATCGTGTCCTCGGGCTTCCTGTTGCGCGCGATGGCCGGTGGTGTGGCGGCCGACATCAAGCTCTCGCAGTGGTTCCTGCTGATCATGGCGTTCGGTTCGCTGTTCATGGCGGCCGGTAAGCGCTACGCGGAACTGAAGATCGCGCTCGATACCGGCGCGAAGATCCGCAAGTCGCTGCAGTACTACACGCCCACCTACCTGCGCTTCATCTGGACGCTGTCGGCCACGGCATTGGTGATCTTCTACGGGCTCTGGGCCTTCGAGACCGACCATAAGGACACCCAGTGGTTCGCCATCTCGATGATCCCGTTTACCATCGCAATCCTGCGCTACGCGGTCGACGTCGATGGCGGCGAGGCCGGAGAACCCGAAGAGATCGCGCTGGGGGACCGCATTTTGCAGCTCCTGGCCATCGCCTGGATCGGAGCGGTAGGTGTCGCTGTCTATCTCACCTGACGAGATGCTGGTAGCGGAAGACGAGAACGAAAAGGGGGCGCACGCGGGATCCGATCGCGCATTACGTCGCGACGATGGTGCCGCGCGCCGCTTTTCCGTGCTCTCCCGCACGGTATTCGTCGGTGGGGTAGTTCTCACCACAGTCCTGTTCGGCGTCGGTGCCTGGCAACGACGCTGGATCGCGGACGACGGCCTGATCGTGTTGCGTACCGTGCGCAACCTGCTGGCCGGTAACGGCCCGGTCTTCAACGCGGGTGAGCGGGTGGAGACCAACACCAGTGCCGCGTGGACCTACGTGATCTGGTTCTTCAGCTGGATCAGCCAGGCCCGGCTCGAGTACGTCGCTCTGGCTGTGGCGCTGACCCTTTCACTGCTGGCGATCGTGTTCGCCATGGTGGGGTCGGCGCGACTGTGGCGACCGGTGACGACGAGCGCGCCGACCCTGCTGCTGCCGGCCGGTGTGATCGTCTACATCGCGGTACCGCCGGCGCGCGACTACGCCACCTCCGGCCTGGAGAACTGCCTGGTCATCTTCTGGCTGGGCGTGCTGTGGTGGTTGCTGCTGCGCTGGAGCCAGGACGAGAAGCCGCGCCTGGCAAATCTTCTGGTCGCCGGTTTCTGGGCCGGATTGTGCTGGGTGATTCGCCCGGAGATGACCGTGATCGGCGGTCTCGCGCTGCTCGTGCTGTTCTTCGCGCCGATGCCGCACACCCGGATGCATCCGGCGCTGACCCGCGCCCTGCTGGTGCTGGTCGGCGGTGTGGTCTCGGTCGGCTATCAGATCTGGCGGATGGGCTATTACGGCCTGCCCTATCCGAATACCGCGGTGGCCAAGGAGGCCGGCGGTGCCAAATGGGGACAGGGCCTGAAGTACCTCTGGGATCTGGTAGGCCCGTACTACCTGTGGGTTCCGCTGCTGGTGCTCGTCGTGGCGGGCGCGATATTGCTGATCGCCCGGCGGCGTACGGCCTCCGGCAGGACCGCAACCACCGAAAACACGGCGGCGACGACGGTTTCCGGTCGATTCGCCGTGCTGCAACGCTGGTTGCGCTCCCCGGCCGCGGTGGTCGCGGTGCTGGTCGGCGGCGGCCTGCTGCTGGTGATCTTCAATGTGCGGGTCGGCGGCGACTTCATGCACGGCCGGATGTTGCTGCCGCAGTTGTTCTGCCTGATGTTGCCGCTGTCGGTGATTCCGCTGCGACTTCCGGTCGCCGGCGCCGCCCGGTCCGCCTGGTGGCGCTGGTCGTTCGCGCTCCCGCTGGTCGCGTGGGCGGGCACCATCGGCTGGGCGTTGTATGCGGCGAACACCACCGCCAACACCTCCGGCGGTCAGATCAGCGCCTCCGGCATCGTGGACGAACGGATCTATTACGTCCTCAACAGTGGCCACGATCACCCGATCCTGGCTACCGACTATCTCGACTACCCGCGCATGCGCGCGATGCTGAGCGATATCGCCGGCACACCGGACGGCGGCCTGCTGCTCAATTCGCCGTCGTTCATGATGTGGTACGTCGCACCGCCCCCGCTGCCGATTCCGCCGGGCGGTTACGACCACACCGTGTACTTCCTCAATCTCGGCATGACCAGCATGAATGTGCCGCTCGGAGTGCGTGTCATCGATCAGGAGGGCTTGGCGTATCCGCTGGCGGCCCATACCGACCGGCTGGCCGACGGCCGGATCGGACACGACAAGAACCTGTATCCCGACTGGGTGGTCGTCGATATGGGTATGGTCGACCAGCATCCGTGGATGCCGTGGTTCCTCGACGACAAGTGGGTACAGCAGGCGCGTACCGCGCTGACGTGCCCGGCGACTCAGGATCTCCTGGCCTCGTATCGAGCGCCACTGACCTGGGACAGGTTCAAGCACAACATCATCCAGTCGCTGCATTTCGCGCAGTACCGCATCGACCGGGTGCCCAAGTACGAGATTCAGCGTTGCCATCTGGTGGATCCGACAGCACCGCTTCCGGTGCCGAACTAGACCGCCTCGGAGACGAATAAACTCGTACATTAGTCTCGGTTTGGTAACGCCGAGGTGTCGATTTCACGATACGCTCGGTGACGAACGTCCGTCGGGGGCGCATGCAGGTATGCGCACGGGTGATCATTCGCAAAGAGAGACGCGGTCGCGCTGACCGCACTAGGGAAAGGCCGGACAGGGTATGCGAGGCGTGACTGTGCGATGGGTGCAGGCCAGACGTCGGAAGCGAGACGAGCATTCATCGGTGCCTCGGCGTTCCGGGTGGCTCAAGCGGTCTGCGGTCGGCGTGGCGATGGCGACATTGCTGCCGTTCGGGGTGTCGGTGGCAGAGGCGGGACATGCGGCCGCCGCGTTCAATCCGTCGGGTATCGATTTCTGGGTCGACTCGTCGATGGGTCCGATCAAGTCCCGTATCTTCCGTGCCGCCGACGGTAATACCAACCGAGTGGTCTACGCGCTGGACGGTATGCGCGCCCAGGGCGATCTGAACGGCTGGGAGAAGGACACCAACGTCATCCCGGCGCTCACCGGCGCCAACATCAATGTGGTGATGCCGGTCGGCGGCCCCTCCAGCTTCTACGCGGACTGGAACGCGCCGAGCAACTTCTTCGGCGTCGATACCGGCTCGGCCGGTTCCGCGGGTTCGGCCTCGACGGGTTCGGCGATGACCGGTTCCTCGAACTACAACGAGACGCTGGGCAAGGTCAACACCTACAAGTGGGAAACCTTCCTCACCCAGGAACTGCCCAATGCGCTGAGCGGGCGGATGGGCTTCAGCTCGCATCGCAACGGCGTGTTCGGTCTGTCGATGGGCGGCAGTGCGGCCCTGACGCTGGCGGCGTACCACCCCGACCAGTTCAGCTTCGCCGGTTCCTACTCGGGCTACCTGAACATCTCGGCGCCGGGCATGCGCGAGGCGATGCGCGTCGCGATGGTCAGCGCCGGTGGGTACAACATCGACGCGATGGCGCCGCCGTGGGGCCCGCAATGGCTGCGGATGGACCCGTTCGTCTTCGCACCGCGCCTGAAGGCCAACAACACTCGCCTGTGGGTGGCGGCCGGTAGCGGTATCCCGTCCGCGGCGGATGCGACCTCGCCGATGGACATCATCCAGGGCTCGCCGCTGGAGGCCTTGGCACTGGCGAACACTCGTGCCTTCCAGGTCCGCATGATGAGCCTGGGCGCGAACAACGTCACCTACGACTTCCCGAACGTCGGTGTGCACAACTGGCACAACTGGGAGGACGAGGTCTACCGGATGATCCCGGATCTGTCGGCCAACATCGGCTGATTCCGGTTCTGCATACAGCCCCGCGGCGCTTCGGTGTCGCGGGGCTGTTTCGTGTCCGGCGGGCCGGTGCCCCGGAAACCGTGGCGGTGACGAGCCTGGTGAGCTGGATATTTGCTCGTATGGGATGGCGTGCTTTCCCGGGAAGCCGAGTTCTCCAGGGCTGTGGTGCAGATCACCTTTCGAAATATTTCCGCGTCGAATCACTTTCCGCACCCCTGTCATCGACCATACTCGAGACGGATCGAAGAACCTGCAGTACAGCGGCGGGTGCGTGACGCCGAAACGCTTTGTCCGTGTTGTCGGGAATGAGCGACGACCGCATCGCAGGCGGGATCGGATGCGGCCGTCACATCAGGTGAAAGGTCGAGTCCGATGCGATTTGCGCGCAGAACGCCGGTACCCGTGTACAACTCCGGTAAAAGGCCCGGTTCCTGGTTGCGGCGCGCCGCGCTGGGAGCCGCAATGGCGTTGCTGCTCCCAATGGGAGTTTCGGTACTCGGCAACGGTGCTCCCGCGTCGGCGGCCTTCGACCCCTCCGGCTTCGACTTCTGGGTGGATTCGCCGGCGATGGGGCCGGTCAAGTCTCGGGTTTTCCGGGCCAAGGACGGCAACACCAATCGCGTGGTCTATGCACTGGACGGTATGCGCGCGCCGCAGACCCTGAACGGCTGGGAGATCGAGACCAATGTCGCTCAGGTGCTGACCGACTGGAATATCAATGTCGTGATGCCGGTCGGCGGCCAATCCAGTTTCTACGCGGACTGGAACGCGCCGAGTTCGTTCTTCGGCATTCCCTCGGGCAATTTCGGCGCCACCGGTACCGGGTCGGGCGCCACCGAGGCCTTCCTGGAAGGGCCGGGCAAGAGTTACCGCTACGACTGGGAAACCTTCCTGACCGTGCAGTTGCGCAACGCGCTGCGGGACCGGCTCGGCTTCCGCGCCGACCGCAACGGCGTGTTCGGCCTGTCGATGGGCGGCAGTGCCGCGTTGACGCTGTCGGCGTATCACCCCGACCAGTTCAGCTTCGCCGGTTCCTTCTCGGGCTATCTGAACATCTCCGCACCCGGTATGCGCGAGGCCATTCGGACCGCGATGATCGATGCCGGTGGTTACAACGTGGATTCGATGGCGCCGCCATGGGGTCCGCAGTGGTTGCGGATGGATCCGTTCGTCTTCGCGCCGCAGTTGATCGCGAACAACACCCGGCTGTGGATAGCCGCCGGTAGCGGTGTGCCGTCACAGCAGGATCTGGGCCTGCCACTGCCGGCGGCCGCCGACCACATCGTGCGCGGAGCGCCGCTGGAAGCGCTGGCATTGGCCAATACTCGATCGTTCCAGGTGCGGATGATGACCCTCGGTGCTCGGAACGTGGTGTTCTCCTTCCCGAATGTCGGTGTGCACGACTGGTTCAACTGGCAGGACGAGGCATACCGGATGATTCCGGATCTTTCGGCAAATATCGGGTGACCACGCAGCGCGGCACATCCTGGTGAAATTCACCGCAGCAGTACTTGATTCGTCATTCCAACCTGTCATTTCCGGGCGGACACGATAGAGTCGGCCGACGATTACGAATGGCGCACGGGCGGATTTCCGCCCACCGGGAGGGGTCCGTGTTGCCAATGATTGGGCGGTCGAATATCGTCCAGCGAGCGCAAGTGTGACCGTTCGTAGCCGCGGCGTCGCTCATGTCGGAAGTCGGGTTCGATATGGGCATGAAGATCCTGCCGTCGTAGACGGAATGGTCGTGGCGCGGCGACAACAGCAAACAGCAGAAAGAGAGCAGTATCCATGCGTTTCGGCAGGTCGGCCGCGCCGGTTTCGCATTCGGCGCTCGCGTCGGAGCCCGCCCCGGGCGGGCGGCGAGACATTCGGCGGAGTTGGCGCACACGACTTCTCGCTGCGGGTGCAGCATTGGCGCTTCCGATCGCCGCGGGCGCTGTTGCCCCCGCTGCGGTCGCCGCTCCGATTCACGCGCCGGTGCACCGCACCCCCGCTGGTGGCTACGAAGAGTTGATGGTCCCGTCGAGCATGGGGCCGGTGAAGGTCCAGGTGCAGTGGGCCCGCAACGGCGGCGATGGCGCGGTGATGCTGCTCGACGGTCTACGCGCCCGCGAGGATCGCAACGCCTGGTCGTTCGAGACCCACGCGCAGGAGATGTTCGCCAACGACAACGTCACCCTGGTGATGCCCGTGGGCGGACAGTCCAGCTGGTACGCCGATTGGGCGGGGCCGAGCAACACCAACGGTCAGAAGTTCACCTACCGGTGGGAAACCTTCCTGACCAAGGAATTGCCCGACTTCCTTGCCAACTACGGCGTCTCGCGTAACAAGTACGCGGTGGCGGGACTGTCGATGAGTGGTCCGGCTGCGCTGCGCCTGGCCGCGTTCCACCGCGATCAGTTCCAGTACGCGGCCTCCTTCTCTGGCCCGCTGAACTGGAACGCTCCCGGTATGCGCGAGGCGATCCGCGTGATGATGCTCGACGCGGGCCGGTTCAACGTCGACTCGATGGCCGCGCCGTGGAGCCCGCAGTGGCTGCGTCAGGACCCGATGGTCTTCGCGCCGCAGTTGCGTGGCCTGCCGATGTTCATCTCCACCGCCAGCGGTCTGCCGGGTCAGTACGACCATCCGAACGGTGCGGTGGGTCTGTTCAACACCGGCAACGCGATGGGTATCGAGCTGATCGCGATGGTCAGTACCCATTCGTTCAAGGCGCGGCTGGATTCGCTGGGTATCCCGGCGACCTACGATTTCCCGGCCACCGGTACCCACTCCTGGCCGTACTGGCAGGACGAGCTGGGTAAGGCTCGGATCGGTATGCTCGCCGCCCTCGGTGCCTGATCAGAGCATATAAATTCATAAAGAACACCGGCGCCGCGCAGACTCGATCTGCGCGGCGCCGGTGCGTTCGCCGACCCTGTCCGGGCGCCCTGCAGGGGCTGCCGGAGAGTAGCGAGATCCCCTGGCTTCTGTTGTGTGCTGCTATTTCTCAGGTTTGCTGTCCGCGCGTCCTACCGCGCTGAGCGGCTCCGGCGCGGTACAACACTCCTGTGGCAGGTGTGGCATCCGGCAACCGGGGGACACGAGGTCGCGGTCGATGGGGCCGGCGACGATTCGCCGTGTTCACCGCCATCGCGGTGCTGTCAGCGCCCGTCGGCCCCGGTATCGCCGCGGCGCCCGTGTTCGCCGAACCGGCCGCCGTTCCGGCTCCCGCGGGAGCCAGTGTCCAGAGAGTCGACTGGCTGAGCGATCGGCGGGTGGCGTTGTGGATCGCGTCACCCTCGATGGGTTCGCCCGTGCAGGTGCAGTTGCTGCTGGCCCGGGACTGGAATGCGCGCCCGGATGCTCGATTCCCGGCGCTGTACATGCTCGACGGCCTGCGCGCGCAGGACCAGGAGAGCGGTTGGACCAAGGATGCCGGCGCGGTCGATTTCTACGCCGACAAGAACGTCACCGTGGTGCTGCCCATCGGCGGCCAGTCGAGTTTCTACTCCGATTGGCTGCAGCAGGACAACGGGAAGAACTATCAGTGGGAAACCTTCCTCACCAAGGAATTGCCGCCGCTGCTGGAGAGTCAGTGGCGCACCACGAATGTGCGCGGTGTGGAGGGACTTTCGATGGGCGGCACGGCCGCGATGTTCCTGGCGGGCCGCAATCCGGACTGGGTGAAGTACGCGGCCTCGTATTCCGGTTTCCTGACCACCACCAGTGTCGGGATGCCGCAGGCCATCGGATTCGCGATGCGCGACGCGGGCGGATTCGACGTCAACAACATGTGGGGGCCGCCGACGAGTCCGCAGTGGGCCGCACACGATCCGTACGAACTGGCGCCGAAACTGAAGGGGGTCAGCCTCTACGTCTCCGCCGGTAGCGGCGCCACCGGCGCGCACGACAGCCCGTCCGACATCCCCGGTATCAGCACCAATTACGCCGGTATGGGCTTGGAGATGCTCTCTCGGTTGACCACTCAGAATTTCGTCGACAAGTTGAACGAACTGTCGATTCCGGTGCAGGCCAGTTACCGCCCCTCGGGCACGCATTCCTGGCCGTACTGGGATTTCGAAATGCGCCAGTCCTGGCCGCAGGCCGCGGCAGCGCTCGGGGTCGAGGCCGGTAAGCCGGCGTGCTCCTCCGGCGGTGCCATCGCCGCGGCCACCCAGATCGCCACCTGGCTCGGCGACTGCCTCACCGGCGAATATCCGGTGACCAACGGCAGCGCACAGGATTTCAAGGGCGGGCGAGTGCTGTGGTCGAGCGGCACCGGCGCGCACGCGGTGGCCGGGCAGATCGGTGGCACTTACCAGGCGACGGCCGGTCCGGCCGGGCCGCTCGGCTTGCCGACCGCCGCCGAACAGCCGCTGCCGGACGGCAAGGGGCGTTACCAGAGCTTCCAGAACGGGTCGATCTATTGGAGCCCGGAGACCGGAGCCCAGGTGGTACGCGGCGCCATCCTGGCCGAATGGGGCCGGCAGGGCTTCGAGGGCGGACCCGCCGGTTATCCGACCGGCCCGGAGAACAAGACCCCGGAGCGCGACGGGATGGTGCAGGGCTTCCAGGGCGGCCCGATGTACTTCAGCGACAAGACCGGCGCGCATCGGGTGCAGGGCATGATTCTCGGCAAGTACGCCGAGCTGGGTTTCGAGAACAGTCCGCTCGGGTTCCCCGCCGCCGAGGAACAGCCGACCAAGGATCTGGGCCGGTTCAGCGCCTTCGAGGGCGGCAATATCTACTGGAGCCCGCTGTCGGGCGCCTGGGCGGTCCGCAACGGCCCGATCATGGATGCCTGGGGGCAGCAGGGCTTCGAGAACGGCAGGCTCGGCTATCCGATCAGTGACGAGTTCCCGGTGCCCGGCGGTATCCAGCAGAACTTCCAGACCGGCTTCATCGTGCTCCGCGACGGTAAACCCCCCGAGGTACACGGGGTATAGAAATAAGCGCTCCTCGAGAGCTCGATGAGGGTTCTCGCCGCGGAACCCACGGCTGCTCCGCTTGCCGTTAACCTGGAGCGCGACCCGCTAGGCCTTGTGTAGAAGTTCTAGCCCTCAGCGAACTAGATCGAGGACACGATTCATGCTTCGGACCCGTCCGGTCGGAGAACGGTACATCGTCGGTGGCACCAAGGTCGCCGGCATCGCGGTGGTGCTGGCCGCCACAGGCTTACTGGCCGCATGCGGCGGTAACGATTCCACCGCCTCGAGCACGCCCTCTCTGAAACCGTCCAGCACGACTGCGGCGGCCGAGTCGAGCGCGAGTGCCGCGCCGAGTACCGAGGAGCAGGCTCCCGAACCCACCGAGCAGGAACAGGCGCCGCAGCCGCCCGCCGTGGAGGAGCCCGCCCCGGTCCAGCCGACCCCCGCGCAGCGGGAGCTGTCCGATAAGGACAAGGCCTACATCGCCGAGTTGAACAAGCGCGGCGTGACTCCGTCCAGCCCGGATATCGCGATCACCGCCGCCAACTACATCTGCCAGAGCAAGGCCAACGGTGCCTCGGATCAGGAGGTCACGACGTTCGTGAACGCGATGGCCGGCACCGACCCCGGCTTCGATCCGGCGAAGATGCCCGTTGAGCAGGCGGGGCAGATCTACATCGACGTCGCGACCCAGACCTACTGCGGCTAGTGAACGCCCGACGACGCACCGGATACGCCGGCGGCAATCGCCGTCGGCGGCGGCCGGGTTGTCTGCTGATCCTGCTGCTGGTCATCCTGGCGGTGATCGTGGCGCTGGTGCTGTGGTTCGTGCTGGCGGGCCGGCTCAACGTGCCGGGGCCGGTGCAGCCGCCGAAGCCCGGTAAGCCGACCAGCCAGCCCGCCTCCTGCCCGGATGTACAGTTCCTGGCGGTTCCGGGCACCTGGGAGTCGAGCAGCGACGACGATCCGCACAACCCGACGGCCAACCCCGCGTCGTTGATGCTGCACATCACCGATCCGGTGCGGCAGCAGTTCCCGGAGTCCCGGGTCGACGTGTACACCGTCCCCTACGTCGCACAGTTCTCCAACCCGGTCGCGATTCCGCCGGACGGCCAGCAGTCCTACAACAACAGCCGGTCCGAGGCGACGCAGCGCGCCACCGACGAGTTGTCCCGGATGTCGAGCGAATGTCCGCTCACCAGCTATGTGATCGCGGGCTTTTCCCAGGGCGCGGTCGTCGCGGGTGATATCGCGGCCCGGATCGGCGCCGGGGACGGCCCGATCGAGGCCGACAAGGTGCTCGGTGTCACCGTGATCGCCGACGGACGCCGGACCCTGGGGCCGGGCCAGCCCACCGAAATCGGGGAGTCCCCGCCGGGTGTGGGTGCGGAAGTCGCGTTGAAGGGGCTGACCGTTCCGGGGATCACGATGACCGGTCCCCGCGCGGGATTCGGCAGCTTGGCCGACCGGTCGCACACCATCTGTGCGCCCGGAGACCTGATCTGCGATGCGCCGCCGCAGGCACTGAATCCGCTGAACATCATTCCGAGCCTGATGACGCTGGTCCAGGCCATGGGCAATCCGGTGCACAGCCTGTACAACTCCTTCACGGTGGACGAGAACGGCACCACCGCCACCGAGTGGACCGTGAACTGGGCGGAGGGTCTGATCACCGACGCCCCGCACCCACCGCACAGCTGAAACACAGCTCGGACACGGCCGTCGTAGCCGGTGCCGACGGCGTGTCCGAGCTCTCGGCGGAAAAGTAAACCCGAGGGTCACTCAGTTTTTGGTGAAGGCTGTAAAGTGCAGCGATGATCGCGCCATATTCGTCCGGAACCTGGCGTTCCAGGCGTATCTGACGCAGGACTTCCCGCACAGCCAGGAGCAAAGGTTCATGACAGAAGCCGCCGTCAGCGTGACCAGCGGTGCCGAAATGACAGCGCTCGGTGTTCCGGCGCGTGCGTTCCGCTTCGCTGCTGCCGGTGAGGGAAATCCGGAGGAGGGCGGTGCGCGGAAATTCGTCGCACTCGCGCAGCGGGCCGAAGAATACGGCTACGACTCCTTCGCGATTCCCGATCATCTCGGACCCCAGGTCGGTCCGATCGCGGCACTCGGCGCGCTGGCCGTCGCCACCGATCGCATCCGCATCGGAACCTCGGTGCTGGCCAATGGCTTCCGACATCCGGTGGTGCTGGCCAAGGAGGCCGCGACCATCGACGTGCTCTCCCGGGGCCGGCTCGAGCTCGGGGTCGGCGCGGGCTGGATCAAAAGCGAATTCGAGGCCGCGGGCCTGCCCTACGAAACGCCGGGTGTGCGGCTGGACAAGCTCGACGAGGCGCTGACGATTCTCGACGTGCTGCTGCGCGGGCAGGAATGCCACTTCGAGGGCGAGCACTATCAGGTCCGCGGGATCAAAGGCACGCCACGGCCACGGCAGGGCCCGCGCCCGCCGCTGGTCACCGGTGGTGGCGGGCCGAAGATGCTGCGGCTGGCGGCCAAGCATGCCGACATCGTCTCGGTGGTGCCGCGTACCACCAAGACGGGAAAGGGCCTGCTGTCGGGTATCACCCTCGACAAGACCATCGAGAAGGTGAACCTGATCAGGGAGGCGGCCGGAGACCGGTTCGCCGATATCGAGTTGAACTGGACCATCACCGCGGTCGTGATCACCGACGATCGCGAGCGCACCGCGGAGATGGCGTTGGCGGCCCTTGACAAGGGTCTGCACCCCGACCTCGAGGTCGATGTGCAGTTGTCGGTGGAAGACATCCTGAATTCGCCCTATGTGGCTATCGGCACATTCGACGAGATCGCCGAGCAGATCCGTAACGTGCGGCGATTGACATCGATGTCATATGTCGGAGTGTTTCCGACCCAGATGGATGCTTTCGCACCGGTGATCCCGTTGCTGCGAGAGGAGTCGTAGCAGGTATCGCCATGCGTATCGGCCGGGAGGATGTTCGACTCGCTCCGAAGACTGCTTCGGTGCCAGCTCTGTAACATGTCCCTGGCTCGAGTACATCTAGCCCATAGGTGGTCACCGCGCAGACCACTGGAAAAAGCTGCAGGCACGCTCTCGCACGACAGAGCGCCCGCGGGTGAAAGAGAGTCGGGGCCTCACAGGTAACAGCGGCCATGTCGCCGTGCTGCGTGTGCCTCGGAGGAGAAGGAATGACGGACGAGACATTCGACGACTACGTGGACGAAACCGGGAACATCTCGATTCCCGAGGGACGCACGCTGGTCGACTACGTCGAGAAGCACACCCGCAACGACGCGAACGACCTCGCGTATCGGTACATCGACTACTCCCGTGAGCGCGACGGGGACTACCAGGATCTGACCTGGAAGGAATTCGGCATTCGGCTGCGCGCGGTGGCCGCTCGCCTGCAACAGGTCACCAAGCCCGGTGACCGGGTGGCCATTCTGGCCCCGCAGGGCCTGGACTATGTGATCTCGTTCTTCGCCGCGATCTACGCCGGCACCATCGCGGTGCCGCTGTTCGACCCGGACGAGCCCGGCCATACCGATCGCCTGCACGCGGTGCTGGGTGACTGCAAGCCGTCCGCGATTCTCACCGCCAGCTCCTCGGCCGCCGGCGTGCGCCAGTTCTTCCGGCCGCTTCCGGCCGCACAGCGTCCCCGCATCATCGCGGTCGACGCGGTGCCCGACACCCTGGGCGAATCCTGGGTGCGTCCGGAAATCGCCGTCGACGATATCGCCTACCTGCAGTACACCTCGGGGTCCACCCGCACCCCGGCCGGTGTGGAGATCACCCACCGCGCGGTGGGCACCAACCTGTTGCAGATGGTCAACGCCATCAACCTGGACTGGAATTCACGCGGTGTGACCTGGCTGCCGCTGTACCACGACATGGGCCTGCTGTGCGTGATCCTGCCGGCGATCGGCGGCAAGTACATCACCATCATGTCGCCGAGTGCCTTCGTGCGCCGCCCGGGGCGCTGGATCTCCGAGCTGGCCGCGGTTTCCGACGGTGCCGGCACCTTCGCCGCGGCGCCGAACTTCGCGTTCGAGCACGCCGCCGCGCGTGGTCTGCCGAAGAACGGCGAAACCCTGGATCTGTCGAATGTGATCGGCCTGATCAACGGCAGTGAGCCGGTGACCACCTCGTCGATGAAGAAGTTCAACGAGGCGTTCGCGCCGTACGGACTGCCGAAGACCGCGATCAAGCCCTGCTACGGCATGGCCGAGGCGACCCTGTTCGTTTCCGCCACCCGCGCCGAGGACGAGGCGAAGGTCATCTACGTCGACCGGCACGAACTCAACGCCGGGCGCGTGGTGAAGGTCGACCAGGCCGAGTCGAATGCGATCGCGCAGGTGAGCTGCGGCTACGTCGCGCTGTCGCAGTGGGCCGCGATCGTGGATCCGGAGACCATCGACAGCGCCGAGGGCGCGCAGGAGCTGCCCGAGGGACAGGTCGGCGAGATCTGGCTGCACGGCAACAACATCGGCATCGGTTACTGGGGCCGCGACGAGGAAACCCGCAAGACCTTCAAGAATCTGCTGGCCAACAGGCAGGCCGAGGGGTCGCATGCGGCGGGCACCCCCGATGATGCGATCTGGCTGCGTACCGGTGACTTCGGTGTCTACGTCGACGGTGAGCTGTATATCACCGGCCGGGTGAAGGATCTGGTGATCGTCGACGGACGAAATCACTACCCGCAGGATCTGGAGTTCTCCGCGCAGGAGGCCAGCAAGCTGCTGCGCCCCGGCTTCGTCGCGGCCTTCTCGGTGCCGGCCAATCAGCTACCGGCCGAGGTGTTCACCGCCGACAGCCGTGCGGGCATCAAATACGACGCCGACGACGCCTCCGAGCAGTTGGTGGTCGTCGCCGAGCGTGGCCCGGGCGGTCACAAGGCCGATCCGCAGCCGATCGCCGACGCGGTGCGCGGTGCGCTGTCGCAGCGGCACGGCGTGACGGTGCGCGATGTCCTGCTGGTGCCCGCGGGCTCGATTCCGCGAACCTCGAGCGGCAAGCTGGCACGGCGGGCATGCCGTGCCGCCTATCTCGAGGGAACGCTGCGCGGCGGACATCAGCAGCAGGCCTTCCCCGACGCGCCGGACGAAGAGTAGTCGTGCACCCGGTGGCCGAACCGCTGCGCCGATCCCGGACGCCTCGCCGTCCCGGACGGTTCGCCGGCCTGTGTGTCAGGGCCGGCTCGGTCGGCTCCGGCACGGCTGCGCCGCTGGTCGGCGCGGGTGGTCCGGTCACCGGGACCGCCGATCGATCGCGGGTTGTGCACAACCCGAAACTTATCCACACGACGGCGAATCGGCTGTCGATCCCTGCCCGCGCAACATTCGTACCCAGTAGCTTGAGGAATTGATGGCTGACAACGAGGGCACCCAGACGACCGAGACGAATCACACGGCCGGCACGGCTGATGTGGCCGACGTGGGCGCGGGCCGCACCGGTGCTGCGCCGAGCGGTGGCGCCACCGAGTCCGGCACCGCGATCGAGTCGGGCGATGCGTCCGAACCGCGTGCTGCCGGGCAGGACGGCGCCGCTACCACCGAGATGTCGGTAGCGGAACTGCGGGAATGGCTGCAGCGCTGGGTGGCCGAGGCCACCGGCCAGCCGGTCGAGCAGATCACCGTGGACCGGCCGATGGAGGAATTCGGCCTGGCCTCGCGTGATGCCATCGCCCTGGGCGGGGATATCGAAGAACTCACCGGTGTCCTGCTGAGCGCGACCATCGTCTACAAGCATCCGACCATTGCGTCGCTGGCCGAGCGCATCATCAACGGCGAACCGGACGAGCCGGAGGAACTGGCCGACGACTCCTTCTACACGGCCGGATATCAGCCGGGGGAGGCGCACGATATCGCGATCGTGGGCCTGTCGACGCGGCTGCCCGGCGCTGGTGACACCCCGGAGTCGACCTGGGATTTCCTGATCAACCGCGGTGACGGCATTCGGGAGCTGCCCGAGGGCCGGTGGTCCGAATTCACCTCCGATCCCGCGGTGGCCGCGGCGATCGAGCAGGGCAACACCCTGGGTGGCTACCTCGATCAGGACGTGGTCAAGGGGTTCGACGCCGAATTCTTCGCGATGTCGCCGGTCGAGGTGGAACGGGTCGACCCACAGCAGCGGCTGATGATGGAACTGACCTGGGAAGCGTTGGAGCACGCGCGGATTCCGGCCAATGAGCTCAAGGGCGAAGCGGTCGGTGTGTTCGTGGGGACATCCACCAACGACTTCGCGATGGTGTCGGCACTCGGTCTCGGTAAGACCGATGCCGATGCACCGGCCTCGGCGGACGCCTATGGACTGACCGGTGGTTCGTCCGCGATCATCGCCAACCGGATCTCCTACTTCTACGACTTCCGCGGCCCCTCGATCGCCGTCGACACCGCCTGCTCGTCGACGATGGTCGCCGTGCACGACGCGGTGCGGGCACTGCGCAACGGCGATGCCGACGTGGCCTTGGCCGGTGGTGTGAACATGCTGCTGGCCCCGATGATCACGCTCGGGTTCGACTCGGTCGGCGCCGTCTCCGAAGACGGTCACATCAAGGCCTTTTCATCCGATGCCGACGGTATGGTCCGCAGTGAGGGCGCCGGCCTGTTCGTGCTCAAGCGGTTGTCCGACGCGGAGCGGGACGGTGACCGGGTCCTGGCGGTCGTCAAGGGCAGCGCGGTCAATTCCGACGGCCGCTCCAACGGCCTGCTGGCGCCGAACCCGGATGCCCAGGCCGACGTGCTCCGCCGTGCCTATCGCGATGCCGGCATCGTGCCCTCGACGGTCGACTTCATCGAAGCCCACGGCACCGGTACCCCGATCGGTGATCCCATCGAGGCCGATGCACTCGGCCAGGTGGTGGGTCGCGGCCGTGACGCCGACCGGCCCGCACTGCTCGGTTCGGTCAAGACCAACTTCGGGCACCTGGAGTCGGGGGCGGGTGCCGCGAGCCTCGCCAAGGCTGTGATGGCCTTGCAGCACAACGTTATTCCACCGAACATCGGCTACGCCGGCCCCAGCCCGTACATCCCGTTCGAGCAGGCCCATCTGAAGGTGGTCGACGAACCTACCGAGTTCCCGCGGTACAGCGGTAAGGCCACCATCGGTATCTCCGGCTTCGGCTTCGGTGGCACCAATGCGCACCTGGTCGTCCAGGAGTACGTACCCGCGGAGCTTGCGAAAGCTGGTGCCGCAAACCAGAACTCGAACGGATCGACGGACGATACCGAAGCAGGCCTTGCCGAGGACGACCCGGACGCGGAGTCCACCGATGCGCTCACCGGCGCGGAGGCGATCATCGAGGCCGAGGGCACTGCCGATGCCGAGCCCGCCGCAAACGTCGAGGTGCCCGAGTGGACCGAGGCGCGCACCGAGCCGGTGCCGCTCGTCATTCCGGTCTCGGCCTATCTGCCCTCGCGCCGGCGCCGCGCCGCCACCGATCTCGCCGACTGGCTGGAATCGGAAGCGGGACAGGCGACTCCGCTCGCCGATGTCGCACGCGCGCTGGCCAAGCGCAATCACGGGCGTTCCCGCGGTGTGGTCGTCGCGCAGACCCATGAGGAGGCGATCGCCGGGCTGCGCGCTATCGCTGCCGGTAAGCCGGGGCCGGGAGTTTTCACCGCCGATGCTCCCGCCGCGCAGGGCCCGATGTGGGTGCTGGCCGGGTTCGGATCCCATCACCGCAAAATGGGAAAGCAGCTGTACCTGGAGAATTCGATCTTCGCCCGGACCGTGGACGAGATCGATGAACTGGTCGTCGACGAGGCCGGCTACTCGGTCAAGGAGATGATCCTCGACGACGCCCAGGACTGGGATGTGGGCACCTCGCAGGTGGGGGTGTTCACCATTCAGCTCGGCCTGGCGGCTGTGCTGCGGGCGCACGGCGCGAATCCGCAGGCGGTCGTGGGTCATTCGCAGGGCGAGGCGGTCGGTGCCTACATCTCCGGCGGTCTGCCGCTCGAGGATGCCGTACGGGTGATCTGCGCACGCTCGCGTCTGATGGGCGAGGGCGAGCAGATGATCAGCGACGACGAGGTGCGCAATATGGCTCTCGTCGAATACAGCGCCGAAGATATCGAAAAGGTCCTCGTCGACTACCCGGATCTCGAGGTCGCGGTGTACGCCGCCCCGACCAACACCGTCATCGGCGGTCCGCCGGACCAGGTGCACGCGATCGTGGCGCGGGCCGAGGCCGAGGGCAAATTCGCCCGCGTGCTGCAGACCCGCGGCGCCGGGCACACTTCGCAGATGGATCCGCTGCTCGGTGAGCTGGCCGCCGAACTGGCCGGACTCGAACCCACCAGGTTGACCGCGGACCTGTACTCCACCGTGCACAAGGGCGGGGTATACCGCGCGGGTCACGACCCGGTGCACGACGAGGACTACTGGGTGACCAATATGCGGCACTCGGTGTATTTCACCAATGCGATCGGCCAGGCGGTCAACGCCGGTATCACCACCTATCTGGAACTGGCACCGAACTCGGTCGCGCTGATGCAGGTGATGGGCACGACCTTCGCCGCGGGTGTGCACAATGCGGCGCTCATCCCGACCCTCAAGCGCAAGGAAGACGAGGCCGGGGGCGTCATCTCCGCGCTGGCGCAGCTCTACGTGCAGGGCCACTCGGTGGATCTGCCCTCGCTGCTGCCCGCCGGTGCCTACGCCGACATTCCGCGAACCGCCTTCCTGCGCAAGGAATACTGGCCCAAGGTCAGCATCTCGACCGGTTCCGGCAGCGGCCGCGCACCCGGTGCGCATGTCGCGCTGCCCGACGGCCGCCATGCCTGGGAGGTGGCCGCCACCGCGGTCACCGACCTGGCGGCACTGGTGCATACCGCAGCAGCACAGGTGCTTTCGGATGTGACGCCGGGCGCCACGATCGCCCATGCCGCCGTGCCGACCGCCGGCACCTTGACCACCACACTGACCCCGCATCCGGGCGGTGCCTCGATTCAGGTGCATGCCCGGGAAGGCAACGCGTTCCGGCTGCTGTTCGACGCGGTCGTCACCTCCGGCGCGCCGCTGCCGGCCGCCGCCGCACCGGTGGCCCAGGCCGCACCCGCCGCCGAAACCGACGGGGGTGCCGCCGATCTCGCGGTTGCCGAAACCTTCGGCGAACGCTGGGACCCGAGTAGCTCCCAGACCATCGAGGAGCGCCTGGCCACCATCGCCGCAGAATCCATGGGGTACGCCGTGGAGGATCTGCCGATGGAGATCCCGCTCATGGAGCTGGGGCTGGACTCGCTGATGGCGATGCGGATCAAGAACCGCGTCGAGTACGAATTCGATATCCCGTCGCTGCAGGTCTCGGCGGTTCGCGATGCCAGCCTCAACGAGGTCGGCAAGGTGCTGCACTACGCCATCGAGCACCGCGACGAGGTGGCGGCCATGGCCGAGCAGCAGGCCGCCGACGGCGGCTCGCTGAACGTGGACGACAACTTCGTCGCTGCCGCACGGGCCGCGATGGAGGCCGGCGAGGATCCGGCCGCGGCGGTCAAGCAGCAGGCGGATGCGCAGGGAGCCCCGGCCGAGAATGCGGCGCCGGCTGCTGACGCGGCAGGTGCTGCGCCCACAGCGGCAGCGTCCACCACTGCCGCAGACGCGCCGGCTGCCACGCTGGCAGCAGCGGATACTGCCACCGACGCCGACGCGGCTGATACATCGGCTTCGGCAGCTGTGGCAGGCGCCGGAAATGCCGGTACCGCTACCGAATCGGCCTCGACTGCCGAATCGGAGGGCACTGCAGACAAGGCATCCGGCACCGGAGAACAGCAGACCGCGGCAACTCCGGCGCAGGCTGCGGCCGCTGTCGGTGGCGCGCAGGGAGCCGCGACCAAGGAGCCCGAAGCCGATGTGCCGCCGCGGGATGCGGCCGAGCGGCTGACCTTCGCTGCCTGGGCGATGGTGACCGGGAAGTCCGCCGGCGGCATTTTCAATACCCTGCCGATTCTCGACGAGGACACCGCGCAGAAGCTCGCGGCCCGCCTGTCGGACCGCGTGGGTGCGGAGGTCGACGTCGAGGATGTGCTCGACTGCGAGACCATCGAGCAGTTGTCGGATATTGTTCGCAAGCACCAGGATTCGGCGACCGAGGTGGACGGTTTCATCCGTCCGCTCCGGCCGCTCGCCGAAGGTTCGCGTGCGGTTCCGGTGTTCGTCTTCCACCCGTCCGGCGGTAATACGCTGGTATACGAACCGTTGTTGAAGCGGTTGCCCGAGGGCACGCCGATGTACGGCTTCGAGCGGATCGAAGGCTCGATCCCAGACCGTGCCCGCGAATACGCCTCCGAGATCCGCAAGATTTTCCCGGGAGGGCCGTACGTGCTCTACGGGTGGTCACTGGGCGCGGTCTTCGCTCTGCAGGTCGGGCAGATCATGCGCGCGGAAGGCGATGACGTTCGCCTTGTCGGCCTCGTCGACCTGGCGATACCGGTCGAAGACGAGGATCCCTCGCCGGAGGGCCGTCGAGCGCGGATCGAGCGGTTCCAGGCATTCGCACAGAAGACCTACGGGATCGAAGGTCAGCTGGATGACGACATGCTGCAAGAACTTGCGGATGCGTCCGATGAGGAGCAGTACGAGATCATCATGAGTCTGCTCAAATTCGCGGACGTGAAGATTCCGGGTGGCGTGCTGGAACATCAGCGCACCTCGTGGCTGGACGGTCGCGATCTGCAGCAGGCCCAACCCTCGCATTACGAGGGCGATGTGACGCTCTATCTCGCCGACCGCTATCACGACGGCATCATCGAGTTGGAGCCTCGTTTCGCCGATCGGCAGCCGAACGGCGGCTGGGATGGTTACATCCCCAACCTGGAAGTCATCCACATCCCGGGTGACCACCTCCAGATCATCGATGAACCGCGCGTCGCGCAGATCGGTGCCGACCTCGCGCGGAAGCTGGCCGCGATCGACACGGCGGCGATCGGCGGCGCGGCGACCAATAACGACGCAGATAATGTTCCCGGGAAGGGAGAGCAGTGAGTACGACCGCTGAGAGGCTTGCCGACCTGCGGAAGAAGCTGGAACTGTCGCAGGAGCCGGCGGGCGAGGCGGGGGCCGCGAAACGGGCGAAGAAGGGCATTCCTTCGCCCCGTGAGCGGATCAACATGCTGCTCGATCCCGGCACCTTCGTCGAGATCGGCGCCTTGGTGCGCAATCCGGCCGACAAGAATTCGCTCTACGGTGACGGTGTGGTGACCGGCCACGGGCTGGTCGAGGGCCGTCCGGTGGCGGTGTTCTCGCACGATCAGACCGTCTACGGCGGCACGGTCGGCGAGATGTTCGGCCAGAAGGTCGCCTCGCTCATGCGCTTCGCGGCCAAGATGGGTTGCCCGCTGGTCGGCATCAACGATTCCGGCGGCGCGCGGGTGCAGGAGGCGGTGACCTCGCTGCGCTGGTACGGCGAGATGGCGATCGCGATGGAAGCACTCTCGGGTGCGGTGCCGATGGTGTCGCTGATCCTGGGCAACTGCGCCGCTGGTGCGGTGTACCAGCCGATCTGCACCGATGTGGTCATCGCCACCGAATCCGCGCACATGTTCGTCACCGGCCCGCAGATCACCCGTGAGGCGACCGGTGAGGATGTCACCGCCGACGAATTGGGCGGCGCCTACAACCAGGCCGATTGGGGCAATATCCACCACGTCGCCAAGGACGAGAAGGCGGCGTTCGAGTGGGCGCGTGAATATCTGAGCTTCCTGCCGTCGAGTTGTCAGGAAGAGCCACCGATCGTCAACCCGGGCCTCGAACCCGAGGTCACCGATACGGATCGGGAACTAGACACCTTCGTCCCGGACTCCGACAACGCCAGCTACGACATGCACGAGGTGTTGCTGCGGATCTTCGACGACGGCGGCTTCCACGAGGTCGGGTCGGATATGGCCCGCAACATCATCACCGGATTCGCGCGGGTCGACGGTCGCTCGGTCGGTGTGGTCGCCAACCAGCCGATGTATCTGGCGGGTGCGCTCGACGCCAAGGCCTCGGACAAGGCCTCGCATTTCGTGCGGATGTGCGATGCGTTCGAAATTCCGCTGGTGCTGGTCGTCGATACGCCGGGCTTCATGCCCGGTCTGGAACAGGAGAAGGCCGGCGTCATCAAGCGCGGTGGCCGGTTCCTGTTCTCCTTCGTGGAGGCGTCGGTGCCGAAGGTTACCGTCGTGGTCCGCAAGGCCTACGGCGGCGGCTGGGCGGTGATGGGCTCCAAGGCGCTCGGTGCCGATGTGTACTTCGCCTGGCCCACCGCTCGCATCGCGGTTATGGGCGCCGAGCAGGCGGTCGGCCTGGTCGGCCGTCGTCAGCTGGAGGCAGCGCCGGACGACCAGCGCGAGGCCATCCGCAAGCAGATGATCGACTTCTACAATGCCACCGCCGCCACCCCGTGGCCGGCGGCCGAGCGCGGCTATATCGACGGGGTGATCGAGCCCGCGGCGACCCGACTGGAGATCCGCAAGGCCCTGACCCTGCTCCGTGACAAGAAGCTGCAGCGCAACCCGCGCAAGCACCACCTGCTGCCGCTGTAGTTCCAGCGCCGGATCTCCCGCTCGTCACCCGTTTCGCCGGCGTTTCCGCCGCGGAACGGGTGCCTGCGCGGTGACCGGATCGACGGCTGCGTCACCCGGGCTCGTCCGCCGCGCAACGCGTGTCTTCTGCGGATTCGCGTCGGGTAGGTCTCTCGTATGAGAGCCTTCAGTATGGGTACCTCACCGAAGGCTGTACTCGAAGGCGGTCCGTCCGACCTGCCACAACGCATTGTCCCCATCACTCCGCCAGGCATAGAACTGCGAGTTCAGACCCCGGGTGGTTACGACCGATTCAAATCGACCTCCCGCTACCAGGACACCGCGGAAGGAAATCTCCCCGTCTACGAATGGATCGAACACGTCGACGCCTGAACCGGGTGTCGCGGTAGTTCCCAGCACGACCTGACGCAGCGGAAACGACGACGGCGGGCGGCGCACCGAATGTGCGCCGCCCGCCGTGTGTTCCCGGTCAGGACACCCGTAGTCGTCCCGGACTCCAGAAACCGGATCGGTCCGTGGTACCGGTGTCCAGCTGGGCGGGTTTCGCGTCCGGGTAGTACCGGTCGTAGCGTTCCAGGGTCCCCCAGTCGCGGGCCCAGTTGTCCTTCAGGTAGGTCGGGACCGTGGCGGAGCCGGCGAGCATCTGGGTGAACCCGAGCGGGCCGCCGAATTCCTCGGCCTGCCAGGTATCGGTCGAGCTCACCGCCAGCGGCCGGTCGGGCAGGATGCGGAAGTTCGGCATCGTGGCCACGCCGTACCGGTGCTGGAACGGCTGCTGGCAGGGGAACTGCAGGCCGACCGCCCAGTCCTCGAGCACCGGCTGTTCGGTGCCGAGGAAGTTGTTCAACGTCTGCATCTTTGGCACCCGCGGCGGGGTGAACGCCAGCCACTGATCGCCGATGAGCACATTGCGGTTGGCCGAGATCCGTACCGCGTCCGCGTCCGCCGAGATCTCCGACAGCGGGATGCGCAGGTTCCGCCACGATGGTGCCGGGCCGATATCGCGCGGAACGTAGCTGCCCTGGAACTTCACCGAGCCGTCGGGCTGCCGCTTGCCGTATTCCAGCTTCAGGTCTTGGCCGTACTGCAGTGCACCGGTCTGGTCGAAGGACAGGATGCGCCCGGCGGCCGAGATCACGATCAGCGGGGAATCCTCCGAGCGTGCGGGCAGTTCGTACCAGCTCGACGTCAGATGTGCGGGCTGCTGAATCCCCTGCTGATAGCTCCCCATGATCGGGGTGTGTGCCGGGTCCAGGCTGTACGGCAGTGCGACCGTCGAGCCGTTGACGCCGACCCGATCGCTGGTGCCGCCTCCGGTGCCGGCGTTCTGCCCCTCGGCGAAGTTGGCGCCGACCGACTGGTTGGAGGTGTTTCCGGTGCCCGGTTTCACCTCCACCGCATCGGCTTTCAGATCCGTAGGCACTCCGTTGGGGTCGAATCCGACCGGATCCACACCACCGAGGGGATCACCGTTGGTGGGTGGGTTCGCGGGATCGATGATCGGATTCAGCCGTCCCGCATTCGCATCGGATTCGACCAGTACATCGTCGGCGAGACCGCAGCGGTCGCCGGAGATCGCGTCGAAATTACTGCGGGCCAGGGAATACGCCGGGTACTGCGCCACCGCGCCCTTGGCCAGCGACAGCACCTCGAACAACACCATGGCCGCGGCGACCACGGTCAGCGGAATGGCCGCGAATCGGCGAACTCTCCTGCCTCGCGCCGTCTTCGAGCTCGCGGGAGGTTTGGCGTAACCCTCACGCAGTGTCTGCCACACCACCAGCGCCAGCGCCAGCGCGAACAGCACCAGCGCCACGGTGTTGGACTGAATTCCGCGCAGCGACACCGTCTTGTCGAACCACGGCACGCCGTAACTGGAGACGTACCAGTAGCCGTTGGTGCCCGAGAACGACAGTGCCAGCGCGAACAGCAGGGCTGCCAGGAAGATCGAGCGGTTCTTCCGCGACCGCAGTGCCGTGGCCGACACCGCCACGGCGGTGACCGCGGCGAGTGCACCCGCGACACCGGCGTAGGCGCCGAAGTGGTGGGTCCACTTGGTCGGGTTGAACATCATGAAGATGATCGTTCCGCAGACCACACCGATCAGCCGCCAGGTCGGACCGCTGGAGATTCCGGGAATCCGCTTGCGCCGCAACAACACCAGCGCGACGGTGATCAGGCACAGGATCATCACGATGAAGGCGAACCGGCGCGACACCGATCCGTCGACGGTCTGCACGAACAGGTAGTAGTAGCGCAGGTAGTCCTCGTACCAGGCCAGGTTCGGGCCGGTCGCCTGCCGCACCCGGTTGGCTTCCTGGATACCGGCGAAGGTCTGATCGCTGTAGACCACGGTCAACACCAGGAATCCGGCGGCGGCGATCGGCGCCAGCAAGGGGAGCGAGGCGATGAAACCCGATGCTCTACGACCGGTTCCCATGCGCTGCTGCAGATCTCGTTTGCGCCGGACCACAATCCGCACCAGCGGCCGGATCGCCACGAGCAGCGCCGCCACACACATCAGGCCGGTAGGTGCCGCAGCCAGAGTGAAGGCCGCGACCAGGACCGCGATCGCCGCGGGCAGCAGGCGCCCGGTGGCGATGGCTCGTTCGATCGACACCCAGGTCAGCAGCGCGCCGAGGGCGACGATCGGCTCGGAACGCAGACCGTTGTCGTAGGGCAGCCAGAAGGCGAGGAAGACCAGGCCACCGGTCCACAGCGCCACCTTCGAGGTGCGCACGCCACGGCCCAGCCGGGGCACCACCTCACGGCTGATGACCATCCAGCACAAGATGGCGCACAGCAGTGCGGGTATGCGCACCCACGGGCTGGCCGTGGAGATCTGCGCGAAGACCTGGATGACGTCGTAGTACCAGCCGAACGGTGCCTCGGGCACGCCGTACCAGCGGAAGTAGTTCGCCAGATAGCCCGCGTGCGGCGCGGCCCGCACCATGGTGAGGATGTAGCCGTCGTCGGAGGTGTTGGCGCCGATGAAATGCCAGACCACCAGGGTGCCGATCACGGCACCGTCCGCCCAGGTGGGCCGCAGCCAGTGCGCCGGGAAGAAGCGGCGATGGCCGCGGCCGTCTCCGGTGTCGAGGCGGCCGAGTGCGGCCAGCGCGATCAGTGTGCACAGCACCGCAGCGATCATCGCGGTCAGTTTGATTGCGGTGGGGGAGGAGGAGAACCGGGAGTCGACGGTCATGTGGAACGACAGCCCCTCCGGGGCGGCGCCCTTCAGATCGGAGAAGACCCCGACGACCTGCGGTCGCAGATCGCCCGGCAGGCTGCCTTCCACCGGCGCCGTCACCATCTCGGTGCCGCCGGCCTCGGTGGGTCGTTCGACCTGCGTGGTCAGACCCTCGAACCGCGCGGTGGTCCGATCGATATCGGAGGTGATGGTGATCGAGGTGCAGCCGCCGATGTCCGCGCGCGGTGCGGACGCGACGATCGCGTTGCGGTCCACCACATCCACCGAATCACCGGTGACACGCACGAACAGGCCCTCGAGGGCCGCCCGATCGCCTTGTGGTGGCGCGGTATTGAGCAGCATGCCGCCGTCGGGCAGCTGGGCTACCGCCGAACACGGAATCGATGCCCGCAAGTCCACCGGAACCTGCGACATCAACGGTGCCTCGACATTGCCGATGGTTCCGCCCTGGGGCCAGTTCACCTCGGCGGTGGTCTGGCTCACCGGAAGGAACGGCGTAGCGACGGCGAAGATCGCGCCGAGCACACCGGCGATCACGGCGATCAGCCGTGCGGTGGAGAAATCACGCGACGTCACCGGTTTGTCCGGGATCGTCGGCTTTGTCAGAACTGCTGTTGCGGCGTCGGGCACGGATGGTGATGTTATCTGGCCCCGCCGAGAGTGACGGTGTTCACTCGGCCGCAAATCCCGGATATACCGGGCCACCTGCTAGTTCACCTTGATCGGCACATCCTTCGCCCAGCCCCATCGGCGTTCCACCGTGGAATCGATCTCCGCCGGTCGGGCCTCGGGTACCCGCGGGGTGAACCGTTCCAGCGAACCCCAGTCACGAGCCCAGTCGTCGTTCAGATACGCGGGGACCGCTTCCGCCGACAACAGCAGTCCCGTCCAGCCCAGCGGCCCGCCGCCGATCTCGTCCTGCCAGGCATTGGAGGCATCCGAACCGGTCCGGTCGGGCAGGATGCGCCACTTCGGTGCCTCGGCGACCCCGTCGTGGTGATCGAAGGGGCGCTGACACGGGAAGGCCAGACCGACGTGCCAGTCCTCGAGTACCGGGTCGGTATGCCCGACGACGGAATCCAGGGTCGACAGCTTCGGCAGCCGCGGCGGTGTCACCGCGAGCCACTGGCGCGGTGTCAGATCGTTGGCGACGGCGACGATGCGCACCGCATTGGTGCCGTCGGGAACCTGATCCAGCGGCACCCGCATATTGCGCCACGACGGCGCGCCGCCGATGTCGAGGGGGGTGAACGAGCCCAGCGGGCGGACCGTCCCGTCGGCGGCGCGATCAGCGAACTCGACCCGCAGATCCTGGCCGTAGCTCACCACGCCGTCGGCATCGACCGATTTGATCCGTCCGGCCGCGGTCACCACCAGCACCCGGTGCTCCGGATCCTGCCGGGCCTGTGCCGCATCCATCCGGTACCACTGCGAGGTCAGGTGGGCCTGCTGCTTGGTGCCGCTGGTGTAGCTGCCCATGACCGGGGTGCGGGCCGGGTCCAGGCCGAACGGCAGCGCGACGGTACTGCCGTTGATCCCCGGCTGTTCGGTGCTGCCGCCGCCGGTGCCCTCGACGGTGGTCTGGGTGGTCTTGTTGGGCGAGTCGGTCTCGACCGAATTCGCGCCGCCGGTCGTGGTCTCTTCCGCATCGGCGGTGAGGTCGTGCGCCACCCCGTTCGGATCGAAACCGACGCTGTCGGCGCCGAGCGCGTCGGCGGCGGAACCGGAATAGGGCTGCAGCAGTGAATCAGCGGTGTTCGTCTCGGTGAGTACCGCATCGGCCAGCGAGCAGGAATCACCGCCCAGCGCGCGGATATTCGATTTCGCGATGGAGTACGCCGGATACTGCGTGATGGCACCCTTGGCGAGCGAGGCGACCTCGAACAGCACCATGGCCGCGGCGGCGATGGTCAGCGGCTGGATCGCCCAGGTGTCGAAACGCCGGCGCGCCTCCGGTTTCCGATACGGCTCGCGGTAGTACTGATATGCCGCGAGCAGCAGGCACAGCACCGCCAGCCCGAGGAACAGTGTCGACAGACCCTTCCCTGCGACCAGTGGTGCCTTGTCGTACCAGGGCACGCCATAGCTGGAGACGTACCACCAGCCGTTGGAACCGGTGAAGGTGATGGCCAGCAGGAAGAAAACCGCTGCGGCGAACAGTGATCGGTTGTATCGGGCACGAATGCCGTTGATTCCCACTGCCACCGCGGTCAGCGCCGCGAGCGACCCGGCCAGCCCGGCGTAGACGCCGAAGTGGTGGGTCCACTTGGTGGGGGTGAACATCATCAGCAACAACGACATGAACACGATGCCGAGCACGCGGGCCGCGGGGCCCTTGGCGGTGCCCGGGATGCGGCCGTTCTTGCGCAGCATCACCAGCACGCAGACCAGCAGGCACAGCAGCATGCCGAGAATGCCGAAGCGCCGGGTCAGGGATCCGTCGGGGGCCAGCATGAGCAGCGAATCCCAGCGGGTGCGCTCGTCGAACCAGGCCACGTTCGGGCCGACGAGCTTACGTACCCGCGTCGCCTCCAGCACCGACGCCAGCGTCTGATCGGCGAAAACCACGACCAGTACCAGCGTCCCGGCTGCGATACCCGGCGCCAGCAGCGCGCCGTACCGCCCGATCGCCGCGCGGACCGATCCGCCACCGCGGGCGCGGGCGATGATGTGCTGCAGGACCGGGCGGGAACCGGCGATCAGTGCGGCGATACAGATCAGCCCGGTAGGCCCGGCGGCCAGCGAGAACGCGGCGATCAGCACAGCGATCGCGGCAGGGAGCAGGCGTTTGGTGGCGATGGCGCGTTCCATCGAGCACCAGGTGAGCAGCGCGCCCAGCGCGATCAACGGTTCGGGACGCAAACCATTGTCATACGGCAGCCAGGCGGCCAGGAATACCAGTCCCGCGGTCCACCGAGCGACCGCGTCGCGACGCACGAAGGCGCCCAGGCGCGGCAGGACCTCCCGGCTGATCACCAACCAGCACAGCACCCCGGCGATCAACGCGGGCAACCGCATCCACCAGCTCGCATCGGTGACCCGCGTCATCCACGCCAGCACCTCGTACGGCCAGCCGAACGGTGCCTCGGCCACCCCGAACCAGCGGTAGTAGTTGGCCATGTAGCCCGAATCCTGCGACGCCCGAGCCATATTCAGGATGTAGCCGTCGTCGGAGGTATTGGCGCCGATGAAATGCCAGACCACCAGCGTGCCCAGCACCACGCCGTCGGCCACGGTGAACCGCCACCAGTGCGCGGGCAGGAAGCGCCGAGGGCGGCGGCCGTCGCCGGTATCGATCAGATGCAGGCAGATCAACGCGATGATGGTGAACACCACCGCCCCGATGATGGCGGCCAGCTTGAGTGGGCTCGGTGACGAGGAGAAACGCGAATCGATCGCGGCATGCAGGTGGGAATCACCGAGCTGGGCGCGGTCCAGATCGGTGAATACACCGACCATCTGGGGCCGGATATCGCCGCCGACAGTGTTGCTGAACGGAGTGCCGTCCGCACGGGTGACGCCGGTCAGCTCGACGGTCGTGCCGGCCGCCGTGGAGCTGAGGACGAGGTGGTCACAGCTGCCCACCTCGTCGATCGGTGCCGACAGCAGCGGGATGTTGCGTTGCAGTACCGACAGCGTGCGACCGTCCGGGCCGTCGTCGACCGTGGCGATCAGGCCCCGCGCCGAGGCGTCGGGCGCATCGGCGGGAACGGTGGACAGCAGTGTGCCACTGGGCAGATCACGCAGGGCGCTGCACGGCAGTGAGGCATCCACTGTCAACGGTGCATACGACACCAGCGGAGCGCTCACCGGAACCGATTGCGGTTGCGGCCAATCCAGGCTCGCCCGGTCTTCGCTGACCGGTAGCAGCGGGGTGAGCGCCGCGAGAACGACGGCGATCACGCCCGACAGCAAGGCGATCAGGCGGATGCGGGGAAACGCTGGAGAGTCTGCACGCACCCAGCGATGCTAAGCCACAGCTGCGGCGTCAGTGCAGCCCGCGCACGTCCCACACGACCACACCGTCCACGACCTGGCCTCGAATTCCCAGCAAACGGTCCAGCGTCACCCGGATCGCACCGCCGTTCTTGCTGGGCGGCAGCACGATGACGTCGGCGTTCCAGTACTCGAGATCGGCCATGGCCCGGGCGTGTTCCCGCGGGCCGGTCGGCTGCACCCGGTCGCTGGTCTGGGCGCGCATCAGCAGGGTGGCGGTCGGCCGGTCGTCGGGGCCGTAGCGGCCCTTGTTGTCCGCGGTCGGGCCGACGAAGTAGCCGCCGGCCAGTGGGAAGTCGAAGCCGGCATCGATCTGCCACTGCAGTGGGCGTGCGTTGAGCCGGGTCGGCGGCGGTGCGATCACCACCGAGCCGTTATCGACGTACCGGTTCACGGTGCCGTCGGTGAAGAACTGGGGAGTGGTATCGCGCTGCACCACCGGCAGGACCGTCGGAATCAGCGGGACCAGTGCCAACGCCACTGCGGTGAACCAGATCGCCGGTCGGCGGTCGGCGGTCGACTCGCGCGCGTAACCCAGGATCCGCTGGGTCGCCAGGGCGAGCACGACCGCGATGGCGGGGATCGCCAGGAAGGTGAACCGGGTCTCGAGCACCGTATTGAGCAGCGGCACCTGATCGAGCCAGTGCCAGGGCAGAGTGATCCCGGTATCGGTCCGCCCGATGGTCAAGGACACGCCGAGCGACAGCACACTGCCTGCCACGATGACCGCGACCGCCGCGCGCACCACGCGGTGTTCCGGATTGCGCCGGCGCCACAGCCAGACCGCCGTCACGGCGATCAGCACCAGCAGCGGCCAGCCGAAGTAAGCGTTCTCCTCGGTGGGGTTGATCGCCAGATTCTTGCCCGGTGCGATGATGCCGCCCAGCGATTCGGACGGGAACTGGGCCAGCGTCTCGAGGTCGTTGCCCATCGGCCCGTGGTCGATGGACCGGTAGCTCTGTGGCCCGAAGAACTGCCACCACACCGGTACCGCCGTCAATGCCACGGTGAGCAGTGCGCCCAGGGCGAGTGTCGGGGTCAGCGCCCGGACCACACGCACGCCGTCCTGCGGGCGGTGCAGATAGTAGACGAGCGCGAACAGGCCGAATCCCAGTGCGAACAGCACCAGCGGCTCTTCACCGAGTGCGATCTGCAACGCGACCAGCAGGCCCAGCACCGCCGCCTCACGGAGCCGGCGGCCGCGGCTCACCGGCTGCCCCGCCAGCGCGCGTCGCGCCATGCGAATGACCAGCAGCGCGAGGACCGGCAGCATCGCCAGCACCACGAAGTTCGGATGTGCGCTGGCGTGCGAGATCATCGCCGGGGCGAAAGCACAGAACAGGCCGCCCAGCGCGGCGGCGAAGCGGGAGCTGACCACCTCCCGGGAGAACAGCCAGTACCAGGCGAAACCGGTACCGGCCAGGCCGAGTGTCAGTACCAGCACGAAGGTCACCGTGGGCCCGAACAGGAGAGTGACCGGGGTCAGGGGAACACCGACGCCGAACATGGCGGTGTTGGCCATCATGTTCACGCCGTCGGGATGGTTCTGCAGGCTGGTGCCCAGCGGATTCTGCAGGTTGACCACGGCGTGGGCGGTTTCGGCGAAGAACCATTCCCACATGTACTGGTCCTGGCCGCTGTTGATCAGATAACCGTGCGCGGTGTCGCGCCACTGATCCCACATGACCACGATCGCGCCGAGCAGATATACCGCCGCGACGGCGAGATCACCGCGTGCGGCGCTGAGCCGGCGCAGGGCGCGGTCGGAGACCGTCCGGGTTTCCTCGGTGCGGGGCGTGGTTCGCTCGCCGAGCCGCTCGGGCGACGCGACGGCCAGTGCCGCGGGCCCGTCCGGGTATCCCGCGTCTCCTGGTTCGACTTCCCCGCCCTGTACCACTCGTTGAACTCCTCTAGCCGTTGACAGCAGCTCCCTACGGTACCCATCAGTGGTGGTGGACGCAGCGCCGGGCAACTAGTTATCCACAGGAATACCGGAATTCCACAACGTTATCCACAGGGGGGCGCGGTACGGCCGGAGCGATGCTCCAGTGCTGGTCAGTGGCGTACAACCAGGGTGAAAGGCCCGATTTCGGTGGTCTGGAAGTGTGGATCGTCGAACAATGCGGCCGGGAATTCCACTGTGTATCGGCGCACATTGGGATCGTTGGGATAGACGTCCTCGGCCAGTCGCAGCGTGTAGTTCTCACCGCTGCGCCGGAACAGGAAGGCATCCGGTGCTCGCCACGGCGAGTGGTTCAGCGCATCGATCAGCTCGGTCGACGTCGGCAACTCGCTCCAGTGCTGGATCTCGGCGGCACGCGCCGGGAAATCCGCCAGCGGATTGGCGTAGTGGGAGGTCAAAGCCTGGAAGCCGTAGTACGGGTAGTACGACAGGAAGCTGGTGTCGGCGGTGAGTACCACCGAACCGTCGCGCGGGCGCCCGGTCTGTTCGGTGATCGCCTGATCGATGCGGTCGTAATACGACACCGCCGAGGGGCTGCGCTTGTCCGCCCGCACTCCCGCACCATCGGTGTCGGTGTAGGCGGTGGTGATCTCGGCGTTCAAGGTGCTGGGGATGCTCTGGGCGAATGCCAGCGCACCGAGGACCGCGACCACCGCATACGCCGCTCGCAACCGCTTGGGCTCGTTGACCGCCTGGTAGAGCGCCCGCGCACCCTCCACAAATCCGAACGCGCCGGCCGCGGCCAGCAGCACCTGCAGAATCGGTTCCAGCCGGAAGGACAGGCCGGTGGTGCCGACAGCGGTAGCCAGCATCGACGCCAGCGACCACAGATAAACACCGACCACCGAAATCCCCAGCGCCTGCGCGCGCCGCGAACTGCCCGCCCGCAGCACCAGCCACACGGTGCCCAGCAGGCACAGCGCGCCCAGCAGCGGTTCGGAGAAATCGAACATCGGGAACGCCAGCTGCGAGCCGGAGGTCGGCAGATAGTGCAACGCCGTCTGCGAGGCCGGCAGGTTTCCGGTCAGCACCTTCACCAGGTACGGCGCCCAGACGAGCAGGGCCAGCACAGCGGCGATGACACCCATCACGATCAGTCGCAGCAGGATCGGCCACAGCAACCGGAACACCCCGCGGGTGGGCGCGGTGTGGTGATGCACCGCATCGGCCCGCTGCTGCCACCACAGTGCCACCCATGCCACCAGCCCCATCAGCACGATGGTGAAGACGGCGACGAAGAAGAACAGCGTGTAGAACATTGCCGACACACCGACGAACAGGCCGGCGGCGATCGCGGCGCCCCACCCCCCGGCGGTCCGTACGCGCGACGCTGTGGATGCGTCTTCGGCCCCGTCCGGGCCGGCCGCGGCCGATACGAGGCGAGCCGGCCGGAATTCCGCCGGGCGATAGAGCGCGCCCCAGGCCAGCACCATCGCGGGAGCGAACAGGATCACCAGCACCGCGCTGTAGGCCTCCGGTGAGGCGAATGCCACCATCACGACCGTGGTCGCCGCCGTCACCGCGATCGCCCAATCCGCGCGAATCAGCTTGGACCACAACACCAGTGCCACTGTCGAAGCTACCGCCAGCGAGACGATCGCCCACGGTTTGAAGGCCTCCCACCCGGCAAGGCCGAGCAGGTTCGCGAATCGGCCACCCAGCCAGAACCAACCGGCCGGGTAGTACGCCGGAATGTCGGCGTAGGTCATATCGTGCAGCGCGGCGGTGTCGGTGAGCCGGGTCAGGTATTCGGTGCGGAACTCCTGATCGACGGAGATGCCGTTCAGGTACAGCTTCGTCGCTCCCAGCGGCATGCCCAGGGTGATCGTGACGAACGCCGAAATGCCCGCCCAGGACAGCACTTTCGCGAGCCACGGCCATCGATGCAGGCGAACCAGAACGATTGCGGCGACCAGGAGCACCGCGGCCCCGGCCTGCCCCACCGAGGTCAATGCACGCGTCACATTGGAAGCGTTGAACGCCGGCCATTCCACCAACGACATCGCCACCAGCCCGGCAGCAGCCACCAGCACGGCGACCACCGCCCCGGCTACAGCCTCCCCGAGTCCGCCCCCGATCTGCCGGACTAGTACGCGCACTGTGCCTCCGGATCCTCTCTCGCCGCAACCTGTCAGCGAGCCTACAAGCCGGGCGGAGCAGTCCGATCGACCCGCCACGACGAAATCCGCAGCGTGGAGTCGACCCCACGCTGCGGATGAGTCTCGACGCCGGCGAGCGAATTCGCTCGCCGGTCAGTTGTCAGATGGGCAGTTTGCGGAAGATCGCGCGCGGGACGTGGCGCAGAATCACCATGACCCAGCGGAACGTACCCGGTGCCCAGACGATTTCCTTGCCCTTCTCCGAGCCCGAAACCGCGAGCGCCGCAACGTCTTCCTTGTTCACCGTGAGCGGCGCCTCGGCGACGTGCGCCGAGAACTGGGTGCGGACCTGCCCCGGGCGGACCACGGTGACCCGCGCGCCGTGCGGACGCAGCGCCTCACCCAGGCCCAGGTAGAAACCGTCCAGGCCGGCCTTGGTGGAGCCGTAGACGAAGTTGGCGCGCTTGACGCGCTCACCCGCCACCGAGGACATCACGATGATGCGCCCGAAACCCTGCGCCTTCATCCGTTCCCCGGCCAGCACACCCACCGACACACCGGCGGTGTAGTTCACCTCGGCGACCCGGACCGCCTTCGTCTGGTTCTGCCACAGTTCTTCGGCATCACCGTCGAGGGCGAAGGCGACGATGGCGACATCGATATCGCCGTCGGCCCAGGCCTGCTCGATGACCTTGGGGTGGCTGCCGGTGTCGAGCGCATCGAAATCGATGACGTCGACCTTCGAGGCACCGGCCGCCTCGAGCTGGGCCACCGATTGCTCGCGCAGCGGGTCGCCCGGCAGCGCCGCGAGCACGACCCGCGCGGGGCCCTTCTTCAAGTACTCCTGGCAGATCGCGAGGCCGATCTCGGAGGTTCCGCCCAGCAGCAGAATGTTCTGCGGGTTACCTACCGCGTTGATCACTATTGCAGCTCCAGCCTTCTCGCCATATCGGACATGAAAACGCCTGTGGGATCGACCGAGCGGCGGACCTTGATCCACTCGTCGATCCGGGGATACATCTGGTGGAAGGCCTCCGCGGTGGTCCGCGAATCCTTTCCGGTGTAGAGCCGGCCGCCGAATTCCAGTACGCGGCGGTCCAATTCGGTGACGAATTCGTTCAAACCGGGCGTGATCGGGAAGTCCAGGCAGACGTTCCAGCCGGGCATCGGGAAGCTCAACGGCGCCTGATTACCCTTGCCGAAATACTTGAACACATTGAGGAACGAGTAGTACCCACTGGCCTGGATATCGATGAGGATCTGCTTGAACTCCTCCACGGCCTCCGGCGGCACCACGAACTGGTACTGCAGGAATCCGCGTGAGCCGTAGGCACGGTTCCACTCGCCGAGCATATCCAGCGGGTGATAGAACGCCGTCAGATTCTGCGGCTTCTGCCGGTAGGTACCGCCCTTGCGGTACCAGACCTCGGTGGCGAGGGTGAAGGTTTTGTTGTTCAGCAGCCCGTTCGGGAACAGATCCGGGAAGGTGACGAAGGTCTTGCCGGTGAAGTCCAGCGGATTCTTGCGCAACTTCTTCGGCAGTTGGTCCAGCTTCGCCAGCGAACCGCGCGAGATCACCGCCCGGCCCAGCTTGGGCATCGGGCTCAGTGCGTCGAACCAGGCCGAGCTGTACTCGTAGTTGTCCTCGGTGCCGTCGCTGTGGAAGGCGATGGTCTCGTCCAGACCGGAGGTCACATCGCCGTCGGCGATGAAGTACGCGGTTTCGGTCGGCGTCATCTCGATCGTGGCGCGCAGGATGATGCCGGTCAGACCGCAGCCGCCGACGGTGGCCCAGAACAGCTTGGCGTTCTTCTTCGGGCCGATGGTCTGCACCGTGCCGTCCGCGGTCAGCAGTTGCAGCGAGCGCACATGGTTGCCGAAGCTGCCTGCACTGTGATGGTTCTTGCCGTGGATATCGGAGCCGATGGCACCACCCACGGTGACCTGCCGGGTCCCCGGCAGTACCGGCACCCACAGGCCGAACGGCAGCGCGGCCTTCATCAGCTGATCGAGGCTGACGCCCGCGTCGACGTCCACCAGGCAGGTGTCGCGATCGATCCGGTGGATCTTGTTCAGAGCGGCCATATCGATGACGAGCCCGCCGGCGTTCTGGGCGTTGTCACCGTAGGAACGGCCCAGGCCACGAGCGATCACGCCCCGGCGCAGATGTGCCGGCTTGGATTCGTTGTCCTCGGCGACCATCGCGACGGCGCGCGCGATCTGTTCCGGATCCTCGGTGGAGAGCACCTCGGCCGAGGTGGGGGCGGTACGGCCCCAACCGGTGAGGCGGCGAGTGCGTGTCGGCAGCGTATAGCTGTCGGCCGAGCCGGTGCTGCTTGCCTGTGACGCCTCGCCGTCGCTCGCGGACTTCGCAGAACCCGCGTCGGTGGAGGTCTGAGCTTTCGTGGACATCGGCATAGAGGCTACAGGTACGGCCGGAATCCGGCCCTGGTGTCGGGGGTGCAGCGGGCGGTCGAGGTGGATGTCACAGTCGGGCCGGAGGTGGCCCGCGGGCTCGGCCGTAGTGGGCATGCCGCATCCACCCGTTACTCTCGTGCGGGTGAGTGCGGAACCCCATCTCCCTCTGCCGGCCGAATTGCCGCTGGTAGATGAGCCCGGCGGTACTGACGTCGACTTGAAGACGCAGATTGTGCGGTTCATCCTGACCGGCGGTTTGTCGGCGGTCGTCGACTTCGGTCTGTACCTGCTGTTCATGAGCGTGTTCGGGATTCCGCGCGATATCGCGAAGGCGATGAGCTTCATCGCGGGCACCACCACCGCCTACCTGATCAACCGACGCTGGACCTTCAAGGCCGAGCCGAGCCGCAGCCGATTCGTGGCGGTGGTGCTGCTCTACGCGGTGACCTTCGCCGCGCAGGTCGGGATCAACGCCCTGCTCAACACCACCCTGCCGGAGATGTCGGTGGATATCGCCGGGCATTCGGTCAAGGGTGCGGTGCTGGTCGCCTTCGTGATCGCGCAGGGCGTCGCCACCGTGATCAACTTCGTCGTCCAGCGTGCGGTGATCTTCAAGATCAAGTAATTGCCCGGGGGCCGGTGATCGAAATCGGCCGGCCCCGATACGCGCGTGCCGGATTCGGCTGTGCGGTTGTCGGACCGGTAGCTGAGGCTCACCGTGTGCAGCCCACTGTGCCGAGAATCACTCGAACCGATAGCGGCCGGAGAACGACGAAACCGCGAAAGCATCGCGTGCTCTCGCGGTTTCGTGGATTTGTCGGTTCAGCTGGCGATGCTGCTCAGCTGCGGCTTACGGCCGGAGTTCGCCGAGCGCACCGCTGCGGCGATCGCAACGACCGGCGGCAGCCAGCGGGCCTCACCCGGAGCCACGCCCCAGCAGGCCTCGCCGGCCGAGAGCTGAGTGGGCGGCAGCGGAATGCCGGCACCGTCGGTGTGCACGATCGCACCGGCCGCACGCAGCGCTTCCAGTGCCATCTCCGCCTTGCCGAGGCCGGTCACGAGATGGATTTCGCGGCGTTCGGCGCCCGGGATCTCGATCACCGGTCCGGACAGGTTGTTGGCCCGCAGGAAACGGCGCACATTCGCGGCCAGCTCGCCGGCCACCTCGATACCCGAAACATTCGTATCGGTGATCAGGCAGATGCCGTTGGCCGTTTCAGCGACCGTCCAACCGCGCTGGATGTAGTCCTGCGCAGTAGCGGCCATGGTTGCCGCCGAGACGGAAGTCGGAAACGTCGTACGCACTGTCTTCTCCATTCCCCGGGTAGATCTGGGTCCTGCGTCGGTGTTCATGGGACCTATCGGGCCGCGCTACCGGCGGTGTTACATATCGGTGGAATTTTCTTCTGCTTCGTATGCCAGGTCACAGCTGTGGGCGATAATCGCCGCTGGCTATGAGGCCTTTCCGGGGTTCTCGGACGCCGCTGTGAACTTGATACGACTACCACCTTTGCGGCCCTGACTGTGAATCGATTGCGTTGTGGCTGTTGGTTGCCTGGCAGTCTGCTGGGAGCCGTGCGGCGCAAATGTGAACTGCGTCGCATGTGGTCGCTGGTGTGGGAGTTCGCAATTGTGACGTTTGCGCGTCTGGCCACGGCCCGCACCGGCAGGGCCGGGACGGTCGGCTTCCCCCTCGTGACTGGTCTCGTTGTGCAACAATCCGTTCGGGTGTTGCGGAATCGAATTCGTATGCCCGAGAAGGTTTCTGCCAAGGGGGAACTATGGGTTCACCACAGGGGATCACCGGTTCGACGATGCCGCGGCGGCAACTCGGCCGGCGATTACGGGATCTGCGCACCCGCGCCCGGATGACGACCCGGGTCGCCGCCCGCCGCCTGGAATGGTCCGAGGCGAAGATCTGGCGGATCGAAACCGGCCAGACCTCACTGCGCAGCCTCGACGTCGAGGCCATGTGCAAGGTCTACGGGGCGCGCGAGGAGGAGGTAGCGCCGCTCACCGCCTTGGCCCGGGAAACCAAGGCCCGCGGCTGGTGGGCGTCCTACAGCGATGTGATCGGCGAGGGCTTCGACGTCTACATCGGTCTGGAGGAGGGGGCGACCCGGCTGTCCACCTTCGAGAACGAATTCGTCCCGGGCTTGTTGCAGACCGAGGACTACACCAGGGCATTGCTGGCGGCGGCCCGGCCCGGGCTCACCGCTGCCGAGATCGAGCGCCGCGTCGAGGTCCGGGTGACGCGCCAGCGCCTGCTCAGTCGCCGGCCGAATCCACTACGGCTGGTCGCGGTGCTGAGCGAGTCGCTGCTGTGGCGGCGGATCGGCGACGGCGCGGTCGCCGCCGGACAGCTGAATCACCTGCGGCGCATGTGTGATCGCCCCAATATCGACATTCGGATGGTGCGCAACGACTCCGGTTACCACGAGGGGCTGAACTCGGGCCGCTTCGTTCTGCTGGAATTCGGGGCACCCGGTCTGGAGCTCGTCGAGCCACCGGTGGTGCACATCGAAAGTTTCCACGGCGCCACGCATGTGGACAAAGATGCCGACATCGCGCGGTACCGGGCAGCGTTCGCGAGTATCCGAGCGGTATCGGTGGACGGCCGGGTCGCTCTGGACGAAGCGATTGCCGCCGCCTGAGCCGATCGGCTCATTCCAGCGTGCGCAACCGGGGTGCGGCGAGATCCTTCGCGGACCGGATATAGGTCAGGGGAGCGCCGTCGATGCCCACGGTCGGCCACTCGATACCGAGGTCGGGATCGAAGGCGTCCAGGTCGTGGTCCAGTTCCGGGCTGTATTCCAGGGAGCACAGATAGGTCACCGTGGAGTCGTCGGCCAGCGACAACAGGCCGTGACCGAGCCCCTCGGACAGAAATACCGAGCGTCGGGCCACATCGTCGATCACCACGCTGTCCCACCGGCCGAAGGTGGGAGAACCGCGGCGCAGGTCGACCACCACATCCAGGAAGGCGCCGCGTACGCACGTGACGTACTTCGCCTGCCCCGGAGGGTTCTGGGTGTAGTGGATTCCGCGCAGCACACCGGCTGCCGAGGTGGAGGTGTTGACCTGCAGCAATTCGAGAGACCGCCCGGTCACCTTCTCGAATTCGGAAGCCTTGAAGGTTTCGGCGAACTTGCCGCGCTCGTCACCGCGCAGTTCGGGAGTGAACTCCCACGCGCCCGGCACCGACAATTCTCGAATCCGCATATCAACCATCCTGCCTGTATTCGTGCCCGCCCTCAGCACGCCCGCGGGTCAGCAGGTCGAGCAGGTAGGTTCCGTACCCCGATCGCACCAGTGGTTCGGCCAGCCGAGCCAGCTGTTCGTCGTCGATGAACCCCATCCGCCAGGCCACTTCCTCGGGAACACCGATCTTGAGCCCCTGGCGCTGTTCGATGGTGCGCACATAGTTGGCGGCATCCAGCAGTGAATCGAAGGTTCCGGTATCGAGCCAGGCGGTACCGCGGGCGAGGGTCTCCACCTGGAGCCGGCCCTGTTCGAGATAGCTGCGGTTGATATCGCTGATCTCGTACTCGCCACGTGCCGAGGGCCGCAGCCCTCGTGCGATCTCGACCACGTCGTTGTCGTAGAAATACAGCCCCGGGACGGCGTAGTTGGAGCGGGGCAGTTTCGGCTTCTCCTCGATGGACACCGCCTTGCCGCCCGAGAATTCGATCACCCCGTAGGCGCTCGGGTCCGAGACCGGGTACGCGAAGACCGCGCCGCCGTCGAGGCCGTGAAAACGGCGTAACCGAGTGCCGAGGCCGGGGCCGTGAAAGATGTTGTCGCCGAGAACCAGCGCGGCGCAGTCGGTACCGATGTGGTCCGCGCCCAGGACGAAGGCACGGGCCAGCCCGTCGGGCTCGGGTTGCACGATGTAGTCGATCGACACGCCGAGCCGGCTGCCGTCGCCCAGCAGGCGCCGGAATGCGGCGGCGTCCTCCGGCGTGGTGATCACCAGGACGTCGCGAATACCCGCCAGCATCAGGGTGGACAGCGGATAGTAGATCATCGGCTTGTCGTACACAGGTACCAGCTGTTTGCTCACCCCGCGCGTGATCGGGTGCAGCCGGGAACCGGTGCCTCCGGCCAGAATGATTCCGCGCATGTGAGGCAAGTCTGCCAGCTCGTGCCCGCTCGGGCTCGATGAGGTTCCGACTGGACCGCGAAATGGTCACGATGGTTTCGTTCGGCGATATTCGGGCGATCAAGTATTGCGTAGGTCAGATGTCAGCGCCGACACATTTCTGCTGCCGTTCCGTCGGCGGCCGGTCACTCGGCGCGCGAGCGGCAGGCAGGTGCGCTATGACGACGACGGTGGTGAATCCCGGGGGTTCCAGCTTGCATTCGCAGGCCGTCCTGATGACCTGTAAGGGTGTGGTCGGCCCGTTCATCCGGCACTATCCGATTACTCCGGCCACCATGCCGGTGGCGCGGGTGGTCGTCGATCGGCTGGCCGCGCTGCGCCCGCGAGCCCGCGGGATCGAGCGCGAACAGGTGCGGTTGAACGGGTTCCGGATGGAGATCATTCGCCCGGCCGGTGCGCGCCGGTCGCTGCGTGACGGCGCGGTCATGTACATGCACGGTGGCGGGTTCTTCCTCTGCGGACTCGACACCCATCGGCCGGTCGCCGCCAGTCTGGCGCGGCGTACCGGACTGCCGGTGATCAATGTGGACTACCGGCAGCTGCCCGCAACGCCCATCGCCGGATCGATCGACGACTGCCTCACCGCGTACCGCTGGCTGTTGCGCCACGGTGCGGCCCCCGAGCGGATCGTGTTCGCGGGGGATTCCGCGGGCGGTTTCCTGGCCTTCGCCACCGCGTTGCGCGCGCTCCAGGCCGGTATGCCCCTGCCGGCCGGTCTGGTCGGGTTGTCGCCCCTGCTCGACCTGGACTACCGGCTCAAGCGCGACTACATGAACGTCTCCCGCGATGCCTATATCCCGCTGGCGGCGGTGCGGCAGCTGGTGCGCTACGGAGCCGAGGCCGAGCAGGAACTGGATCCCGCGCTGTCACCGGTGAACGGCTCGCTCGCCGGCCTGCCGCCGGCGCTGCTGATCGTCGGCGAAGACGAATTGTTGCGCTACGACGCCGATCTGATGATGCGTCGGCTCACCGCCGCGGGAGTGCCGAACACGGTGGAGTTGTGGCGCGGTCAGGTGCACGCCTTCATGAGCATGCTGCCGAATATGCCCGAGAGCCGCGCTGCGCTGGCCCGGGTCGCGCGATTCGTCCGGGCCCGGATCGATTCGGAGCAGACTGCCCGCACTGCCTGAAAGCAGTGTGCGGCACCGAGATCGACACGGCAGTGCCCCGCACAGCGACGGCTGCGCGGGGCACTGCTGGGGGTTCTCGCACGCCGGCCGATTCAGGGGGGACCGGCTTCCGGCGAGAGCCTGGCCGAAAAGTGTTGAACTGCGCCCGAATCGGTCCTCAGCCCTACTTCTTGGGTTCGATGTGCGGCTGGTTGACGGTCTGGGCGTACTGGATCACCGCGGCGATTGCGATCGGCACACCGATCAGCAGGGTGCCCGCGATGCCGATGACGCTGGCGCCCGCTGCGGCGCCCAGCAGGCAGCCGATGACCGGGCCGGCGCCACCACCGAGGGCGACCGGAAGGGTGACCGCCGCACCGGCGGCGATGCCCAGACCACAACCGACGACACCGCCGACGACTGCGGAGATCATGCTGGCCGCGGTGCCGGCCATGCTGACCGTGTCCTTCAGGCGGCTGAAGGCGTCCTTCTCACGGTCGTAGTCGCTGTCCCACTGGGCCTGGTCCTCGAAGGGGAGCGCGACCGGCTTGTATACGGCCTTGGCGGTGTCGGCCTGCGGGCTCAGGGTGGCGGTGTTGCCCTTGATGTCGGCGGCGATCGGGAAGACGAAGTCGTCCACGCGGTACTGCAGCGGGGTGCCGGCCATGACGGTGCCGTCGGCGGACTTGATCTCCAGCTTGCCGTCCTCGACGGCGACGGAACCGTTGTCGGCGGTCAACGAGATGCTCTGGGCCTGATCATCGACTTTGTAGGAGACACTCACCGGCGCCGGCGCCGCGGGGGCGGCCGGAGCGGCGTGCACGGTGCCCGCGGTGATACCGATGGCGGCCGTGGCCAGTGCCGCGGTCGCGGCGAATTTCCTCATCATCATTTCGTGCAAACCTCGATGCAGAGTGGTTCTGGGACAAGGAAATAAAAAGGGAGCCCAGCCAACGACCGGTGAACCCACTGTGTCCGTTCATTCAAATTCTGTTCACCGCGGTGTTCTTGTGCGCGGTGGGGTTCCGGAAACACGCAGTGTGCGTACGGTTTACGAATTCGATTGCAATTCGCATAAAAGAGACAAATAGGATTTGATGTGACGAAGGTCACATTGTGCAGCGTGATGCGCGCTACCCTTGCCATGACCGGCAGTGCGCGTCGGCGGACGCGTTAGGCTGAGAACCGTGCGATTACTCGTCACCGGCGGCGCCGGCTTCATCGGCGCGAACTTCGTCCACCAGACCCTCAGTGAACACGATGATGTGCGGGTAACGGTACTGGACGCTCTTACCTACGCTGGGAATCGCGATTCGCTGGCTCCCGTCGCAGACTGCATCGAATTCGTGCACGGCGATATCGCCGACGCCGCCCTGGTCGACCGGCTGGTCGCGGGTTCCGACGCCGTCGTGCATTTCGCGGCAGAATCGCACAACGACAATTCACTGGCCCGCCCGTGGCCGTTCGTACAGACCAATATCGTCGGCACCTACACGCTGCTGGAAGCGGTGCGGAAATACGATGTGCGCTACCACCACATCTCGACCGACGAGGTGTACGGCGACCTGGCGGGCGACGACCCCGCCTTCACCGAATCCACGCCGTATCAGCCGTCGAGCCCCTACTCGGCCACCAAGGCCTCGAGTGATCTGCTGGTGCGGGCGTGGGTGCGTTCGTTCGGCGTGCGAGCCACACTGTCCAACTGCAGCAACAACTACGGTCCGTATCAGCATGTGGAGAAGTTCATTCCGCGTCAGATCACCAATCTGATCGATGGGGTGCGGCCCCGCCTCTACGGCGCCGGACATCAGATCCGGGACTGGATTCACGTCAGCGATCACAACAGCGCGGTCTGGGCGATTCTCGAGCGCGGCCGCATCGGACAGACCTATCTCATCGGTGCCGACGGCGAACTGGACAATCGGTCGGTGGTCGAGCTGCTGCTCACCGAATTCGGTCGCGGGCCCGACGATTTCGACCATGTGACCGACCGGCCCGGCCACGATCAGCGCTACGCGATCGACGCCACGCTGCTCCGCACCGAACTCGGCTGGCAGCCTCGCTACGGTGATTTCCGGACCGGCCTGGCGGCCACCATCGCCTGGTATCGCGACAACGAAGCCTGGTGGCGCCCGCAGAAGGAGCACACCGAGCGGGCCTACACCGAGGCCGGCGAGCAGGTGCTGCCGCAGACCGGGGTGCGTTAGTCCCGGGTGCGTCAGCCCCAGACCATGACGTTGTACTTGATCGCGGCCGCGGCCAGAGCCACCGCGGTCGCGACCACGATGGTGATCGCGGGACCTCGCAGTGGCGTCACCCCGCGCGCATCGGTCAGTCGCAACGGCATCCAGCGCAGCAGCACCGCGAAACCGGCGATCGCCAAGGGAACGAAGTAGCGGCCCTGCACGCCGTCGATCAGCCAGTAGTCCACCGGCGTGAACGACATGTACAGCGTCACGTACACCATGGCCACGCTGGCGGCGACGGTCAGCAGCACCGCCCAGGTACGCCACCGATTACCGGTCAGCCGATCCGCGATGCCGATGCTGACGGCCAGCGCCAGCAGGCAGGCCAGAATCGTCGTCGCGGGAACATCGATATAGGAGAAGCCCAGCTCACCGAAGAACTGGGTGAACCACTTCTCGTCCCGGTACCAGATGCTGTCGATGAACACGTTCACGAAATGCGGTGGGTCGGACAGGATGCCGCTCAGCTGATCGTCGGGCCGGACCGAGTCCCATTCGGCCTGCTTACGCATCAGGCCCATACCGTCGGTCGTGGGTGCCGCGATCTTCATCCACACCGCGAACAGCGCCGCGCCCAGTACCGCGAAACACCACGGCAGCCAGCGCAGGATCTTGCCGAAGCCGTACTGGCGGGCCGGAATCAGCACCACCAGCATGGCGAGGATGACATAGGTCGGCTTGCTCAGCGGCAGCGCCAGCGTCGTCGCCAGAGCAGCCACCACCTCGGTTTTCGTCAGCCGGGAGTCCAAGAAGACCCCCTTCACCAGCAGACAGGACACCAGGATGGCCAGCGCGTTGGTGATCGTATCGGCGGTCACCGTCCCCGCCTGGAAGATCGCGATGGGCAATACGGCGACCGTGAACGCCAGCCACTGGATGCGGAAGCCGCGCAACGCCCGGAGCGCGAACCCGACCAGCACCAGATAGGCGAGCAGCCCGGCCAGCCGGGTCGTCAGCACCATGCCGTTCACATCCAGTCCGGTCGCCTCCGCGATCCTGATGCCCAGGGCCGCAGGCACATACGCGACCGGTGAGTAGGCCGCGGTATTGGTGAACCACATCTGCTTGGTGTCCGACGTGGTCACCGGCGCGGCGCCGAGGCGGTCGTAGGCACCGGACTCGGCGGCCATCGGTGCCGGCTCCGGCGGGCGACTGTTGTAGTCGCTGAACGCGTAGCCCATCATCGCGTCGATACTCACCGGAATCTGCCCGCCGTAGGAGATTCCGCGATCGTCGACGATCCGCTCCGGAGTGATGCCGCCGTGCGCGACCTGATAGGCGCGGCCGAACTGGGTGATCTCGTCATGACCCCAGAACGGCGGCGTGATGGCCGCGAAAACGATGCCGAAGATCCCGGCGACCACCACGAAAGCCGCTGCGGCGGCACCGAAGTGCTGATTCAGGCCGAACCAGGCGCGCTGGAACACGCCGTGGCGCGCGGGGTCGCGGGCGGCGTCACCCGCATCGTCGGCCTCCGAAGCGCCCGGCCCCGCGGGTGTGGCGCTCGGGGGCGCGGCCGTCGTGCTCGAAGTCTCGGCTGTGATGCTCGAAGGTTCGGCCGCGGCGCCAGGGAGCTCGGCCGGAGTGCTGCGGGACTCTGCCGCGGTGCCGGGCTCGTCGGTAGCCGTCGCGGTGGAGTTGTCGGCGTCTGCGGCCGTGGCGGACGCTGAATCCTGGTTCTTCTGCTCGCCGGCCTCGTTGTCGGCCCGGGTCGTCATTGCCGCGCCTGCCCGACCTGCTCGGAGGTCTCGGTGCCCACTGCCGAATATCGCAAATACATGAGCCGGGCAGCCTCGTGCCGGGAGCGGCGAATTCCGTCGAGAATCAGACCCGCCGTCCACGCCAGACTGCCGAGTAGCAACAACGTGAATGCGAGGAACAACGTCGGGAAACGTGGTACCTCGTGGATTTCGTAGTACTGGATCACGATCGGCACGGTCAGAATGATCGAGATCAACCAGGCCAGGGTGCCGAACAGGCCGTAGAAGGCGACCGGTCGTTCGTGGCGGGCCAAACCGGCGATGAGTCCCAGAATCTTGAAACCGTCGTGGTATGTCCGCAGCTTGGATTCACTGCCCTCGGGGCGATCGCGGAATCCCACCCGGACCGCGGTCTGGGGTACCCGCAGATGCAGGGAATGCACGGTCAATTCGGTTTCGATCTCGAATTCGCGGGACACCGCGGGGAAACTCTTCACGAATCGCCGGGAGAACACCCGGTAACCGGAGAGCATATCCTCGACGTTCTCGCCGAATACCTTGCCGACCACGCCGTTGAGCACGCGATTGCCGGCTTCGTGACCGGCTCGGTAGGCCTGCGCACCCTCGTCCTGCTTACGCACGCCCAGGACGTGGTCGTAGGGGCCCGACAGCAGCGCCTCGATCATCTTCGGCGCCGCGAAGGCGTCGTAGGTGTCGTCACCGTCGATCATCAGGTAGACATCGGCCTCGATGTCGGCGAACGCGCGCCGCACGACGTTGCCCTTGCCCTTGGTCGTCTCGGCACGCACGATCGCGCCGGCTTCCCGGGCTCTTTCGGCGGTGGCGTCGGTGCTGCGGTTGTCGTAGACGTAGACCACGATGCCCGGCACGGCAGCCTTGAGGTCCGTGACCACCTTGGCGACCGCAGCCTCCTCGTTGTAGCAGGGCACGACTGCGGCAATGCGAAGTTCGGTGGGGTTCACCCCGTCAATCCCTCATTTGATCGGCCGATGAAATACGGAACACCGGGAGGGTACAGGTCGACACGGGGTGCTCGCCCGCGAACCCTCGCTGTGTCGGCGTCCACCGGTGTGCCCAGGCCGACCGGGTGCCACGGCGCGCTGGTCACGAGTGAGCGGCGCCGACCGCCGGCCGGTGTTGTGCAGTGCGCACACCCCGGTGCGGTACCGTCGCGGGGTGGCCAGTAGTGAGATGGCGACCGAACCGGTCGATCGAACCGGCGACACCTGGCGAGCCAAGGCCGTCACCGCATTACGACAGGGTTCGGCATTCCTGGTGGTGGGAGCAGTCGGTTTCCTGGTCGACGCGGGAACATACAACCTGCTCGTCTTCTGGAACGGCGTCATGCGCGACGCGCCGATCCCAGCGAAGATCATTTCGATTCTGACGGCCACGATCGTCACCTATTTCGGTAACAAATGGTGGACCTTCGCGCACAAACAGGGCGGTAGTCGCGGTCGTGAATACCTGCTGTACGCGCTGTTCAATGTCGTCGCCATCGGTTTGCAGCTGGGGTGTCTCGGGTTTTCCCGTTATGTGCTGGACCTGTCGTCGCCGCTGGCCGACAATATTTCCGGAACACTTATAGGTCAGATCGTGGCCGTGGTGTTCCGTTACTGGGCCTACGACACTTTCGTCTTCGCCGAGCACCGGCCCGGCGCCGATGTGCGGGATACCCGCACCGGGACGAGCCGGTGAGACGGACATAATGGGTATCGCTCGCACCGAGCCCGTATTTGACCGCGCCCGCGCCGCACTCGGCGCCATCGGACACTGTTTACGAGGGAATCCACCATGGACCAGTCGGCTGGCCAGGCCGTGACCGCATCCGATACCGACCGCAAGGTCGTCGACCCCGCGCCCGACCCATCCCGGACACCGGACCGTACGCCCGATCGCCTGGTACTGGCCCGTGGCATCTTCACCGGCCCCGCGCCGAAGATCAGTGACGAGTTGTACGCCGTGGTCGAGGGCAAGTCGACCCGCGAGCGGCTGTCGCTGCGGCTGGAGAAGGGGGCCCACGCGCACACCAACACCTACTTCGGCCGCTTCGCCGCCAGCTACTGGCAGCGCTGGACCACGGTGACCGACGTCGAGGTGACGATGCGGCTCGAGGTCGGCGATCGGGCCCGCATCCGGCTCGCCGCCTCCGATATCGCCGGACACCGCCGGACCATCGATTCCGCCGAGGTCACTGCCGACGGCACCGTCACCCTGCGCGCCCCGCTGGATCAGTACGTGGACGGCGGAGCGCTGTGGGTCGAATTCGACGCTGTCGGAGGCGGACTCGCGATCAGTGAGCTGAACTGGTCCGCGCCCGCACCGGAGCGCTTGCGGCCGGTGGCCATCGCGATCTGCACCTTCAACCGAGCCCAGGACTGCGCGCACACCGTCGCCGCGCTGGCCTCGGATCCGGAAGTCCTGGGCGCCCTCGCCGCGGTCTACGTGGTGGATCAGGGCACCGATCTGGTCTCGGATCAGGAACTCTTCCAGCAGACCGAGCCTCGCTTCGGCGACAAGCTGCACTACCTCCGGCAGCCGAACCTGGGTGGTGCGGGCGGGTTCACCCGTGGTCTCTACGAGGTGTCCGCGGCCGGCAGCCTCGATGGTGCCGAGCACGCGGACGTCATCCTGATGGACGACGACATCCTCTGTGAGCCCGAAACAGTGTTGCGGCTCAGTGCATTCGCCAATCTCACCGTGGAACCGACCCTCGTCGGCGCGCAGATGCTGTACCTGCTCAATCCCGATTACCTCAATGTCGGTGCCGAGGAAGTGCACCTGAACCAGCTGCGGCACGGTCAGAAGGTGCCCAAGGCGCTGGGTAACGTGAGCATGCTGGAGTACAACCAGGAACGCCGCGTCGACGCCGGCTACAACGCGTGGTGGACCTGCCTGATCCCGGCCGAGGTGATCGACCGGATCGGGCTGCCGCTGCCGATCTTCTTCCAGTGGGACGACGTCGAATACGGTGTGCGCGCCCGCGAGGCCGGGTTCGTGACCGTGACGCTGCCGAACGCCGCGGTCTGGCATGCCGACTTCTACTGGAAGGACTTCGACGACTGGGCGCGCTACTTCAGCACCCGCAACTCACTGATCGTCAGCTCCATGCACACCGACCTGGACCCGAAGACGGTGACCCGCAAGCTGTTCCGCGAACTCGTGGAATACCTGGTCGGTATGCAGTACGGCCTCGCGCACACCACGCTGCAAGGTATCGAGGACTTCCTGAAAGGCCCGAAGGTGTTGCGCGACGGCGGTATCGAAGCGCTGGCCACCGCCCGCACCAGCCGCGGCGACTACGGCGAGACCAAAAAGCATGCGGCGGCGACGATGCCCGTCCCGCAGGCGGACCTGCACCTGCGCCGTGCGGGCAGTGAGCCGAGCCGGCCGCTGCTGGTGCTGTGTAAACGGGCATTCCAGCAGTGGACCGGCCGGACCCAGCACGGTGTCGTCGGGGTGACCCGCGAGGATGCGCACTGGTGGCACCTGGGCCTGTTCGACCACGTGGTCGTGACCGATGCCTCGCAGTCCGGCGTGCGCATCCGGCGGCGGGACAAGGCGAAGGCCCGCGCACTGCTGTTGCGCACCGTCGTGGCCATGCGCCGCCTGCGCCGCGAACTGCCGGACCTCAGCCGCCGATACCGCAGCGCCGCACCGGAACTGATCAGCCGCGAGAACTGGGAGCGGCTGTACGGCCTCTGAGGCACCGCCGGAAAGCCGTGGGGGCTCGAGGACATACTCGGCCCCCACGGACTCGGCTCCACCGCCCACCGGCTTGCCAGGGCGCCACCGGTCCCGCTGCGTCGCCGTGCGGTCCGATCCCCGGCCGTGCAGTTGGCTCCTGGCCGCGCTACCTGTCGTTCAGTCAGGTGGGCTACTACGTGAACCGGCTGTAACGGGCTACAGGAACAGGTCCGTGGTCAGCGGGCCGTCGCCCGGGACCACCCGGTACTTGTCGAGATCGGTGATCCCGTGCGCGGCGAGAACATCGTCGTCGATGAAGAAGTTGCCGGTGGTGTCCTTCGCGGAGGAGGTGAGAACCAGGTACGCGGCGTCGGCGTAGATATCGGGGGTGCGTGAGGTCTGCACCATCTCCTCGCCGCCGAGGAGATTGCGCACCGCGGCGGTACCGATCGTGGTGCGCGGCCACAGCGAATTCACGCCGATACCGTAGGTACGCAGCTCTTCGGCCAAACCCAATGTGGTCAGCGACATCCCGTACTTGGCGATGGTGTACCCCAGTGAGCTGCCCGCCCATTTCGGGTCCAGATTCAGCGGCGGCGACAGGGTAAGGATATGCGGATTGCGGCCGGCCTGTGCCGAATCCTTCAGCGCCGGAATGCTGGTCTTGGACAACAGGAAACTGCCGCGGCAGTTGATGTCCTGCATCAGGTCGTAGGCCTTCATCGGCAGCGTCTCGGTGGGGGAGAGATTGATCGCCGAGGCGTTGTTGACGACGATATCGATGCCACCGAATCGTTCCACGCTCTGCCGTACCGCCTCGGCCACGGCCTCGTCGTCACGCACGTCACCGACGAATTTCAGGACCTGCCCGCCGGCTTCCTCGAGCTCCGCGCCCGCGGTGTGAATGGTCCCGGGCAGTTTCGGATGCGGCTGATCGGTCTTGGCGATCAAGGTGATATTCGCGCCGTCGGCGGCGGCCCGCTTGGCGATCTCGAGGCCGATCCCGCGGCTGCCGCCCGACATGATCATGGTGCGTCCGGCCAGTGACTTACCAGCGTCGCTCATATCCTGCTCCCATCGTCTGCGCTGTATCCCGACTCCATGATCGGTGATGCTGCGCGCCGCGGCGAGGGGAACTCTCCGAAAGTGCAGGTGAGCGGGACTCAGTCCGGCTTGTGGAACTGTTCGCGGCGGCCCAGTTTGCGCAGCCGGGACCACTCCAGCAATCCAGCCGGATCCTTCTGCTGGACCAGGAAGAACCAGGAGAACCGGGCCCATTCCTGCGGCAGCAGTTTGCGCATTCCCGGCTGGGCCATCAGATAGCCGCGGTTGCGGTAGGTGAAATACCGCTTCACCGGGTCGTCGGGGTACTGCGTGTGCATCCGCCCGCCCAGGATCGGCTTGAATTCCGCGGAGCCGTTGGGATGCAGGTAGGCGGTCTGCAGGCAGGTCCCGAACGGTAGCCCGGACCGGACCAGCCGTCGATGCACCTCCACCTCGTCACCGCGCACGAACAAGCGCAGATCCGGTACGCCGATCACCTCGAGTGCCTGCGCCGAGATCAGGGCGCCGTTGAAGAGCGAGGCGATACCGGGCAGGAAATCCTCGTCGCCCAGTTCGGAGCGCAGCCGCCGCCACACCACACCGCGGCGCAGGGGAAATGCCAGATGGTCCGGATCGTCGATATCCGCAACGACCGGCGAGACCTCCACCAGATTGTGCCGCTGCGCGCAGTCGAGCAATTTCTCCAGGACCTCGGGCCCCTCGGGACGGCCGTCGTCGTCGGCGAGCCACACCCAGTCGGCACCCATGGTGAGCGCGTGCAGCATACCCAGCGCGAAACCGCCGGCGCCGCCGAGATTGTGTTCCGAACCCAGATAGGTGGATTCGATGGGCAACTCGCGCACCAGGTCACCGACCTCGGGCTCGTTGCCGTTGTCGATGACGATCAGGTGATCGATCGGGCGGGTCTGGGCGGCGAGCACGCGCAGCGATTCACTGAGCAGCTCGCGCCGTTTGTGGGTGACGACCACCGCGATGATCCGGGCCGCACCGCTGTCCGCGGACGAGGCCGCCTGATCACTCATTACTCATGTCCTTGTCGTACGCGCGGGCACAAATTACGCGGGGTTACGTTCGAGTTCGAGCTCACGCAGAATCTGCGCCACGTGGTCGCCGGCCTCCGGGCCTTCGTAGGCGCGCACCACATCCTCGATCTCACCCTGCATACGCAACGAACCGTGGTCGATCCACATCGCGCTGTCGCACAGTTGGGCCAGGAATTCGTTGGAATGGCTGCAGAACACCAGAATTCCCGAACGTGCCACCAGGTCGCGCAGCCGGTTGCGGGCCTTCTTCATGAACTCGGCGTCGACGGCGCCGAGCCCCTCGTCCAGCAGCAGGATCTCCGGGTCGATCGAGGTGACCACGCCCATCGCCAACCGCACCCGCATACCGGTGGAGTAGGTGCGCAGCGGCATGTTCAGGTATTCGCCGAGTTCGCTGAATTCGGCGATCTCGTCGACCTTGGCCAGCATCTGCTTGCGGGTCTGGCCGAGGAACAGGCCGCGGATGATGATGTTCTCGTAACCGGAGATCTCCGGGTCCATCCCGACACCGAGATCGAAGACGGGCGCCACCCGTCCACGCACCTGAGCGCTGCCGCGGGTGGGTTCGTAGATGCCGGCCAGCATCCGCAGCAGGGTCGACTTACCGGCACCGTTGTGGCCGACCAACCCGACCCGGTCGCCTTCCTTCAGCGACAGCGTGATGTCGCGCAGCGCCTCCACGACCACCACATCGGACTGATTGCGCCCGATGGAGCCGCCCGCCTTGCCGAGGAACGCCTTCTTCAGCGATCGCGATTTGGCGTCGAAAATGGGGAACTCGACCCACGCTTCGTGGGTCTCGATGCTTACTCCGGTCATTTTGCCCTCTACACCCAGTACGGCACGCGGGAACGGTATTGCTTCAACGCCAGCAGTGCCACGGCCCAGCCGAGCACGGTGATCACACCCACCACGATCCACGAACGCAGATAGATCGTGTCACCGAGCAATGGCGCGCGCACGATCTCCAGATAGTGGTAGGTCGGGATGATCTCCACCAGCTTCGCCCGCTCACTCATCTGACCGCCCTGGTCGTGCAGTGCCTTCGTGGTCCACATGACCGGCGTCAACACGAACAGCATCAGTGTCGTACTGCCCAGGATCGGGGTGATGTCGCGATAACGGGTGGAGAAGATGCCGAACACGATGGACACCCAGGCGGCGTTCAGGAACAGCAGTAGGATCGCCGGCAGTGCGAGCAGCACCGAGAAGTCCAGATGCTTCCAGACGCCGAAGCCGACCAGCATGATCAGGTAGATCACGCTGTTGTGCGCGAAGAACAGTAATTGCCGCCAGACCAGCCGGTATACGTGCACACTCAGCGCCGAAGGCAGCTGTTTGATCAGGCCCTCGTTGGAAATGAACACATCGGCACCCTCGAGGATGCTGTTGTTGATCACATTCCAGACGATCAGCCCGATGGTCACGTACGGCAGATAAGTCCACAGATCCTGGTTCAGGATCGCGGAATACAGCACGCCCATCGCAGCGGCTTGGAGGCCGGTGGCGATCGTGATCCAGAACGGGCCGATCACCGACCGTCGGTAGCGCTGCTTGATGTCCTGCCAGCCCAGCGACAGCCACAGCTCACGCTGACTGAACCCTTCACGGAGGTCTTGAAAGGCCCGCGAGAAAGATTGTGGTTTCGACATCAGGGGCACCGTCGCGTCGGCCGGTGTGTGTTCGGCTGTCGCCGAATCGGCGGGGGCAGCTGCTGGCACAGTGCACGACTGTAGCGCAGTGCCGATCCGGACCGGTGGGTACCGGAGGGCAGCACGTGATCGATGGTGTTCAGCAGAGGTTTCCGTGGGTGTTGTGGCGGGGCTTTCAGAGGTTCCTCAAAGGTACTGACCGCCCCCGGTCACCGACCCGCCCTGACCGCCGTCGCGCGGCAGTTGTGCACCCGGCGGCAAGGCGTGCCGCATCTGCTCGAGCTGGGCCCGCGCGGCCATCTGCTGGGCGAACAGCGCGGTCTGGATGCCGTGGAACAACCCTTCCAGCCAGCCGACCAGCTGGGCCTGCGCGATCCGCAGCTCGGCGTCCGAGGGCACGGAATCTTCGCTGAACGGCAGTGCCAGGCGTTCCAGCTCGTCCCGCAGATCCGGGGAAAGTCCCTGCTCCAGCTCGTGCACCGAGGTTTTGTGGATCTCCTTGAGGCGATTACGGCTGGCCTCGTCCAGCGGAGCCGCCCGCACCTCCTCGAGCAACTGCTTGATCATGGTGCCGATCCGCATCACCTTGGCGGGCTGCTCGACCATGTCGGCCAGCGATTCCTCGCCCCCGGCCTGTGCTTTCTCCGCATCATCGGGGTTGCCCTTGCCGGTCACCTGCTCGGCGAACGGCGCCTCACCCGCGGCGCCCGCGGGAATTACCAGCGGTCGCCCCTCGGGCCCGATCACCACGATGGAATCCGGTGCTCCGTCCGATTCAGTCATGTCCCCATGATGTCTGCTTCGCGCGCGAAGCGCTAAGTGAACCTCCCCGAGAACTCCCGAGAACGCCTGGAGACCCTCCGACCGAACCCCGTGGCCTCCGGTGACGACCGGCGCCGAGACGCCTTGTCCCGAGCGGATATGTGGTCCGAATTCGCACGGAAGTATCCTGTTGTGCGTTCAGTCCGCCTCGGTGTGGTTCGGTTTTGTGAAAGTCGGTTGCCATGTCGCGTGATTTCGCGTTCGGTCGGCGCACGGTTCCGCCGACTTGCCCGCTGCCCTTAGAGTGGCGAGCATGACTTACGACGTCGCGAGGGTTCGGGGATTGATACCGTCCCTGGGCGACGGTTGGATTCACTTGGATCCACAAGCGGGAATGCTGGTCCCCGATTCGGTATCTCGTGCGGTGTCAACAGGTTTCCGCACCTCGGCGTTTTCGCATACCAATCGCCATGCCGCGGCGCGGCGCAGTGCCGCGATTCTCGATGCGGCGCGCGAGGCGGTCGCCGATCTCGTCGGCGGTGATCCCGCGGGTGTGGTCCTCGGACCGGATCGCGCGGTCCTGCTGGCGTGGCTGGCGGAATCGCTGAGCTCCCGGCTCGGCCTGGGCACCGGCATCGTGCTGTCCCGCCTGGACGACGAGGCGAACGTCGCACCCTGGCTGCGGATCGCCAACCGCTACGGCGCCCACGTGCGCTGGGCCGAGGTGGAGATCGAGACCTGTGAGATGCCGGCCTGGCAGTTCGAGGAACTGATCGGCCCTACTGCGCGCCTGGTCGCGGTCACCGCCGCCTCTCCGATCGTCGGCTCCGCGCCCGCGGTGCGGGTAGCCGCCGATCGGGTGCACGAGGTGGGCGGGTTGCTGGTCGCCGACTGTTTCGGCGCCGCGCCGTATGCGCTGATCGATATCGATGAACTCAATGCCGACGTGATCGCGCTGTCCGCACCGGCGTGGGGCGGCCCGCAGGTCGGCGCGCTGGTCTTCCGGGATCCGGCCTTCCTGGACCGCATCCCCTCCATGTCGCTGAATCCGTACGCCAAGGGGGCCGAGCGGCTCGAGGTCGGGGGGCACCAATACGCGCTGCTGGCCGGAATGACCACCTCCATCGACTATCTCGCCGGCCTGGACGAGCAGGCCACCGGTAACCGCCGTGAGCGTCTGGAAGTGTCGATCACCTCGCTGCAGGACTATCACGATCAGCTGTTCGACGGTCTGATGGAGGTGCTCGACGGCATCGACGACCTGACCGTCATCGGCCGCGCCTCCACCCGTATCCCCACCGTGAGCTTCACCATCGCCGGCATGCAGGCCGAGAAGATCGCCGCACAACTGGCCGACCACCGTATCGGCACCGTGAGTGGTGCGCACGGCGGCAGCCGGTTGCTCGATGCGTTGGGCGTGAACGACGAGGGCGGCGCCGTCACCATCGGTTTGGCGCCGTACACCACGAAATTCGAGATCGAACAGCTCGGCCGGGCCCTGAATTCACTGGAGAGCTGACCCGGTAGTACCGGCGGCGCGAGACCGGTACCACCGCAGTGTCGGCGGCAGCTCAGACCGTGTCGATGCGCAGCAGAACCTTGCCGACGGTATCGGCCGAATCGAGCAGCTGCTGGGCCTGCGCCGCGTCGGTGGCCGGTACCTCGGCATGTACCACCGGCGCCACCAGACCCTCGGCGATCAGCGGCCACAAGTCCCGGCGCAGCTCGGCGATGATCTCGGCCTTACTGGAACGGCCGGTCGCCGGGCGTTTACGCAGATTGGTCGCATGGATGGTGCCGCGCTTGCCGAGCAGTTCGGGAAGGACCAGTTCACCTTTCACCCCGCCCTGCATACCGATGATGCACAACTGACCGTCGTCGGCGAGAGCGCGCACATTGCGGCCCAGATACGCCGCGCCCATATTGTCGAGAATGATGTCGGCACCGCCGAGCTCACCGACAATCTCCACGAAATCCTGTTCGCGATAATTGATTCCGACACTCGCGCCCAATTCGAGACAGCGATCGAGTTTGTATTGCGAGCCCGCCGTCACCGCCACGCGGGCGCCCCGGTTCGTCGCGACCTGAATGGCATGGGTGCCGATGCCGCTACCGCCACCGTGCACGAGCAGCAACTGGCCGGCATGTAATCCCGCCCGCATCACCAGATTCGACCAGACGGTCGCGGCGACCTCGGGAAGTGCTGCTGCCGCGGCCAGATCCAGCCCCTCGGGTACGGGCAGCACCTGGGTTGCCGCGACCACGACCCGTTGCGCGTAACCACCGCCGGACAGGAGTGCGCAGACGCGATCACCGGGGCGGAAGTCGTGCACTCCCTCGCCGGTTTCGGCGACCACACCCGAGACCTCCAGGCCCATGATGTCGCTCGCGCCGGGCGGCGGCGGGTAGAAGCCCTGGCGTTGCAGCAGGTCCGCACGATTGACGCCGGCCGCGACCACGTCGATCGATACCTCACCCGGACCCGGAGGAGGTAGATCCGGCACCTGTTCCCAGCGGATTACCTCCGGACCACCGAAACCATCCAATGTCACCGCGTACATATCTCGACTGTAGGTGCTCCTCAGCGCCGCAATAGAATGACGCCATGGCGTACGAACCGAACGGTCACCCGGCACCGCAGCCGCAGTGGCCGGCCTCGGCGCAGCCGCCGTGGCTCGGCTCGCAGGAGCAGCGCGCCTGGCGTGCCTTCATGGACGGGCATCAGCGTCTGATGGTGGAGCTCAATCGCCAGCTCGAGGCCGACGCCGATCTGAGCCTCTCGGAGTACCGCATCCTGGTGATGCTGTCCGAGGCGACCGCCGGTTCGCTGCGGATGAGCGATCTCGCCGACGGAGTGCTGTCCTCCCGCAGCCGCCTCACCCATCAGATCCGCCGCATGGAGGATCAGGGCATGGTCCGCCGCACCAGCTGCGAAGAGGACGGCCGCGGCGTGCGCGCCCACGTCACCGACGAGGGGATGCGCCGCCTGCGCGCCGCCGCCCCCGGACATGCCGCCGCCGTGCGCCGATATTTCCTGGATCTGGTGAGCCCCCAGGAGCTGGCGGCGATCGGAGACGCCTTCGACCGGGTGAACACCAAGAGCGACGGGCAGTGAGGCGGAGGCGTCCGACGGTCGATTCCTGCGGTGGACGGTCGGCACCACCGTGCATGATGGCCGGGATCGCGGGACCACACCGACGCGTCGTGTGCCGCTCAACTGTGCACGTCGGTCACATGCTCCAGGATGACGCTGCGGGCAGCCTTCCACGCCGGTGAGTCGATATCGCCGAAATCGGCATGGCCCACTCCCTCGAGCATCCGCAGTCGGGCCGGATCACCGGCCGCCCGAGCCCTATTCACGTACTCGCGGGATTGGTCCGGGTCGACTACGGTATCCGCGGAGCCGTGCACCGCGGTGACGGGAATCCCGACCGGCAGATGTTCGATCGGCGAGGCGACGGCATACCGCTCCGGTTGATCGCCCGGCATCCCGCCGAGCAGATTCCGTACGAACCGGTCGTGTCCGTTCTCGACCGCCATCGATAGATCGAAGACCCCCGCCATGATGGTCGCGCTGCGCGCCCGCACCTCCGGCTCCGCACCAGGGGCATCCGGTCCGAGAGTGTGCCGCCCGGCTATCCAGGCAGCCAGATGCCCGCCGGCCGAATGCCCGGCCAGATGCACCCGTTCCAGATCGAGTCGCCCATCCGCGGCCTGCTGCACCTCCGCCGCCAGCGATTCGGTGGCGTCATCGGCGTCGGCGAGGGTGATCGGCCACCCGCCCGCGCCACCCACGCGGCGGTACTCGATATTCCACACCGCGATGTCCTCGGCTACCAGCGACTCCGCCAAGGGCTCGAAATACGACAGATCGTGCTGCTCGGCCCATCCACCGCCGTGCACCAGCACCACCACCGGGTACGGGCCTTCCCCCTCGGGCACATGCAGGATGCCGTAGTTGTCCGGATCGGCGCCGTAGGAGACGCGCATGGTCTGCGCGGCGGTATTAACGGGTGGTTCAGCGGTATCACTGCCACACCCGACCGCGGCAGCAGCCACCGCCGCGGTGATCGCGAACCGAACCACCACTGCCGACATTCCGCGCACCGATCCCACCTCACTGTGGTTTCCCGCCGGGCTCCCCAGACACCCGGAACGATGGGGTTTACGCAGGTCAGCGTAGGGGGTCGGTGGCGTGTAGCTCCGGCGACGCGCGGGTGGACGACATCGGCGGCCCACGGTCGCACCCGTGTGGTGGCGCTGTCACCACGACCGGGGAAACCGTGCACCCGAATTAGCATCACGACATGCGGAAAGAACGCCGCCGTCGCGTACTCACGGTGGGTGACCAGCAGTACCTGTGGAAGACCTACCACCAGCACAAGGACGGCTGCGAGGAAATCCTGCGGTTACGGCCCCTCGGATCGGTCGCAGGCCTCACCCTGGTCTTCCGACCCGACGGACAGCGCTGCGTCTCCGACGGCTGGCCGTCCGTGTCCGGTGATATCTGGGTCGGCGACCGTGCGATGAATCTGAATATGCCCGGCGTGGCGCGAGCATTCATCGACGCGGCCGTCGAGGTGGGCTGGATAGCGCAGGCGCGCACCACCGGCCGCCGCAACGGGTGGGACCTGTTCGACGCGGTGTACGGCCGGCAGGTCGAACCACGGTAAGCGCGCCGAGAACGGTCAGGTTCCCGGGTAGCCGTCAAGGTGTAACGACCACCAAGCTCTTGTCGTCGTGACGCTTGGCGCGAGGAGCAACACGGCCGTCCGGATCGGCTTCTGCTTCCCAGCGATGACATTCCGTGAGCAGCCCGTTCAGGTCGTCGATGTCGCTGCGTGCGATCCGATCCCATGAGAAGCCGACAGCGCCAATACGTTCGGAAGCCCCATCGGTGGCGAGCACGGACCACGAAACATCCGCCGCGGAATGGATCGACGTAATCGCGTGCTCGGCCGCAACCGGATCTGCCTCGGCGATCCAGTAGCCGTTCGCCCGGTTTCGATACCGCTGCTGGTTGTCCTGAAGCGATCGCAAAATATCCCGATGGGTGTCGTCGTAGCCGCTACCACCACTCAAACGCCTTCGGTACCGGTGGGTTTCGGGCAGATCCAGCTCGGCCAGCCGATTGTCGGTAGCGACCATGCAGGAACCACGCACGTCGCCGACGACGATGGTCGAGTCACCGAGTAGCAGAGTCTCGAGCACGGTCCCGCGATGCCGGAGAATCGCGACCGTGCTGGACGGGCTGTGACCGGGTAGTAGATCGAGCTGGTCGGCAGTCGCCGATATCGAGTCCGCCAGGATTCTGCGTAGTTCCCCTGTTGTGTCACAGAGCCTTTCTCGAAGTTCGTTGCTCAAGGTGTCGACGTAGACGCCGACGTCGGGCACGCCCGGGACGAACGAGGTCGCTCCATCGAGAACGGCCACGTAATCGTCATCGGCGATCACCCTGTCCGCAGCCGAGAATTCCTGCAGTTGAGCGACTCGGAGTTTCACGTGTTCTCGGTGTACGGACCGACGAGTAGGCGACTGTTGGTCACGGTGAAGTCTTCGTCGAAGTCGCATTCGACGACTCCGTCGATCAGCGCGCTGGTCGGTTCGAAAACTTGATCGAGGTTGTCTTGCAACCACCGCGCGGTTCCGAGGGAGCCCACACTCGTGATGCCGGCAATGTGGACGATGATGCGCTCACCATCTGTCCTCCTGCTGAAATACCCGATATCAGTCCGCGAGGAGTTGTCGTCCTGGTAAGGGGACCGGTGCTGTTCATCGGTCCGGGAGTCGACGATCGACCACCCATCGTCGTCGTGATCGAAACCCAAGAATGGATCTGCCTCGAGGAGATTCTGCGCCACCGGTGCTGATTTCGGTCCGCAGATGATGACGCAGTCCCCTTCCGGCGGCCTGGTCTGGTCCGGGTCGATCGGAAAGTTCGTCATGGCCAGGGACAGTTGCGTGAGCGTCTCTTCGACCGTGGATCGTGCCGCTTCGTCGGTGGCATCGAAGAACGGACGCTCCCGACCGTCTTCGCGCCCGAACCGTCGTGGAATCCCGACAGCGACCGGGCCGACGCCGAAGAAGGCTCGTTCTCGTCTGGGGGCGGACGATCGTATTTGGCTGATGCGTCCCTTCGTGACCCCGAGTTTCTCGGCGATCTCGGTATAGCTCAATCCACTCAGGTGAGCTTCCTCGATGGATGCCTTGCGCAGTCTCGCCAGTTCGATGGCACGTTGCTGGTATTCGACCATGAGCTCGGCCGCTCGAAGTCCGCGTTGGATCGGGTCCGGGTTCTTACGGACCTCTTCGAACTCGTCGGCGGTAGCCATGGGCCCGAGTTTAGAGGGCCTTGACCGTCTGAGTGTGTGGGCGTACTGTTTGGTTTATCCCCCCTAAACATTGATATCGGCCCTTTAGTGGCGGTTTAGGGGCTATAAACGAGGCGATCGTAACGAGGGGTGTTCTGTTCAATTCGCCGATGCGTTCGGCAGGAGAAGGGGGTTCAGTGCAATGAACAGCAATGATTGGCTTCTGCTGCTGCTCGCCACGGGGCTACTGATGCTGACGTTCGCTTTGGTGCGACTCCCGCTGCGGGGCGAAAAGCGTGAGGACGACGGCCGATGACTGACGTCCGGCCGATCGCCATGGGATGGGTGCATCCGGAAACAGACGCGCCGGATTGGGAAGTTGCGCAGGTGCGTCGGCTGGCCCGCCGGCTCGGCTACCGCTTGCTGTGGCCCGCGGAGACCAGCCACATACCGCTCGCCGACCAGGTCCGTGAGTGGCATGCGGACGCACTGCTGCTGCCGTCGACCGAACATGTCGACATACTCACGCTGCACGCGGTGATGATGATCGCCGACGTCGAGACAACCCAGCCGCGAATGAGTTTCGCCAGATGGGCCGTGCGGCCCGAGATCGACAGGCGCGGCAGCAGATAAATCCACTCCACGACAACAGAAATCGTCACCGAACCGCAGTCCTCGTTCGGTGCCCTCATCCAGCGCGTATGGCGCCCACTCGGTTGTTTCGATCCGTGCAACGATAAAAATCGACCGGACATCGAGAAGGGGTCAGCGCGTGGAAAAAGGTGCCATTTACAGGTGGAAGCCTCGCAACGGGACGGGCGTCATCGAACTGCATGACGGCACTCTCGCATGGTTCCACCTCTCCGCAGTACACGGTGAGTCCATCACCAGCATCGAGGAAGGCATGCCGGTCGACGTGGAAATCGAACACGTCCAGCAGGGGGATTACGCATGTCGCGCAACAAGAGTGCAACGAAGTACCTGACCATAGTTCTCGCCATAGCCGGCCTCATCGTCGCCGCGCCCGCGTGGGCAAAGACTCCAGGGCACGTCGACTACACACCGACAAATCTTTCCTACAGGTACGAGGGCAAACACGGCACCTTCACCGGTGAGGCGGTTTACGCATCCGCCCACCCCGATGGCGGCAACCGGCTGATCTGGTCTCTCCGCCTATCGCCCTCGGTGCAAACCGTGCACTCCGGTTAGCAGTACCTGGGGTGTCCGAGCGCACCAGCGAACGTAGCGGGTGCTCAGTAGCTCATCATGGACACGGAAGAAAGTGGAGCCTGGACCTCTGCGACGGCGGGGCGCTTAAGCGCTGCGGACCATGCGGCTCCACGAGAGCCGACAGGACCAGCGAGATAAGCCCTTGATCTGCGGTGGGTGTGGGATTTGAACCCACGGTGGCGTGAACCACGACGGTTTTCAAGACCGTTCCCTTAGGCCGCTCGGGCAACCCACCTCGTTCCGGGGGAGCCCGGAACGGTCTCTCACATTACTGGCGCGGGTCCGCGGACGCCGAATCGGTCGGGTGTGCCGATGCGGAGGGGCGGGGGCACGGGGCTGTGTAGCGTGGATCGGCACGAGTGGACGGGAGGGCCGGTATGCGGGGTGTGATCGGGATGGCGGTCGCCGTGCTGGTTCTGCACGTCCTCGGGTGGGGGACGTTGCTGCTGCTCGTGGTTCCGCAACATCACTCGGTCAACGGTGCGGTATTCGGGGTGGGGCTCGGTGTGACCGCCTACACGCTCGGGATGCGGCATGCGTTCGACGCCGATCACATCGCCGCGATCGACAACACCACTCGCAAACTGGTGGCCGAGAACGGGCGGGCGAAATCGCAGACGGTGGGGTTCTGGTTCTCGATCGGCCATTCGTCGGTGGTGCTGGGGCTGGTGTGCCTGCTCACGCTGGGGGTGCGGGTGCTGGCGGCGAACCTCGAGGACGAGAATTCGTCGTTGCAGCAGTGGACCGGCTTGTGGGGTACCAGCATCTCGGGTGCGTTCCTGATTCTCATCGGGGTGCTGAATCTGGCCTCGTTGATCGCGATCTGGCGAGTGTTCCGGCGGATGCGCGGCGGAGAGTTCGACGAGACCCAGTTGGAGCGGCACCTGGAGGCAGGCGGCGTCCTGACCCGGGTCTTGCGACCGGTGCTGCGGTTGGTGCGCCGGCCGGTGCACATGTATCCGGTGGGATTGCTGTTCGGGCTGGGTTTCGACACCGTCACCGAGGTCGGTCTGCTGGTTATCGCGGGTGGTGCCGCGGCCACGGGCCTGCCCTGGTACGCGATCCTGGTGCTGCCGATCCTGTTCTCGGCGGGGATGTCGCTGTTCGACGCGATCGACGGCTCGTTCATGAGTTACGCCTATGACTGGGCTTTCGCCCGCCCGCTGCGCAAGATCTACTACAACCTGGTGATCACCGGCCTGTCGGTAGCGGTGGCGCTACTGATCGGCGGGCAGGAGTTGATCTCGATCCTGGCGGACAAGCTGGAGGTCCGGTCCGGGGTGGTGGGCTGGATCGGCAGCCTCGATCTGGGACAGCTCGGCTTCATCATCGTCGCGATGTTCGCCGTGACGTGGGCCGTGGCACTGTCGGTCTGGCGGTACACCGGTGTGGAACAGCGCTGGGAGGAATCGCTGGCCACAGAGTGAATGCCGGGCCGCGGCACTGGCGTGGCTTTAGACGCCTCGGGCACGCTCTGGCAGTATGGCGGCCATGGTTCGCCGCCGGATACGGCGTCGGCTGTCCGGCGTCGCCCTTGCCGCACTCTTGTCGTGTGCGGTGATCGGCGCGGCTCCAGTGGGGTTCACCGAGCCGCCGCCGGCGGATTCGGGTTCCGCGGAGGGACCGCCACCGGCGCTGGACAACCCGCCCCCGACGACCGCCGCGGTCGACCGCATCGAACATATCGATGACCGTCGCGTGCGCATCTTCGTCGATTCACCCGCCATGAAACGCACTGTGCCGGTGGAGGTGCTGCTCCCGGCCGACCGTAGTAAGCCGCGCCCGACCCTTTATCTCCTCGACGGGCGCAGCGCCAGTGACAAGTTCAACAATTGGACCGAGCGTGGTGGTGCGGTGCCGTTCTTCGCCGACAAGGATGTGAACGTGGTTCTCACCCTGGGTGGTCCGGCGGGGTACTACACGGATTGGCAACATCCGGATCCGGTGCTCGGCACCAACAAGTGGGAGACGTTCCTGACCCGGGAACTACCACCGTTGATCGAGGGGAAATTCCACGGCAACGGGCGCCGCGCGATCGAGGGCGTCTCGATGGGGGCCGAGGCCGCGATGATGCTCGTCATGCGCAATCCGGGCTTCTATCGCGGTGTCGCCGCGCACAGCGGTTGTTACGCAATGGGTTCCGATATCGGCCAGGCTCAGGCACGAGCAGTGGTGCGCACCTACGGTGGTGATCCGGACAATATGTTCGGTACACAGGAAGATCCGGACTGGCTCGCCCACGACGTGATGGCGCATACCGAACAGTTGCGCGGCACGGCGATCTATCTGTCCGCCGGTTCGGGAGTTCCCGGACCCTACGACGGTCCGGGCAATCCCGAGGCCGCCTCATCTATCGGGTTCGGTGGGCCCTTGGAAGCCGGTGCCCACGCTTGCACGCTCGCACTCGAGGACCGGCTCGAACGGATGCAGATTCCGGCGGAGGTCCATCTGCCGCCGGTGGGAACGCATTCGTGGCCGTACTGGACGGACGAACTGCCCAGGGCATGGCCGACCCTGGCGCGCGCGCTCGGCGTGCGCTGATCGCCGCGGTATTCGAGAACCTCACGAGAACTTCAGGGGAACTTCAGCCGACGAAGCGGGCCACTGTTTCCGGTGCGGTGGCGAAGGCCAGGAAACGGTCGTTTTCGTGCGGATCGCCCGCGGTGACCCGCACGCCGTCGGTTCCGTAGGGACGCACCAGCACTCCCGCCTCCGCGCTGGCCGCACCGAAGTCCGCGCTCGCCGCGCCCAGCGGCAGCCAGACGAAGTTGGCGTGCGAGGGTGGCACCCGATAGCCGGCCGCCGCCAGCGCCGCACGCATCCGGTCGCGCTCGGCGACCACGTGATCGGTGCGTTCGAGGAGTTCGTGGCGGGCCTGCAGGCAGGCGATGGCGGCGACCTGCGCCAACCGGTTCACGCTGAACGGGATGTGCACCTTGAGCAGTGCGGTGATCAGTTCCGGATCGCCCACCGCATAGCCCGCGCGCAGTCCCGCCAGCCCGTAGGCCTTCGAGAAGGTGCGCAGCACAACCACATTGGGTCGGCCGCGACCGATTTCGATTCCGTTGGGATGGTCGGCCTCGGGAAGGCGCAGGTATTCGTAGTAGGCCTCGTCCAACGCGACCACGACATGGTCGGGGATCGCGTCGAGGAAGCGGATCAGTGCACCGCGTCCGTGCGCGGTGCCGGTGGGGTTGTTCGGGTTGCAGACGAAGACCAGCCGTGTCCGATCGGTGACGGCGGCAGCCATGGCGTCCAGGTCGTGGGTGTACTCGGCGTCGAGCGGGACCTGCACGGACGTCGCATGACCGATCTGGGTCACGATCGGGTACGCCTCGAAGGAGCGCCACCCGAACAGCACCTCGTCCTCGGGCGAGGAGCAGGTGATCTGGACCAGTTCCTGACACAGCGCCACGCTGCCGCAGCCGATCACGACGTTGGCGATCTCGACGCCGTGGAATTGCGCGAGTGCCGCCCGCAGTTCGCCCGACCCGTTGTCCGGGTATCGGTTGAGAAGTTCGGTTTCCTCGGCGATTGCCTTGGCGACGCTGGGTAGCGGCCCGAAGGTGGACTCGTTGCTGGCGAGTTTCACCGCACCCGGACTACTGCGACCCGGCGCGTAGGCCGGAATGGATTCGAGATCCGGACGAATACGAGCGCTCACCCCACCACCCTAATTCCCGTCGGATCGCCCCCGGTCACCGCGGCTGCCCGAATGAACAGGAAGTGATCCACCACACAGTGCGGTGCATGCGTGGTTTGTCGGAATTTTTCCGGGATATCGGCGGTGATGTGCAACTTCTCCCGAATGTTATATGGGCGAATTAACCTGGTTTCATGTCGGGCACCTATCGAGACAGAGCGCCACTGCGTGACGGCGGGCAGCCCAGCGACGGCTCCGAGTCCCCGGAGGTCGACGATCGGGTGCCCATCACGGTGATGGAACCGGACGGCAACGCCCGTGGTGGCATTGTCGTCCTGCACGAATCCCGCCAGTTCGCCCATGTGTTGCTGGGTATGATGAAGTTGCTGGCCGCCGAGGGGTGGATCGTCGTTGCACCCAATTTGTTCCATCGCGCCGATCGGCCGGAGGTCGAGGAAGTGACGGTCGCCACGAGCAACGGTGCCGTCGCTACTGCCCCGGTCTCCACCGAGCCGGAGCAGGTGTTCGGTGCCGAGTTGTTCGCCGATTTCGACGCCTGTTTCGACTGGCTCATCGGCCGCGGTGTCTTCGCCGACACCATCGGAGTACTCGGATTCGACAACGCCGGCACCGCCGCGCTGCTGGTCGCGACGGACCGCCCGATCGGTGCGGCCATCAGTGTCGCCGCACCGGGCATCGTCGAACCACTGACCGCCGAGGCGATCGCGTTGCGGCAGGCCGCGCCCCAGCTGAAGGCCCCGTGGCTCGGCCTCTACGGCGACGACGACGAGGCCAGCCCGGCCGAGCACGTCGAACAACTCCGCGATGCCGCGGCGCGCGCGGCGGTCGCCACCCTCGTGGTCAGCTACCCCGGCCTGCATCATCGCCCGGACCATCCCGGCTTCGACACCGTCGATATCGATCAGCTCCCCGAGGAGGAGCGGCGCATGCTCAGTGATGCGCAGAGCAGAATCTTCGACTGGTTCGACAGTCATCTGCGCTGACCCTCCGGGCACCCGCTTGACCACCCGTTTTGCGTCCTGGCGGGTTGCTCTGTACTCTTTGCTCTCGGCGGTTCGAAAGGACCGGCGCCCTCGAAAGAAGGCTCCAGGAGGCGTGCCAGAGCGGCCGAATGGGACTCACTGCTAATGAGTTGTCCCTTCACGGGGACCGGAGGTTCAAATCCTCTCGCCTCCGCCAAGCCCGGGTAACCGGGTACAACTGAACAAGCACGACCATGCGCCCGTAGCTCAACGGATAGAGCATCTGACTACGGATCAGAAGGTTAGGGGTTCGAATCCCTTCGGGCGCACCAGTAAAGCTCCTGAACAACCTGGTTCAGGAGCTTTGTTTTCTGTGACCGAGGTGTAGACGCGCCGAAGGCATCGAACACGCCGTCGATCGAACAAATTTTCTACTACCACTGTCGATTCGGCATACCGTGTCCGGCATGGTCGGCTCTGCGCATGAGGCGATGCACCGCCTCTTCCAACACGATCCCGGCGTTTTCGCACGGGCATTCCGGGTCCTCGAGCTTCCATTCGGTGATCCCGATGAAGTTGCCGTACTTACCAATGACCTCACCGAGATTCGACCGTTGGAGCGCCGGGTCGATACGTTGCTCAGGATCACGACCGCTGAGGACGGGTCGTTCCTGCTTGTTGTAGAGGCGCAGAGTCGGCAAGATCCAGATAAGCCCAGCGCGTGGGCGTACTACCTGGCGCACCTTTATGCCAAGTACCAGCTGGGCGTCGTGCTCCTGGTCGTTTGTCAGGACACCGCAACCGCCAAATGGGCCGCCGAGCCGATCACCATCGGTCTACCGCAGTGGACGAGCCTCACGGTGCGTCCGCTGGTCCTCGGTCCGCACAACGTGCCGGTCGTCACCGACCTGGCTCTTGCATCCTCCGACATTCCGCTGGCCACGCTGTCGGCAGTTACGCACGCCAAGACCCCTTCGATCGGTGCGATACTGAAGACACTGGCCACGGCTCTGCATGAACTGCACAATGAAGAAGACGTTCATGTTTTCGCTGAACTCACCGAACTCGGCCTCGGCAGTACCGACGCCGCGAGAATCTGGAGCACACTGATGAGCGTGGACCTCTCGTTCTACCGGTCGAAGACCTCTCAGCGCTTGCGGGCGGAGGGGCGAGTCGAGGAAGTGATCGACAAGATCTTGCGGTTGCTCGATGCGCGTGGGGTCGATGTTCCCGACTCGGCCCAGCATCGCATTCGGGCATGTACCGATCTGGAGAGTCTCGACCGCTGGTTCGACCGCGCAATCACCGCGACACAGATCGAAGAAGTGTTCGCCGAATAGCCCCGAGGGCGACCGGGAGACCTCAGTGCTCCGGCGTCGGATCGGAACCCTCTATAGCCAGGTCGGCAGCTCGGGGAGGAAGCCGGTTAGACCCACTCCTTCACTGCGCCCGATCAGCCACGCCAGCAGCTCGCTGGAGGGCCCGGAGATGGTGTCGGTGGGGTCGGGGCCCACTGTGGTGGTGAAATCGGTGTCGGTGGCGACCAGGGTAAAACTCGGGAGCGGGGGACGGCCCGGGTCGGAGGTCATCGGTTTGGCGTCTGCCGGGCGGTTCACGGAAGCTTGGTGGTCGAAGCCGCGGGTGACCTCGTCGAGCATGCGCGCGACGAAAGCGGCGGGCCAATCCTCGGGCAGATAGCCGATATTCAGGTCGACATGATGAATTTCGGTCTCGCGCATACGCATCCAGGGCACCGTCGCGGCGGTGATCTCCTTACCGCCGCGGGTGCGAACGGGGTGCTCCCAGCGATCCGGCGGCATGGCCAGCGCGACACCGTGTAAGCGAGTCGCGGATTCGCGCAGATCGGTGAGTTGTTCGGCGAGGGGGCGTGGGGCGCCGGTCTCGATATCGGAGTCGCGCAGGAGCCGGCTCGCGTACTGCGGGGTCTCGATGCCGGTTCGTGCCCAGAGCAGCAGGTTCACCAGGCTGTCCGCGTTGCGGGACAGGTGCGCGAGCAGGTGCCCGCGGGTCCAGCCGGGGAGCAAGGATGGTGCGGTGACATCGCTGTCGCGCATCGACCCGACCGCCGCCACCAGGGTCCGGGTCGAGATATACACGGCATCGAGCTGATCGGCGGGCGTTTCGCTGGTCACGTCGGTGACCCTACCCAAGAGCGGGAGAGCGGGGACCGGCCGAATCGGACTCGATTCTCAGCTTCTACCCATGTTGCACACGGATCCGTGCCAGCCGCGCGTGCCATCGTGGAGTTATGAACACGGTTGTCGAATTCCTCGTCGTTGCCGCGATGCTGGCGGTATTCGTGGCCATGGCGGCGTCCGGTGCGATCGCGGCGGCCGCGCCACGATCGCTGGTCGCGATCCCGGTCCGCGCTCAGGATCGCGTTCGCCGTCGCTGATTGCGCGCGTCCGCCAGCAGTTGCGCGGCGAGGGTGATCAGCCACAGTGACATTCCCGCGACCTGGATGCGCTGCGCGATGCCGAGTGCGAACTGGCCCGGCAGATTGTCCGCGACCAGCATCCACACGGTGGCCAGGCCCGCGGTGATCAAGATCGGGAGCCCGGTACGCCGCAGGATCGGCCAGGTCCGGTAGCGGAACGCGGCGGCGGTGAAGGCGATCATCGCGACGAATATTGATATGACGGCCAGTGTGCTGGTGAGTGCGTGGATCTGATGCAGCTGCGGGAACATGCCGCTGTCGGACGGCGGGCACGGTGCGGAACAGGTGTGCAGCGGTGCGCGCGCATCGGCGATCGTGGACGCACCGAAACATCCCAGCGCCACCCATCCGACCGTGGACAACGCTCGGCGCGGGAGCATGCACAGCGCCGTGAGCGCGCACAGCACCGCCAGTGAACCGGCCACCGTGTCGCCGAGGCCGAAAACCCAGCGGTACGGGCGGCCCTCGGCATCCAATTCGCTGAGGAACGAGGTGAGCGGGTTCAGCTCGATCGGCAGCACGAATTCCAGGACCCACGACGAATAGCAGACGCCCGCGACGATCAACGCCACCGCGAGCACCGGCCGCGCCACGCGCTCGCGTGCGGAGTGCGGGTGCGCACCGGCGGCCGGAGTGGATTCCGGTGCCGCCCCGGACGGTTCGAACCGTGTCATCGCGAGCCGCTCATCGGGCCGCCACCGCCTGCTGCACCCGATCCGCCGCAACGACCGGATCCTCGTGCTCCCACACCCGCACCACCAGCCAGCCCGCGGCGCGCAGCCGGAGATCGGTATCGCGGTCGCGGGTCACGTTGCCGGCCAGCTTCTCCGCCCACCATTCGGCATTGTTCTTCGGATACGTGGCATGGTCGGGACAGCAGTGCCAGAAGCAGCCGTCCACATAGACGGCGACCTTGCGGCGCGGAAACACCAGATCGGCGCGACGACGCTGGCCGCGCAGCGGTGCGCGATCGACGAAATACCGCATGCCGCGCCGATGCAGTTCGGCGCGCAACGCGGTCTCCGGCTTGGTGCCGGCCCGTCGCTGCCGTGACATGCGCGCACTGGTCGCCGCATCGGTCACCGGACGCGAACTCATCACACCCCCTACAGCGTCCGAGCCGGAACGGGTGTTCCCGGCCCCATGAATAGCTCCGCATTGTGACTCATGCGGCCTCCTGGGGCGGGCATCCTCCCATGCGGGCCAGGTGGTTCTCCACATCGGTGATGAATCCCGGGGGGAAGCGGAGGGTTCCGCGGGCCGCGCGGCGCAGGAAGCCGGCGGTGGCACGGGCCGACAGCAGGCGCGAGTCGTCGAGGAACCAGCGCAGATCCTCGTACGGCTCGTGTACCGGCCAGGTCGACAACGGCACCCGGAAGGACTTGCCGTTGTGGCCCCAGGCCGCGGTGGGCCAGCGGTGCGCGGTCAGCGGGGTGGATTCGATACCCAGCTCGTCGGTGGGCATGGTCAGACGGGAACCGATCCAGGACGCCATCCGGACGCTCACGGCATTGCCGACCAGCTTCCAGCGGTGACCGGGTCGTACTCCGGTGGCCTCGAGTGCCGGTGCCGTCCATTCCGGGGAGAAGCCCTGTAGTCGCTCGGCATCGGTGATCCCGGGGGTCACGATTTCGCCGGACGGCAATCGCACCGCCGGCGGGCTGGCGATCCCGAGTCCAGACCCGCCTTTCAACGTCGGTACCGCGTTGACCGCCCAGCCCAGCCCGCGCACCCCCTCGGTCCAGTAGAAGCCGCAGGGGTCGATGCCGGCATCGCCGATGGTGCGTGGACCGGCATCGGTCCCGAACAGCACCGGCCGGGGATCCTCCGATCGTGAGGCCAGCATCAACACCCGCTGCCGCCGCTGCGGCAGGCCGAATGCCCGCGCGTCGACCACCCGATAAGCCCACGTGTAGCCGAGTGCTTCCAGTGCCGCGGTGATATGCCCCATCGCTTGCCCGCGGCCCAGCTGCAGCATGAACGGCACATTCTCGATCAGCAGCCAGCGGGGTCCACGCTTACGGCGCACGAGTCGGAATACCTCGTCGACCAGGCCCGAGCGGTCCCCGGTGATCCCTGCGGTGCGTCCGGCCTGCGACAGGTCCTGGCAGGGGAAGCCCGCGGCGACGAGTTCGGTTCCGGAAGGCAGAGCCCGCAAGCGGGTGACGTCGGAATGCGATTCGATATCGGGAAAACGAGCGGAGAGCACCGCCCGGGCGCCGGGATCGATCTCGCAGACCAGTTCGGTGCGCCAGCCATGAGCGCTCAGCCCCAGCTCCAGCCCCCCGATCCCGGCAAACAGTCCGACCATCCGAGTGTTGGTCACTGCCGGTGGTCCTTTCGCCCGAATTCGTATCGCGCACCGGCGCGGATGCGCGGGGCCCGAGGGAGAACGTTACTCGAGCACCTGGAACCAGCCGGAAATCAACCCGAGACTGTGCGAGAGATGGATGGTTCGGCCATATCGTCCTCTCGGTGTTCGGTCCTCGGCTGCAGGTTGGTCCGGGCCGGTTCGAGACCACGATCGCACCGGCTCGCGGCGTGCGGTTCCGTTCGAACGCCCGGGATTCTTCGGCGGATACCGATGCGGAGCCGATCCGGTACTGCACCGGCCGCGGGACACATTCGCAGCGGGTGGGCACGGCGGCGGTGAAAAATCGGTTGGCGGATCGGGGGCCCGCTGGCAGTCTGTAGACCTCTGGCGCTGCGGTACGGGGGTTCGCGCGGTAGCCGACTGTGCGGCTCGAACGACTGGCGAAGGGGGTCTGCTGTGCCGGTTGCCACGGCAGGAGATGCGGTCGCCCGGACCTCGGGCACCCGGGTCACGGGCGCGGGTTCGTTGCGGCGGTTGTGGTCGCGGATGCGGCCGTATCGGGCGGCGCTGTTCATCAGTGCGGCATTGTCCGGGGTGGGCATGTTGTGCGATATCGCGCTGCCGTTGATCACGGGAAAGATCGTCGACGGGCCCATCGCACACCGCGACTTCGGCGGCATCTGGGTGCCGACCGTTCTCATCGTGCTGGTTTCGGCGTTGAACGTCTTCGCGTCCTGGTGGCGGCGGCGGGTGGTGGCCGCGCCCGCGAGTGAACTCGAGGTGTCGTTGCGCGCGGAACTGTTCGGGCGCCTGCAGGTACTGCCCGTCGGCGTGCACGACGGGATGGAATCCGGCCAGCTCACCTCACGCGCCATTACTGATATGTCCACGTTGCGGCGCTTTTTCGCTTTCGTCGCGCCATCGATTCTCGGTCTGGGCGCCACGCTGGGCGTCGGGGTGTTGGTGCTGTTCGCCCTCAGTTGGCAGGTCGGCCTGATCGAACTGGTGATCGCCGTCCCGCTCGTGCTGGTCGCGCGGCAGTTCCAGCGCGGCTATGCGCGTGCGTCGCGCACGGCGCAGGATCAGTCCGGCCACCTGGCCACCACGGTCGAGGAGTCCGCACAGGGTATTCGGGTGCTCAAGGCGTTCGGGCGGGGTCCATGGTTCGGCCACCGCTTCCGGCAGCAGGCGCTCGGCCTGCAAGACCTGGAGCTGTACAAGGTCCGTCTGGTCGCGCGCTTGTGGACGGCGCTGAATACGTTGTCGGCGATCGGCATCGCCGCGGCACTGGCCATGGGCGGCTACCTGGTGGCGCAGCAGACGATGACGATCGGTGCGCTGGTCGCCGGAATCACCCTCACCACCATTCTGCAGTGGCCGATCATCGGGGTCGGCTTCCTGCTGGCCGAAACCAATCACGCCCGGACCGCGGCGCAACGCTTCTGGGAGGTGATCGACACTCCGGTCGAGATCGCCGATCCGGTGCGGCCGCTGGCGCCGCCCGACCCGTTGCGTGGCGAATTGTGTTTCGAACACGTGCGTTTCCGCTTTCCTGATGCCGAACACGACCTGCTGCACGATATTTCGCTGCGGATCGCCCCGGGGGAGACCGTCGCGCTGGTGGGAGCGACCGGCAGCGGTAAGTCGGCATTACTGGGACTGGTACCGCGACTGTTCGACGTGAGCGGGGGCGCGGTGTGCATCGATGGGCTGGATGTGCGGTCGATGCGGTTGGCGGACCTGCGGTCGCGGGTCTCGGTGGCTTTCGAGGATCCGGTGCTGTTCTCGGCCAGTGTCCGCGAGAACATCACCCTCGGCTGCCCGGATGCCACCGACGCCCAGGTCCGGCACGCGCTGGAGGTGGCCCGCGCGGCGGAATTCGTCGCGGAGCTGCCTTGGGGCCTGCGCACCCGGATCGGTGAGCAAGGGCTGAGCCTGTCGGGCGGGCAGCGGCAGCGGCTGGCCCTGGCGCGGGCGGTACTGGATCGCAGCACCCGCGCGGGCGGCCACATCGTCGTGCTCGACGACCCGCTCTCGGCGCTCGACGTGAGCACCGAGGAGCAGGTTCAGGCGCACCTACGCGCGGCACTGGGCGGCGCCACGGTGCTGCTGGTGGCACATCGACCGTCCACGGCCGCGTGGGCGGACCGCGTCGCGGTACTCGACGAGGGGCGGATCCTCGCCATCGGCCCGCACGATCGACTACTCGAAACCTGTTCGCGCTACCGGGACTTGATGGGAGGTGAACTCGATGTCGACGGGCCCGACCGAGAACGGGACCGAGGTCTCGCCTACGAGCACTGAGCGCCAGGCTGCCGCCGGCGGTGCCGAGAGCCCGGCCACGGCGGTGCGCACCGAGAGCGCAGCCGTGGTCCTCGGCACCGAGAACGCAGCCACTGTGGCCGGCCCCGAGAGCGCCGTTTCGCCGGAGCGCAGTGCGAGGGCCGCAAGCGAGCTCTCGGACGCCGATTGGCGTGGTGTCGCTGCCGAGGAGTCCGAGCAGTCCGAGACGGTGAATCTGGCCTTGGCCGGACGGTCGCGGCGGCTGTTGTGGTCGTTGGTGCGGCCGCACCGGATGTGGGCCGCGGCCGCACTGGTGCTGATCGTGATCGACAACGCGGCCATGGTCGGTATGCCACTGTTCGTGGCGTACGGGGTGGACACGGGCGTGCGGCGCGCGACCACCGGAGATTGGCTTCCGCTGCTGCTGGCCGTCGGCGGCATTCTGCTGTGCACCGCAGTGGGCGCGGCAACGACCTTCCTGTTCCTGCGGATCGCCGGCCGGCTGAGTCAGCGGGTGCTGTTCGACCTGCGAATGCGGGTGTTCACCCAGGCGCAGCGGCTGTCGGTGGATTTCCACGAGAACTACACCTCCGGCAAGATCGTCGCCCGGCTGACCAGTGATCTGGAATCGCTGGAAGACCTGCTCGACCGCGCGCTCAACGACGCGCTGAGTGCGGTGCTGTCGGTGGTCACGATCGCGGTGATCCTGCTGTGGCTCGACATTCCGATGGCCGCCGTGGTGCTGGCCGGATTCGTCCCGCTGATCTTCGTGACCAGATGGGCCCAGCGGCGGCAACGTGCCGGGTATCGGCGTACCCGCGGCGCGATCGCGCGAGTTGTCGTCCATTTCGTCGAGACGATGGGCGGAATGCGTGCGGTGCAGGCCTTCCGGCGCGAGTCGCGCAACGAGACCCTGCTCGCGGATTCCGACGCCGAATATCGCGCGGCGAATATCAGCGCGCTGCACGGAATGGCCGCCTATGTCGGCCTGGTCCGGCTGATCAGCGGCGTCACGATGGTGCTCATCGTCGTGTTCGGTGCGTGGCGGGTGATCCACGGCCACACCGATATCGGCGTGCTCGCGGCCTTCCTGCTGTACCTGCGGCAGTTCTACGGGCCCATCGACGAATTGGCGCAGGTGTTCAACTCCTATCAGTCGGCGGCGGCCGCGCTGGAGCGGATTTCCGGTGTGCTGGAGGAACGTCCGAGTGTGCCCGAACCCGAACACCCGCAGCCGCTGGCGGGGGTGCGCGGTGAGATGTGCTTGACGGAGGTGGAATTCGCCTACCCGGCGCGCGAATCCACCGCCGCACCCCGCATCGTGCTGCCGCATTTCTCGTTGCGCCTCCCGCCGGGGCAGACCGTGGCGCTGGTGGGCGCGACCGGTGCGGGTAAATCGACCCTCGCCAAACTCGTCGCGCGGTTCTACGACCCGACAGCGGGCACGGTGACGCTGGACGGTGTCGACCTGCGCGCGGTCGCCGACGCCGATCTGCGCCGGGCCGTGGCGATGGTGACCCAGGAGTCGTACCTGTTCTCCGGCTCGGTGGCCGACAACATTCGCCTCGGCCGGCCCGACGCCACCGACGCGCAGGTGCGCGACGCGGCTCGTGCGGTGGGGCTGCACGACTTCGTGATGTCGTTGCCGGACGGTTTCGCCACCGACGTACGTAAGCGCGGGGGCCGGCTGTCGGCCGGGCAGCGTCAGCTCGTCGCGTTCGCCCGGGTATTCCTGGCCGATCCGGCCGTACTGGTGCTCGACGAGGCCACCTCGAGTCTGGATATCCCCGGCGAGCGGCAGGTGCAGCACGCGCTGGAGACGGTGTTGCGGGACCGTACCGCGGTGATCATCGCCCATCGATTGTCGACGGTCGCGATCGCCGATCGGGTCCTGGTGCTGGACGAGGGACGGATCGTCGAGGACGGCTCACCGGCCGAACTGCTCGAATCGACCGGCCGGTTCGCGGCGTTGCATGCCGCCTGGCGTGAATCGCTGGTGTAGCCCGGGCGAACATCTCGCGTGCCGCACTGGCGCCGCACTCCCGATCGTCGCTTACGGTAGAGGGGTGAGTGAGCCGGACCGGGGCAATTTTCGTACCGCCCAGGCGAGCGCCGGCGGTGTGCACACGCCGTCCCGCTGGCCGACGGTGCTCACCTTCCGTGCACACGACGCGACCAGGCTGGAATCGGTCCGGGTCGGTCTGTCGGGTAATCGGATCCGTGCCTCCGGGCGCATCGTCGCCGGCGAGTCCGCCGACCATCCCGCGTTCTCGGCGTCCTACGACCTGGTCACCGACGAGGTGGGCCGCACCAAGCGGTTGTCGCTGCGCAGTACCGTCACGGCCGGCGAACGGCATGCCTCCATCGCCCGCGACGAGGAGAACTACTGGCTCGTCGACGCCGGTGACACCCATGTGCGGTCGATGTTCGGCGGCGCGCTGGATGTGGATGTGGCGCTGAGCCCGTTCTTCAACACGTTGCCGATCCGGCGGTTCGGTCTCGCCCATGCCACCGAGGACCTGCAGGTGCCCGTCGTCTACGTGCGGGTCCCGGAGCTGGTCGTGCAGGAGGCGATCCTCACCTACAGCAGCGGCGCCGACGGAATCCATGTGCTCTCGCCGGTCGCCAGCGCCACAGTGACGGTCGACGACGACGGTTTCGTCCTCGACTATCCGGGGTTGTCCGAGCGGATCTGACCGGCCGTGTGGATCGGCCCGTTCAATCCAGCGTGCGCAGCACGCCGCCGCGCTGCCCGGCCGCAGCCAAACGTTCCAGCCAGTTCTCGTCCCCCGGGCGGATATCGGTGATATCCCAGCGGCGCAGGGTGTCGTACCGGTCGCGCTCGCTGTAGCCGGCGTCGATCAGTTCGCCGAGGGTGCCATCGCTGCGCAGACTGTCGCGGGCCGATTCCAGCAGGCGCAGCGCGTCGTCGAGGGCCTCGGTCAAGGCGGCGGCATTGGGTTCGCAGATCGCCCGCACCAGATCCGGTGCGGTGGCCGCCACCCGGGTCCCGTCGCGGAACGAGCCCGCCGCCAGCCCCAGTGCCAGATCTCCGCCCGCGGCACCGGCCACCGCCAGTGTCTCGGCCAGTACGTGCGGCAGATGTGAGATACGGGCCACCGCGCGATCGTGTTCGGCGGCGAGCACCGGCACCACCACGGCGCCGCAGTCCAGCGCCAGCCGCGCCACTCTGGTCCAGGGTTCGGCACGAGTGCCCGGGTCGACGCCGACCGCCCACGCCGCCCCGCGGAACAGATCGGCCGACGATGCGTTCCAACCGGATTCGGCGGTACCGGCCATCGGATGCCCGCCCACGTAGTGCGCGCCCAATTCCTGCCGGTGCACGGCCTCGTGCACGGGCTTTTTCACGCTCACCACGTCGGTGAGGGCACAGTCGGGCGCGAAGGTCCGCACATCGGAGAGGACGGTGTCGATGGCGGGCATCGGCACGCTCAGCACGATCAGCGCATCGTGTTCGGCGGCCCTGGTCAGCACCGCGGCGATATCGGTTCCGACGTCGAATCCGTCGGCGCGTGCGGCGCGTGCACCGACGTCGGACCGGTTGTACGCCCAGGCGCGGTAGCCGGTCGCTACCGCGGCCCGCAGCACCGAGCCGCCGATCAAACCCGTACCCAGAACGCATACCGCGGAATTCCGATCGCCTGTCATCGACTCAGATTCGCATACGACTTCAACATTTCCCCCGAATCCGACTACCGTTGCGGCCATGGCACAGCGCTCGAGCACGAACAGGGCCGCGTCGGACGATTACGACGACGTGGAAGGGTTCGCAGTGGCGGTCGTCCGCGAAGAGACCACGTGGCGATGCAGTCCGCTCAGTCCCGCGGCAGTGAGCAGTCTGTCCGCGGCCGAGAACGAGTTGCGCGCACTGCGTAGCACCGGCGCGGTTTTCGGGCTGCTCGACGTCGACGACGAATTCTTCATCGTTCTGCGTCCGGGGCCGGCCGGTAGCCGGGTACTGATCTCGGACGCGACGGCCGCTATCGACTACGACATCGCCGTCGAGGTCCTCGACGCGCTCAATGTCGAGGTCCCCGATATCGACCCGGACGAACTCGACGACATCGATCCGTGGGAGGAAGGCGATCTGGCCGTGCTGGCCGATCTGGGCCTGCCCGAGCCGGTCTTGGGTGTCATCCTCGCCGAAACCGACCTGTACCCGGACGAACAGCTGGGAATGATCGCGCAGCGGCTGGGTTTCGCCGACGAATTCTCGGCGGTCCTGGACAAGCTGCACCATTGAGTTCGGCGTCCGCGGACTCGCCGGCCCCCCTCGGGGACGAGGCGATGATCCGTGCCGCGCTCGCCGCCGCCGCCGCGGCCGATCCACGCGATGTGCCGGTCGGCGCGGTGGTCTTCGATGCGTCGGGGCGCGAAATCGCGCGGGCGAGCAATGCGCGCGAAGCCCTGGGCGACCCGACCGCACACGCCGAGGTGCTGGCGCTGCGTGCCGCGGCGCGGGTGCTGGGCGACGGCTGGCGGCTCGAGGGGGCCACCCTGGCGGTGACGCTCGAACCGTGCACCATGTGCGCCGGCGCGCTGGTGTTGTCGCGGGTTCGCCGCCTGGTCTTCGGTGCCTGGGAACCCAAGACCGGCGCGGTCGGTTCGCTCTGGGACGTGGTGCGTGATCGGCGCCTGAACCACCGGCCCGAGGTCCGCGGCGGGGTGCTGGAACCGGAGTGCGCCGCGGTGCTGGACGCCTTTTTCCGCTCTCACCGCATCTGACCACCCGATTTCGGATTCCTTGGCGGTGTCCGGTAAAGTCACCAACGGTGGCGTGTCCGAGCGGCCTAAGGAGCACGCCTCGAAAGCGTGTGAGGGGTAACCCCCCTCCGAGGGTTCAAATCCCTCCGCCACCGCCAGAGCGTCCCACCTGAACTTGCAGGTGGGACGCTTTTTTGTGTTCAGTCGTCCGGCTGGGTGGTGTGCGGGCGTGCCGGGAAGGTGGTGCTCCGGCGCAAGCCCGGTCCGTCGAGGCTCCCCCTGTTGGGAATGATCACAATTGCCCGATGTTGCCTCAGTGTCGGCATATGTTCCTGTGTGGCCTCGTCGCGGCGCGAACAGGCGTCGCGCACCGATTCCGCAGTCCTCTTTCCGATGCTGGTGAACGCCTCGATCTGGAGTGGTGTCGGCGGGGTTCGTAAAAAACTTGCGACTGTGTGCTGATCGATTGCCGATAACCGGGTCGAGCGTTCCCGGTCGCGGGGTGTCGTACTCCCGTGGTCTACTGCATATTACCGACGGGTAGTAAGTTCGATCCGCTTCGGTAGCACGGCGGCTGGTCCGTCCGCCGGATATCCCGGAGGCCGTGGTCAGCAGTGGGTAGAGCATGTGAGGGACAACAGCTTTGAGTGAACCGGAGAAGCCGGTCGTGCGGACCGCGACGCGCGACGATATCACCGCAATGGTGCGAGTGCTGGCCGATGCGTTCGCCCATGACGATCCCATCGAGGAGTACGTCTTCCCGGACGAATCGGTACGGCACCGACGGGCACCGCGCATGTTGCGGGCGATGATCACCCACCGCTTCCTCCCGGCCGGGGGTGCAGAGGTGGCGGAACTGGACGGGCGCATCGTCGGGGCGCTGCTCTGGTATCCGAACGGCTACCGGCCCGGGGGAATCCGCGAATTCCTCGCGGGCCCGCTGTTTCTGGCCGGGATGGGGTCGGCGGTGCGCCGTGGTATCGAAGTGGACACGACCATGGATCGCGCCGCACCGGCCGAACCACATCTGTTCCACGTCTACCTGGGTACCGATCCGGCCTTGCAACGCAGCGGGGTAGGTCGAGCCCTGTACGCGTCGTTCACCGAGCGAGCCGACCGCGAGGGCGTTCTGCTCTGCGGTATCTGCAAGGACGAGAACGTCGGGTACTACGAAGCATTGGGCAACGAACGTACCGGAGGAATCCGGCTGGGCAAGACGGGCCCGGAGCTGAACATCATGATCCGGCGACCACGCCCGCTGTGATCGGTGCGCGGCCGTGACGGTGAGACCGGCCGCGCACTCGCAACTTTCGGGGGAAAGACAATTCGAGTCGGCCTAGGAGTCGCTGTGTCGGATATTGCCATCGTAGGAATCGGTTGCCGGTATGCCGGCGGTATCGATTCACCGGAGTCCTTCTGGGACTTCGTGATCAACAAGCGCGACGGGGTGACCGAGATCCCGTCCGACCGCTGGGACTGGCGGCGCTACTATGACGCCGACCGCCGCACGCCGGGGCGGATGTATACCAAGCGGGCGGCCTTCATGACCGGCGATCCGTGGGAATTCGATCCGGATTTCTTCGGCATTTCGCCGCGCGAGGCAGCCGCCATGGATCCGCAGCAGCGGCTGGTACTGGAAGTGGTGTGGGAGGCACTCGACGATGCCGGCGTCGCGGGTCGCAGCGCCGGGTCTTCGCTCGGCGTATACGTGGGTGCGTTCACTCTCGATCAGCTGGCGGTGTCCGTCGGTGGTCCGGCGCTGCCGCATGTCGATATGCATACCGCGGCCGGGGCCTCCTACACGATGCTGTCCAACCGGATCGCCTATGCGCTCAACCTGACCGGCCCGGCGATCACGGTCGACACCGCCTGTTCCTCGTCGCTGGTCGCACTGCATCTGGCCTGCCAGGCCATCGCGAACGGGGACTGCGAATTCGCCCTCGCCGGCGGTGTGACCGTGATGGCGCAGCCGGAGCCGTTCGTGTCCATGTGCAAGGGCGGCTTCCTGGCCGCCGACGGGCGCAGTAAGCCGTTCGACGCCGCCGCCGACGGTTACGGCCGCGGTGAGGGCGCCGGCATCGTGGTGCTGAAGAAGCTCGCCGATGCCGAACGTGACGGCGACCGCATCTATGCGGTGGTCAAGGCCACCGGATCGAATCAGGACGGCCGGACCACCGCCATCACCGTGCCCAACGCCGACTCGCAGGAAGCGCTGGCGAAGTCGGTGGTCGCTCGTTCCGGGGTCCCGGCGCACGAGGTCACCTATGTCGAAGCGCACGGCACCGGCACGCCGGTGGGCGACCCGCTGGAGCTGCGTGCCATCGGCCGGGCCTACGGCGCCGCCACGGGACGCGCGGGTGCGGTGGGCGTCGGCTCGGTGAAGGCGACTCTGGGCCACACCGAGGCCGCGTCCGGTATCGCGAGTGTCATCAAATCGGCGCTGGCCATCACCCACCGCACCATCGCGCCGCAGGGCTGGCTGGACACCCCCAACCCGGATATCCCGTTCGAGGAGCTGGGGATCCGGCTGCAGACCGAGGCCGAACAGGTCGGCTCCGAGGTCGAGCGGATGTCCGTGGCCGTCAACGGTTTCGGCTACGGCGGCACCAACGCGCATGCGATCCTGCAGGAATATGCGGGCCGCACCGGAACCGAGCGGGCGCCGCAGCACTTCGGTGTGCTGCCGCTGTCGGCTCGTTCCGAGGCCGCCGTGCGTGAACTGGCGCGCGGCATGGTCGAGCGGATCGCCGACGGCGCCGATCCCGGCCGGGTGGCCGAGGCGGCCTGGCGCCGCCGCCAGCACCACAACCACCGGGCCGCGGTGTCCTTCGGTGACGACACCGAACTGGTGCAGCGGCTGGTCGACCTCGCGGGCGGGGACGGCCGCGTCGGTCGCGTGGTGGGTAAGCGCACCGCCGAACCGGTCTACGTGTTCACCGGTATGGGGCCGCAATGGTGGGGTATGGCGCGTGAATTGCTGAGCGCCGAGGGCACATTCGCCGACGAGGCGCAGCGTATCGACGCCGTGTTCCTGGAGATCGCCGGCTGGTCCATCGTGGAGGAACTGCTGCGACCGGAGGAGGAGTCGGCGGTCACCTCCACTGCGATCGCGCAACCGGCGAACTTCCTGGTCCAGGTGGCGCTGCATGCGGTGTTGCGAGAGTACGGTGTCGAACCCGCCGTGGTGGTCGGGCACAGTGTGGGGGAGGTGTCGGCGGCATACGTCACCGGCATGCTGTCGCTGCGCGACGCGCTGCTGGTCAGTTACCACCGGGCCCGGCTGCAGGCCACCACCGCCGGCACCGGCGGCATGCTCGCCGTCGGTCTCCCAGCCGACCAGGCCCGCGAACTCATCGGCGCCGATACCTCCGTGGATGTCGCGGCGATCAACTCGCCCTCGGCCGTGACCCTCGCGGGTGCAGTCGAGCGGCTCGACGAGATCGCCGAAAAACTCACCGCGGACGGTGTTTTCGCGCGTCGCCTGCAGGTCGAAGTGCCGTATCACAGTCATCTGATGGATCCGATCCTCGACGAGCTGCGCACCGAGCTCGCCGGCCTGGCCGTCGCCGCGCCGCGCATCCCGCTGTACTCCACTGTCACCGGTGCACAGGTCACCGCGGCCGACTGGGATGCCGAGTACTGGTGTGCGAATGTGCGGCAGCCGGTGCGGTTCGCGGACGCGATCACGGCGCTGGTCGGCGCCGGGCATCGTGCGTTCGTCGAGCTCGGGCCGCACCCCGTGCTGGGCGCCAATATTCGCGAGATCCTGATCGGCGCGGGTGAGACCGGCACCACCGTGGCCACCCTGCACCGCAAGCAGCAGGATGCCGACAGCCTGCGCCAGACCCTGGCCGGGCTCTACGACGCCGGCGTACTCGATATCGATGCGCTGTTCGGGCCCGGCTTCGAGCCCACCCCGCATATCGATCTCCCGCGCTATCCGTGGCAGCGCACTCGTTTGCGCAATGAACTCCCGGAATTCCGGCTGCTGCGCCACGGCACCCCCGGTGCCCATCCGATGCTCGGTGATCAGCATCCCGACGATTCGAACGCCTGGCGTGTCGAGCTGTCGGAGGCCGCGCTGCCGTGGCTGACCGATCACGTTGTCGGGGGCACCCGGATTCTGCCGGGCGCCGGCTATCTCGATGCCGCGCTCAGTGCCGCCGCGGTGCGGTCGGAATCCGATCAGGTGGCGCTCGAAGGAGTGCGGTTCGTCGCCCCGCTGATCGTCGAGCAGGGCGAAGCGCCCGTAGTCGAACTCCACGTGGAGGATTCGACGCGGCGGTTCACCATTCGCTCCCGGGGCGCCGCCGGGACGATCTGGACCGTACATGCCACCGGCCGCATCGTCGAGGGCACCTATGCGCCGCTCACCGCCGAGGTACCAGGACCCGAGGGCATGGCCACGGTCGATCCCGCCGAGTTCTACGCCGGCCTGGCCGGGCGCGGACTGCAGTACGGCCCGGCCTTCCAGCGCGCCACCGCGATCCGATTGTCGCCGAGCGTCGTGGTGGCGCAGGTCGACGGCGATATCGGCCGCGAGGAGCGTTATCTCGCGCATCCGGCGATCGTCGACGCGGCACTGCAGAGTGTGGCGGCCCTGCTGGCAGCGCGCGGCGGGACTCAGGAAGGCGCGATGGTTCCGGTCGGAGTACGCACCGTCCGGCGCCTGGAAGCGCTCCCGGCCGAGGTCACCGTGGTGGCTCGGCTGTCCGAAGGGGAATCCCCGGTCGCCGATATCGATCTGGTCGACGCCGAGCACACGGTATGCATGCAGATCAGGGGTGTGCAGTTCGGTTCGCTCACACCGGGGCGCGGACCACTGCAACGGATGACGGATCTGTTCTACGAGGATCGGTGGGAGCTGCGCGAACCGGTCGACACCTCGGCACTGCCCGGCAACGACGGGCTGTTCACGCTGATCCTCGGCTACGGCGCGGATATCGACTCCCGGGTCGAGCGGGTACGAGAGGCCGCGGCCGGTGGTGTCGGCTGCGCTGTCACGATCGTCGATCCCGACGAAGAAGCCCTGGAACCGCAACTGGCGCAGCAACTGCGCGACATCTTCGGCACCGACGGCGTTCAGCGGCTGCACATCTGCGTGGTGCCGGGACATATTCGAGCCGGTGATGTGACAGCGCTGTGGACGCTGCGCCGGATCGCGGTCACCGTGGACGGATACCTCGAGGAACGGCTCGGCGACCACGAGATCGAAGTGCCACTGACCGGCGACGGCTCGCTGTACGCGACCATCGTCAGCGCACATGCCTTCGCCCACCCCGCCGACGAGCAGGCGCCGGACCCCGGGCAGGCTGCCGTCGCCGGTGCCCGCCGGGTGCTGACCAACGAGCAGTCCCGGCTGCGCTGGCGCCTGGTCGATATCGACGCCGGCACCGCGGTCACCGAGCTGGCGGCCGAGCTGGCGATACCCGGCGCATTCCAGTACGACCTCTGCGATGAGGCGGTGCTGCGCAACGGGCTGCGCTGGACCACGGTCGTCACCCGTTCGCTGCAGGACCGGCTCGATGCGCTCGATACGGCCGAGCCGCTCACCGACCCCGAGGCGAACTTCGAGCTGGAACTGCCCGCATCGCGCAGTTTCGCGCGGCTGGGCTGGCGGCGCTGTGATCGCCGCGCCCCCGGTCCGGGTGAGGTCGAGGTGCGGATGCGCGCGGTCGGCCTCAACTACAAGGACTCGTTGAAGGTGATCGGTGTCCTCGGTGAGCGGGAACTGTCGCACACCCATTTCGGCCTGGTGCCCGGGATGGAGGGCGGCGGCGAGGTGGTCCGGATCGGGCCCGGTGTCACCGAGGTCGAAGTCGGCGATGCGGTGAGTCTGACCTCCAAGGGGATGGTCGCGCGGTATCACACCACCTCCACCGCGTCGCTGACCCGGGTGAAGCCGGATACCGATGCGGGACGCTGCACGAGCGTCACGGCCTTCACCACCGCCGAGTATTCACTGCTGGAGCTGGCGCGGCTTCGCGCCGGCGACATCGTGCTGGTGCACGGCGCTGCCGGTGGTGTGGGCAGTGCCGCGGTGCAGATCGCGAAGCTGCACGGCGCCACCGTGATCGGCACCGCGAGTACCGATGCGCGGCGGGCGCAGGTGCTGGCCGACGGCGCGGACCATGCGCTCGGATCGCGTTCGCTCACCGTCGTCGACGAGGTGCTGGAGCTGACCGGCGGCCGTGGCGTCGATGTGATCATCAGCACCGCGCCCGGTGAGATGCTGCGCCAGAACTTCACGGTCATCGCCGAATTCGGCCGCATCGTGGAGATCGGCAAGGCCGATATCTACACCGGCAGCGTGTTGGATCTGTCGGCCTTCGACAAGAACGTCTCGTATTTCTCCTTCGATCTGGACCGGATGCTGGCCAAGCGCCACACCGAGGTGATGGAGCTGGGCCGGCGCGTCAACGCGCGATTCGACGACGGGACCTATCGGCCGCTGCCGTTCCGTAAGTACGGCACCGCCGAGGTGAGCCAGGCATTCGAGGAGGTGGCGCGCTCGACCCGGATCGGTCGTGTCGCGCTGGATCTCACCGAGGAACAGCCGCTGGTCCGCCCGCAACTGCCCGAAGTCGAGATCGATCCGGCCGCGCAGTACCTGATCACGGGTGGTTTCGGTGCCTTCGGCCTGGCCACCGGCCGCTGGTTGGTCGGTAAGGGCGCACGCCGGCTGACCCTGCTCGGACGCGGTGGCGCCACTACCGAGGCGGCCCTCGCGCAGCTGGCAGCCTGGGAGGCTCAGGGTGTCGAGGTGACCGTCGAGAAGGTCGATGTCACCGACACCGCGGCGATCACCGAGGTGATCGCCCGGGCACACCGGGACGAGCATCCGCTGCGTGGTGTCTTCCACACCGCGGGTGCCATCGACGACAAGCGCATCACCGTCATGGACGCCGCAAGCCTGGCCACCGTGTTCCGGGCCAAGGCCGACGGGGTGCGGGCGCTGGTCGCCGGGCTGGACGCGGCCGGGGCACGGCTCGACCAGTTCGTGCTGTACTCCTCCGGTAGCGCCATGTTCGGCGGTGTGGGCCAGTATGCCTATACCGCGGCCAATCTCACTCTGCAGGCCGTCGGCGATTCGGTGGTACGCGCGGGTGGGCGCGCGACGGTCATCGGCTGGGGGCATATGTCCGGTGGCGGTATGGCCTCCGACGAGAACATCGCGCGCTATCTGCGCAACACCGGCTTCGATTCGATGCCGATGGACGAGGGGACCGAATATCTGGAGCAGGCACTGCGTTTGGGTGTCACCCAGGCCTCGATCATCCCGGTGGACTGGGCCAAGGTGAATGCGACCGCACCGTTCTTCGCCCAGACGGGGCGCACAGTGGAGCTGATCACCGCTGCCGCACAGGATGATTCGGCGGCCGCACGGTTGCGCTCCCAGCTCGCCGAACTCGACGAGAGCAAGCGCAACGAGGTGGTCGCATTCATGCTGGCCGAGCAGTTGGCCCAGGTGATGGGCGTTTCCGCGGACTCGATCGACCTGACGGTCCCGGTACCCGAGCTCGGCCTGGACTCGCTGATGGCAGTGGAATTCGGTGCCCTGGTCACCAAATCGCTGGGCGTGGAGCTGATGTCGATGAAGATGGGCCGCTCGTTCAGCCTGGAACAGGCGGGTGTGCGAGTTGCCGAGGCGATCGTGCAGGGAGCCACGGCGTGAGCGGCTCGATGCGGGAAGGTGGACAGAATGAGTGACTCGGCGCGTGATCTGGCACGCAAGCTCCTGGCCGGGACGGCGACCGGACCGCAGCCGGGGGTGACCGGTCCGGCGGCCGGCGCGTCGGGAACCGGGACCGGCCGGCCGGCCGGGAGTCGTCCCGCACCGGTGAGTACCGGTGCCGAACGCACACCGGCACGTCCCCGTCGCGGGCCCGGTCGTCAGTTCGCCGATCACCCCGAGGTCGCGGCCATGGTGCACAAACGCGCCGCGATCGAGGCCGTGCACGAGAGCGCGGGCATGGCGAATCCCATGTTCCTGGTGCGGGAGAGCCCGAACGACACCGTGATCCGATGGCAGGGCCGCGAACTGCTGAACTTCAGCGCCTACAACTATCTGGGCCTGGGCAACCATCCCGAGGTGGTGCAGGCGGCCAAGGACGCACTCGACGACTACGGTGCCTCGGCCTCGGCCAGCCGGATCGTCGCCGGTGAGATCCCGCTCTACGCCGAACTCGAGCACCGCCTCGCCGCGCTGTACGACGTGGGTGACGCGATGGTGACGACCAGCGGCTACCTGACCAACGCCGGGGTGATCGGATTCCTGCTGGGCGGTGAGGATGTCGCGATCTGCGATGCGCTGATCCACGGCAGTGTGGTGTCCGGTGTGCAATGGTCGGGTGCTCGCCGGCTCAATTTTCGGCACAACGATCCGGATTCGCTGCGCTCGGTGCTGCGGATGTCGCGGGGCAGTTTCGATCGGGCGCTGGTGGTGATCGAGGGTCACTACAGCATGGACGGAACCATCGGCCGCGTCGATGAACTGGCCGCGGTGGCACGAGAATTCGACTGCGCCGTCATGGTCGACGAAGCGCATTCGCTGGGTGTGTTCGGCGACCGGGGCCACGGGATCCGTGAGCATTACGCGATGGCCGGCGATGCGGTGGACATCTGGATGGGCACCCTGTCGAAGGCCCTGGGCAGCTGCGGCGGGTTCATCGCCGCGGATGCCGATCTGATCGCGGCGATGAAGGCGAGTGCACCCGGGGTGGCGATGCTCACCGGAGCACCGGCACCCGCCACGATCGGCGCGGCCCGGGCCGCGCTGGACATCCTCGAAGCCGAACCCGAACGGCTGCGTGCGCTGTGGTCGAACGCCGAGCACTTCCACCGCCTGCTCACCGAGCGAGGCCTGGACCTCGGCATCTCCCAGGCGACGCCGATCTGCCCGGTCATCGTTGCCGGAGAAATGCGTGCCGGCTACGTGGCGGCAACCCTGCTGCAGCGGGGCATCTATGCCGGTGCCATCTCCGCGCCCGCGGTCCCCGCCGGTCAGGAGCGCCTGCGCTTCTTCCTGACCTCGGAACACACCCCGGACCAGCTCGAGTTCACCGCCGACCAGCTGGCGGAGGTGATCGAGTCGGCTCGTCGGATTCCCGACCTCACGGTCACCGGGTAGGAGTCCGGACGGCGCGGCCGGGAAACAGCAGGCGGGTACGTTGGTGCGCGTGGAGCTACGAATTTTCACCGAGCCGCAGCAGGGTGCCACCTACGATGATCTGCTTCGAGTGGCCAAGGTCACCGAGGACGCCGGGTTCGACGCGTTCTTCCGGTCGGATCACTATCTGAAGATGGGTGGGGTGTCCGGGTTGCCCGGTCCCACCGATGCCTGGATCACCCTGGCCGGGCTGGCGCGGGAGACCTCGCGGATCCGGTTGGGCACGCTGGTGACCGCAGCGACCTTCCGGCATCCTTCGGTGCTGGCGATCTCGGTGGCCCAGGTGGATCAGATGTCGGGCGGTCGCATCGAGCTCGGTCTGGGTGCGGGCTGGTTCGACGACGAGCATCGTGCCTACGGCATCGAACTGCCGGAGGTGAAGCAACGGTTCGACCGCTACGCCGAACAGTTGGCGATCATCACCGGGCTGTGGGAGACGCCGGAAGGCGAGACCTTCGACTTCCTCGGCAAACACTATGAGTTGCAGGGCAGTCCGGCGCTGCCCAAACCGGCGCAGCGCCCCGGGCCGCCGGTGATCATCGGCGGCGCCGGGAAGAAGCGCACTCCGGCCCTGGCCGCGCGGTATGCCCGGGAGTTCAACCTCCCGTTCGCGGACGCGGAGACCGCTGCGGCGCAATTCGATCGAGTCGCCGCCGCGGCCCGTGAGATCGATCGGGATCCGAACGAGATCGTGCGCTCCGCCGCCCAGGTGCTGTGTGTGGGACGCGACGAGGCCGAGATCGCGCGTCGCGCGCAGGCCATCGGCCGGGAGGTCGACGAATTGCGCACCAACGGCCTGGCCGGCACCCCCGCCGAGGTGGTCGACAAGATCGGCCGCTACCGCGAAGCCACCGGTATCACCCGTCTCTACCTGCAGGTTCTCGACCTGTCGGACCTCGATCACCTGGAATTGGTCGCGGCCGAGATAGCGCCCCAGCTCAGCTGACCGACACCGGGTCCCGCGGTTCGTCCGGATCGTCGGCGTGCAGGCTGCGCAGCTTCGCGCCCTCCACGTCGATATCCGGCACGATCCGGCTCAACCATCCCGGAATCCACCAGGCGGCCTTGCCCATCAGGACCAGCAGAGACGGGATGAGCACCATGCGCACCAGGAAGGCATCGAACAGCACACCGGCCGCGAGTGCGAAACCCATGGATTTGGCCGTGACGTTGGATTCCAGCAGGAACGAGCCGAAGACCGAGATCATGATGATCGCGGCGGAGGTCACCACGCGGCCACCGTGGTGGTAGCCCGAGATCATCGCCTCCTTCGGGGGTTTGCCGTGCACGTATTCCTCGCGCATTCGGGTGACGAGGAAGACCTGGTAGTCCATGGCGAGGCCGAAGACCAACCCGATCAACATGATCGGCAGGAAGCTGACGATGGGGCCGGGCTCGGAGATCAATCCGAGCGCACCGTCCTGGAAGATCAGCACGGTGGCGCCGAAGGTCGCGGCCATCGACAGCAGGAACCCCAGCGCCGCGGTCAAAGGCACCAGCACCGAACGGAATACGGCGATCAGCAACAGGAACGCCGCGCCCGCGACGATGGCCAGATACGGCACGATCTTACTCAGCAGCGCATGGTCCACATCGGCGTAAATCGCTGTGGTGCCGGTGATTCCGTATTCCAGGCCATACTTCTCGTGCAGCCCGGACTCGGCGTCGCGCGCATCGCGGACCAGATCCTTGGTGGCCTGGTCGTTGGGCCCGGTGGTCGGGACGGCCGTCAGCAACGCTCCGGCGCCGTCCTGGCTCAGCTGCGGCTGCGTCACATAGTCCATGCCCTGATAGGCGGCCAGCTCGTCGTGCAGCGCGGTGAGGGCCGGCTGCCGCTGGTCTTCGGGCACGTCGGACAGGTCGGCGACGATCTGCAGTTTGCCGTTGCTGCCTTCGCCGAAGCCGTCGGTGCGCAGCTCGTAGGCCTGCCGGACCGTGGTGTCGGTGGGCATGCTGTCCTCGCCGGGCAGGCCGAGGTTCATGTTCAGTGCCGGGGCGGCCAGCAGTCCGAGCACCACGATGCTGACGATCAGCGTCACCACCGGCCAGCGGCCGATCACCCGCGCCACCCGCATACCGTTGGTGACCACGGTGTCGTCCTCCGGATCGTGTTGCGCGACACCGGGAATCTTCGGTGTGAACAGGAACTTCCCGAACGCGCCGAGGATCGCGGGCATCAGCGTGATCGCGGTCAGCACCGCGAAAGCCGCCGCGACCGCACCACCCAGACCCATGAAGGTCAGGAACCGGATATTGACGATCGCGAGACCGACCAGCGCGATGATCACCGTGGCACCCGCGAAAACCACGGCCGAACCGGCGGTGCCGAGTGCGGTACCGGCGGCGATCTCGGGTGAACTCTGCGTCGCCCGTTCGTGTTTGTAGCGCGAGACGATGAACAGCGCGTAGTCGATGGACAGCGCGATCCCGATCATCGAGGCGAGGAAGGTGGTGAAGCTCGGGATCGACAGGAACGACGTGCCCAGGAAGATCACCGAGGTCGCCATGGCCAGGCCGACCACGGCGGTGATGATCGGTACGAAGGCAGCGACGATGGCGCCGAAGGCGATCACCATCACGATCAGCGCCACCGCCATACCGATCATCTCGGCCTGCCCGCTGGGCTGGTCCTGCTCGGTGGCCAGCGAACCGCTCATCTCGACCCGGAGCCCGGCCGCGCGCGCCTGATCACCGGCCGCAAAGGCGGCGTCGCGATCGGCCTGGGTGATATCGGTGAATGTCGGGATGGTGAACGGGACGGTCAGCACCGCGACGGTATCGGGCTGTTCGGTGTTCAACACGTTCAGCGGCGCCGCGCTGCAGCGGGAGGTGAATTCGGGTGAGCTGCGATCCGGGGTCAGGCAGCCCATCTGCTCGGTCGCGGCGACCGGATCGATCAGCGGGGTGCTGTGGTCCACGATGTCGAGACCGGCCAGATTCGTCAGCACCGTGCCCATTGCCTCGCGTTCGGCAGGGTCGGTGAGCTTGTGACCGGGTGCGGCCGCGAAGACGTAGGTGCCGGTGACCGCATCGAAGCTGAACGCCTCCGACATGCCAGGAAAATGCTGGTCCATGATCTCGGTGGCGCGTTCGGACGGCAGGTTGGGAATGGAGAAGTCGTCGGTCATCGGCTCCTTCAGCTGGGTGCCCAGCGCGCCGACGACCAGGAACAGCACCAGCCATACCGGCAGCACGATCCACTTGTGCCGAAAGGCGAATCTTCCCCACCGGTACAGATAGACGGACACGAGCGCTCCTAGTGGTCGCGGGCCTCGAATCCGGACGAACGCGAACCGGGGCCGGTCGCTGAACGAGCTGTGCGGTTGCCTAGCGGGAGAGCATCAGTTCCGAGTCTGCTGTCCAGGTGCGGTCAGATCAAGAACCTCGCCGGATCGAGATCTGCCCGTGCCGGATACGGGGCGGGCCCCCACCCGCTGTGCGGATGGGGGCCCGAGAGCGCGGATCGGATCAGCTGACCGGTACCGGCTCCTTCTGCTCGTCGGCGGTGTCGCGGTTGCGCTGCTGCAGTTCGCGCAGCTTGGTGCCCTCGACATCGATATCGGGCAGGATCCGGTCCAGCCACGCCGGCATCCACCAGGCCCACTTGCCCATGATGACCAGCAGGGACGGGATCAGCACCATTCGCACCAGGAAGGCGTCGAACAGCACACCGGCCGCCAGTGCGAAGCCCATGGACTTGGCCGTCACATCCGGCATCATCACGAAGCCGGCGAAGACCGAGATCATGATGATCGCCGCCGAGGTGACCACGCGGGCACCGTGGTGGTAGCCCGAGATCACCGCCTCCGTCGGCGATTTGCCGTGCACGTATTCCTCACGCATCCGGGTGACCAGGAAGACCTGGTAGTCCATCGCCAAGCCGAAGACCAACCCGATCATGATGATCGGCAGGAAGCTCACGATCGGATGCTCGTCGCCGATCAGGCCCAGCTTGTCCTGCTGGAAGATCAGCACGGTCGCGCCGAAGGTGGCCGCCATCGACAACAGGAAACCCAGTGCCGCGGTGAGTGGCACCAGAATCGAGCGGAACACCAGTACCAGCAGCAGGAATGCCGCGATCGCCACGATCGTCATATAGGGCACGATCTTGCCGAGCAGTGCGGTCGACACATCGGAGTAGATGGCCGTGGAGCCGGTGATGCCGTACTCCATGCCGTACTTCGCCTGCAGTTCCGCTTCGGCATCCCGCGCGTGTTGGACCAGGTCCTGGGTCTTCTCATCGTTCGGTCCGGAATTGGGGACCGCGGTGAGCTGGGCGCCGGTGCTCGCGGCGAAGTCCGGAGCCTTCTTCGCGTCCAGCTTGTTGGTCGTCGGCATGGTGACGAAGTCCATGCCGTCGTAGGAACTCAGCCGGTCACGCAGGGCCAGCACGGCTTCCTTGCGCTGTTCCGGCTTCACGTTCGACAGATCCGCGACCACCATCAGAGTGCCGTTGGTGCCCTCGCCGAATCCTTCGGTGCGCAGGTCGTAGGCCTTGCGGACCGTGGTGGTCTCGGGCTGGCTGTCCTCACCGGGCAGGCCCAGGCTCAGATTCACCGCGGGTGCGGCGAGCAGACCGAGCACGATCACGCTGGCGCCCAGGGTGACCCACGGTGCCTTGGCGATGAGGCGGCCGAAACGCTTGCCGTTGGTGACGGTGTTGTCGTCCTCGGTGTCGGTGCGCGCCACCAGCGGCAGCTTCGGCTTGAACAGGTACTTGCCGAAGGCGCCCATCACCGCGGGCAGCAGGGTCAGCGCCACCAGGATCGCGAAGAACGCCGCGAGTGCGCCGCCCAGGCCCATCCAGGTCAGGAAGCTGACGCCGACGATGCTCAGTCCGCACAGCGCGATGATGACGGTCATACCCGCGAAGACCACCGCGGAGCCGGCGGTACCGATGGCCACACCGGCGGCCTCTTCGGGCGAATCCTGGATCGCGAGTTCGGCTTTGTAGCGCGAGACGATGAACAGTGCGTAGTCGATGGACAGCGCGATACCGATCATCGAGGCCAGAATCAGCGTGAAGCTGGGGATATTCACCACCGACGTGCCCGCCATGATCAGCGAGGAGGCCATACCCACACCGACGATGCCGGTGAGAATCGGTACGAAGGCGGCGATGAGTGCGCCGAAGGCGACCATCATGACCAGGAAGGCGACGACGTAGCCGATGCTTTCGGAGGCACCGCCCATCTCGACCTGTTCGGTCGCCATGCTGCCGCTCATCTCGACCTCGAGGCCGGCCTGGCGGGCTTCGTCGGCGACGTCGTACGCCTTGTCCCGGTCGGCCTGCGTGACGTCGGAGAACGACTCGAGGTTGAACGGCACGCTGAAGTAGGCGACGGTATCGGCATTGTTGTTCTTGCCGAGCACGTTCACCGGCGCCAGACCGCATTTGGCGATGAACGCTTCGCTGGTGCGATCACCGTCGAGGCAGCCGATGGCCTTGGTCGCGGTGACCGGATCGATCAGCACACCCGGGTGGGCGGGGTCCATCTCGATCTTGGACTTGTCGACGATGTCGAGCTGATTGATCTTCTGGGCCAGCGCGGTCAGCGCCTTGTGGTTGTCCGGATCGGTCAGCTTGCCGTGTTCCGCACGCACCACATAGGTCCCGGTGACGGCGTCGAAGCTGAATGCCTTGGCAGCGTCTTTACCGAACTGTTCGGTGAGGATGTCGGTGGCCCGCTGCGACGGCAGGTCCGGCATGTTGAAGTCGTCCTGGCTCTGCTTCTGCAGCCCGACGCCCAGTGCACCCAGTATCAGGAATATGAGCAACCAGACCGGTAGCACGATCCATTTCCGGCGGAAGGCGAACTTCCCCCACCGATAGAGGTACACGGACACGCGGGATCTCCTAGCGATAGCTGGTGTGCGGTGCTGAGTTCATGTGCGGTGCTGGGTTCTACGTTCTACGCCCCGTAGACAGCACTACCGCGGCCGCCGAGCGGGCGCCGCCTCCATCGACGTGCTTTGCCTACCGTGCGGTAGGTAGACTACCGAATCGATAAGCGGAGGAACAACCTCGATTTAAGGGGTTGTCACTGGCCCACCCTTCGCGTGGTGAGAGGATCATCCGATGAGCGCCCGAACAACCTCCGGATCTGTCGTTGCAGGTCAACGCACTAAAGATGCGATTCGCGAGGCCGCGCTCAGACTTTTCTCGACCAAGGGCTTCGAGCAGACCAGCCTGCGTGAGGTCGCAGATGCGGTGGGAATCACAAAAGCCTCGCTCTACTATCACTACGCCTCGAAGGTCGATCTGCTGCTGGCGATCATCGAGCCGATCTTCGACGATATGAAGCGCGTGGTCGACGAGATCGAGGGGCAGCCGCACAACGAGCGGCGGGTGCGCGAGGTGCTCGAACATCAGCTGCGAACCCAGTTGCGGCACCGCGCGATCGCGGCGATGTGCGTGCGCGATACGGTGGCCATCATCAACGCCATCGGCGACATCTATCCGGACATGCTCGATATGCACCGGCGGTTGTGCCAATGGCTGGCGGGCGCGGATCCGTCTGCCGAGGCCCTGCTGCGCGCCAGTGCAGCTTTGGAGGTATTGAGCACGGTGCTGTGGTCGGACGAACTCGTCCCCGATGCCGCTGACGATCTCATCGAGCAGGTGCTGCTCGATTCCGCGCTGACGGTGCTGACCGGTACGGGGAAGCGCTAGTGCACGTCACCGCGAAAGTCGATTACGCCGTGCGAATGCTGCTGGAAATCGCGCGCACCCAACCGCATTCGGTGAAATCCGAGATTATCGCCACCGCACAGGGGATTTCCCCGAAAGTGCTGGAATCCCTTGCCGCCGAACTGCGCCGCGCCGATCTGGTGGTCAGCCGCCGTGGTCCCGACGGTGGCTACCGGCTGGCCCGCCCGGCCGAGCAGATCAGCGTCGCCGATGTGATCCGCGCGGTCGAGGGTCCGCTGGCCTCGGTCCGCGGGCAGCGGCCCGAGGATGTCGTCTACTCCGGTGTGGCCGAGCCGCTGCAGCGGGTGTGGATCGCGCTGCGGGTGAACATCCGCGTGGTGCTCGAGCAGGTGTCGATCGCCGATATCGCGACCGGTGAGCTGCCCGATTTCATCACCGACCTGGTGCGCGATCCCGGTGCCTGGACCCGGCGGCCCGCACCGGCCGGCACCGCGAGCACCGAGACCGGTACTGCGCGTGCCGATATCGGCAGCGGTGGCCGTCACAGCTCTTGATATAATCGTTTAGGCGCTGGTCGAGGCTGTTTTCTCGGTAGAAAAATTTCCCGACATCAGCCGTGAATCCAGGTAGCCTGCATCCATCATGTTGATCAGGTTGCTGCGCGCCTTTATGGCCCCCTATCGCACCCAGCTCGCCGGGGTTGTTGCGTTGCAGCTCGTTTCTGTCATCGCGATGCTGTATCTGCCCAGTCTCAACGCCGACATCATCGACAACGGCGTGACCAAGGGCGATATCGGCTACATCTGGACCACCGGTCTGTGGATGTTGCTGGTATCGGCCGTGCAGATCGTGGCCTCGGCGATGTCGGTCTATTTGGGTGCGCAGGCCGCGATGGGGGCCGGGCGGGAAATCCGGGCGGCACTGCTGCACCGGGTGGGAACCTTCTCCGCGCGTGAGGTCGGTGTCTTCGGTGCCCCGTCGCTGATCACCCGCAACACCAACGATGTGCAGCAGGTGCAGCTGCTGGTCGTGATGAGTGTGACCATCCTGGTGATGGCGCCGATCATGTGCATCGGCGGCATCGTCATGGCGCTGCGCCAGGATCTGGGATTGTCCTGGATTCTGCTGGTCGCGGTGCCGATCCTGGCGCTGACGATGAGCTTGATCATCGTGCGGATGGTGCCCGGATTCCGCCGGGTACAGCAGCGCATCGACGTGGTGAACCGGGTGCTGCGTGAGCAGATCACCGGCATCCGGGTGGTGCGGGCGTTCGTCCGCGAGCCGCACGAGACGCAGCGTTTCGGCGTCGCCAACGACGAACTGACCTCGGCCTCCCTGTTCGTGGGCCGGATGGCAGCGCTGATGTTCCCGGCCGTGATGCTGATCAGCAACCTCACCACGGTCGCCGTGATCTGGTTCGGCGGCCACGCCATCGACTCCGGTGACATGCAGATCGGCTCGCTGACGGCGCTGCTGTCCTACATCATGCAGATCCTGATGGCGGTCATGATGGCCTCGTTCCTGGCGATGATCGCCCCGCGCGCGGCGGTCTCGGCCGAACGGATCGCCGCGGTACTCGAGACCGACTCCACGGTGGTGCCGCCCGCGGAACCGGAGACCTTCACCGCCGATACCGGCATCGTCGAACTGTCCGGTGCGCAATTCACCTTCCCCGGCGCCGAGGAACCGGTGCTGCGCGATATCAGCTTCCGGGTCGAGCCCGGGCAGACCATCGCCGTCGTGGGCTCCACCGGGTCCGGTAAAACCACGCTGGTCAACCTGATTCCGCGGTTGATCGATGTCACCGCCGGTTCGGTTCGGGTCGGCGGTATTGATGTGCGCCACGCCGACCTGGACCTGCTGCGGTCGCAGATCGGCCTGGTGCCGCAGAAGGCGTACCTGTTCTCCGGCACCATCGCGGAGAATCTGCGCTACGGCGATCCGGAGGCCACCGACGATCAGCTGTGGCATGCCCTCGAGATCGCGCAGGCCGCCGATTTCGTCCGGGCCATGCCCGAGGAACTACAGACACCGGTCGCCCAGGGCGGCACCACGGTGTCCGGCGGTCAACGCCAGCGCCTGGCCATCGCCCGCGCCCTGGTGAAGAAGCCGAAGGTCTATCTGTTCGACGACTGTTTCTCCGCCCTCGACGTCGCGACCGACGCGCGGGTGCGCGACGCACTGCGACCGGAGACACGCGAATCCTCGGTGATCACCGTGGCGCAGCGCATCTCGACGGTGCGCGATGCCGATCAGATTCTCGTGCTCGAAGACGGCGCCATGGTCGGCCTCGGCACCCACGACCAGTTGTTGCGCGAATGCGAGGAGTACCGGGAAATCGTGGAATCGCAGTTCAGTGCGGAAGAGGCGGGGCGATGAGCTACTTTGGCGCAGCTGCTGATCGGCCCGTCCGGGTGCGGGTGTCCCGCAGGTTATCGGGCGGGGCGATGAGCTACTTTGGCGCAGCTGCTGATCGGCCCGTCCGGGTGCGGGTGTCCCGCAGGTTATCGGGCGGGGCGATGAGCTACTTTGGCGCAGCTGCTGATCGGCCTGTCCGGGTGCGGGTGTCCCGCATGACACAGGAGGCGGGGCGATGAGGCCCGGGGCACCGGCGCCGGGTGCGCCCGGCCAGAAGGCCAAATCGTTCGGTCCGACACTGAAGCGGTTGCTGCGGCGCCTGGCGCCGGATCGGGTGGCTGTCACCGTGATCCTGGCGTTGACGGTCGCGGCGGTCGTGATGAATACGCTGGGCCCGCAGATCCTGGGCAATGCGACCAACCTGATCTTCAACGGCGTCATCGGCAAACAGCTGCCGGAGGGCCTGACCAAGGATCAGGCCGTGGCCTCACTGCGCGAGCAGGGCCAGGACCGGCTCGCCGACATGTTCGCGTCGATGGATATCACGCCCGGTGTGGGCGTCGATTTCGGTGCGGTCGGCCAGGTTCTGACGTTGGTGCTGGTGCTGTATGTGCTGGCCTCGGTCTTCAACTGGTTGCAGGCGTATCTGCTGACCACCGTGATCAACCGGGCGGTGCAGCGGCTGCGCAGCGAGGTGGAGGACAAGCTGCATCGTTTGCCGCTGAGCTACTTCGACAGCAATGCCCGCGGCGATGTGCTCTCCCGGGTCACCAACGATGTCGACAATGTGGCGCAGAGCCTGCAGCAGACGATGAGTCAGCTGGTCATGTCGGTGCTGTCGGTGATCGGCATCCTGATCATGATGTTCTGGATCTCGCCATTGCTGGCGGTGATCGCGCTGCTCACGGTGCCGGCCGCGGTGATCGTCACCGCGCAGATCGCCAAGCGCTCCAAACCGCACTTCGTCAATCAGTGGAAGTACACCGGCCTGGTCAACGCCCAGGTCGAGGAGGCTTTCACCGGTCACGAGGTGGTGACCGCCTTCGGTCGCATCCGGGAGGTCGGTGCCGAGTTCGACAAGCGCAACGAGAAGCTCTACGAGGCCAGCTTCAAGGCGCAGTTCATTTCCGGGCTGATCATGCCGGTGATGATGTTCATCGGAAACCTGAACTACGTGCTGATCGCGGTGGTCGGCGGTTTGCGGGTGGCCTCGGGCAACTTGTCGCTGGGTGAGGTGCAGGCGTTCATCCAGTACTCGCGCCAGTTCAGTCAGCCGCTCACCCAGATCGGTTCGATGGTGAATCTGCTGCAGTCCGGGGTGGCCTCGGCGGAGCGCATCTTCGAAATCCTCGACGCGGACGAGCAGATTCCCGATCCGAGCGAGGAGGATCTGCGGCCGATGGATCGGGGCCGGGTCGAATTCGACGCGGTCTCGTTTCGCTACGAGCCCGACAAGCCGATCATCGAGGACCTGTCGCTGGTCGCCGAGCCCGGGCATGTGGTTGCGATCGTGGGCCCGACCGGCGCCGGTAAGACCACACTGGTCAATCTGCTGGAGCGGTTCTACGAACTGGATTCCGGCGCCATCACCATCGACGGTGTCGATATCACCGATGTCGGCCGGGCGCGGCTGCGGTCGCGGATCGGCATGGTGTTGCAGGACACCTGGCTGTTCGGGGGCACGATCCGGGAGAACATCGCCTACGGCAATCCGGGCGCGAGCGAGGAGGAGATCCTCGCGGCGGCCCGCGACGCCTATGTCGACCGGTTCGTCCATTCACTGCCGCAGGGCTACGACACGGTGATCGACGAGGAGGGGTCCGGGGTCAGCGCGGGCGAGAAGCAGCTGATCACCATCGCTCGTGCCTTCCTGGCCAAGCCGACCATCCTGATTCTGGACGAGGCCACCAGTTCGGTCGATACCCGCACCGAACTCCTGGTTCAGCAGGCCATGGCCGCCTTGCGCCGTGATCGCACCAGTTTCGTCATCGCGCACCGGTTGTCGACCATTCGCGATGCCGATCTGATCGTCGTGATGGAGGCCGGCCACATCGTGGAGCAGGGCACTCACGATGGTCTGCTCGCCAATCGCGGCGCGTACTTCCGGCTCTACAACGCACAGTTCACGGGTGCGGCGGTGGATCAGGATCTGGTCGACGAGGAGACGGTCGACGCCGTATAGCTCACGCGCACACCCTCATCGACGGCCCCGTCCACCTCCGGACGGGGCCGTCGGGTACTCCGCCGGGCATTGACGGTCGCGCACCGGAGTTTATAATGACTGAACAGTCAGTCATAGGAGTTGATATGTCGCCACGGATTGTCGACCCCGACGCTCGCCGCGCTGAAATCCTCGCTGCGGCCGTCCGGGTCTTCGCGCGGAAGGGCTTCGCCGCGAGCCGGATCGAGGACATCGCGGCGGAGGCCGGAATTGCCAAGGGCAGTGTTTACCTGGCTTTCGACAGCCGGGAGGCTGTCCTGCGCGCGGCCTTCGACGACTTCGCCGACAACTCCCTGGCCGGCCTGCGGGCGACGGTGGCGCAGGACGGTCCGGCGCTGCAGCGGCTGGCCACGCTGATCCGGACCACCTGCGCGATGTTGACCTCGGCGCCGGACCTGTCGCGGATCATGATTGATCTGTGGGGTGTCGGCCGCGGCGACGATGTAGCGATGCCGTTGGATATGGCCGCCGTCTACCGGGGCTATCGTGCGGCGATCGAACAATTACTCACCGCGGCGGAACACGAAGGCGATATTCGTCCCGGATCCGCTGCCGCCCGCTCGATGGTCATCGTCGGTGCCATCGAGGGCTGTCTGCTGCAGTGGCTGGCCGAGCCCGGCCTGCCCATCGCCGGTCTGGACGGCACCATCATCGACATCTGCCTGAACGGGCTGCGTCCGGCGGAGCGAGCATGACCGGCACGTCCACCACCAGCATGTCCATCCCGCGCCGGATCAACGCCACGCTGATTGCGCCGGAGGCATCGCCGACCGAACTCTTGCTCGGTTACGGTGCAGCCGTCGCCGGCGCCATCTTCGCGGTGGTGGCGGGCCTGGCCGCCGACTGGACTCTCATATCCGTGACCGTGATCGGCCTGGTTGCGTTCGACCTGTTCGGCGGTGCAACGGTCAACGCCCTGCCCTCTGCCAAGCGCTGGTTTCACCGGCCAGGCCGGACCGCTCGCCATCACCTCGCCTTCGTCGCGGTACATGTGCAACCGTTCCTCGTGGCCTTGGTTGTCCCCGGATTCGGCTGGTGGACGGCGCTGGTGGTGTATCTGACCATGCTGGGCGCCGCGGCCGTGGTACTAGCCGCGCCGCCGGCACTGCGGCGGCCGGTCGGTTACGCCCTGGCCACGTTGTCGCTGGCGATCATTGCCGCGGCAATGCCGGTTCCGGCGGCGATCGCGTGGTTCGTGCCGGTCCTGTCGATCAAGCTGCTGCTGGCCCATCTGCAGTCGGAGCGGGACGGCTGGGGTAGGTAGAGACCTGCGGGGACTCGGGGCATTGTGATGGAGGCCGCCTGGCAGGATGTCGGGATGCCCGATCACGAGCGGTTCTCCTTCACCATCGGTACCCGGCTGCCCGGCAAACACGGCCGCACCGGGGTGATCGGCACACCGCACGGTGACATCGCCACGCCGGCCTTCGTTCCGGTCGGCACCAAGGCCACGGTCAAGGCGGTGCTCCCGGAGACGATGGCCGAGATCGGCGCGCAAGCCCTGCTGGCCAACGCCTACCACTTGTATCTGCAGCCCGGCTCCGACATCGTCGACGAGGCGGGCGGCCTGGGCAGGTTCATGAACTGGCCGGGCCCCACCGTCACCGACAGCGGCGGCTTCCAGGTGATGTCGCTGGGGGTGGGCTTCAAGAAGGTGCTGGCGATGGAGGCGGTCGGCATGCAGAGCGACGAGGTGATCGCCAAGGGTAAGGAACGGCTGGCGGTGGTCGACGACGACGGCGTCACCTTCCGTTCCCATCTGGACGGTTCCAAGCACCGGTTCACGCCCGAGGTGTCGATGGGTATTCAGCACCGGCTCGGCGCCGACATCATGTTCGCCTTCGACGAGCTGACCACACTGTTCAATACCCGTGGGTACCAGGAGAAGTCGCTGCAGCGCACCCACGAATGGGCGCAGCGCTGCATCGACGAACACGAACGCCTCACCGCGGCGCGCTCGCACCGCCCGTATCAGGCGCTGTTCGCGGTGATCCAGGGGGCGCAGTACGAGGATCTGCGGCGCAAGGCCTGCCGCGATCTGGATGCGATGCGCGGCAGTGGCGGAACGGGTTTCGACGGGTACGGCATCGGTGGTGCGCTGGAGAAGGCGAAGCTCGGCACCATCGTCGGCTGGTGCAGCGACGAACTGCCGCCGGAGAAACCGCGCCATCTGCTGGGGATCAGCGAACCGGAGGACTTCTTCGTCGCCATCGAGAACGGTGCCGACACCTTCGACTGTGTCAACCCGTCCCGAGTGGCCCGCAATGCCGCGATCTACCTGCGGCAGGGCCGGTTCAACATCAATACCGCCCGCTTCCGGCGCGATTTCACTCCGATCGACGAGAGCTGCGACTGCTATACCTGCGCGCACTACACCCGCGCTTACATCCATCACCTGTTCAAGGCGAAGGAGATGCTCGCCGCGACCCTGTGCACGATTCACAACGAGCGCTTCACGATTCGGCTCGTGGACGATATCCGCGCCGGTATCGACGGCGGCTACTACGACGAGTTCAAGGCCGAGTTCCTGGCCGGCTGGCAGGGCCGGGTCCGGCTGTGAGACCTCAGCTGTAGAGGGCGGGCTTGTCCAGTGGTGCGTAGCTGGGTTCGCGCTTCTTCAGGTAGGCGATGCAGCGGTAACTGATCGGCATGATCAGCACCTCGCACAGCGTCTTCCACACGAAGCCGACGATCACGTAGTTGATGAACGCGCCCCAGGTGTCGATACCGATGGCCGTGGCCGCGATGGAGCAGAAGATCAGGGTGTCGCCGAGTTCGCCTGCGACGGTGGACCCGAGCAGCCGCGCCCACAGATGCTTCTCCTTGGTGCGTTCCTTGATCAGCACCAGTGTCGCCGAGTTGAGGAACTGCCCGACCACATAGCCGGCCAGTCCGGCGGCGACGAGTTGCGGCGTGGTTCCGGCGACCGAACGGAAAGCGTCCTGACCGTCGTAGAACTCGGCGGCCGGCAACCCGATGGAGATCCAGAAGCAGATCACCATCAACGCCAGCATCCCGAACCCGTAGTAGATGGTGCGGCGGGCGGCCTTGAAACCGTAGACCTCGCTGAGCACATCGCCGATGACGTAGGCGACAGGGAACAGGAAGAAGGCGCCGTCGGTGGTGATCGGCAGGATCTCGATGGGCCCGAGGGATACCTCGTGGCCGGTGAAGAACTGCACGCCCTTGGTCGCGCAGATATTGGAAATCATCAGTACGGCCGTGAACAGTGTCACGATCAGAGTGAAGGGACCCCCCGCGGCCTGCGCGAATGCTGCGTGTTCGACCGCGGGGCGTCCAGACTCCTCGGCCGGTGTCGTTCGTCGTGTCTCGCTCACGATTCGTGGACGATACCGGCTGCGGGTCGCGGTGCAATAGGCTGGACCGATGACGAATCCCGGCGATTCCGACGAATGGTGGAAGCAGTACGGCGGCGAAGGTGTCTCCTCCGAATCGGGTGACCACCCGTCGGTGCCGCCGCCGGCGAACCCGCCCCCGTCGCAGCCTCAGAACCCCTCGCAGCCCCAGAATCCCCAGCAGCCGATGCCGCCTCCGCCGCCGAACGCGCAGTCCGGGCCGCATCAGCAGCCGCCTCCGTCGTCGTATCCGAGCTACCCCAGCTATCCGCAGCAGGGGCAGCAGCCCTACGGCCAGCAAGGCCAGCAGCCCTACGGCCAACAGCCTTACGGTCAACCGGCTTACGGTTACCCCGGCGCCTCGCCCTATCAGCCCTACGGGTACGCGCAGCCGCAGCAGCAGGGCAACAACGGTATGGCGATCGGATCGCTGATCGCCTCGATCCTGGGTCTGTGCACCTGCCTCGGTTCCATCGTCGGCATCGTGCTGGGTGTGATCGCCCTGAATCAGATCAAGGAGCGTGGTGGTCAGGGCCGCGGGATGGCTCTCGCCGGTATCTGGATCGGCGCGGCCGGGATCGTGCTCACCATCGTGTGGGTGGTCGTCAACATCGCGGTGTCCAGTACCTAGCCGAACGAATCAGCCGCGGCGCACCGGGTCCAGATGCGCGGGGTCCAGAATCCACGGTGCGCGCGGCACGGTCGCGGGGGTGAACTGCGCCAACAGTGCGCGCGGCCTTTCTCCCTGATAGCCCAGTGACGCCGCCAGCAGAGCGAAGACCTGCCGCGGTGATTCGCCGAGAGCGGTCCGGTCGCGCAGGGTCACCGCGCCGTCGCGCTTGGCCAGCCGCGCTCCGTCGGTGTTGAGCACCAGGGGGACATGGGCGTACGTGGGCACCGCCAGCCCGAGTACGGTCGCCAGATACGCCTGGCGCGGGGTGGACGGCAGCAGATCGTCGCCGCGCACGATCTGATCGAATCCCTGCGCGGCGTCGTCGACAACCACCGCGAGGTTGTAGGCGGCGGTGCCGTCTCCGCGGCGGAGGACGAAGTCGTCGACGAGTCCGCGGTAACGGCCGTGGATCGCGTCGGTGATCTCGAATTCGTTGGTTTCCGCCCGCAGCCGCAGTGCCGCGGGGCGCCCTTCCTCGCGTTTGGCTGCCCGCTGTGCAGTGGTGAGGTTGCGGCAGGTGCCGGGATAGGCGCCCATCGGTCCGTGTGGGGCGGTGACGGCCTTCTGAATTTCCCTACGCGTGCAATAACACTCGTAGGTCGCTCCGGCAGCGGTGAGCTGGTCGATCGCGGCCGCGTAGTACTCGGTGCGTGCGGACTGGTAGACCACCTTGCCGTCCCAGTCCAGGCCGATGGCGGCCAGATCCGCGAGCTGGCGGTCGGCGGCGCCCTCGCGGACCCGGTCCAGATCCTCGACCCTGATCCGGAAGTTGCGCGCGGTGGTGCGGGCGAACAGCCACGCCAGCAGGGCGGTACGCAAATTGCCCAGGTGTAGATCTCCGGACGGGCTGGGAGCGAAGCGGCCCGCTCCGGCCGTGTGCGGGATCATCCGCGCAACCTGGGGAACAAGGTGACCTCGTCGATCTCGGCGTCGGTATCCAACCGGATCAGCAGCGTCCGCGCGTGCGCGATCAGTCCGGCCGTGTCGATACCGTACGGCGCTGGGGACCCGGGGGACTCCGCCTCCAACCGGCCGACCGCGCGCTCGAGCAAGGTGCGAGCACCCTTCGGGTTGCCGCGCTGGATGTGCGTCAGGCCGACCGCATACTGTGCCAGCCCCTGCCACAGCATCCTTTCCGCGAACGGCCCGTTCTTCCACGCGGCCTCGAGGACTTCGTGCGCGTAGAAGGCCAGACCCTGGTCGAGTAGGCGCTGGGCGTAATCCAGGGTTTCGTCGGGTGGGAGGTCGAGATCGTCCGGAATGCGTGCGACGCCCGCGCTACCCGGGGGTAGAGGCCGTCCGAGGCGATCGCGAGGGCGGGCATTTCGGGCGTTTCCGGCATCATCTCGATCTCGTTCCACCACTGCTCCATGATCTCTCTCCGGCAACCTGCCGGTTTACCGGGTGTGCGCCCCGTCCGCGATTGCACTGAATTCAACCGTACCGTCTGTTTGCCGGATCATTCTCCGTTCATTTGGCAATTTCTTCGCTATTCGTATATGGAAATTATTCGCGGTTCATTCATGCAGTTGAAAGTGCAAACTTGTTTGCAGTGAATGAAGGTGCTGCTAGGGTGCTCTCCCGGGGATCCCCCGGAGGGCACGCCATGCCGGTGTGAACTTCTTCGAGTGGTCGGTAGAACGAGTCGTTCACGTGTCGTGACCAGGGTGCATTATGGGGCCGGGAACCGTTCGGAATCCGAGTTCCCCGATGAGTTGAGCAGGATATTCTCGTTATCGACGATGGTAGAGGAGATGGCTGAGGTGAAGGTCGATTGGTCCGGTGCGGTGTGGCGCAAGAGTAAATACAGCGGGCCCGACGGAAACTGCGTCGAGGTAGCTTTTCTGCGTGACGGCAATGTCGGGGTTCGCGATACCAAGGACCGCGGTGTCGGGCCGGCACTGGCATTCACCCCGGGTGAGTGGGATGCGTTCGTCACCGGTGTGCGGGCCGGAAAGCTCGCCCCCGCCTGACTCACAGCGAACGGTTGTGGCCCCGAGTCGTGCGACTCGGGGCCCGTGTTGTGTCAGGGGCCGGCGCTCGACGCGATCGGTGAGCCTCGGATTCGGATCCTGGGGACGGGTGTGGATATCGTCGGGCGGGTGAATGCACCGACCAGGCGGGTGGCGGTACCGACCGGGCGGATGGCCGTACGGGCCGGGGTGTCGGCTGCGCTGACCGGGCATCGGGCCGCGCTGGCTCCGCAGGACGCCACCAGATTCTGGCTGTCGCGCCGCGGCGGCAACGATCTGTTTCTGCTCTATTGCTTCGACGACACCGGATACCCGGACCGGGTCGTGCGTGATGCGGTGATCGCCCGCAGCGCGGGCATCGCAGACCTGCGGCTCCGCATCCGCGAGCATCGTTTCGCGTATCCGTCCTGGGAACCGTGCGAGGTCGAGCCGTCCCAGGTGGTGGTGCACGACCTGGACGAGCCGCTGTGGACGAATGTGGAGAATTCGCTGGCCCGGCTACTCGGGACCGGAGTTCCGGCCGAACGCTACGCCTGGCGGCTGCACCTGTTCCGCGAAATCCGGGACGCACCGGCTGGTTCCGGACCGGCAGCCGCCACACCCGGAACGGGTGATACCCCGGCCCTCGTTGCCGTCCTGCAGATTTCGCACGCATTGGCGGACGGTCGGCGGGCCGCCGCGATCGCCCGAGAACTGTTGACCGGGCTGGGGGAGCCGGCCACCGACCGGGCCGGTCGGACGACTCCCGATACCGCGGTGCCGACTCCGGGAGCACAACGTGTCGCCGGGCAGTCGGACCTCGCTGAGATGCGCCGTGGCGCTGCACTGTTCGAGCGACGAGTGCATGGGCGCGAAAGTTGCGCACCGGGAACGAGCCGGCTGGGACGCGCAGCGGTCGAGGCCACGGCTCTGTTCTCGTTTCCGTGGCGCCTGGGCTGCACCGTCCGCCGCGGGCTGGCGGCCGCGCGGGCCGAGCGCGAGCTGAACAGGCTGACCGAGGCGGGTGAAATACCGCCCCCGGCACCCGGTTTCGCGCCGACGCGGTTGAATCAGCCGCCCGCTCCCGAGGAACGAGCCGTACGGATGCTCGTCGGAGCCGACCTGCGCGCACCCGGCCATACGGTCACGGTCGTCGCACTCACCGCGATATCGCTGGCGCTGAGCCGCTACCTGGCCGCCCGCGGCGATCGCCGCGACCACCTGGGTGCGCAGGTCTCGATGGCGCTACCGGTCGATCGAAAGACAGTGCGGCGAAACAATTACCGTGATCTCGGTATCGACCTCGGCGTGGCAGAGCCGGACCTGCGGTTGCGCGCCGACCGGATCGCCGCCACCCTCGCCGAGCGCCGCCGCCGCGCCACCCACCCGCTGCAGCAGGCACGCGACCGCGTCAACGACGTCGTCCCCGCTCCCGTCCTGCGCCGCGACGTGGCCGGCTACCCCCTGGACCTGGTGCCCGAGACGCTCTCCGGCCACACCGTCGTCTCCAGCGTGCACCGGGGTCCCGCCGACCTGTCGGTGCTGGGTGGACGGGTCCGCTTCACCGCAGGCTTTCCGGCTCTGGGTTCGGTCATGCACCTGACCCACGGCCTGCACGGTCTCGGAAACACGCTCACGCTGTCGGTCCACAGTGATCCCCAGGTGATGCCGGACGTGGACGAGTACGTGGAGTTGCTGGAGGCTGCGGTACGTGAGGTGGTGGAATGCCTCGCCGCTGTCGAGTGAGCCCCCCTTCCCGTACTCATTATATCCCGTACAGGGGGCCTTGCGGCAAGGCCGGGGTGATGCCGCACAATAGCCCGCCTACGTCGATTACCTGCGGAAATGGGGCACATGTCGGATCAGGGATACGAAGGCGAGTTACAGGCTGAGCGTAACTACGTCGCGGGGCTCTACGAGCGGCTCGATGCCGAGCGGATGCGGGCGAAGGATGCGTACCGCAGGGCGTTGCGGGGTGAGGCGGCGTTGGTGGAACGTGATGCCGAGGTGCGCGCGCACGACCGGGAAGTGAAGCGGCTGGATGTCGCGGACAACGGTCTGTGCTTCGGACGCCTGGACACCCTCGCGGGGGAGCGGTCCTATATCGGGCGAATCGGTCTGTTCGATGCCGGCACCGATGCCGAGCCGGTGCTGGTGGACTGGCGTGCGCCCGCCGCACGTGCGTTCTACACCGCGACCGCCGCCAACCCGGAGCAGATGCGGCGGCGACGCCAATTTCATTCGCGCGGCAGGCGGGTCACCGATTTCACCGACGAGGTGTTCGGCCGCCCCGGCGCCCACGAACGCGGCGATGCGGCACTGCTGGCTGCCGTGAACGCCCCGCGTGGTGCCGGTATGCGCGACATCGTCGCGACGATCCAGGCCGAACAGGACGAGATCATTCGCCTCGAGCACTCCGGCGTGGTCGTCATCGAGGGTGGCCCCGGTACCGGGAAAACGGTCGTGGCGCTGCATCGGGTCGCCTACCTGCTCTACACCCAGCGCAAGCAGATGGAGCGCGAGGGTGTGCTGGTGGTCGGTCCGAATTCGGCGTTCCTGCGGCACATCGGCCGAGTGCTGCCGTCGCTGGGGGAGACCAATGTGGTGTTCACGACCACCGGTGAGCTACTACCCGGCCTGCACGTCAGCGGTGACGACACCGCGGCGGCCGCGCGGCTGAAGGGTTCGCGCGCGATACTCGAGGTGCTGGCGGCCGCGATCGCCGACCGGCAGCGGCTACCGGAGCACCCGCTGACCGTCGAGCTCGCCGACGTGACCGCCCGCATCGACGCCGCGACCGCGGAATGGGCGAGGCAGGAGGCCCGCGACAGCGGCCGACCGCACAACGAGGCACGGGCGGTATTCCGCGAAATCATCACCTATGTCCTCACCGAACGCGCGATTGCCCGCATCGGCAAGGGCTGGCTGACCCGGGACAACCGCGAGGCGTGGGAGGACATGCGCTCGGATCTGACCGCCGAACTGGGCGACAACGAGCAGTTCACCGCGGCCCTCGACCAGCTGTGGCCGGTTCTCACACCGGAAGGCCTGCTGTCGTCGCTGTATTCGTCGCCGGAACGGCTGCGGGTCGTCGGCGCCGATCCGGCGTTGTGGCGCGAGCAGGGGGACGCCTGGACAGTGTCGGATGTGCCGCTGCTCGACGAGCTGGTCGAACTGTTGGGCTCCGCCGCACCCACCGACGACTCCGCTCAGCGTGAGCGCGACGCCGAGGCCCGCTACGCCGCCGGAGTGCTGGATCTGATGACCGGCCGCGAGGATTCGATGGACGACGAGGACCACCTCTACGCCACCGACCTGCTCGAGGCCGAGGACCTGGCCGACCGTTTCGCCGAACGCGACACTCGTGATCTCGCCGAACGTGCTGCGGCCGACCGGGAATGGACCTACCGCCACATCGTGGTCGACGAGGCGCAGGAGCTGTCGGAAATGGATTGGCGCGTGCTGATGCGCCGCTGCCCGGCCCGTTCGTTCACCATTGTCGGCGATCTCGCCCAGCGTCGCTCTGCCGCGGGGGCGCGGACCTGGGGCGCGATGCTGGAACCTTATGTTCCGGGACGCTGGCTCTACCGGGCGCTGACGGTGAACTACCGGACACCTGCGGAGATCATGGCGGTCGCGGCCGCCCTGCTCGCCGACTTCGCCCCCGACGTGCAGCCACCCGAATCGGTCCGTTCCTGCGGTGTGTCCCCCTGGGAACGACGCCTGGAGAACGGCGAATTGGCAGCTGCCATAGCAGAATTCGTTGACACCGAGGCCATTCGCGAGGGCACCAGCGTCGTCATCGGTCCGCCGGGTGTCCCCGGAACGGTTCCGGCTTCGGAAACGAAGGGCCTGGAATTCGATGCGGTTCTGGTGGTGGAGCCGGACCGAATTCTCGCCGGTCCCAGCGGTGCGGCGGAACTCTACGTGGCGCTGACCCGTGCCACCCAGCGCCTGGGGGTACTGCATACCGGGGCACTGCCGAAGGCTTTGACGGGGCTCGACCAGTGGCAGGCGGCAGTTGCCCCCGTGGCCGCCGGAGCGCGGTAACGGCGCTGTCGGACCGCTCGCTCGTGCGAAATATGGTCTCGCGCAGCGAGGTTGCGGGCCGCCTACTCCGGCGGCCCGCAACCTCCGCGCATGATCAGCGCATGTGCCGGGCACCATTGGGTCACCGGCAATCGGCTGCGCCGATTCCCTGTGGTCAACTCGAACTCCACCAAACCGAGCCAGGTGCCGTCCGCGGCCCGCGCCCAGGCGTGCAGCCGTCCGGGGATGCGCCCGGTGACCTCCAGGCCCCCGGCGCGCACCCGGGCGCCGTCCTCGGGTGCTTCCGTGCGCGGATGTGTCGGCAATGCCGCGCTCACATCGACCAGCACCGGCACCGGGGGCACAACCACCCGATGCAGCGCCCCCTTTCCTTCTTCCGGCCAGTGCTCGAACATGTGTTCGATCATATACCGGGCCGCCGACACCTTCTGCACGTCACGGCGTGGCGCGGAACATGTCCTGCACTCGCCTGAACACGTCGGCCTGCGCCGGGTTGTACAGCTCGTCGATCGCCACCTCGAATGCCTGGGCGGCGCGCCGCACTGTGCTCGGCGCGATCCGATGGCCGGAGAGTTGGGGGTGCTCGGCCCAGGCCGCGGCGATCGCGGGGAACAGTCGCTCGGCCAGTTCGCGCCGGGTGGTTTCGTCGGCGTCGGCAGGCAGCTCGGCCAAGTCGTGCGCTACGGGGATCTCGCCGAACCTCTGACGGATCTGTTCGTAGGCCTCGAATACCGGCGGATCGAGGGCTTTGCTCGCGACGGTGACGAAAGCGCGATCGGCGTCCGGAAGGTCGGCCGTCGACCGAGCCAGATCGACCGGGAGATCGGTGGGAGCGGAATGCCGCAGGATCACGGCGATCTCCCGGCGCGCGCGTTGCAGCCGTTCGATGGTCGCCGCCAGCTCCGCGTCCAGAGCGCGCACCGCCTGTTCCGGATGCGCGCCATCGTCGCCCATCGCGGCGATCTGCGACAACGAGAACCCCAGCTCGGTGAGGCGTTTGATGTGCAGCAACCGCAGCAGATGCGCCACGCCGTAGTGCTTGTAACCGTTGGAGCTGCGTTCGGGTTCCTCGAGCAGCCCGACCTCGTGATAGTGCCGCACCGTCCGCACGCTGGTGCCGGCCAGCTCCGCGAGCTCTCGAGTACTCCACGCCATGGCGTCCGTTCCTCACTCTCGTTGCCTTCCAACCCAGTTTGGGGTGTGCCGTAACGGCATGGTCAAGTTCTCGGGGCGGCGCCCGACCGCGGCCGCTGCTCCGACTTCTCGGGCGGCGGCGATTTCTGCTCGGCTACAGAGGATTCCCGCGACAGGCGGTGACGAATCCGTAAGGTGGTGATCCCGAGACGCCGCGGCCGTCACGTCTCGGCCTACGGCAGAGAGGGAGCGATGGCGCTGGACGAGGGTTACGCAGGACGAACCTATGTGGTCACCGGTTCGGAATCCGGTATCGGTGCGGCGACCGCGGCGCTACTGCGTGCCCGCGACGCCACGGTGATCGGCTGCGATCTCGATGCCGGCGCCGATATTCAGGCCGATCTCTCCACCCCGGACGGCCGCCGCTCGCTGGTCGCCCAGGTGCGGGAATACGGAGCGATCGATGCGGTACTGGCGGTAGCGGGCGGCGGCAGAACCGGTCTGTTGGAAACGAACTACTTCGGTGCGATCGCGACCTTGCAGGGCCTGCGCCCGTTGCTGGCGAACAGCCCCGCTCCGCGCGCGGTAGCCGTCTCGTCCACCTCGTCGCTGTCGCCCGCAGACGACCGCATCGTGCAGGCATGCCTCGACGGCGATGAGCCCACCGCGGTCGCCTACCTTGCGGCCGACCCCAGTGCGGGCGGTGAGGCGGGTGGCTACGGTTTGGCCAAGCGCGCGCTGAACCGCTGGGTGCGGCAGGTTGCCACCACTGCGGAGTGGGCGGGTGCGGGCATCGCCCTCAACGTTGTTGCCCCGGGCGTGGTCGACACACCCGCGGCCGCCTATATTCTCGCCGACGAGAACATCCGAAACTCGGTCGAAGCTGTTGCGCCACAACCGTTCGGCGGTTTTCCCGGCCGTCCCGAATGGGTTGCCGAACTGATCTGCTGGCTCTCCGGGGCACACAACCACTTCGTCACCGGTCAGATCATCTTCGCCGACGGAGGGTCGGAGGCCACCCTGCTCCGGGATATGCACTGGACCTGACCGGCGGCCCCGCTCCTTCCCGCTTCTGCCCGCGTCAGCGGCTGACGGTGGTCTGCTGGTGGACGCGGCGGAGTTTCGCCGGATTACGCACCACGTAGAGGCCGGTGATCAGCCCGTTGTCGATGCGAACGGTCAGGACGTTGTCGATTTCGCCGCCGATGCGGAAGATCAGCGCCGGACTGCCGTTGATCTGGGCCGTTTCGAGTGAAGTCTCCGCCCGCATGCGAGGCAGACCGGTGCGCAGAATGCGGGCGACGCGGTGCGCGCCGGTAACCGGGCGTGGAACCGCTTGGACCACCCCGCCGCCATCGCCGAGCAGGACCACATCGGGCGCCAGCATGTCGACGAACTGTTGCAGGTCCCCGGTTTCGACCGCATTCCGGAAGGCCTCGATGGCGCGGCTGCTCTCCTCGGCGCTCACCACCTCACGGGGACGCCGTGCTGCCACGTGAGACCGGGCGCGATGGGCGATTTGGCGCACGGCAGCGGGTGCCTTGTCGATGGCGTGGGCGATCTCCGCGTAGTCGAGGTCGAATACCTCGCGCAGGACGAACACCGCACGCTCGGTGGGGGTGAGGGTTTCCAGAACCAGCAGCATCGCGGTCGACACGCTGTCGGCCAACTCGATGTCCTCGGCCACATCGGGTGAGGTGAGCAACGGTTCGGGCAGCCACGGGCCGATATAGGACTCCTTACGGCGACCGAGGGTGCGCAATCGGCTCAGCGCCTGGCGGGTGGTGATCCGGACCAGATACGCCCGCCGGTCCCGGATCCCGTCGAGGTCGACGCCCACCCATTTCATCCACGTCTCCTGCAGCACGTCCTCCGCGTCTGCCGCCGAGCCGAGCATTTCGTAGGCGACAGTGAACAGCAGGTTGCGATGGTCCACGAACGTTTCGGTCGCGGCGTCGATGCGCTCGCTCATGGCTGGCTCCTGTCGGTCGGGTGTCACCAAGAGATGCTCGGCGCCCGCAGTCTGTGACATCGATCTTCCGTGATCTGGATCACTGTCACAGGGGAGGGGGTGCCGGCGTCGTATGGGCATCCCACTCTCGACGAACAAGGACGGTCCACCATGAGCCCCCGCATGGATTTGAACACGAACGAACTCGGCGCCAAGTTCACCAAGCGTTTCGCCGGCGCCGCCGCCCTCCTCTACCAGGGCGGGCTGTCCCCGATGACCCGCGAGCTGGTATCTCTGCGTACCAGCCAGATCAACGGCTGTGGCATGTGCGTCGATATGCACACCAAGGAGGCGGTCGCCGCCGGTGAATCCGAGGTGCGCCTGCACCTGGTCGCGGTTTGGCGCGAAACCACGGTCTTCACCGAGCCCGAACGCGCCGCCTTGGCCCTGGCCGAGGAGGGCACCCGCCTCGGTGACGCGAACCACGGCGTCTCGGACGAGACCTGGGCGCGGGTCCGCGAACACTACGACGAGGACCAGACCGCCGCCCTGGTGATCCTGATCGCCCTGACCAATGCCGCCAACCGGATGGGCGTGATCACTCGCAGTCCGGGTGGGGCATATCAGGCAGGGATGGCCGCCCAGGTGATCAACTGACATCGGCGGTACGACAAGGAAATGCCCGCTACCTCTCGAGGTAGCGGGCATTTCCGCGAGCGGAGGATAGGGGATTTGAACCCCTGAGGGCGTTAACCCAACCCGCGTTCCAGGCGAGCGCCATAGGCCACTAGGCGAATCCTCCGCAGAGCAATATACCGGGTACACCCCCCACAACAGCAAATGGGGCTACTTCTTCAGGCCGGACAGGGCTTTCTGAAGCTGGTTCTTGCAGGTGGTGGCCACGGTGTCGGTGTTGATCGAGCCTTCGGCCTGGATGTCGAGTTCCACCTTGACCGAGACGTTGGAGTCGATCGCGGCGCAGGTGTAGTCCAGGGTGGTGAAGCTCGAGTAGTCGCGCTGGTTGATCGCGTAGTAGGCCTCGGTGCCGATCCCGGGAATGGGTCCGGAGGTGCGTCCGGTGCCGGTGGTCTGGGTGTCGCTCTGCTTCCAGCTCTGGTAGCGCGGGTCGCCGTACTTGCTCTTGAAGTCGACGTCGAGGTCGATGTCGGAGCCGTCGGTGCCGTATTTGCCGGCGCCGTCGTAGCTGGCCCGGCAGGTGAGGCTGCCGCCGCCGATGCTCTTGCCGGGGGCGCGCTCGGTGTGTTCGGGCACGCCGTCGACATTCGGTGCCCACTGCTGCAGGACCGTGGGATCGATCAGGTTGCAGGCGTTGGTCACATGCTCCATCGAGTAGTTGCCGTCGACGCCGTTGTCCTTCTTCTTCGTATCACCACCACTGTCACCGCCGGTGAGCGCGATCACGCTGACCACCGCGCCGATCACGACCACCAGTCCGACCACACCGGCAACGATCAACCCGGTGTTGCTCTTCTTACCGGGCGGCGGCGGATACGGCGGCTGTTGGCCGTAGGGCGGTGGGAACTGCTGCTGGGGATATGACGGCTGCGACGGTGGCTGACCACCGTAGGGCTGTTGCTGCCCGTACTGCTGCTGCTGTCCGTAGGGCTGCTGTTGCTGCATCCCGTGGTGGTAGGCGTCGAATCCGGCACCCAGGACTGTCGGATCGGTGCCTGTCACCGGGCCGGGTTGCCCGCCCATCACGGTGGGATCGGTGCCGGTGAGCGGTTGCTCGGGGACCTGCGGTGCGGTGGACCACCAGTGCACGGTCTCGTTGGGCGGATTCCCCGGCCCCTGATGTTCGGAACCACCGTTGGGTGGGTTGCTGCCTGTCACTATTTCCTCCGGTCCTGGCGCGGAAGGCCCCCTCGAAAAATGTCGCTGGTGATCGTATCTACTCGAGCGCGGACCGTCGCGGGGGGTGAGCTGGGCGTCGTCGGTGCGCAGACCGGGTCCGACCGGCGTGGGCCCGCCCGGATTCCCGCTTCGGCGCGGATATGACTACACTGGCCGACGGATCCCGCGCGGCGCGCATCCTGTGAACTCCCCCAGGGCCGGAAGGCAGCAAGGGTCAATGGGCTCTGCCGGGTGCGCGGGGTCCTCCTATATTTCGGGGGAAACTCACCTGCCACTGGGTGCATTCGACGGGTAACGTGGTCGGCTGGACCGCCGCCGCGAGCGTGCGATCCGTCAACCTGTACCTCGCTGCTTGAAAGGCTGCTCAGGATGCCCCGGCAAACGCAGATCGGTTTGATGAGCCATGCGGAACTCGTATCGGAACACGAGACGCAGACCGCGAACTACGCGAAGCTCCAGACCGAGAAGCTCACGCTGGATCTGACCAGAGGTAAGCCGTCGCCGGAACAACTCGATCTCTCCGCCGGCCTGCTCGCCCTGCCCGGTCCCGACGACTACCGCGACGGCAGCGGTACCGACTGCCGCAATTACGGCGGTCTGCACGGCCTGCCCGAGCTGCGCGCCATCTTCGGTGAGCTGCTGGGGATTCCGGTGGAGAATCTGCTGGCCGGTAACAACGCCAGCCTCGAGATCATGCACGACACCATCGTTTTCGCGATGCTGCACGGCACGGTCGACTCCCAGCGGCGCTGGGCCGACGAGCCGATCAAGTTCCTGTGCCCGAGTCCCGGCTACGACCGGCATTTCGCGATCACCGAATCGCTGGGCGTGGAAATGATTCCGATCGCCATCGGCAACGACGGCCCGGACGTGCACGCGATCGCCGAACTGGTTGCGGCGGACCCGCAGATCAAGGGCCTGTGGGCGGTGCCGAACTACTCCAACCCCACAGGTGTGGTCTTCTCCGAAGCGGTAGTGCGCGAACTGGTTTCGATGCCGGCTGCGGCACCGGACTTCCGGCTGTTCTGGGACAACGCCTATGCGGTGCATCCACTGACCGAGACCGCGGCGCCGGTGGTGGATGTACTCGGTCTGGCGGCCGCGGCCGGAAACCCCAACCGCCCCTTCGTCTTCGCGTCCACTTCGAAGATCACTTTCGCCGGTAGCGGTGTCAGTTTCTTCGGTTCCTCCACCGCCAATCTCGACTGGTATCTGAAGTACGCCGGGAAGAAGAGCATCGGCCCGGACAAGGTCAACCAGTTGCGGCATCTGCGCTTCTTCGGTGACGCGGAAGGGGTGCGGCGGCACATGCAGGCGCACCGGGCGCTGCTGGAGCCGAAATTCAAGCTGGTGCTACGGATTCTGGAAGACCGCCTGGGTGCGTCGAAGGTCGCTTCCTGGACCGAACCCAAGGGCGGCTACTTCATCAGCCTGGATGTGCTGGAGGGTACGGCCGGTCGCGTGGTGGCGCTGGCGAAGGAGGCGGGTATCGCGCTGACGCCGGCGGGTTCGGCCTTCCCGTACAAGAAGGACCCGGAAGACAAGAACATTCGCATCGCGCCGAGCTTCCCGTCGCAGCAGGATCTGGAGCAGGCGATGGACGGTCTGGCAACGTGCGTGCTGCTGGCGGCGACCGAGAAACTGCTGCAGAACTGAGCTGAGACAGCAGTGTTCGGGGCCCCTCGGCGAGGGGCCCCGAATGCTTTCTACTGCGGTTTGTGCGCGAGTACCGCGAACATCGTCACCGACAGGTGGATATCTCCGCTGCGCGCACCGGCCTCGAGTTCGTCAAGCAATTGCTGCCGCTGTTCCTCGGTGATCGCGCGGCGTGCCACCGCCATCGCGGAGATGCGGGCCACCAGCGCCCCGGCCCCCGCGCTCGCATCCTGGACCAGCGCATGGGAGCCGATATCGTCGACGACCAGCCCGGCCTGGGTGAGCGCCCCCGGCAGCCGGCGGCCGGAGAACGGATTGGTGGTGTTGGTGACGAGCGTTTCGATCACCTCGCGCACCACGCCGCGCTCGCCGGGATGCACGATGGCCGTGCCCCAGTCGCTGTCCATCACCACCACGCGTCCGCCCGGCTTCAGCACCCGCGCGATTTCGGCGGCGGCGCGGGCGGGTGCGGTCAGATGCTGGAAAACCCGTTCGCACAGGGCGACATCGAAGGATCCGGCCCCCAACGGCAGGCCGTAGGCGTCACCGGAGACGAATCGCGCCGCGGAATTGCGCCGCTCGGCATGCCGCTGCGCGGAGGCGAGCAGACTCGGGTCCGGTTCGACGCCCACGGCTTCACCGGTCGGACCGACCGCGTCAGCGAAGATGAACACCTCCGAACCGGTACCGGAGCCGATGTCGACGGCGCTTTCTCCGGGCGCGGCCGCCAGGGCGTCGTGCGCCCAGTGGCGTAGCCCGCGGATGCCGGGCAGAGCCGCCTGCAGATCGTGGATGTCGATGAGCTGGTCGCGGCCGGCGCGATCGAACCGGTCCGGACGCAACCCCGGGGAACCTGCGCTGTGTGTGGGCGCCATATCTACCACCGTGGGTGTTGCCAAAGTGTCGGGCATGGCAGACCACCATACGCGCGCAGAAAAACTACGGGTGGGTAGACATGTGAGTCCCGTCACCGCGCTCACTGGGCGGATTGCCGGGCGTCTGCCATGATCGATACATGGTGAGCCGCAAACTGTGCCTTGCGCAGGAGCCCGAGGCGGACAAGCTCCTGTCGGAGGACGATTTCGCCCTGCTGACCGGAATGTTGCTCGATCAGCAGTTCCCACTCGAACACGCATTCCGTGGCCCTCGCAAACTTGCCGAACGGATGGACGGGTTCGACATCCACAAGATCGCCGAGGCCGATCCGGACGAGTTCGAGGAGCTGGCCGCGACGCCGCCGGCGATTCATCGCTACGGCCGCTCGATGGCCCGGCGCACCCAGGACCTGGCGCGATACGTCGTCGAACACTACGACGGGAAGACCTCCGAGATCTGGACCCGGGACGACCCGGACGGTAAAGAGGTGTTGCGTCGGCTGAAGGCGTTGCCCGGGTACGGCGATCAGAAGGCGCGGATCTTCCTCGCCATGCTCGGAAAGCAGCTGGGCGTGCGCCCGGCGGGCTGGGAGAAGGCGGCCGGCGCTTACTCGGAGCCGGATTCGCGCCGTTCGGCCGCCGATATCGTCGACGGTGATTCGCTGCTCGAGGTGCGGGCGTTCAAGAAGCAGATGAAGGCCCAGGCGAAGGCGAAGTAGGTGCCGAACCAGTAGGCGCCGCCGCGGCGGGACGGTCGATATGTTCGGCGACGTCGGTGAACCAATCGGCCCGCATCGCCATGAACCGCTGCCCCCAGTCCAGCACCAGATGTCCGTAGGTGGATAGATCGTCGTCGTTCCAGTCGATACGGCGTTCGAGGTCCTCGAGTTCGGCCAGCCGGGTGCGCAGTCGTGTGGCGGCGTCGGTCAGGAATCGGCGACGCTGTTCGGGCTCGATGGTGCCGAGCAGGAACACCCGCAGCATGGTTTCGTCGCGCTTGACGGGGACCGGTAGCACCTCGGTCATCCAGTGCCGCAGCTCCGTGCGGCCGGATTCGGTGATCTCGTACTCCTTGCGGCCACGCGCTCCCTCGGCGGAGATCTCGATCAGTCCGTCGGTGGTGAGTTTGCCGAGTTCGCCATAGAGCTGACTCTGCGTGGCCGGCCAGATGTTGGCGAGTGAACCTTCGAATCTTTTCAGCAGGTCGTAGCCGCTCGCCGCACCCTGATCGGCGAGTAGTCCCAGGACGGCGTGGCGCAAACTCATAGTTCGGATGTTACCTGTCTGTTCTGACATTTCAGTATTGACATGTCTGAACTGACATTCTAATTTCGATATGTCACTACAGACATGTCGAGGTAGCCGATCGGAGACGCCGGATGCTGAAGTACTACGCCCGCACCTTCCTGCCGTGGATCGTGCTCGCGGTGGGCAGTGGATTCGACAACCGTGCCGGTGCGCTGGCCGGCCTGGCCACCGCCGTCGCACTGATCGTCGTGGACCGGCGGGCCGGTCGCCGGATGGATGAACTGATCCTCGAACTGTCCACCGCGGTCTTCATGGCCGCATTCGCCGTCTTCGCGGTCGCGTTGCCTGGATCGCCGATTCTCGACTACGGCACCTCGCTGTCGATGGGCTGGCTGGCCCTCGTGGCGTGGGCCGGCCTGGTGGTGCGCCGGCCCTTCACCCTCGGGATCGCGCGCCGGCAGGTCGCGGAGCCGATTACCGGCACGTCGCAGTTTCTGCAGTTCAATATGACGATCACGCTGGTCTGGGCGGTCTGCTTCACCCTGGAGGCGCTCACCCTTGCCGTCGTCCAGCACTACGCACCGCACGCGCTGCCAGTGCTGATCGTCTGCAAGGTCGGTTTCCTGGCCGCCGCCGCGATTTTCACCGCCCGCTACTCCGCGCTCGCGCAGCGCCGGGCGGTCGCACTCGAACCCTCCCTGTGACCCCACGGAAAGGCACATCATGACCCAATCAACGGCGACACCGTGGCTCGACGGGCTCCTGGCTCCGGTGCCCGACGAGATCGATGCGCACGACTTACCGGTCGAGGGGGCCTTGCCCGTCGAACTCGCCGGACGCTACTTCCGCAACGGCCCGAACCCCGCTCCCGGCCGATCCACCGGGCACTGGTTCGTCGGAGACGGCATGGTGCACGGGATACGGCTTCGGGACGGTCGCGCCGAGTGGTACCGCAATCGATGGGTGCGTACCAGCCGGTTCACCGAACAAGCGCCCTTCGTCCGGTCCGACGGCACCTTCGATCGCGCGGCGGTCGGCGCCAATACACACGTCATCAGGCATGCTGATCGCATCATGGCACTGGTGGAGAGCGGCTTCCCCTACGTCCTGACTCCGGAGCTGTCGACGGTCGGCAGTTGTGATTTCGGCGGCCGCCTCGACACCGCGATGACCGCGCATCCCAAGCAGGACCCGCACACCGGCGAATTGCTGTTCTTCGGTTACGGTTTCGTGCCCCCGTACCTCACCTATCACCGGCTGTCGGCAGCGGGTGAGTTGGTGGAGAGCCGCGAGGTCGAGGTCGGTGGGCCGACGATGATGCACGATTTCGCGATCACCGGGAACCACGTCGTCTGGCTCGATCTGCCGATGGTGTTCGATCCGAAACTGGTCGACAACATGCCGTTTCGCTGGAGTGACCGGTACCCCGCCCGGCTGGGAGTGATGCCGCGCGCCGGCGGCCCGGTGCGCTGGTTCGATATCGATCCCTGCTACGTCTTCCATGTCGGCAACGCCTACGAGGACGAACGCGGTCGCATCGTGCTCGACGCGGTGCGTTATGCGCCGGAGCATTTCGCCGCTCTCTGGTCGGGTATCGGGGGAGCGGCCGACGGATCCGGTACGGATTCGGGTGCGGCCCTGCTGTATCGGTGGGTACTGGATCTCGATTCCGGCCGGGTCACCGAGACGTGCTGCGACGACCGGGACGTCGAATTCCCGACGCACGACGAAACCCGGACCGGGCTGCCGAACCGCTACCTCTATGCGGCCGGAGATTCCGAGATCGTCAAATACGATGTGGTGCGAGGTCAATCGACCGTGTGCGAGCTGGGCCCGGACTTCGCGCCCGGTGAGGCGTCCTTCGTGCCCGCGACCGGCGCGCGCGCCGAGGACGAGGGCTGGCTGTTGACGATCGTGTCCGATCGCGGCGGGCAGGGTTCCGAACTGCTGGTGCTCGATGCCACCGATCTGTCCCGCACCGCGTCGGTCCGGCTGCCGCGGCGGGTGCCGGCCGGATTCCACGGCAGCTGGATCCCGGACTGAGACGCTGAGAGGTCAGCTGCTGGCGGCCGCGGCGGTCGCGAAAGGCGTAGCCGCTACGTGTGTCTCGCGATCCGCACGCGGCTGCCACAGGCCCTTGCGCTGCAGGATGGGCAGGACCCCCTCGCCGAACCAGTACGCCTCCTCGACGTGCGGGTACCCGGAGAGAATGAACTGGCTGATGCCCAGCCGTGAATACTCGATCAGTCGTTCGGCGACCTCTTCGTGTGACCCGACCAATGCCGTGCCGGCGCCGCCGCGTACCAGCCCGACGCCGGCCCACAGGTTCGGTGCGATCTCCAGCCGATCGGTGTTGCCGCCGTGCAGTTCCAGCATCCGGCGCTGGCCCTCGGATTCGCTCTGGGCCAGATTCGCCTGCACCCGTTGCACATCCGCCGGATCCACTGCCGCGAGTAGGCGATCCGCCTCGGCCCAGGCCTGCTCGGAGGTATCGCGGGAGATTACGTGAATGCGCAGCCCGTAATCGAGCGTGCGGCCCTGATCGACGGCGAGCGCGCGGATCCACTCCAGCTTCCTGCGCACCGCCAAGAGCGGCTCACCCCAGGTCAGGTAGGTATCGGCATATCCGGCGGCCACCGGGCCGGCCGCGGCCGAGGAGCCGCCGAAGAACACCGGCGGCAGCGGGTCGGGCCGGTTGTTCAACAGTGCGTTGCGGACCTGGAGATGCTTGCCCTCGAAGGTGACCGGATCCGGGGAATTCCAGAGCTCGCGTACGATGTGCAGGAATTCGCCGGTGCGCTCGTACCGCTCTTCCTTGTTCAGGAAATCACCGTAGGCCTGCTGTTCGTGGGGTTCACCGCCGGTCACCACGTTCAGCAGTAGTCGTCCCCGCGAATGACGCTGGAACGTTCCGGCCATCTGCGCGGCCAGGGTCGGGCTCACCACGCCGGGCCGGAAGGCGACCAGGAACTTCAGGAATTCCGTGGTCTCCACCAGCATGGCGGTGGTGAGCCAGGCGTCCTCGCACCAGGCGCCCGTCGGCGTCAGCACCCCTTCGAAGCCGTTCTCCTCGGCGGCGCCGGCGATCTGGTTCAGATAGCGCAACGTCGCCGGACGGTCGCCGGTCATCGAGGTGCCGTGACCGCCTGCGACCAGATTCCGTGAATCACCATAGGTGGGCAGGAACCAGTGAAAAGACAAGCTCATTTCGCGGATTTTTCCCGGTCGCGTTCCGGATGTCACCGGTTCTGCTCGCCGTGGTTCTTATTGTTTCGAATCGCGCTGGTTATTAACCTCGTTAACGATCCTTGTTCCCCCCACACTGGCATCGCCGCTCCGACAGATTTCAGATGAGGGAAACAATGAAGATCAGGAACTTTGCCGTGCTCGCGGCGACGGTTGCGACCGCGGTCGGCGTGTCCGCGGGGACTGTCAACGCTGCTCCGGCCGCAGAACCGGACGCGATCGGCTACCAGGCGACAACGAACGAGAAGTCCACCGTTATTTCCACCGATGCCGGTTCGCTGGACGTGGAAGACGGTGTTTTCAAAATCAAATCAGCCAACGGTTCGACCGTAGCCGGAACGGAATTGAATTTCCGGGTGGACGATTTCGAATTTCCGATCGCCGCCGATATTTCCGGCCGGACCGCGACATTGACACCGCAATTCGACCTGCAGCATGCACTCTACAAACCGGTCGATCTGCCGTACCAGGATCAGGCACCGTGGAAGACCCCCTACGACCGCGAGCAGGCGGCGTGGAGCCGGTTGACCAGCACCATCAGCATGGGCGCGACGATCGGCACGCTGGTCGGCGGCATCGGTGGCGGAGCGATCGGTTGCGTGCTCGGCGGTATCGCGGGTGCGACAGTGGCCTCGGCGGCGATCGTCGGTCTGTTCGGCGGATTCGTGCCGGCCGCCGCGGTGGGCTGCCTCGGCGGCATTCTGGCCGTCGGCGCGCTGGGCACCCTGGCCGGTCAGATCCTGGTGACCGCGCCGGTGGCGATCCTCGCAGCCGTCCAGTACTTCACGACCACCAACGCCCCGCCAACCCAGCCCGCCCCGTCGGCTCCGGCGGCGCCGGCCAAGTAGGGGCGAGCGGTCGGGGGCCGCGGGCCCGGGTCGATCGGCACCGACCCGGGCCCGCGGTTGTCGCTGTGCGCCGGGTTCGGCGCGGAACAGCCGGGCGGCTCAACGAGGTACGGGTGTCCCGTCGAGTGCGGCGACCGCGATCGTCGCCGCCCGGGCGATGACGGAGTCGTCGAATTCGGCATCGGGGCGATCGCGAGTGGACAACACCGTCAGCACGATCGGCGCCCGTCCGGGCGGCCACACCACGGAGATGTCGTTGCGGGTGCCGTATTCACCGCCGCCGGTCTTGTCACCGACCACCCAATCCGCCGGAACTCCGGCCCGGATCAGGGCGGCACCGGTGGTGTTGGTGCGCAGGAGCCCGGTCAGCGCCTCGCGATCCTCGGCGTCGACCGCCGGATCCAGGACGTAGTGCCGTAGATCCTCCGCCATCGCCTGCGGCGAGCTGGTGTCCCGCTCGTCGCCGGGTATCGCCTCGTTGAGGCTGGTTTCGGTGCGATCGGACTGCGTCGTCGTATCGCCGATATCGCGCAGCTGCTGCTGCAGCCCCTTCGGTCCGCCGAGCTCGGCGAACAGCAGATTGCCCGCGGTGTTGTCGCTGTAACGCACCGCGGCATCGAGAATCTCGCTGATCGTCATCCCCTCGTCCACATGCTTCTCGGTGATCGGCGAATTCGGCAGCAGATCGGCGCGGGAGTAGGTGACGTGCCGGTAGAGGTCGGCGGGCGTCAGCTTCGACAGCACCGCGCCGGCGGCCAGCGCCTTGAACGTCGAGGCATACGGGAAACGTTCGTCGGCGCGATATTCGACGGCGCGTCCGGTCCCGGTATCGAGGGCATACACCCCCAGCCGGCCGTGTAGTCGGGCTTCGAGGCCCTGGAATTCGTCGACGGCGGCACCGTCGAGCACCACCGCCGTGGTCGCGGGTGGCGGGGCCGGTGCAGGGACGTCGTCGCGGTCGGTGCCGCAGGCGCTCAGTGGGACGAGCAGTGTGGCGATGAGGGCTGCCGATCGAAGACAGCGTGATCGCGGGTCGCGGAAGACCATCGTTGTATCCATTTCTTCGGGAAGTTCGGGAGCGCTCGCCCGTCAGCATCACATCGTGTCGGAATGCTGTCCAAGACAGATATGCGGCTATCCATGCTGATTTGGCATAGAATCGGCCTTCGTGGATCTCGTCGCCGCATGTAAGGCCTTCGTCGTAGTCAGCGGCCACGGTAGTTTTACCGCCGGTGCCGCCGCCGCACAGATCCCGCAGTCGGTGGCGAGCCGCAGGATCGCCGCACTGGAACGGCACTTCGGTGCGCGCCTGCTGGATCGCACCTCCCGCACCGCGACGCTGACCGCCTTCGGCCGGGACATGTTGCCCGCGGCCCGGCGGCTGGTCGAGTCCGCGGATGCCCTCGAAGTACATGCCGAGCAGGCCAAGACACGGCCGTTCCGGCTGGCGGTCCCCGCGGTCTGCGGCCCGGTGGCGCTGGCCCGGCTCGTCGCGGCAGCGCGCCGCCGGGCGCTGCACCTCGAACCACAGCCGGCCGAGGCGAGCCGGCGGGCCGAACTCACCCGCACCCAGGAGGTTCGCGCCTCGATCGTCGCGGTCGCGGCCGACCGCAGTCCGTGGCGGGTGCCGCTGGGCGTGGCCGGAACCGACGAGTCGAGGTCCGGCCCGTTCTTTCTGGAAGGGTTGCGGGTGGTGCGGAATTCGGCGCGTGCGGGCCGGCGCCGGGTGTGGATCCAGCCCGAGGACGATATGCCGCACATTCGCGATCCGATGATGCGGTTGCGGGATGCGCTCGGTCTGCGCCCCGCGCAGCTCGCGGTCGCACCGGCTCTGGTGGCGGCGATGGCGGAGGTGCTCGACTCCGGCGATCTGCTGCTCTGTTCGCGCACCCAGGCCGACGAACTGGGACTGTGCTGGCAGCCGGTCGGGGAGGTGGTGCCCATGCGCGGCTACGATATCGCCGCTGGGCTGCGTGAGGATGCCGAGCGCATCCGGGCTCTCCCGTACGATCTGCTGGCTCGCTGTCTCGGCGTGCCGGACAACGGTATTCGAGGCGGTGAGTGAGATGGCCCTCTCGACCGCCCTGCGCCGGGCCCGGGACGAACTCGACGATGCGGGCCTGCGCGGGTCCATCCTGGTCCGCGATCTCGACACCGGTGACGAACTCGGACTCGACGCCGAACTGGAGCTGCCGATCGCGTCGCTGGTCAAGGTCCCACTCGTGCTGGCGACGATGGAACGGGTGGTCCGCGGCGACATCGATCCGGCGACACCGGTACAGGTACAGCCCGGGCGCAGCACCGTGCCCGGCCCCACCGGGCTGAGCCGGTTTCGCCATCCGGCCACGGTCGCGGTCGACGATCTCATGTACCTGAGCATCGCCATCAGTGACGGCAACGCCACCGATGCGCTGTTCGCGCTGACCCCGCCCGCCGCGGTGCGCTCGGAACTGCACCGGCTCGGCCACGACGGCATCGTGGTGCGCCATCTGGTCGACGATCTGATCCGTACGCCCGCCGAGCAATTCGCGCCGGCGCAGGGGCACCTCGCGCAGGCACTGGCCATCGAGGCGGGCACCGCCGGGCACGGACATCCGGTCGCGCAATTGGATGTGAGCCATGCCAACACCGGCACCGCGCGTGCGTTCGCGGATCTGCTCGGCGCGGTGTGGCGACCCAGCGCAGTGCACCCCGACTCTGCGACACGACTACGAGAATTGTTGTCCGACAATCTGTTACGTCAGAGGTTGGCGCCCGATTTCAGTTCCGATGCTTCCCGGTGGTCGTCGAAGACCGGTACGCTACTCAATCTGCGGCACGAGGCGGGGGTGGTCGAACATGCCGACGGACAGACTCTGGCCGTGGTGGTGTTGACGCAGTCGCGGGTGCCGGCGGTGGTGCAGCCCGGGGCCGAGGCGGCGATGGCGGGGGCGGCGCGAATCCTGCACGACGAGCTGCGGATGCGGCCGCTCTGACGCGCGAATTAGGTTCTCGGTGCGCGTAACGAGTGAGTCCGCGACTGCGGCGAGTCATCGTCGGGTATGGCCTCTCCAGCAGCGCAGCAGATCACCGACCGAGATCTCGACGATATCTTCGGACCCGTCTTCGCCCGGATCGCCGCCGGTGCGGTGGACCGCGAGGTCGACCGGCGTCTGGCCCACGAGGAGGTCGGATGGTTGCGGAACGCGGGTTTCGGTGCGTTGCGTGTTCCACCCGAGTACGGCGGCTTCGGCGTGAGTGTGCGGCAGTTGTTCCGGCTGCTGATCGATCTGGCGGCCGCGGAATCCAATCTGCCGCAGGCATTGCGGGTGCACTACTCGTTCGTCGAGGATCAGCTGCTGGGTGAACCGGGTCCGGCGCGTGAGCACTGGCTGCGCGCCGTCGGGTCCGGTGCGCTGGTGGGCAACGCGATCACCGAGCCCGGCATCGGCGCGGTCGATCGGTACCGCACTCGGCTCACTCGCGGCACGGAGGCGGACTGGCGTCTGGACGGCACCAAGTACTACAGCACCGGGTCGTTGTATGCCGACTACATTCTGGTCGCTGCCGACCGCGACGGGGAGCGAGTATCGGTACTGGTCGATGCCTACGCCGACGGGGTGCGTCAGCAAGACGACTGGGACGGATTCGGGCAGCGGCTCACCGCCAGTGGCACCACGGAATTCGACGATGTGCGAGTAGCACCCGAGCGGGTGCTCGGCTCCGGTTACGGTTCCGGCGGGCGCACCCACGCGACCGCATATCTGCAGCTGGTGCAGTTGGCGGTGCTCGCCGGCATCGCCCAGCGTGCCGAATCCGATACCCGGGCTTGGATTGCCGAACGTACCCGCAACTACAGCCATGCGGTCACCGATCTACCTCGCCACGATCCACTGGTCCAGCAGGTGATCGGCAGGTTGTCGGCGGCGGCGTTCGGGGCCCGTGCCACTGTGCTGGCGGTCGCCGATCTGCTCGACGAGGCACTGGATTCCGGTGCGGGCGACGCCGCGGCGCTGGATGCTGCCGAACTGGCCGCTGCCCAGGCGCAACTCGTGGTCGGGGATGCGGTGCTGGCGGCCACGACCGAGCTGTTCGAGGTCGGTGGTGCGTCCATTACCGCCGAAGGGCTGCGGCTGGACCGGCATTGGCGCAATGCGCGGACGGTGTCGGTGCACAATCCCGCGATTCAGAAGGCCCGCGCGATCGGCGATCATCTGCTCAACGGCGCCGACCTGCCCTATGCGTGGAGCGCGGGTAACCGAAAGCAATAGCCCGCGCCGGAATCCGGCTGATTGCAACTGTCAGCGAAAAGCCTTGGCAGGAGCATTCTTTCGATATGACAACGCAGAATTCGACACGCACCGCCGCCATCGTCGGAGCCGGTCTCGCCGGAGCCACCGCTGCACTCGGACTGCAGCAGGCCGGATTCGATGTCACCCTCTACAGCGATCGCGATCAACGCGGGCTCCGCGACGACATCCCGGCCACCGGAACCGCACTCGTCTTCGGTGAGGCACAGGCCGCCGAAACCTCGCTCGGACTCGACACCTACGTCAACAGGGCGCCGCAGCACAGCGGTCTGAGTGTGCGGATCGCCGGTCCCGGACCGGAGCATCCCGAATTGATCGCTTTCGACGGCACTTTCGACGGTTTCGTCGGCGTCGCCGTCGATACCCGGCTGAAGGTCGACGAGCGTCTGACCGCCTTCCTGCACCGCGGCGGTCACTTCGTCGTCCAGCAGGTCACACCGGAAAGTCTGGACGCGATCGCGGCCGCCCACGATCTGGTGCTGGTCGCCACCGGCCGCGGTGGACTGTCCGACCTGTTTCCGGTCGACGACGAGCGCACCGTCTACACCGCGCCGCAACGCAGTGTCCTCACCGTCACGCTGGCCGGTCTGGGCTACGGCCCCGAGGTGTTCGCGCCCCGCAGCACCGCGGGTGGCGGGCACTGCGGATTCTCCATCCTGGCCGAGCAAGGGGAGGCGTGGTGGGGCCCGTACCTGCACAAGGATGCGGGCCCGACCTGGGCGTTCCTGGGCTGGGCTCGTCCGGGGAGCGACTGGGAGCAGCGGTTCGCACAGGCCGATTCCGCGGAGTCGGCACACCGCATCGTTACCGAGCTCTACCGCGATTACCTCGACTGGGATCTGCCGGAGGTACTGGCCACCCGGGTGCTGGCCGAGGATCCGCACTCCTGGTTGAAGGGCGCGGTCCGGCCGGTGGTGCGCAAAGGGGTGGGCTTCACCGCGAACGGACATGCGATCGCCGCACTCGGGGACACCGCGGTCGCCTACGACCCGATCGCCGGTCAGGGAGCGCAGAGCGGGCTGATCCAGGCACAGCGCCTGGTCACCGCGGCCGCCACCCATGACGGAGAGTTCGATGCGGCGTGGATCGAGGCGCAGTACCACGCCTTCCTGCTGGCCCGTGCGGATGCCGCTGCGAAGGTCACCCGGCTGTTCCTCGGTGATGCGGAGCTGGCCGAGATCGGGAATCGCTTCTTCGCCGCCGCGGCCGTCGATCCTCGCGTCGCGTCGGTGCTGGTGAGCACGCTGCACAAACCGCAGCCGCTGCTCGATATCAACTCACTTGCCGACGCCGATGCGCTGCTCGAACAGATCACCGGTACGAGCGCCGACGAGCTGGTGGGGCGGTTCCGGCCGGCCGGGCGATTCGAGCGGTCCCGGTATGCGGCGCCGATTCGATCCTGAGGATTCAAACCCTCGTCCGGCCGGAAGCCCGATGGTGAAGTGAATGGGCGCCGAATGCACGGTTGCCGCATTCGGCGCACCTTCTTTACTGGGTGTCCCGCAAATTATGGAGGGCCGATGACGACCGAGAAGATCGCCGAGCGGACGCAATTCGCGTACTGGGTGCCCAACGTCAGCGGCGGGCTCGTCACCAGCACGATCGAACAGCGCACCGGCTGGGATTTCGAATACAACAAGAAGTTGGCTCGCACCGCGGAGAACAACGGCTTCGAGTATGCGCTGTCCCAGGTGCGTTATATGGCCTCCTACAGTGCCGAACATCAGCACGAGTCGACGTCGTTCAGCCTGGCGCTGCTGGGGGCGACGGAACGGCTGAAGGTGATCGCCGCCGTCCATCCGGGTCTGTGGCATCCCGCTGTGCTGGCCAAATTCGGGGCGACCGCGGATCACCTGTCCGGTGGCCGCTTCGCGATCAACGTCGTATCCGGGTGGTTCGGCGGGGAGTTCACCGCGCTCGGGGAGCCGTGGCTCGAGCACGATGAGCGGTACCGGCGCAGCGCCGAATTCCTCGAGGTGATCCGCAAACTGTGGACCGAGGACGAGGTGAACTACGCCGGTGACTTCTACCGGATACGCGATCTGAGTCTGAAGCCGAAGCCGCTCAACACATCCGAGCGGCCGAATCCGGAATTGTTCCAGGGCGGTAATTCGACGGCGGCGCGGCGTAACGGCGGCCGCCATGCCGACTGGTACTTCTCCAACGGCAAGGATTTCGCCGGTGTCACCGAGCAGATCGAGGATGTGCGGGCGGTGGCACGACAGCACGATCGTGAGGTGAAATTCGGCCTGAACGGCTTCATCATCGCCCGCGATACCGAGGCGGAGGCGCGGGAAACGCTTCGCGAAATCATCGCGAAGGCCGACCGGCCCGCCATCGAGGGATTCCGCGATTCCGTGCAGCAGGCCGGTGCCGCCACCCGCGACGGCAAGGGCATGTGGGCGGATTCGAGCTTCGAGGATCTGGTGCAGTACAACGACGGTTTCCGCACCCAGCTGATCGGCACGCCGGAACAGGTGGCGGAACGGATCGTCGCCTACCGGGACCTCGGCGTGGACCTCGTTCTCGGCGGTTTCCTGCATTTCCAGGAGGAGATCGAGTACTTCGGTGCCAAGGTGCTGCCGTTGGTGCGTGAATTGGAGGCACAGCGCGCACTGGAACCGGCGGGCACCCGGTGACCGGGCGCATCACCTCGGCGCACCAGGCGGTCGAGGTTGCCGAGCGACTGGCCGCGGAATTCGCCGTAGATGCGGCGGCGCGCGACAGCGCACGCAAACTGCCTCATGACGAGGTAGGCCGTTTGTCGGCCACAGGTCTGCTCGGCGTCACCGTACCCGCCGAATTCGGTGGTGCGGATCTGCTGCCGGCACAGGTGGCCGACATCGTGCGCCGGCTCGCGGTGGTGGACCCGAATATCGCGCAGATACCCCATTCACATTTCGTCTATCTGAATCTGTTGCGGCTGGCGGGAACTCACGCTCAGCGGGAACGATATTTCGGTCAGGTGCTCGAGGGTGCGCGGATCGCGAACGCGCAATCCGAACGCGGTGGGGCGACCATCGCCGATATCGCGACCACCGTGCGGCCCGCAGGCAACGAATTCCGGATCGACGGCGCCAAGTTCTACTGCACCGGTTCGCTGTTCGCCGATATTCTGGCCGTCCTGACTCGGCTCGACGATCCCGACGGCAGCAGCGGTCTCGCCCCGGGTGAATACATCGCCTTTCTGGCCGCGGATACCGCGGGAGTCACGATCGTCGACGACTGGAACGGACTCGGTCAACGCACCACCGGAAGCGGCACCGTGGCGTTCGAGAATGTTCGTGTCTCCGGCGATCAGCTGATCGCACGCGCCGCGGCCACTCAGGCGCCCACCGGCTACGGCGCTTTCGCGCAATTACTGCACGTCGCGATCGATGTCGGTATCGCCCGCGGGGCCCTCGACACCGCCGCCGAATTCGTGCGCACCAAGAGTCGCCCGTGGTTCGAGGCCGGGGTGGACAAGGCCACCGAGGATCCGCTGGTGGTGCAGCGGTTCGGTGAGCTGGCGGTCGCGGTGGCGGCGGCCGAGGCGACCTTCGACGCGGCGGGTCGTGCGGTGGATCGCCTGGTCGAGCTGACCACCACCCGGGCGGCGGATCCGCAGTCGATCGCCGCGCTCGCGGGCGAAACATCCATCGCGGTGGCCACTGCGAAGATCACCGCGGATCGGGCCGCCAACGAGGTGTCCAGTGCCTTGTTCGAGGTGAGTGGAACACGCAGTGCGGCCGCAGATCTGAATCTGGATCGGTTCTGGCGCAATGCGCGCACCCATACCCTGCACGATCCGGTGCGGTGGAAGTATCAGCACATCGGGCGCTCGGTACTCGGCGGTGCGCCGCCCCCGCTGCACGGCGTCATCTGATTTCCGGCCGCCGTCCCAGAGTGGAGAAGTGGTAAGCATGTCCGAACTGAACGAAATCCCCGCCGACAGTGCCGGCCTACGCCGCGCGTTCGCGCACTTCCCGAGCGGTGTGGTCGCCGTCTGCGCCGATGTCGACGGCGAACCGGTGGGCCTGGTGGTGAGCACATTCGTGCCGGTGTCGCTGGATCCGCCGCTGGTGTCGTTCTGCGTGCAGAACAGCTCGACGACCTGGCCGCGGTTGCTGGGGGCGCGGCGACTCGGACTCAGTCTGCTCAACGCGCAGCAGGACGGCGCCGCCACGAGTATGAGCCGTAAGGACGGCGATCGGTTCCGCGATGTCGAATTGCAGCGCGGTAGTGCCGATTCGGTCTTCGTGGAGGGCGCGGCGGCCTGGCTGGAGGGCACAGTGCACACCCAGGTGACCGCCGGTGATCATCAGGTGGTGCTGGTGGAGATCACCCGCCTGGCGACGCGCGCGCAGCACGAACCGCTCGTCTTCCACGGCAGCCGGTTCCGCCGCCTGTATCCGGTGCCGGCGTCAGCCGAGGTCGCGTAGGTCGTAGTAGTCGTCCCGCCGGGACGGCCGGAAACACAACCGCCGGCGTGGGCCCGGATCGGGTTCGGTGTGGTCGAGTACCGCCGCGGCCAGCCCGTGTGCCCGCATGCCGGCCCGGTCCATGTCCTGGCTCAGCGCGTCCAGATGGATGAGTGTGTGCCGCAGCAGCATCGGTGCGATATCGCCGGGCTCGTCGCAGGCGTCCTGATAGGCACGTACGGCGCGTGGATCCTCGGTGAGTGCGGCGATCCCACCCAGGCGCACCCGCTGTGTCAGGCCGGTCCAGATGCGCTCGTCCTCGGCGCTGTGCAGCTCGCGCCATCCACCGCGATAGTCGAGATCGCGGATGATGGCGTCGGCGGGTTTGGCGGTGCGGGTTTCGCCGACCACCGCCCACAGCGCCAGCAGCCAGCTCAGTGCCCAGAACACCGCGTCCGGGTCGCGCCGGGTGAGGCGATGCAGATCCGACCACGCGTCGTATTGGGTGAGCAGATTCGCCCACTCGAACACCAGCGTTTCGATTTCGCGCAGCAGTTCGGCCGGCAGGTCCTCCTCGGAGGGCCGTACGATCTCCACGGCGCGCGCGGACGTCGGATCGTGCAGTTCGACCATGTCGGTCTCGGTCGTCACGACCCATCTCAACGGTTCCCCGGCCATCCTTCGGATTGAGCCACGAATCTGCGCGGGGTGCAAGGATAATTTTCAGTCAGTCGTAAACTGCCAGCGTATTGTCCTACCGAGCGCCGGGGGAGGTTGCCGGGAGAAGTTTGCTGAACTGCCGGTTGGCAATTCGGGTCACCATCTCGTACGGCCAGGCGAACTTGCGGGCGAACCAGTAGGCGATCCGGATATCGGCCGAGGTGTGCACCAGGAAGCGGTTGCGCCGGACGCCGTCGATGATCCGCTCGGCCACCTGCTCCGGCGCCACGGCGTGCCCCTCGAACAGCCCGATCATCCGCCGCACCCGCGGGTCCTCCCGATCGACCCCGACGATCTGCACGGTGCCCACCAGCGGCGTGCGCACCGCCCCGGGCACCACCAGGCTGACCCCGATGCGGTGGCGTTCCAGATCGAAGCGCAGCACCTCGGACACACCGCGCAGCCCGTACTTGGCCGCGCTGTAAGCGCCGTGCCACGGCAGCGCGAGCAGACCTGCGGCCGAGGACACGTTGACCAGATGCCCGCCCCGGCCGGCGGCAACCATCGGCGGCACGAAGTTCTCGATGATGTGGATCGGGCCCATCAGATTCACATCGACCATCGATTTCCAGTGCCGATGCTCCAGATTCTCCACCGTGCCCCAGGTCGCGGCGCCCGCGATATTCATGACCACATCGAGGCTGCCGAACTCCTCGTGCACGCTCTTGGCCCAGGCGGTCACCGCCTCGTAGTCGGAGACGTCGAGCGCCTGCGAGTCCAGCACCTCACCACCGCCCGCGCGGATACTCGCCACCGCCTCGGCCAGCTTGTCGGCATCGAGATCGGTCAGCACCAATCGCATGCCCCGGGCCGCGGCTGCGGTCGCGGTGGCGCGGCCGATCCCGCTGGCCGCACCGGTGATCAGGCACTTCCGGCCGGTCAGATCCTTCATCGTGCACTCCAATGTTTTACGAACACCGATGTTCACAATAGGAATCGCAGGACAAAGCGTTAACAAGCCCGACGACAAGGTTATAGTAGGTACGTACCTACCTGGGTGCGTTGTCGCTCCAGTGAGATGCCGATCCAGTGAGATGCCGATGTTCACCGTGAGTGCTCGCGAGTTCAACCGGGACGTCAGCGCCGCCAAGCGCGCTGCGACCGAAGGGCCGGTCGTCATCACCGACCGGGGGGAGGAGGCTTTCGTGCTGCTGTCCATCGAGGACTACCGCCGGCTGCGCGCTGACGGCGAGGACCTTGTCGAACGATTGAGCATGGATGCCGACGACATCGCCTTCGCCCCCGAACCGATAACGATCGACCTGCAGGTTCCGGACCTGTGAGCTACCTGCTCGACACCAACGTCATCAGCGAACTCCGCAAATCCGCCCGCACCGTCGATCCGGCCGTCCGGTCCTGGGTCGCGGCCCACAGGCCCTCGGAGTTGTACCTGAGCGCCATCACCATCATGGAAATCGACATCGGCGTAGCCCGGGTAGAGCGCCGCGATCCCGTTCAGGGCCAACGTCTTCGAACCTGGCTCGAAGATGCGGTCCTGGATGCTTTCGCCGGCCGCATCCTGGACTTCGACCTCCCCTCCGCCCGTCATGCGGCCCGCCTGCACGTCCCCGACCCCCGGCCCGAGCGCGATGCGATGATCGCGGCGACGGCCGGCCAACATGGAATGACAGTGGTGACCCGCAACGGCAAGGATTTCCGCGAGCTGGGAGTTGCGGTCATAGACCCGTGGGTCGCGACCCGCCCCGATCAGCCCCACACTGGAGCTCGTGACTGCTGAACTGCGTTCTTTTTCCGTCGAGATCGATACCGATCGGTGGCGTGGCACGGTGCTCAGGGATGTGAATCTCACTGTTCCCGCCGGGCAGATCACCGCGGTGCTCGGTGGGCCCGGGGACGGTAAGACGATGATCGCCTATGCGCTGACCGGTCGGCTGCCGGGGACGGCGCACAGCACCGGTTCGGTGGTGATCGACGGCAGCGTCGGATATGTCCCGCAGGAGGGGGTCGATGCCTTCGCCCCGGACCGGACCGTCGGTGCGCAACTGCAGGAGCTGCAGCAGCTGCACGGGGGCTGGACTGTCGAGCAAGCCTGCGCGGCCGCCTATTACCCGCCCGATGCGGCAACGCTGCTGCCTGCGCACAACTCGGCGGGCCAGATCCAGCGCGCTGCCATTGCCGCGGCGCTGCTCGCGGCACCCGATGTGCTGGTAGCGGACGGCCCGACTTCCTCCCTGGACCAGGGCACTGCTCACGCCGTGTGGAAGTCGCTGCGCGAATACGCCGATTCGGGGGCCGCGTTGCTTGTGATCACCCACGATGTCGGCCTGCTCGCCGCCACCGGATATGCGGAGCGGGTGATCATCGTCAGTGAGGGGCAAATCCTCGCTACCGGGACACCGGCGGAGCTGGCCTCCTCCGAGGACCCTCGGGTGAACATGTACTTCCGAGCCTTCGGTGTTCGACCCACGACATAGGCAGATCGGGTGCGCGGGGGAGGGGCGAACATTGGCGGTGCCTGCAAGGGCGAACGGCCCCGACCGATTCGCAGGCGCTGTTGGGGAAGGTCGAGGAAGACGGCGCAAGCACATCCATTATGTCGGACACATACGATTGATATCCACGTATGTGTCCGACATAATGAAGTGATGCAGATTCGGATCACGAGCGGCGCTCGCAAGCACGGGTTGACCCGTACTCGCATCTTGGCGGCGCTGGAGAACGCCGAACTGGTCGAGAAGGTCGGGGACCAGATGGTGTTCTTGGGTATCGACAATCGTGGAGTCGAGCTACACATCATCCTGGTTCCAGACGATAAGAATCCCGACCGCCTGGCCTGCATCCACGCGATCCAGTACCACTACCTGACAAGGGGTGAGAAGTAATGGCCACCTTCAAGGACCTGTACGGCACGCCCGAACCCGATTCGAGTGACGAGCCCTTCATCTATCACGGTGAGGAACTGACTGACGAGCGCGCCGAGGAGCTCGCCGATGAGACCCTGGCGGAACTTCGTAAACGCAACTTGACGCCCGGTCGCAAGTCGTTGAGCGGTGCGGGGAAGCATTCGCCGAAGATCGAGTTCCGGGTACCGGCGAGATTGCGCGCCGAATTGGATGCTCGTGCTGCAGCCGAAGGGGTTACGCCGTCGAAGCTGGCGCGACGGGCACTGGAGGCATACCTGGATCACCCGAAAGCAAGCTGAGATCGCGCGCCCGCCTCGGCTCGGTTGCCGGTAGGTCCCTTCAACACCGACCTCGAGCCGAAAACGCGCTTACGTTCTATGCGAGGTCCAGACCGCCGGAAGATGCGGTGTCTACGAACGCATCCCACTCGCGCGGCGAGAACACCAAGGCGGGGCCGGAGGGATTCTTGGAGTCGCGCACGCCGGTCGAGCCGTCGGTGAGGAAGGCGACTTCTACGCACTCCTTTGCGCCACCGCTACGGGTGCTCTTGAACCACTGGGCCTTCGCCGAGACGGATTGCATGTCGCCAGCTCCTTCGGTCGCAATCACTGCGTTTCTATGCTCCGTCGAATGCGCCTGTGGCCGTCGTGGATACAAACGCCTCCCAGTCGGCCGACGAAAACACCAAGGCAGGGCCGGCCGGATTCTTCGAGTCCCGCACGCCGGTCGAACCGTCGACGAGGAATGCGACTTCCACGCACTCTTTTCCGGACTGGCTCTTGCTGCTCTTGAACCACTTCGCCCCGGATAGATCAGCCATCACGCTCGTGCTCCCTTGCTATGTGCCTCAACATGCTTCTGCTTGCGGAGGCGTCCAACGCCGACGCTCGTAGTACTTCATACCGTTGGTTGTAGAACCCGACGTCCTCGGCATTCTCAAGGTACATGTCACCGACGACGCCTTCGAGATATACAACCGGTGGCTCTACCTCGACACCGCTGTGCGAACCTTCGAAGCTCAAGATCACGAACGGCGGCATCGAAACACCATTGGGGAAGCCGACTGCGAACGGCAAGATCCGGACGGTTACATTGTCGCGCGTGCCCATGTCGGCCAGATGTCGTAGTTGGGCAGCCATAATCGCCGGGGAACCGACGACTCGACGCAAGGCCGCTTCGCCGATCACCACATCGAAAGACACAGGCTGGCTCCGACGCAACACGATATGTTGGCGCTGAGCCTTGATCTGAACCCGCTGATCCCACTGCTCCGGCGATTCGGTGGGCCACGCATCTGGGGCGAGCGCCCGGTCATAGCCCTTGGTTTGAAGAAGCCCGGGAATCAAATCCGGCTGGTAGGAAGCGAGACCTGTCGCCACTGCCTCGAGGCCGACATACACATCGAACGTCTTCGGAATCAGATCCCCGTACTGGTGCCACCAGCTCTTTACGTTGGCTTGTTTGGCCAGCCCGACGAGCGCATCGGTCAGATCGTCTGGGACGGCGTACAACTCGCACGCAGCCTTGATGTCGCGCGACTTGATGCGCGAATTCTGCCCCTTCTCGAGGCGTTGCAAGCTGCTCGCTCCGATCTCCAGCAGTGCTGCGGCTCGCTGCTGAGTGAGGCCCGAGCGTGAACGCCATTCGGTGAGATACCGGCCCAGTTGCCGCCTCGGCAGCGTGGACCCCGGTTCCGGCATGCGCCTACCTCCCCTGCGTCAGCACCCGTTACGGGTGCAGAGAATTCCCCACGTCGGGTACATCCTGACACTGTTCGCGGTGTGCGTCCTGGTGTTTCGGTGAAATCGTTTCGGAGTACCCGATTTTCGTAGACGCAGCTCACCGGCTGTTGTGTCATGGGTTCGCACGGTCGCGGCGAGCAGATCTTCTCGGATGCTCGAACCGAAGCCGCATGCATTCGCTCCAGGTCCCGAACGTCCGTACGAAGCGAGGTTGCATGAGTACGTCACCCCAAATCCCACACGGGGACAACGCACACAGTTACTGCGGTTTCTACCGCATGCAGCATGGTCTGCCCGCAACGATCGAGCCGTATGCCAACCTGATCGTTGTCAAAGTCGGTGCGGTGGCGGCCATTACGACACCCGGCGCGTTGGGAGCCCGGGTGCGGAATCTACTGCTGGCCCGTCAACTCACCCCCGGCCCGATCATTCTGCACACCCGCAGCCTCCGCTGGACCTACCTACTGACTCCGGACATCCCGTTCGACGACTACGACCTGTACGCCGAGATGTATCGGGCGTCGGTGACCGTTGCCCCGCTGGGCGCCTCGGTCGCGCTGCCGACGCCTGCCGATCCCGACGACAAGTACCGCGTCTGGAAAGAGCTGCCGTCCGGCTCGTCGCGGCTCTCGGCGGCTGTGCTGGTGGAAGTCGTTCGTGAATGTGCACGGTCGAGCAGTGTGGGAAGCAGATGAACGCGCAAACAGTTGCCTTGGTATTGGCGTGCTGGGTGGTGCTGGTCGGCGTCGTCCGGTTCGTGGTGGGGTGGCGGTTGCCGGAACTTGTGATCGGCTGCGCCTCGCGTGCTCATACCACCTCGAGGAAACGCTTCGCATAGGCGCGGACATCGGCGTCGGAATCCTGCAGGACGATCCGGAGGGCAGAGCGGGCGGAAGGGTCGGCCGGCCAATGGCCCAGGGTGAGGACTGCTGCCTTGCGGACGTCCGGATGAGGGTCGATCAGGGCGGATTCCAGAGCGGTGGCGGCAGCATCGGGGTCGAGACCGGCCCAGCCACGCGCACCGCCCTCGCGGATCTGCCAGGCCGAATCCCGCAGCGCCGCGCTGAGTAGCGCGCTGTCGGAGGCGTCGCCGAGGACGGCCAGGGCGGCCAGGGCGGCGGCGCGCACCAATGGGTCGCGATCGGTTGCGAGGGTGCGCACGGTAGCGATCCCGCCGATGCCGATTTCGGCGAGCCCGCGCGCCACTGCCACCCGCACTTCGCGGTTGTCGTCGTATGCGGCGGTCGTAAGAGCGGACCAGTCGTCCAGCGAGACCAGGGCGTGCACACCTTCGATCCGGACCCGATGGTCGCTGTCGACCAGGGCCTTGCCGAACAGCTCCGCCGATCCGCCGTGCTGAGCCCGCAGCAGGTCGATCACAGCGGCTCGGACCGAGGGATCGGGCGAGTCGGCGTAGTCTGCCAGCTCCGGTGCGGCGGGCAGGATTTCGACCAGTTCACGGAGGGCGGACACAGCGGCGGCACGCACCGAAGCATCGGTGTCGCCGAGGGCGGCGATCAGGGCGGTGGCAAATCCGTCGGGGGTGCCCTCGGTGAGGACCGACAGCGCGGTGGCACGCACCCGAGAGTCGGTGTCGTCGAGATAGTCGCGTAGCTCGCCGACGGTCGGCGCGTCCAAGCTCAGCAGTAGTGCGATGCGCGGTGCCGCGACGCTGTCGGCGGGCACGGGCACCGTGATGGCCGAGCGCGGGGCCGAGCCGCCGGTGGTGTTCTCGGTCAGTGGTGGTCGGCCGCGCAGCTCGGGCTGGCTGACCGCGATCGGTTCGGCGGCCGCCCCGGGCACCCGTTCCCACTCGGGGACGGGCACGAAATACGGCGCCACCGGGCGCTTCAGGAATTCCATCTCACCGGCGGCGTTCTTACGCAGGTTGAGGTGGAAACGCCAGTCCTCGTCATTGCGTTCGGGCAGGTCCACGCGATCGTGATATAGACCCCAGCGGGATTCGGTACGGGTCAGCGAGGACCGTGCCGCCATCTCGGCGCAATCGCGAATGAAATCGACTTCGGCGCAGCGCATCAACTGATGCGGGGTATCTGCGCCCATCGAGGCGATCTCCGCACGCATCCGCTCGAAGGTTTCCACCGCGAGCGACAACTTGGTCTGCGTTTTCGGCGGGGCCACATAGTCGTTGACGAAGCGGCGCAGTTTGTACTCGACCTGCTGTTGTGGCGGGCCGTCGGGATGGCGCAGCGGGCGGTAGATCAGTTCGTGCGCGTCGGCGAGCTGCGCCGCCGGAAGTGACTGCGGCGCCGCAATGTCGGGGAGCGTAGCGGAGGCGTGTTCACCGGCGAGGTCGCCGTAGACGAAGGCGCCGATCATGTAGTTGTGCGGTACGCACGCAAGGTCGCCGGCGGCGTACAGGCCGGGGATGCTGGTGCGGGCGTGCTCGTCCACCCATACTCCGGACGCGGAATGTCCACTGCACAAGCCGATCTCGGAGATATGCATCTCGATATCGTGGGTGCGGTAGTCGTGGCCGCGATTACTGTGGAACCGTTCGCGGGTGGGGCGCTCGGTGGTATGCAGAATCCCTTCCAGTGCGGAGAGGGTTTCCTCCGGCAGATGTGACACCTTCAGATAGATCGGCCCACGCGCCGAGTCGATCTCGCGGGACACCTCGGCCATCATCTGCCCGGACCAGTAGTCCGAATCCACGAACCGTTCGCCCTGCGCGTTGACCTGATACCCGCCGAACGGGTTGGCGACATAGGCGCAGGCCGGCCCGTTGTAGTCCTTGATCAGCGGATTGATCTGGAAGCATTCGATGCCGGAGAGTTCGGCCCCGGCGTGATACGCCATCGCATACCCGTCCCCGGCATTGGTCGGATTCTCGTATGTGCCGTACAGATAGCCGGAAGAGGGCAGTCCCAGCCGCCCGCACGGCCCGGTCGCCAGGATCACCGCCTTCGCCCCGACGGCCACGAATTCACCGGTGCGTGTGTTCAATGCCGCCGCGCCGACCGCGCGACCTCCCTCGGTGAGTACCCGCACCGGCATCAGCCGGTTCTCGATGCGAATCTTCTCCCGCATCTTGCGTTGCCGCAGTACCCGGTACAGCGCCTTCTTGATGTCCTTGCCCTCGGGCATCGGCAGCACATAGGAGCCCGAGCGGTGCACCCTCCGGACCGCGTACTCGCCGTAAGCGTCCTTCTCGAACTTCACGCCGTAGCGTTCCAGCCGCTGCACCATCGCGAAGCCACGGGTCGCGGTCTGATACACGGTGCGCTGATCGACGATCCCGTCGTTGGCCCGGGTGATCTCGGCGACGTAGTCCTCCGGTTCGGCCTTACCGGGGATGACGGCGTTGTTCACCCCGTCCATCCCCATGGCCAACGCGCCGGAGTGCCGCACGTGTGCTTTCTCGAGCAGCAGCACATTCGCGCCGTTCTCGGCGGCGGTGAGCGCGGCCATCGTGCCGGCGGTACCGCCGCCGATCACCAGCACATCGCAGTCCAGTCGCACGGTCTCGGACAGCTCGGGAATCTTCATTTGGGCACTCCACAGTCGTCGATGGTCGGGGCATCCTCCGACCGAGTTGTCGCGTCGGCGCTCAGGCGACGCTCGAGATGGGCGTCGAGTTCAATGCGGCGAGTATCTCGGCGCGTTCGGCACTGCGGTCGACATCCTTTTCCCGTGGCTTCGGCACCGTCAGCAGTGCGCGCACCGCTCGATCGGCGCCGCCGAGGACCGCCACCCGATCGCCGAGGGTGAGCGCCTCGTCCACATCGTGGGTGACGAAGACAATCGTGGTCGGATGACTTTTCCAGGTCTCGATCAGCAGCCGTTGCATGGTGATTCGAGTCGGGGCGTCGAGGGCGCCGAACGGCTCGTCCATCAGGACCGCACGCGGTGCACCGGCCAGTCCACGAGCCAGCTGCACGCGCTGACGCATGCCGCCGGACAGGCTCTTGGGCAGATAATCGCCGAAGCCGGTGAGCCCGACCTCCTCGATCCACTGTTCGGCCTTGGCGCGCCGTCCTTCTCGTACTTCGCCGCGCAGTTTCAGGGCCAGTTCGATATTGGAACGTACGGTGCGCCAAGGTAGTAGGGCGTTGTCCTGAAACACCATCGCGCGATCGCGGGACGGTCCGGTGACCTCTGCTCCGTCGGCGAGGACCGTTCCGGAACGAGGCGGCAGCAGGCCCGCCAACGCCCGTAGCACCGTCGATTTGCCGCAACCGGACGGACCGGTGAGGATCAGGATCTCGCCGGGCAGGATGTCCAGCGTCAATCCGTCCAGTACGGGAGCGCCGCCGTAACGCAGT
>NZ_BDCA01000004.1 GCF_001613265.1 Nocardia vermiculata NBRC 100427
CGCCGGGATAGTCGACGATGGTGTATGCCTGCCAGGTGCGGTAGCCGACCCCGAGGCGCCCGGAGATCATCTCGGCCGACACCACACAGATCCAGGCCACACCGATGCCCACCGACAGACCGCTGAACACGCCCGGCAGACTGCCCGGCAGCACCACCCGCAGCAGCACATCCCAGCGGCTGCCACCGAGGGTTCGCACCGATTCCTCCCAGATGGTGGGCAGTGCGTGCACCGCGTGCCGGGTGCTGACCATGATCGGGAAGTATGCGGCGAGAAAGGTGATGAATACGATTCCCGACTCGTCGCTGGGGAACAGCAGAATCGCTACCGGCACGATCGCGATCGCCGGAATCGGGCGGGCCAGCTCGGTGAGCGGGCCGAGGATGTCGGCGAACCACCTCGAACGACCCAGCGCAATCCCGCTGGCTACACCGAGCACGGCCGCGAGGCCGAAGCCGGTCAGAATGCGGATCAGGGATTGGGCGAGATCGAGCCAGTAGGTGCCGGTCTGCAGTTGTGCCCCGAGTCGGTCGACGACCTGTGTCACGGTCGGCAAGGTGTCGAATCGGACCCAGATGCGAATGTGATTGGCGGTCAGTACCTGCCATGCGCCCAGGGCGACCACCACCGAGGCGATCCGCACCAGGCGAGAACTCCGGACCCGCTTGCGTGCACTGCGTTCGAGCGTCGGTTCCGCCGCGCCCACCGCGGTCTCGGGCGCTGTGGTGAGGGTCGTGGTGCTCATGCGCGCACCTCGTTCACGGCCTGATCGAAGCTCAGGACCACGGCATCGGGATGCGCGGTCCGGTATCGCTGCACCGCGCTGGGGGTGATGAACGGCAGGTAGGTGTCACCATTGCGCACCCACTGCGCCTTGTCCGCGAACCAGCGGGTACCGAGTTCGGCGTCGGGGACGTAAGCGGCGCGGACCTTTTTGCCTTGTGCGCGACCATGTTTCACGGCGCGCAACAGTGCGGCCGGGTCGGCTGCCGGCTGTGCCTCGGCGGCACCATCGAACCAGACCTCGCCCGCGGTCGCCGGATCGTCGACCTGGTTCCCGCTGATCGGGTCGGTACCGGCCACCGGGGCGGGATTGGCGAAGTTCGATACCGCGGCGTCGTAGTCGAGCCCGCGTTCGGCGAAGACTTTGCGCAGCGGGGCATCGTCGACGAAGGAGTCGATATCGAAATCGGCGAAATCGCCGATGGACTTCAAATAGGGGACGTCACCCTTGAATGCCTCGATGAGCTGCGGCTTCAGCGGGGTGTCGAACGAGGTCCCTCCGGGTCCGTTGTAGAGGTAGACGACTTCCGGCGGCAGTCCGGAGTTGTCGGCCACCAGCTGCGCGGCCTCGGTGGTTCCGCATGCAGGAAGTCCGTGGCGTCGATTTGGGCCTGCAGAAATGCATCGAGTACCTCGGGATGAGAATTCGAATAAGCACGGCGCGCGACCACACCATGGAAGGTCGGGACATCGAGTTCCGCGCCGTCGTAGAGGAGTTGGGCCTTGTTCTGGAAGACCAGTAGCCCGGGCCAGGCCACGAACTGGGACAAAGCCTGCACCTGACCGGATTCGAGCGCCGAAGCGCCGATCTGTGGTTGCTGATTCAGTACTTCCACGCCGTGCGCGGGGTCGATATTCGCTCGGCTCAAGGCCTGCCGGAGGGTGCCGTCACCAGCGGAGCCGACGCTGGCCGACACCTTCTTGCCGGCCAGGTCGGGCAGGGACGTCGCGGTCGACTCCGGTGCGGTGACGACCATATTCAGCGACCCGTGCGGCTGGTAGCCGGTGATCGATACCAACTCCGTGGCCGCGCGTTCGACGGGAGAGGTCCGGGAACCGTTGATCAACAACGGATAATCTCCCATCGAACCGATATCTATCTTCTCGGCGACCATCTGGGCGGTGATCGGTGCGCCGGTATCGTAATCCTGCCATTCGACCCGATATTCCGGCCCGCCGGCCGCGGTCAGATCGTTCAAGCGTTTCTCCAGGAAACCCTTGGCGCGCAGCAGAGTACCGGCGGTGACGGTATTGATCGTTTTGGACTGATAGCCGACGACGACGCGGACGGTATCGCCGGAGCCGGTGTCCTCGAGCGAGCATCCGGCCGCCAACGTCGCGATGAGTGCGGCGGCGAGTATTCGGGCACGGCGGTACTTCATGGTTTTCCCCAGAGATTCGGCGCAACGAGGTTCAGCGCAGCAGATACGGCATATTCACGGAGACAGCACCGGTGGGACAGCGTGCCGCGCACGGCCCGCAATACCAGCATTCGTCGACATGCATGTAGGCCTTGCCGTTGTCCGGGTTGATCGCCAGTGAATCGAGCGGGCAGATCTCCACACACAGGGTGCATCCTTCGATGCACAGCGATTCATCGATGGTTACCGGGACATCAGCCCGCTGATCGACCGACGCCATGGTGGCTCAGCCTCCAATCGTTACCTTCGGTGGTTCGGAACAAGCTGTCGCGCAGCGTGATTCGATCGCCCCGCATCCGGATGTACTCCAGATCGACCGGCCGGCCGTCGGCGAGGTAGGTGAGTCGCTCCAGGAGCAGTAGCGCGCTGCCTTCGGGCGCCTGCAGGGTCGCGGCGCTGTGGATATCGGCGGTGATCGCCTCCACCGCCAGGTCGGCCTGGCCGAGCGGCCGGCCACCGATCTGTTCGATCAGGGCGAAGATGTCCTGTGATCCCAGATCACAGTCGAGCACCTGTTCGCCGATGTCGGGGGCCAAATAGGTGTGGTCCAGGCTCAGTGGCAGATCACCCAGATAGCGCAACCGCTCCAGGTAGACCACTGTTTCATCGGTGCCGAGCCCGAGCCGGCGTGCGACGGCCGGCGGTGGGGTGAGGCGCAGTGCGGCGCGCACCTCGTTGCGTACCTCGCCGTGTCCGCGCAGGGTTTCCTTGAGTCCGCGCAGGCTGTCCAGCCCGTGATCGTATTTCCGCTGCGCCACGTAGGTGCCGACCCGTGGCACCCGGCCGACGAGTCCTTCATCACGTAGCAGGGCCAGCGCCTCACGGACGGTATTGCGCGAGATCGAGAATTCGGTGGCCAGTTCGGTTTCGGTGGGGAGTGGGTCGGGGCACTGGCCGCAGTGGATCTGCTGCCGCAGCAGATCGGCGACCTGCCGGGCCCGATCCGCCTTGCGAATGGTTGCCGGGTTCGCCGTCATCTGCACCTCCTCACGCTTGTGACCTGCGATTCGGCGAGCGTAATGGCGGGCGGCGGCGTTCGTTGCTCGCTCGCCCGGCGCCCGCGCGGGCAAGGAATCGTTTGCGCCACCCGCCCATCGGATGGACCTGGCGTGATGATGTGATGGACGGTGAATGCGCCACCCGGCGCCCGGTAGCGCCGCCTTGAAATCAGGGTGAGCGCAATTGCATCCTGACCCGTTCTCTGGCGCGCGACAGAATCGTGATGTTACCTTTGTGAACATGCCCACCAGTCGCTCGAACCGCGCAAAGGTCACCTACGTGACCGTGGCGCTCGGTGTGCGGCTGCCGCGGCAGCGGGAACTGTGTTGTTCCTGGCCGCGCAGCTGAGACCGCTCCAGTCGTTCATCAGTCGACCCTTTCCGGGCCCCTCTCACTGCCTTGTTGCCGTTGTAGATCTCTCCGCGAAATAGCTGGACACATGTCCGGTCGTGGATGTTGAACAAGGAACACACCATGACGAGCCCCGCCCTAGAACGCCCGTCCCGAACCGTACGCCCGGCCCGTGGTGTACCTCGTCCGGTGGTCGCGCCGGAACTACGGATCAGTGACAACCCCGCCGCCATGGTCCTGCGGGCCGCTACCGCCGGGCCGATATTTCGTGATAATGCCGCTCGGACAACGGGTTTGAGTATTGCCACGGTGAATCGTCAAGTTTCGGCGCTGCTTACCGCGGGTCTGTTGCGAGAGCGCGCCGATCTCACCGCATCCGGAGCCGTCGGCCGTCCTCGGATTCCGTTCGAGGTGGAAACCGATCGTTTCGTCACCGTCGGGGTGCATATCGGTGCCAATCTCACCCGTATCGTGGCCGCGGATCTGTCCGGGCGCATCCTCGGCGGTCTGGAGATCGCCACCCCGCAGGCCGCGCAGGATGCCGCGATCACCATCATCGCGCGCAGTGCGAAGGCATTCCTGGATCGGCTGCCGCGCCGCCGCCCGCTGTGGGTCGGTGTGGCATTGGCGGGGCGGGTCGATCCGGTCGCCGGTGTGGTGGATCATCCCCGGCTGGACTGGCATTCGGCACCGGTCGGCTCGATCTTCGGCACCGTGCTGGACCTGCCGGTATCGGTCGCCGCCCATGTGGAGGCGATGGCTGCCGCGGAACTACTGCTCACCGGGACGAGCCAGGAGCGCACCGGCGCGGCGGAACGTCCGGGAAGCAGCCTCTACCTCTACGGCCGTGAAACCGTGGGTGTCGCGGTGACACTGCACGATCGGGTGTACACGCCGGCCAACGGTCCGGGTTCCATCGCGCATCTGCCGACCGGCTCCGAAGTGGAATGCTCCTGCGGCCGGCGTGGCTGCTTGGAGGCCACGGTCGGGGAGGCAGCGGTGCTGGCACGCGCGGTACGTGCAGGCGTGGTGCCCCGGCGGGAGGCACCGCGCAAACCGGTAATCGCCGATCTGTACCGGGCCGCCGACCAAGGGTCCGAGCAGGCGCGGTCCATACTGTTCGAACGGGCCGAAATCCTCGGTCGCACCGCCTCTCTGGTGCGGGACATGTTCAACCCGGACCGGGTGGTACTGGGTGGGCAGGCCTTCACCGGGTACCGGCCGGCCCTGGAACGGGTCGTACGCTCGTTCGGCGAGTCCACCACGCTGGCGCCGACCGATCTGCGCATCAGTCGATTCGGGGGCCGGGTGCAGGAGCACGCGGCGGCGGTCACCTCGCTGAGCGTCTGCTACGCCGACCCGCTGTCGGCGCTGCGCCGGTCCACCCGCGCGCCGCGCTGAGCGGCGGGCGGGCACCGGCCCGCATCAGTGCCTGGAATCGCTCGCGGTGGTGAACAAGCCCTGCAGTGCGGTGATGAAATACGGGAACTGCCCGGCGAATCGGTGCAGATTGCGATCCTGGTCGAAGCCGGCGAACCAGTACAGTCCGGCCTGCCGGTCCGCACTCGGGTCGAGATCGCGGAAGGTCCGGATCCAGTTGTCGGTCCGGCCACCGATGATCGTGAACGGCAGTGCGCGGGAGAACAGCATCTCCCGGCTTGCCGCGGCGATCTCCTCCGGGCGCTGGGCATCGAGGCCGTTCTGCAGCGCCTTCACCTGCGCGGCCAGCGCCCGGCCCGCGGCGGTCCGCGCCGGGAGGTAGCGGCCCAGCATCAGCATGGCCGCGCCACCCAGCGCGACGGCCACCCCGACCAGCGCATAGCCACCCGAGATCGCCAAGCCGACCGTCGCCGCCACACCGACCACCAGCAGGACGACGCCCAGCCAGAACGCGAGGCCGCGGCGGTCGTGGTCGGTCAGAGTGCCGCGCGCAAGCGCATCGGCACGCAGCGCGGCCCGGATCGGCTCGGCGGACAGGCGGCCGGGGGCGCGCAACTCCGACATCAGCACCGCATCGGTCCCGTCGGGTAGCAGTGCGGCGTACACCTGCTTCTCGTACTCACGCAGTTGGTCGTCGACGGCGTTCACCCGGGTGATGCGCCAGTCCGAATCGCCGGCCGGGGCGATCCACAGATATCGGCGCACCGCCAGATCCACCACTGTCGCGGCGATATCGACCGCGTCGGAGGATCCGTCGAGCAGCAGCCCGGCCTCACCGGGCAGCACTCCTTCCGGCGAAACGAATTCCGCATTCCTGCCACTGCGCTGCACCGGATCCAAGGTTGCCGAGGAGGTGAGCGCCGCGGCGTCCTGCCGGCGTGCCCACATGAGATATCCGCCGAAAGCGGCCAACGCCAGCAGCAGCAGACCGAAGGAGACGAGTACCGGTGCGGTCACCGCGAACGGGCCGGAACCGCGCCCCTCGGTGATATCGGCATTGGCCTGCACGGTCCCCGGGGGCATCTGCAAACTCACGTCCAGGGCGTCACCCTTGTGCAGATTCTCCTCGTGCATGGTGAGTACGCCGTCGGGCTCCACCCGTGCGTCGTTGCACTTGCGGGTGCTACCCGCGGCGCCGACCGTGCAGTCGACGATGCCCATCCGGTAACTGGGGCTGATGATCGAACCGTCGAACGAGGCCACATCGGTGTTCAGCAGCCCACTCCAGTGGAACAGCTGGGTACCGGGCGCATCGCTGACGGCGCCGTGCACCGTGTACGCGAATGTGGACTCGCCCGGTGGCGCATCCACACTGAACACCTCCTGCGCGGTCTCGGCCTTACCGGGACCGGTCGTGGAGATATCGGTGACGCTGAAGCGACGTTCCCCGCCTTCGCCGTGGGCGACCCGCAGCGGAATCGCCATATGGAACTGCCCACCCGGCGGGACCTGGACGGTTTCCTCGACCTCGAGCAGACCGTCCTCGCTGAGTTTGATGTCCGCGACGATCGATACCCCGGCCGGTTCCTGCGCCTGCGCGGACGGCGCCGCGGCGAAAATTCCCGCCGCTGTCAGCAATAAGGCGCCGAATGCGCCCCCCCGAAAGTTCAGCATGGGCCCATACCTTAGCGGGGAGGTTCGGCGCGAAGCAGTCCGAAAGTGCACACCGCGACCCGCTCCGCTGCTTGCTATCCTGCCTCCGGGCCTGTCGTACGTGCGGATGAACAAGGGGGAGGGCGGGGGAGTGAGTCGACCACCGTATGGGCCCGGCCCGAATATGCCCGGCGGACCACCCGATCCACGCTATGGGCAACCGCCCGGATATCGCCCCGCACCACCGCCCGGCTACCCACCGCCGCCCGGATATGGGCGACCGCCCGGCTACCCGCCGCCGCCTGGTTACGCACCGCAGCCCGGTTACGCACCGCCGCCGGGGTTTCCGGCTGCACCGCATCGACCACCGCCGGGATATCCGGCACCGCACTCACATCGACCGCCACGGTTTGCTCCGGGGCATCGCGCGCCGATCCCACCGCCACGCCCGTACGGTCCCGCGGGTTCTCGTCCGCCGCAGCGTAAAAGCGGTGGTGGCGGCAAGTTCGCCGCGGTACTGGTGGCGCTCGTGGTCGTGGTGGTCGCGGGCATGATCCGCGCCGCGGTCGGTAACGGACTGCACGACGGCGAGGGCTCCGGCTTCAAGTACGGGCCGGACGAGACAGCCTCCGGCGTGCAGGAAACCGCGACGAATCCATTGGTGACTGCGCCGGGTTCGCCGCTGAGCCCCGCCCAATGCCCCTACACCCCCTGGGGGACGGAGGTCGATACCGCCCGCGCATTCTTCGCCGGCGCCGCCGATTGTCTCGCCGCCGCGTGGAAACCCGCATTCGAGGCCGCCGGACTCGACTTCGTCGCGCCGGAGCTCAGCGTCAGCGCTTCGACCGAGGGGATCACCACGCCGTGCAGCGGGTCGAGCAGTAATTTCGCGGCCTTCTACTGTGGCGCCAACCAGACGATATACATGCCGATCAGCCAGTTGCAGACCGATATCTTCGGTACCCACTGGGAGGTCTACCTGTCGGTCTTCGCGCACGAGTACGGCCACCACATCCAAGCGTTGTCCGGAATTCTCAGCGCCGCTAACAAGGAGCGCGGCCGGACCGGACGCTACAGCGACACCGGACTGGAACTCTCGCGCCGGATCGAATTGCAGGCCAACTGCTTCGACGGAATGTATTTCGCCTCCTCGACCGGCGGGCGTTCGCTGACCCCGATCCAGGCGCAGAATGCCCGCACCGATGCCTACGGTCGTGGCGATACCGCGGGTGACATGCGCAGTCACGGCACAACCGAGAACGCCGGCAACTGGTGGAGCGCCGGATTCGACCAGAACCTGACGGTGCAGTGCAATACCTTCACCGCGCCCTCGGGGCAGGTGAACTGATCGAATATGGCGCCGCCGAGAAATACACCGCCGCCGGGTAATCCGCCGTCCGGAGGACGGCCACCACACCGACATCCGCCCGGAGCGCCGGGATACGGACCGCCACCCGGGTACCGGCCGCCGCCCGGCTATGCACCGCCACCCGGGTACGGACGGCCACCCGGCTACGGACCACCACCGGGATACGGACCACCGCCCGGCTATCGCCCGCCGCCGGGCTACCCGCCGCCTTACGGTGCGCCCCTGCCGCCGCCCGGGATGTACCCCGCCGGTCCGAATCTGCGCCCGCTGCCGCCGCCCGGCTATCACGGGCGCCCCTATCCACCACCGAAATCCGGCAGCGGGTGGGGCACGGCCTTCGCGGTCCTGCTGGTTGTCGCGATGGTGGGCGGCCTGGTCGGCTTCGCCACCCTGGGCGGACACGACAATTCGTCTGCGGCGTACACGACATCCACGCCCAGCTATACGTATTCGACGCCGAGCTCGTCGAGTGCCGGCGCCGATCCGACGACCACCACCGCCTATCCGTCGCCCACCCGGACGACGACGCGCTATCGGATCACGACCACGGTGCCGCCGAAACCTGCTGGACCACAACCGGTTGTCGCGACCGCGACCAATCCGCTGTTCAGTGATCACAACTCCGGTCTGATCAATATCGTGTGCGATTATCCGACCTGGGGTGCCGACGTCGCCTCGGCCCGAGCGTTCTTCACGGCGGCCACCTCATGTCTGGACCGGATGTGGACACCGGTCCTGCAGGCGCAGAACCTGCCCTCCGACACGCCGTCGGTCAGCGTCACGGCCACCGGTGCGGAAGCGATCTCCCCCTGTGGCAGCTCGGGTGGAAGCTATGCCGCGTTCTACTGCTCGGTGAACGACACCATCTACATGCCGCTCGACCATATCCAGACCGAGATGTACGGCGACCGCTGGGCCATATACCTCGCGGTGTTCGCCCACGAGTACGGCCATCATGTGCAGGGCATCACCGGGATCGCCGAGCGAGCGCACTCCGACCGGTACCAGGCCGGAACCTATTCGCCCACGGGCCTGGAGTCCTCACGCCGGCTGGAACTGGAAGCGCAATGCTTCGGCGGGATGTTCATCACCTCCAACGAGGCAGCGGGAACGATCGCCGGACCCGACGCGGCTTTCGTGCGGCAGGACAACTTCGGGCGCGGAGACGACAACTCCGATATCCGTGATCACGGCACCAACGACCATTACGGCGCCTGGTACGCACAGGGCGAGGACAACAACCGCACCTGGATGTGTAATACCTGGGCCGCGTCGTCGGACGCGGTGTCCTGACCGGCAGTCGTCAGCGGGTCTCCCGCACCTGCGCCAACCAGCGCGCGCCCTCGTCGGGACTCGGAGTGCCACCCATGATGTCGAGCACCGCGTGCCCCAGGCAGGCGGCCGCCATCACCCGGTCGGCGATGACCTCGACGTCACCCCACGGGAGATACGGCTTGGCGATCACCAGCGAGACGATGCCGTGCGCCGACGACCACATTTCCAGCACCATCGGCATCGGGTCGCCCGCGGCGAATACGCCGGAATCCATCGCCTCCTGCACCGTTTCGGAGAACCGTTGGAACGCACCACTTCCGAGCACCTGATCGACTGCGCTCGGACCTTCCCCGATGGAGGAGGTAGCGACGCGGTACTGCCCCGGATGTTGCAGGGCGAACCGCACATAGGCCATGCCCTGGTCGCGCAGCCGGGTGATGGGTGAGGTATCGGGGTCGCCGGCGGCGGCGATCGCAGCGTCGAGTTCTTCGAAAACCTCCGCGACCGCGGCGTCGATCAGTTCGTCCTTGTCGGCGAAGTGCCGGTAGATCGACGGCGCGGTCACCCCCACCACCTTGCCGACCTCCCGAATCGACACTGCGTCGGCATTCCCGTTGCGCGCCAGCAGTTCGCGGGTGGCCGCGAGAATCTCCGCACGCAGTCCGGGCCCGGAACCGCGCGCCGATCGGGGACGCCGCGGGCACATCATCGTCGTCCCGCGGGCTCGCGTAGGCGCACCGCTGTCGCCTCGGTGTTGTCGGAATGCTCAGTGAGACCGAACCTTTCGTGCCAGCGAGCCAGTGGGCCCGGCGCCCACCAGTTCGCGCGGCCGATCAGGCGCATCAGAGCAGGTACCAGCAGCATGCGGATAACGGTAGCGTCGGCGAGCACGGTGATGGTCAAACCCAGCCCGAACATCTGCATGAACGACACCTGCGAGGTGATCATGGCACCCAGCACGATGGCCATCAGCAGGGCGGCCGCGGTGACGATCCGGCCGGTGCGCGCCACGCCCACCGCGACCGAATGTTCGTTGGCGGCAGCGCTGCGATCGGAGGCCAGCCAGGCCTCACGCACCCGGGACAGCAGGAATACCTCGTAATCCATCGACATGCCGAAGGCCAGGCAGAACATCAGAATCGGCATGGTCGGTACCAGGAATCCGGTGGGGGTGAAGCCGAGTAGATCGGCGAAATGCCCCTCCTGGAATATCCACACCATCATGCCGAACATGGCGGTCAGCGACAGCGAATTGATCACCACGGCCTTCAGCGGCAGCACCAGACTGCCGGTGAACAGGAACAGCACCACGAACGTCGCGAGGGCGATCAGGGCGATCGCCAACGGAAGCTTGGCACCCAAGGCATGCAGGGAGTCGACATTCATCGCCGCCGCCCCACCGAACAGGGCGGGCGCGGGGGCAGGCACCTCGCGCAGCGCCTGCAATTGCTCCTTCGCCTGCGGGGAGAACGGATCGAGAGTGGAGGTGACCGTGAGGTATTGGCCGCTGTCATTGGCCATACCCGGTGGCGCCTGGCCCATCCGGGCACCCGAGACGTAGACACCGCCGCTGGAAAGTACCGCGCTCACCCCGTCCACCTTCGACAGCGACTCGGCGTAGCCGTCGACGACCGCCGGATCTTCCGAGACGCCGGGGAGCACGATGGTGGTACCGGTTCCGGAATCGACGGCCGGGAATTCCTCGCGCAGCACATCTCCCACCGCGCGGCTGGCGTGCCCTTCGGGCAGTACCCGGTCGTCGGGATAGCCGAATTTCACGCCGAGGAACGGTGCGCCGACGGCCAGCAGTACTGCGATGATGGCGATCGACACCGGCACGGCGCGGCGCATCACCCAGGTGACCGTCCGGTACCAGGCGGTCTTCTCCTCCGGCTTCGGTGCGGGCTCCGGCCGGCCGGTCAGCCTGCGCAGCGCAGTACGCAGATTCCACGCGTTGATCCGGTCGCCGAGCAGCACCAATGCCGCCGGCAGGATCACGATCGAGGCGAGTGCGGCGGTCGCCACCACCGCGACGCCCGCATAGGCGAACGATTTCAGGAAGTACATGTCGAACACGGCCAGCACCGCCAGCGCGAGTGCCACGGTCAGTGCCGAGAACAGGACGGTCCGTCCGGCGGTCTGCACGGCGCGCACCGCGGCCGCCTCATGGGTCGCGCCCGTGGCCAATTCCTCGCGATACCGGCTGACGATGAACAGGCTGTAGTCGATCGCCAGTGCCAGGCCCAGCGCCGTGGTCATATTCAGCGCGTAGATCGAGACATCGGTGAACAGGGTGAAGCCGCGCAGCAGCGCGAGTGTGCACAGGATGGCGAAGACGCCGACCGCCAAGGGCAGCGAGGCGGCGACCACGCTGCCGAAGACCAGGATCAGCACGACGGCGGTCAGTGGAACCGCGATGCCCTCGGCCATCGCCAGATCCTTGGTCACCTGGCTGTTCACATCGTGGTAGATCGCCGACAGCCCGCCCGGCCGCACGGTGATTCCCGCGGGCGTGTCCGCCAGGTTTCCGGCGATCTCGCCGGCGGCTCGCTGCGCCTTGTCGTCGCCCCCGGTGAGGTAGGCCATGATCAGCGCGCTCTTACCGTCGGTACTGCGCAGCGCCGCGGCCTGCTGCGGTGGACTGGTCCAGTAGGACCGCACGCCCACGGCGTCGGTGCGCGCGCTCAGACGTCCGGTGACCTCGGTCGCGGTCGCCCGCGCCGCCGCGGTGTCGACACCGTCCTCCGATTGCACCAGCAGCACCAGATTGGGCTCGGCACCGTCGAATTCGTCGGCGACGAGGCTCGCGGCCCGGGTGGATTCGGAGTTGTCGGAGGTGAAGCCGCCGGCCTGCAGGCGATCGGTCACGGTGGCGCCGAAGCCGCCGCAGAGCAGTGCGAGCGCGAGGGCGGCGAGTAGCACCCGTTTCGGATAGCGGGTGGCGAGCCGTGCGATTCGGGTCAGCATCGGTGCTCCTCGGTGCAGATAGGTAACGCCGTTATCGTAACGCTGTTACCTAACCTGGACGCAAGGCCCGATGCCGAGAAATGTGGTGTTCCAGATCACCGAATGTGCGGTGCGGACTACTCGGGTCTGCGTGCCCGCCTGGTCAGGGCATGGCGTCCGCGTGGGCCCGGGACGGGGAGATCGTTCTCGACCGCGAGCCACTGCGCGGTGATCAGCCAGTGTTGCTGGGCGCGCAGATCGGCGGTGTCGGCGAAGATGCGGCGTCCGCGGCCGTCACGGAGTTCGCGGGCGACCACCGACCACTGAGGTGGATGCCGGTGTTCGGTCCGGTGGTCGTCCAGGAAGCCGGCCAGCAGCGTGCCGATCGTGTTCACCGGCTGCCGGGAGACGCGGTCGCCGTAGCGCGCGGAGTAGAACTGCCGCGCGGCACACAGCGATCGGGGGCTGGCGTCGTAGGCGATCCAGCCGGCGCGCTGAGTCCGCTCCACTAGCCGGAGATGTTTGATCGCAGGAGGTGCGACGTCGCCGACCCGTTGCCGGATGAGGGTGAGTACCGGTTCGGCGCTCAGAATATCGCGCCGGGTGGGCCCGATTCCGTGTGTGTGCCGATAGTTCTGGGTGAGTTCGGCGAGCAGTCGGCCGAATTCGTCGACACTGCGCTGCGCCCGCCGGCCGAGCCCCTCGATGCGTTCGGATTCGGCGCGAATCCGATTCTGTGTGATCAGTGTGTGGATCGCCGGCAGGGTGGGCACCTGGCCGCGGTCGAGCAATTCGAGAATTGCGTCCGAAGTAGCCGGATCGGCCGCCGCCGATACCGGCAGCGAATCGCGGTTGCGGGAGAAATCGCGCGGGCTGATGGCGCGGCTGAGTAGGTCGGTGGCGGCGGGATTGCCGGCGAATTCGGTGTAGGAGAGCCAGGCGGTGGCGATGTCGTCGCAGGACGGCATGGTGTCACACCTCCGGAACGATCCGATCGTTGCTGTGGCGAAACATTGTTGTGCCCCGGCCGGGATGAGGGACCGACCGGGGCGACCAACCTGATGAAGGTTTGGCTACCGAAGTTGCCGAAATCAACGGTATCCAGACGATTGCGGCGGCGGCCAACCCATTGACGTAATCGTTACGTCCTGAAAATCGTTGTCGATCGGGGATCGAGTTCATACTTTCGGCCGCGCACCTGGTGTGCGCCGAAATTGCTCGGCGATTTGCCTGGAAACCGAATTGTGCTATCCGGCAATAATGTTGATCCAGTCGGTTGTTCGGGCAACGAACAAGTGACCAGGATGTATGTGATATGGATCACTGTTTAATCGGCGTCATCTCCGTGCACGCCGATCGCCACGGTACCGGGTGCGCGAATGGATAGCTGTCGGTGCGCGCCGGTACCCTCGGGCCGTGGCTCTGTACCGGAAGTATCGACCGGCAACCTTCGCCGAGGTAGTGGGGCAGGAGCACGTCACCGATCCGCTGAGTACCGCGCTCGACACCGGCAGGATCAGTCATGCCTATCTGTTCTCCGGCCCGCGAGGTTGTGGCAAGACGTCCTCGGCGCGCATCCTGGCGCGCTCGCTGAACTGTGTCGAGGGACCGACCTCGCGTCCGTGTGGCGTGTGCCCGTCGTGTGAGGCGCTCGCACCGGGCGGGTCGGGCAACCTCGACGTGATCGAACTCGACGCCGCCAGTCACGGCGGCGTGGACGATACGCGTGAACTACGCGACCGCGCCTTCTACGCACCGGCGGAATCGCGCTACCGGGTCTTCATCGTGGACGAGGCCCATATGGTCACCACGGCCGGCTTCAACGCGCTGCTCAAGATCGTCGAGGAACCACCGGCGCATCTGATCTTCATCTTCGCCACCACCGAGCCGGAGAAGGTGCTGCCGACCATCCGGTCGCGCACCCATCACTACCCGTTCCGGCTGCTGCCGCCGGCCACCATGCGTGGTCTGCTCGGCACGATCTGCGACCAGGAACAGGTCCGTGTCGAGGAATCGGTCTACCCGCTGGTGATTCGCGCGGGCGGCGGATCACCGCGCGACAGCCTGAGTGTGCTGGATCAGTTGCTGGCCGGTGCGGGGCCCGAGGGTGTCACCTATCCGCGCGCGCTGGCCCTGCTCGGGGTCACCGATATCGCTCTGATCGACGAGGCGGTCGACGCCCTCGCCGCAGACGACGGCGCAACCCTGTTCGCGACGGTCGACCGGGTGGTCGAGGCCGGGCACGACCCGCGGCGCTTCGCCACCGACTTGCTCGAACGCATTCGCGACCTGATTCTGCTGCGCGCGGTACCCGATGCGGCCGAACGAAACCTGGTCACCGGCCCCGGCGATGTCATCGCCCGCATGTCCGCCCAGGCCGATCGGATCGGTGCGGCCACGCTCGCGCGCTACGCGGAACTGTTGCACGAGGGCCTGGGCGATATGCGCGGGGCAACCGCACCGCGCCTGCTGCTCGAGGTCGTCTGCGCGCGCATGCTGCTGCCGGGTGTTTCGGAGGCCGAATCCGCCACCTTGCAGCGGCTGGAACGCCTGGAACGCCGGGTCGAGTCGGGCGCAGTCCCTGCCGCTGGGGCGGTACAGGCGCCCGCCCAGGCGGACCGCGAGCCCGCTCCTTCCGCACCGGTGGGAGGAGCGCCCGCCGCATCCCGCCCGTCGGGTGAACCACGCCGCCGTGGCGCGGAAGTACTCGCAGCCATGCGCGAACAGAAGAACGCGGCACCGCATCCCGCGCAGCGGGCCCAATCACCGACCGGCCCGCAACAGTCCAGGCCACAACCGGCGCCGGACACCGGAGCCGCACATCCTGATTTGCCGGCAGTCGCAGGGCCGCCGGAATCCGGTGCTCCCGCCGCGAACTCCGAACGGACCGCGTCCGATGCCGCCCGGCCCGCCGCCGATGCCGAACGGGATGCTCGCGGTACCGAAGAGACTGTGGCCGATGCCGATCGGACCGACGTCCGCGCCGAGCGGACTGCGGAGAACCCCGTTCGGTCTGATTCCGATGCCGAACGGAACAGTTCAGGTGCCGAGCAGCAGGCCCGTGGCGCCGCACGGCCCGGTGTCGATGCCGAACAGGACCCCGTCGAACAGGCTGCCGCCGATGCTGTTCGGACCGGCAGCGGGTCCGAACGGACTGCTTCCGGCGCGAAGCATGCCCCGGATTCCGAACGGACTGTTTCCGAAGCCGGGCGGCCCGCCGACGATGCCGAACGGATGGGTAAGGCCGCCGAACGGCCCGCGTCTGATGCCGAACGCGCCGATCATCAGGCTGAGGGGGCCGCGGCCGATGCTGTTCGGATCAGTGGTGAGGCCGAACGGCGCAATGCCGACTCCGTCCCGAGTGGTGCCGATGCCGAACAGGCCGATCGGCGTGCCGAGCGGGCTCCTGATGCCGAACGGACTGTAGGCGAATCCGGTCGGCCTCCTGGGGAGTCCGAACGGACCGTTGACGCAGCTGAACGGACTATCGACGCCGGCCGCGCCGGATTCGAGTCCGAACGACCCGCGGCCGAGGCCGGACAGCCTGCTCCCGATGCCGAACCGATCACTGAGGCCGCCGAACGGCGTGCTCATGATGTCGACGAGCGCGTGGCCGATGCCGTTCGGACCGCTGGTGGGGTGGAACGGAGTGCAGCGGCCGGCGAGCGCCCCGCCGCGGATGCCGAACCGGCTGCGGTGCAGGCCGTGCCGACCGGTGATGGGGGTGAACGGGCGGCTTCCGAGTGGAATGGCGCGTCCGATCGACACGGTGAGGACTCCGAGCGGGCTGCCGGTTCGCCGATCCGGGCACCCGAGTCGAGCCCCGCCGAGCCGAGTGCCGCCGGGGCGACGGACACCCCGGGCGGTGGCGCGGAGGTTGCTGGTGCGGCCGGTGGCGATGTCCTCGGTGAGGTCGAAGGCGCGTGGGCCGATATCCGGGCGAAGGCCCGGGAGTCCGCCGCCACGCTGCATGCATTGTTGTCGGCCGCGGCGCCGGTGCGGGTGGAACAGGACACCATCGTGTTCGCGCACCCGCATGCGCCGCTGGCCGAGCGGTTGTCCGGGCCGGGGAATATCCAGGCGCTGCAGCAGGCGGTGGTGGCCGTGCTCGGCCGGGCGTACAGCGTGCGCTGGGAGGTCGGGTCGGCCACCGGTTCCGCAGGCTCGCGAGGGCAGGGCAGCGGCGCGGCCGAGAAACCCGCGCGCGGTGGTGAGCGCTCCCCGGCGCGCGGCGGTTCCGGGCAGGCACCACCGCGGTTCGTGCGGCCCAGTCAGGCGCAGGCGCAGTCCCCGGAGGGGGAAACCCGGAGCGGTGCGGCCGATGCGTGGGGCAGCGGTGGTACGGACGGCGCCGGGGCGGGACCCGGGCGCCGGGACAACACCGGTCAGGCTCCGCGGCGGGAATTCCACCCGCCCCGGGGCGGATCTCACGGCGCTCACGGTGCCTCCGACGACGATATTCCACCGCCCGAGGCGCCGGACTATCCGGACGATCCCGGGCCTCGGGACTACTCGCCGGTAGGTTACGACGGTGTCCCACCTGCGTTGACGCCGGAGGAAGAGCAGGAGATGCTCGCGGAATCCGCGCGCCCGGTTCCTCCCGAGCAGCGCCGCGACCCTGATGAGGTGGCCTTGGAGTTGCTGCGAACTGAGTTGGGTGCCACACAGCTGGGTGGTTGACAGCCACCCGTCATCCTGCGTTAAGTTAACCGGAGTTCGCATCCCGCTGTACTATGAACGGGTGGTCGTCAGCACCTGCGCGACGAGGTTCTATGGTGGGCCCAGGCATACGGGCTCCCCGGAGCGTGCGTGGGCCGGTGCGTGTCGGCGTTTGTACAGCGTTATGCGCTCGGTGTGCCCGGAAGGAAGGTTCGTTCGACCTCGAGGGCCCGCCGGTGTGGTGAGTCGCTGCCGGCTCACCGGGATCGAACACGGTCGGTCGGATGGCCGGTCGGCACCTTTAAGGAAGGAAACACTCCGATATGACCACAGAGGCCTACATTTTCGAGGCCATCCGCACTCCGCGTGGCCGCAACAAGAAGGGCTCGCTGCACTCGGTCAAGCCGATCGATCTGACGACCGGTCTGGTCCAGGAGCTGCGCAACCGCTTCCCGAACCTGGATGAGGATCGGATCTCCGACATCATCCTGGGTGTCGTCTCGCCGGTCGGAGACCAGGGCGCCGATATCGCGCGCACCACCGTGCTGACCGCCGGCCTGCCCGACACCGTCGGTGGTGTGCAGATCAACCGCTTCTGCGCCTCCGGCCTCGAGGCCGTCAACATGGCCGCGCAGAAGGTTCGTTCCGGCTTCGAGGACCTGGTCATCGCCGGTGGCGTCGAGTCCATGTCGCGGGTGCCGATGGGCACCGATGGCGGTGCGCTGTTCACCGACCCGGCCACCAGCTACGACCTCTACATCGCCCCGCAGGGCATCGGTGCCGACCTGATTGCCACCATCGAGGGCTTCTCCCGCGAAGATGTCGACGCGTTCGCGGCGCGCTCGCAGGAACTGGCCGCCCAGGCCTGGACCGGCGGCTACTTCGCCAAGTCCGTCGTTCCCGTGAAAGATATCAATGGCCTGACCGTCCTGGACCGCGACGAGCACATGCGTCCGGGCACCACTGTCGAGGATCTCGGCAAGCTCAAGCCGTCCTTCGCCGGAATCGGTGAAATGGGTGGCTTCGACGCGGTGGCGCTGCAGAAGTTCCACTTTGTCGAGCAGATCAACCACGTCCACCACGGTGGCAACAGCTCGGGCATCGTCGACGGTGCCGCGATGGTGCTGGTCGGTTCCCAGGAAGCGGGGGAGGCATCCGGTTTGACCCCGCGCGCCCGCATCGTCGCCACCGCCACCAGTGGCGCCGACGCCACCATCATGCTCACCGGCCCGACCCCGGCCGCGCACAAGGCGCTGGCCAAGGCCGGTCTGTCGGCCGAAGACATCGATCTCTACGAGATCAACGAGGCCTTCGCCTCCGTCGCGCTGAAGTTCCAGAAGGATCTGAAGATCCCGGACGAGAAGCTGAACGTCAACGGCGGAGCCATCGCGATGGGCCACCCGCTCGGCGCCACCGGCGCGATGATCACCGGCACCATGGTCGACGAGCTGGAGCGCCGCAACGCCCGCTACGCCCTGGTGACCCTGTGCATCGGCGGCGGCATGGGTGTGGCCACCATCATCGAGCGCGTCTGATTCTCACCCTTCACATTCTCCAGGAGAACGAAAAACTATGACAGAGAACATGATCGGCTGGGAAAAGGACGCCGACGGCATCGTCGTGCTGACCATGGACGACCCGAACCAGGGTGCCAACACGATGAACGAGCTCTACAAGAGCTCGATGCACGCCACGGTCGAGCGCCTGGTGGCCGAGGCCGACGACATCACCGGTGTCGTCATCACCTCCGCGAAGAAGACCTTCTTCGCGGGCGGTGACCTCAAGAACATGATGCAGACCACCGCGGAGAACGCTCCCGACATCATGGAGGAGCTCACCAGCATCAAGGCCGACCTGCGTCAGCTCGAGACGCTGGGCAAGCCGGTCGTCGCCGCGATCAACGGCGCCGCGCTGGGTGGCGGCCTGGAGATCGCGCTGGCCACCCACTACCGCGTCGCCGCCGATATCAAGGGTGTGCAGATCGGCCTGCCCGAGGCTTCGCTGGGCCTGCTGCCGGCCGGCGGTGGTGTCACCCGCATCACCCGCATGCTCGGAATCGCCGACGGCCTGATGGGCGTGCTGTTGCAGGGCAACAAGTTCAACGCCCAGAAGGCCAAGGCCAAGGGCCTGATCAACGAGACCGTGGGCAGCGTCGACGAGCTGGTCCCGGCCGCCAAGGCCTGGATCAAGGCCAACAAAGATGACGCCAACGCTGCCGTGCAGCCGTGGGACCGCAAGGGCTACCGTATGCCCGGTGGTTCGCCGTCGAGCCCGTCGCTGGCCGCCAACCTCCCGGCGTTCCCGGCCAACCTGCGCAAGCAGATCAAGGGCCAGAACATGCCGGCTCCGCGTGCCATCATGGCCGCGGCGGTCGAGGGCGCACAGGTCGACTTCGACAACGCCTCGCTGATCGAGTCGCGCTACTTCGTCTCGCTGCTCACCGGCCCGGTCGCGAAGAACATGATCCAGGCGTTCTTCTTCGATCTGCAGCACATCAACAACGGTGGTTCGCGCCCCAAGGATGTGCCCAAGCGTGAGATCAAGAAGGTCGGCGTGCTCGGTGCCGGCATGATGGGCGCGGGTATCGCCTACGTCTCCGCGAAGGCCGGCTTCGAGGTCGTGCTCAAGGACATCTCGCAGGAGAATGCCGATCGCGGCAAGGGCTACGCCGTCAAGATCGAGGAGAAGGCGCTCTCGCGTGGCAAGACCACCGAGGAGAAGTCCAAGGCGCTGCTGGACCGCATCCACCCGACCGCCGATCCCAAGGATCTGGCCGGGGTGGACTTCGTGGTCGAGGCCGTCTTCGAGAACCCGGATCTGAAGGCCAAGGTCTTCCAGGAGATCGAGGACGTCGTCGATGCCGACGCGGTGCTGGGTTCCAACACCTCCAGCCTCCCCATCACGCTGCTGGCCAATGGTGTGAAGCGGGCCGAGGACTTCATCGGCATCCACTTCTTCTCCCCGGTCGACAAGATGCCTCTGGTGGAGATCATCAGGGGCGAGAAGACCTCGGACGAGGCGCTGGCCCGGGTGTACGACTACACCCTCGCGATCCGCAAGACCCCGATCGTGGTCAACGACAGCCGCGGCTTCTTCACCTCTCGCGTCATCGGCACGTTCATCAACGAGGCCATCATGATGCTCGAGGAGAACATCGACCCGCAGAGCATCGAGCAGGCCGGTCTGCAGGCGGGCTACCCGGCCGCGCCGCTGAAGCTGAGCGATGAGCTCAACTTCGAGACCATGCAGAAGATCTTCAAGGAGACCAAGGAGGCCGCCGAGAAGGAGGGCCAGAAGATCTCCGAGGCGTCGCTGGCGTCGGGTCGCGTGGTCGACACGATGATCGACAAGTACAACCGCAAGGGCAAGCTGCACGGTGCCGGCTTCTACAACTACGTCGACGGCAAGACCGCCGGCCTGTGGGAGGACCTGCGCAGCACCTTCGATTCCAAGCAGGATCTGCCCGAGGGCGTCACGCTGCAGGATCTGAAGGACCGCATGCTGTTCGCCGAGGCCATCGAGACCCAGAAGTGCTTCGACGAGGGCGTGCTGACCAGCACCGCCGACGCGAACATCGGCTCGATCTTCGGCATCGGCTACCCGGCCTGGACCGGTGGTGTGCACCAGTTCATCGTCGGTTACCCCGGCGGCACCGCGGGCTTCGTCGCCCGTGCCGACGAGCTGGCCGCGAAGTTCGGTGAGCGCTTCCAGGTGCCTGCTTCGCTGCGCAAGTAGCGTCGAGTCGCCTGCTCGGTGTACGGCCCGGACCATGCTGTGGTCCGGGCCGTCACGCGTTTTCGGGCCGGGCCGGTACCGACCGCCCGGAGACGGCTGGTCGCGGGCCCTGGATCAGGGAATCGGCCCGTTCGGCGATCGTGCGCGCTACGTTGGAGTCAGGCGGAGAGCGTTCGAGGTGGCCACATGAATCCACAACCGGGCAAGGTCCGCAGTACCGATACCGCTGCCGGGGAATCCCCCGCGCAGGATTCCGGTGTCTCCGGGGAATCCGGAGAACCGGGGAAGAATACCGAGCGCCACCAGCCGATCGACATCGCCGGCGAACTCGAGGCGATGGGGTTGTTCGACGCGCGCGAGATCGGCCGTGGCGGATTCGGCATCGTATTCCGCTGTGCGCAGCGGGCATTGGATCGCATCGTGGCGGTGAAGGTGCTGTCCTCCGAGATCGATGAGGAGAGCCGGGAGCGGTTCCTGCGCGAGGAACATGCGATGGGCCGGTTGTCCGGCCATCCCAATATCGTCGATGTGCTGCAGGTCGACGTGACGCCCAGTGGGCTGCCGTTCATCGTGATGCCGTATGCGGCGCACGGGTCGCTGGAGCAGTTGGTGCGCGATCACGGCCCGTTGAGCTGGTCGGATACCGTGCGGGTGGGGATCAAGCTGGCCGGCGCGATCGAGAGTGCGCACCGGGTGGATGTGCTGCACCGGGATGTGAAACCGGCGAATGTGCTGCTGAGTCGCTTCGGCGAACCGCAATTGACCGATTTCGGCATCGCCCGGATTCCCGGCGGGTTCCAGACCTCCACCAATATGATCACCGGTTCGCCGGCCTTCACCGCCCCCGAGGTACTGAAGGGGGAGGAGCCGACGGTCCGCTCCGATGTCTACGGTCTGGGCGCCACTCTGTTCGCGCTGTTGACCGGCCACGCCGCATTCGAACGCCGCTCCGGTGAGCGGGTCGTGGCGCAATTCCTGCGAATCACCACCCAACCCGTCCCGGATCTGCGTGAACAGGACATCCCGGCCGATGTGGCGGCCGTGATCGAGGCGGCGATGGCGCCCGACCCGGAGGAGCGCCCGGCCTCCGCGCTGGAATTCGGTCAGGCATTGCGGACGGTGCAGATCGCGCACGGTGAGAGCCCGGACGATATGGCCCTGCCCGATGGTGACCTCGCGGACGGGCAGTCACACCGGGCCGGCGGTGGCACCCCCTCGCTCACCTCACGCCGCCGCCGCTCGGTTTCGGGACTGCCCGCGCTCCGCAGTGGCGGGCTGCCTGCGCTGCCGAATGCCCGCCCGCCGGCACTGCCGGACGCCGGCCCACCCACGGTCGCGCAGCCGGCCACCCTGCCGCCGACGGCCGCGACGAAATTTCGTCCACCCACCCCGGCACGGGAGCCTCTCACCCGGCCCCGGCTCCTCGACACCCTGCGGGCGGGCGGGCGCCGCCGCCTGGCGGTGATCCACGCTCCGGCCGGTTTCGGCAAGAGTACGGTCGCGGCGCAGTGGCGCGCGGACCTGTCCAGGCACGAGATCCCGGTGGCGTGGATCGGTCTGGACCGCGACGACGACAACGAGGTGTGGCTGCTGGCCCACCTGATTCAGGCCATTCGCCGAGTGGCGCCGGAAATCGGTACCGGGCTCGAAGAAGTGCTCGAGGAGCGTCCGGCCGAGGCCGTCGGTTACGCGATCACCACGCTGATCGACGAGGTACACAGCGGGGGCGAGACGATCGTGGTGGTCGTCGAGGACTGGGACCGGATCGCCGACGACGGCGCGCGCAGAGTTCTGGATACGTTGCTGGACAACGGTTGTCATCATCTGCGTTTCGTCGTCACGACCCGGGACCAGGACGGGTTGCCGCTGAGCCGGATGCGGGTGCAGGACGAGCTGGTCGAGATCGACAGTAACGAACTGCGGTTGACTCTTGCCGAGACCCACGAAATCCTGGTGGAGCACAACAACTTCGACCTCACCGACGAACAGGTCGAGCAGATTCACACCGCCACCGACGGCTGGCCCGCCGCCATCCAGCTGGTGAGTTTGTCGCTGCGGGCCGAGTCCGGTGAGCAATGGGATGCGGCCCGGCTCATCACGCACCTGACCGGCGGGAATCAGGCGATCCGCGACTATCTGGCCGAGAATGTGCTCGCGGGCCTGGAACCGCGGATGCTCGAATTCCTGATGTCGATCTCGGTGGTCGAGAAGCTCGACGGTGGGCTCGCGGCGGCTCTCAGTGGTGAACTCGATGCCGCGCAGCTGCTGGAACAGGCGCAGCTGCGCGAACTGTTCGTCACTCGGGTCGAGCACGATCCCGAGTGGTTCCGCATCCAACCGCTGTTCGCCGAACAACTGCGCGCCCGGCTCGAGCGTACTCATCCGGGGAAGGTGAAGGTACTGCACCGCAAGGCCTCTCGCTGGTACGCCGAGCATCAGCAGCTGCGCAAATCGGTCGATCATGCCCTCGCCGCCACCGATCTGAAACTGGCGGTGGATCTGGTCGAGAACGGCGGTATGGATCTGATCGACACCTCGCGGCTGGCCACATTGCTCGGCACCGTGTCGAAACTGCCGGTCCAGCAGGTGACTTCGCGGTCCAAGCTGCTGATGGCGCTGGCGCGGGCCAATGTGAATCTGCAGCAATCGCACGCCGCACGCACCGCGCTGGGCCGGCTGTCGAGCATGCTCGCTCGCTCTCCTTCCGATGCGGACATCGTGAGTCAGCGCTGCGAAGCCGCGGTGCTGGCCGCGGCCGACCTGGTCGCTCGCGACCGCACCGACGGTGTGCTGGACAAGGTGCTGCCCTGTGTGGAGCGCGCCGACGACCTGCCGCCGTGGACCGTGTCGACGGCAGCGAATCTGCTGTCGTTCGTACGACTGTGCGATATCGATTTCAGTGGTGCGCTGGCGGTGCAGGAGTGGGCCGCGCCGTATCACGCGCGCTCGAAGGATCCGCTCGGGGTGGTGCTCGGGCTGCTCAGCAAGGGTGCGGTCGCCTATGAGCAACTCGAGGTGGACGCTGCCACCGCGAGTTTCGACAAGGCGTGGCGAATCGGCAGACAACGGTCCGGTCCACGCTCCCATGCGGTGGGAGTGTCGGCGGCGCTGCTGGGGGAGCTGGCCTATCGGCGCGGCGATCTGGACACCGCCGATCGGCTGCTCGAACAGAGCCATCAGCTTCCGGCCCGGGTCGGCGCGGTGGACTTCACCATCACCACGTTCGTGGTGGGCGCACGGGTCAAAGCCGCACTCGGCGATCTCGAAACCGCGCGGGCCCGCTTGGACGAGGGCGCTCGGATGGCCGGTGAACGCAAGTTACCGCGGATGGCGGCCCATATTCGCGCCGAACGGCTGCGCCTCGGGCCGGCGGAGCTGCCCCTCGGGCCGGATCCGGTGCCGTCCAGTCTGCGGCACGGTTCCGGAATCGCGGCGCTCACCGCGGAAGCCGAGGAGACGGCGGCGGTGCGATTGCTGCTCGCGCGTCATTACCGCGGAATGGACGGGGTGGGCGCCGAGGCCGAGGGGATCGAATCGGCGGTGAAGCGGGCCCGCGCCCTCTACGGCAGGATGATCGAGCAGTCCCGTCCCCGTGCGGAATTGGATGCCGCCCTGCTGCTCGCCGAATGTCTGTCGGTGGCCGGCTGGAACGGTGAAGCCATCACCGCGCTGCTGCCGGTGCTGGATCGGTGTGCCCGGTTGGAGTGGACCAGACCGCTGCTCGATGCCGGCCCGGAGGTGCGGCGCCTGCTGCAGTCGTTGCACGACGATGTGCTGCTGACCGGCGAGCAGACCGGCTCGTTCGCCATACCCCGGCCGTTCCTGAACTCGCTACTGCGGTAGCGCTGTCGAGTCCGACGCACAGGCCGGATCCACCGCGCGGGTGAATCCGGCCGGGGTGTTCCGGCGTCAGGCCTTCCACCAGGGGCGCAGCGGTACGTCCCAGGTCTGCTCCGCGCCGAGCTTCATTCCCAGCACCTGATGCAGCTGAACGACATTGCGCTCGAAGCCGAGTCGGCTACCGGCCATGTACAGACCCCACACCTTGGCGGTGCCCTCGCCGGCTTCCTCGACGCAGGCATCCCAGTTCTCGACCAGGTTCTTGCACCATTCGTGCAGTGTGAGGGCGTAGTGCGGCCGCAGGTTCTCCTCGTGCAGCACCTCGAGGCCGACATTCTGGATATCGGTGATGATGCGGCCGGAACCGATCAACTCACCGTCGGGGAAGACATAGCGGTCGATGAAGTGCCCGGCCTTGGTGGCCCGGGAGTTGGCCGGGCGGGTGATGCAGTGGTTCAGGAACAGTCCGCCGTCGCGCAGCTTGCTCTTCATGAAGCCGAAGTAGCTGGGATAGTTCTGCACACCGATGTGCTCGGTGAGGCCGATGGACGATACCGCGTCGAAACCGGATTCCGGGATGTCTCGGTAATCGCTGTGCCGCACCTCGGCGAGGTCGGTGAGCCCTTCCTCGGCGATCTTCGCCTGCGCCCACTCGGCCTGTTCCTTGGACAGGGTCGCACCGATGACCCGGACTCCGCGGTGCGCCGCGTAGCGGACCATTCCGCCCCAGCCGCAACCGATGTCGAGCAGCCGGTCGCCCGCCTTCAGGTTCAGCTTCTCGAACACCAGGCGGTATTTGTTCTCCTGCGCCTGCTCGAGCGTCTGACTCTCGTCCTCGTAGCACGCGCAGGTGTAGGTCATCGAGGGACCGAGGACCAGTTCGTAGAACCGGTTGGACACGTCGTAGTGATGATGGATGACCTCGGCGTCGCGAGCCTTCGAATGCCGCAGCCCTTCCAGAGCGATGCGGCGCCAGCGCGGCAGCGTCTCCTGCGGCGGCGGCGGGACCGGCCGCAGTGCCTCCCAGCCCAGCGACCGCGCGATCGTGACGAGTTCCAGCGCCGACGGGCGACGGAACTTCATCTCGCCCATCGCCTTCAGGATGTCGTACGGGTCGCCGGGGTGGATCCCTTCGGCGGCCATATCGCCCGAGACGTAGGCGCGGGCCATACCGAGATCCCCCGGCGCTCCGGCGATATAGCTGATACCGCGCGGGTTGCGGATCTCCAGGCTGAATTTCGACTCGTCCGACCCGGTCGCGCTGCCGTCGTAGGCCGACAGCCGGACCGGCGCCTCGCCGTTGATCAGTAGTTCGAAGATCTCGGCGATGGTGAGTTTCGTGCCCAGCTCCGAGAAGGGGGGAACCTGAGAGTCCTTGAACGTGGTCACTTGCGTTGCACCGCCTTCGAATACAAATCCAGCAAACGATGATCGGGGTCGTATCGTTTCTTCAGATTCGGATAGATATCGCCACCTCCGTAGAGGCGTGTGAATTCTTCTTTTTCGTAATAGGAATCCGAGTAGAGGGATTTGTGCCCGTCCAGCCGGGCGACCTCGTCCTCGATGGCCCGGTTGGCCGCACCTTCGCGCTGCCCGGGCTGTTTCGGCACCGCCGACCAGAAGCCGACGTTGACGTAGCTGCGCTTCGGTTCCAGCGGATACAACGGCCAGGGCCGGCCGGGATCGCCGGCGGCCGGCTCGTCGCCGGTGTCGCGCAAGCGGAGTGGGCACAGCCAGATCGGCTCGATCGGAATCTCGTCCAGGAACCAGTGCACGAAATCGGCGGTGCGCTCGATCGGCACCTCGATGTCCTGAACCACTCGTTCCTGCGGCGGATTCCCCTTGCGGGCCTCCAGCTTGTCGCCGATGTTGTACTTGTGGTCCAGCGCGATGAGCTTCCAATAGAAGCTGGAACGCCGGTACTGCCGCGGCCAGAAGCGCCGGATCTTCGGGTTCTGTGTTCCGAAGGCCCGTGAGCACCAGAACCAGTCGGTATCCCAGCGCCACAGATAATCGTGAATCGTCAGGCGGTCCCGCTTGGGCGCGGTGCTGTCGTGCCGGATGGACTGGTAGTAGATGTCCATATCGGTGTAGTCGCTGACCGGACCCGGTTCATCGGTCTGGCGGCCCAGGACGAGATAGCTTTCGTCCGCGGTGAATACGACGCCGTCCAGGTAGTCGACGGGCTCGCCGTCGTAGGTGCGTTCGTCGACGATCCGGATCATCTCGGCTTCCAGCGCACGCACGTCGTGGAAACGCACATGGCGCAGCGCCACATACGGTTGCACCGACTCCAGCTCGATCTTCAATCGCGTCGAGTAGCCGAGCGTGCCATAGGAATTCGGGAAACCCCGGAAAAGGTCGGCGTACTCACCGTCCGGTGTCGCGGTGATGATCTCACCCGCCCCGGTGAGCACGTCGATCTCGAGGACCGATTCGTGCGGGAGACCGTTACGGAACGACGAGGATTCGATTCCGAGCCCGGTGACCGCACCGCCGAGTGTGATGGTCTTCAGCTGCGGCACGACCAGCGGCGCCAGGCCGTACGGCAGCGTCGCGGCGACCAGATCCTCGTAGGTGGTCATCCCGGCCACGTCGGCGGTTTTCGCCACCGGATCGACCGCGATAACTCGGTTCAGTCCCGAAACGTCCAATCCGGGTGCGGGGTTCTCGGCCCGGGCGCGAAACAGGTTCGAGGTCTTCTTCGCCAACCGCACGTTGGCATCGGAAGGAATCGCACGATAGCTGGCGAGCAGACGCTCGACACCTTCTCGATGCGCGGCAAATCCTGATTCGCGTGCGGCCGGCGCCCGGCCGGCCTTCCCCAACAGACTCACTGCCACACCCAGACGCTATCTCTCCGGGTTTGCCGCGGCCACCGGGAGGGTACCTATGCCGCGTTTTCTTGACGCATCTGTTGCAATCGGCGCGACGCTGCGACACTACTGTCCGGTAATAGTGTCGATGCAGGTGAGCGGCATGGTTTCGGTCTCTCGCGATGGCTTCTCGGCGCCGGATTCGGCCCTCGCGCGATGGTTGAAAAACGTGGCCGATCCCGGAACCAGCGTTCCGCTTCGGCCCTCCGGCGTCCGCCCGCACCCCACCGTCCGCATGGTCCGTGTCCACCCCGGGCGCGGCGTAGCATTGCCCCGCAGAACGACCCGAATCAACCGATCCAGGATCGAACGAGGAGCTCATTGTGGGACAGGTCAGTGCATCCAGCTCGACCGTCGTCGCTGCCGAACCGCAGCGTGTGCTGGAGGCCATCGCGGACTACCAGGACGTGCGGCCCCGGATTCTGTCCGCGCATTATCGCGATTACAAGGTCCTCGAGGGCGGTCACGGCGCCGGAACCGTCGCCGAATGGACCCTGCAGGCCACCGAGAAGCGCTCCCGCAACGTGCACGCCGTCATCACCGTCTCGGATTCGATGGTGACCGAACGGGATTCGAACTCGACCCTGGTGACGACCTGGACGGTGAGCCCGTCGGGAGAGGGCAGCCTGGTGACGGTGCGCACCAACTGGACCGGCGCCGGCGGTGTCGCGGGAATCTTCGAGGGAATCTTCGCACCACTGGGGCTGAAGAAGATTCAAGCCGAGGTGCTGGAGAATCTGAAGCGCGAACTGGCCTGACAAGCTCTCCTTCTATTGTTCGGTCAGGGCGAAGGTGAGCAGTAGGGGAGTCTGCAGTGCTCCCCGCCACCACGAGTAGCCGAACCAGACGCCCGGGGTCACTTCGCGGATCTCGTCGAGAACCTGCGGGGTGATCGACGGGGCGTAATCCAGCAGCCAGGCGTCTCGGCCGTCCAGCCGGGCCGGCCCGGTGAATACGTTCGCCGGGAAGCCCCGTGTCCCGGCGGCGGTGATGCGGTTGGTGAGGGTGCCGCCGTCCGGGCCGGTGTAGAAGGTCTTGCCGATCCACAAGGCGGGGGCGATGCCCTCGATCGCGGGCGGCCGGGTCACCCAGCCGTTGGTCACCCCGTGTGGCACGGTGCCGCGGGAGGCCGCGCGGAAGATCTGATCCTGTTGTTCCGCCGAACAGTTGTCGCGCAGCGCCGCGATGGTTGCCTCACGATTGCCCGGATAGAGCGTGCAGCCACCGCCGTAGTCGGTGTCGGCGGCGGCGGTGGGTGCCGCGACCGCGGGGGCGATACCCGCGGCGGCGATTGCGCCGATTGCCGACAGTGCGGTTAGAAACCGCAAATACCTGGTCTTTTGTTGCCGATCGTGGCGCCTGTCGGGTGCCTGATCGACATTCGGGACAGTTGTGGGTGACTTCGGATTCCGATGCATGGTCGACCTCCGTCGGATTGCCCCCGACTTGTTTGCCGATGCCCGACCCGTTGCTGATCGTAAGCCCGCACATTCGCGCCCGGTACCTACCTCAACCCGAACGTGACTACGCTGGTGCGCATCCGCATTCCGCAGAGAGGACGTCCCGGTGGAGCCTGGTGGCCAGTTCGATATGCAGGCATTGCTCGCGCAGGCGCAGCAGATGCAGCAGGCGGTGATGGAGGCGCAGGCCGAGATCGCCGAAACCGATGTCACCGGGGAAGCCGGTGGTGGTCTGGTCCGGGTGCGTATCAAGGCATCCGGTGAGGTGCAGTCGCTGGATATCGATCCGAAGGTCGTGGACCCGGAGGATGTCGAGACCCTGCAGGACCTGGTGGTCGGCGCGTTCAACAACGCGATGGAGAACGCCCAGCAGCTGGCCGCCGAGAAGCTCGGCCCGCTCGCCGGCGGTATGGGCGGCGGCGGATCCCTGCCCGGTCTCCCGTTCTGAGCCCCCGGTGTACGAGGGTCCGGTACAGGATCTGATCGACGAACTGGGCAAACTGCCCGGAGTCGGTCCCAAGAGCGCCCAGCGCATCGCCTTCCACCTGCTGTCGGTGGAGCCGCCGGAAATCGACCGTTTGCAGGCGGCGCTGCAGAAGGTGCGCGACGGGGTGCGCTTCTGCGCGGTCTGCGGCACCGTGTCCGACGGCGAACTGTGCCGGATCTGCGCCGATCCACGCCGCGACCGCACCATGATCTGTGTGGTCGAGGAGCCCAAGGATGTGCAGGCAGTCGAGCGCACCCGTGAATTCCGCGGCCGGTACCACGTCCTGGGGGGTGCCCTGGATCCGTTGTCCGGGGTCGGACCGGACCAGTTGCGGATCAGGGAACTACTGGGGCGGATCGGCAACCAGGAGGACGGCGTCGATGTCACCGAGGTGATCATCGCCACCGACCCCAACACCGAGGGGGAGGCCACCGCCACCTATCTGGTGCGCATGCTGCGCGACTTCCCGGGATTGTCGGTCACCCGGCTGGCCTCCGGACTGCCGATGGGCGGCGATCTGGAATTCGCCGACGAGCTGACCCTGGGCCGGGCCCTGTCCGGGCGCCGATCGCTCTAGCGGCGCGGACCGGGCGGCCCGGTCAGAAGCTCACCTGTTCCCAGTCCAGAGCGTCCAGCCCGGCGTGGCCGCCCGTGGTCCACTCCCAGATGATCGCGGCGACCTGCGCCCCGTCCTCGACCTTGGTACCGAAGTGCCGGTCCGGGCTGCCGTCGCGGTATTCGAGCAGGTACAGCCCAGGCTCATCCCGGTAGGTCTGGATGTAGCGGTGCTCGCCACGCTCCACGATCAGATACGGATTCGGTTCGGCCAGCTCGGTCACCCATTGCCGGGCGAGCTGCTCGGTCAGGTAGGGAAACTCGCCGGCGCCACCGTGGGTGACCGTCGCGTCGACTCGTCCGGCAGGGTCGATCAGCCAGTTCAGCTGCGGATCGTAGAGCGCGTAATCCTGCGGGGTGCCCAGTTCGAACAGCAGGGCGCGCACATGGCCGATCGCGTCGTACGGGCTCGCCACGTACAGCGCTGCGCCGGCGACGTCCACCGGAGCGCTGAGGAAGGCATCCTGTTCGGGCAGCTCCTCGTTGCGCCGGTTCACCTCGGCCGCGATGGTCGCCACGGCGTCGGTTTCGGGCTGACCCTGCTGGGTGGCCAGATAGGCTTCCACCGCATCGGCCGAGGTGGCGACACCCGAGGGCAGCAGCACGTGGTCGTAACTCATTCGGCACAGGCTACGCGGTGGTGTAGTGAGGCTCCTTTCGTCGCGATGCCGGCGGCCTGTAAACTGGCCCCATCATGCAGCGGGCACTCCTCCTCGGCCGCCGCGACGGGGTCTGAATCGGACCGGCTCCCGTCGCGGGGTTCAGCTGTGCCGGTCGACCCAAAAAATTGGGACACCTACCCACACTCTCGGAGAAACGCCATGTCACCCGCTGACGCTTTCGTATCGGGCACGCGCTCCATCACCGCGCCGTCCAAGCCCGCACCCGCCGACCAGCCGGTGTGGAACACCCAGAAGAATTCCTCCATGCCGGCCTTCCGGTATCGGCCCTACGCCGAAGAGGTCCAGCCGATCGAGGTGCCGGACCGCAGCTGGCCGGACAAGATCATCGACCGGTCGCCGGGCTGGTGCGCGGTGGACCTGCGCGACGGCAACCAGGCGCTGATCGATCCGATGAGCCCGGCCCGCAAGCGCCGCATGTTCGACCTGCTGGTGCGGATGGGTTACAAGGAGATCGAGGTCGGCTTCCCGTCGGCCAGCCAGACCGATTTCGATTTCGTGCGCGAGATCATCGAGGACGGTGCGATCCCCGACGACGTCAGCATCCAGGTGCTGACCCAGTGCCGCCCGGAGCTGATCGAGCGCACCTTCGAGGCCTGCCAGGGTGCCGGCAATGTGATCGTCCACTTCTACAACTCGACCTCCATCCTGCAGCGCCGCGTGGTGTTCCGCGCCGATCGCGATGCGGTGAAGAAGATCGCCACCGACGCCGCGACACTGTGCCTGGAGATCGAGCAGCGTTTCCCGGACACCAACTGGCGCTACGAGTACAGCCCCGAGTCCTATACCGGAACCGAACTCGACTACGCGCGTGAGGTGTGCGACGCCGTATCCGAGATCATCGCACCGACGCCCGAGAGGCCGCTGATCATCAACCTGCCGGCGACGGTGGAGATGGCGACCCCGAACGTGTACGCGGATTCGATCGAGTGGATGAGCCGCAATCTGGCCCGCCGCGACTCGATCGTGCTGTCGCTGCATCCGCACAACGACCGCGGCACCGCCGTCGCCGCCGCCGAACTGGGCTACCAGGCCGGCGCGGACCGCATCGAGGGCTGCCTGTTCGGTAACGGTGAACGCACCGGCAACGTCTGCCTGGTCACCCTGGGCATGAATATGTTCTCCCGCGGCGTGGATCCGCAGATCGACTTCTCCGATATCGACGAGATCCGCCGCACGGTCGAGTACTGCAACCAGCTGCCGGTGCACGAGCGCCATCCCTACGGTGGCGATCTGGTGTACACCGCCTTCTCCGGCAGCCATCAGGACGCCATCAACAAGGGCCTGGACGCCATGAAGGCCACGGCCGACGCGGCCGGGTCGGATGTGGACGACATCGTCTGGGAGGTGCCCTACCTGCCGATCGATCCGAAGGATGTGGGCCGCACCTACGAGGCGGTCATCCGGGTGAACTCGCAGTCGGGCAAGGGCGGCGTCGCCTACATCATGAAGACCGATCACGGCCTGGTGCTGCCGCGCCGGCTGCAGATCGAGTTCTCCCAGGCGGTCCAGGCGATCACCGACGGCGAGGGCGGTGAGGTCACCCCGAAGGAGATGTGGGACGTCTTCGCCGAGGAATACCTGAACCCGATCCTGCCGCTGGAGCGGATCCGGCAGAAGATGACCGCGGCCGAAACCGATTCCGGCACCGACTCGATCACCGCCGTGGTGAAGGTCGACGGGGTCGAGCAGGAGATCGTCGGTACCGGGAACGGGCCGCTGGCGTCCTTCGTCGACGCACTCACCACGATCGACTACGACGTACGGGTGCTGGACTACTCCGAGCACGCGATGTCCTCGGGGGACGACGCTCAGGCCGCCGCCTATGTGGAATGCGCGATCGGCGACAAGGTGACCTGGGGCGTGGGTATCGCCACCTCGATCACCACCGCCTCGCTGCGTGCCGTGGTGTCCGCGGTGAACCGCGCACTGCGCTGATTCTCCGCTCACCCGAATCCGCCCGCCCACCGTCGCCGACGGTCGGCGGGCGGTCGGCTGTCACCACCCTGTTCGACCGGGTGCGGTCTCACCCGTCCGGCGGGGTCTGCCTCCCATTCACCGGCGAACCGCTATCAGGCCAGCGTGCTAGCGTTGTGGCGCATTGGCCGCGAGCTCTCTGCTCGAAATCTCCGAGCAGATGGGGGAAACGTGACGACTAACGACAACTCCACTTCACCGCCGTGGTTGCAAGGTCCGGGAATGGGCGATTCAGCCGCCGATCAGGACAATCAGACCTCGTCGCCGTCGCAGCACCAGACAGATGCGCAACCGTCCGCCGGTTCCGCGCCCGACTTCGACCCCACCGGCCCGGCATCGGACGGGGTGTCCGCCGACTCCGAGCACGCCGCATCCGGAATCATTCCGCCGGTCCCGGACAGCATCGAACAGACCACCGTCTCGCCGGGGCAGTTCGGCCCCGAGGGCGGCCCCTTCGCGCCTCCGGGACAGGGCGGATTCCCGCCGCCCGGGTTCGCGCCGCCGGACGGCGGACCGTATCCGCCGGATCCGGGCTTCGCGCCGCCCGGCGGATTTCCCATGGGTGACCACTCCGGCCCCTTCGCGCCGCCCGCCGATCCCAGCGGCTTCGCCCCGCCGTGGGCCGGCGGTCCGGGTGGATTCCCGGGCGAGCAAGGCGGTTTCGCGCCCCCGGGCGACCCGAACGGCTTCCCCCCGCAGCACGGTGGTTTCGCGCCGGGGCAGCCCGGTGACCCGAACGGTTTCCCGCCGCCCGGCGACCACGGTGGTTTCGCGCCGGGACAGGGCGGTTTCCCGGAAGGGGTCCCGCCGCCGGCTGGCTTTCCCGGCGAGCAGCACGGATTCGCACCGGGACCGCCGGCGGACCAGGGCTTCCCGCAGGGCCAGGGTGACCCGAACGGTTTCGCGCCTCCCGGGCCCGATGGGCCGGCGCCCGGTTACGGGGAGGTACGTCAGGAGACTCCGTACGGCGACGCCCGGCAGGAGATCGGCAGTGACGGCATGGTGCGCCGAGTCTTCGATCAGCAACAGGGGCCGCCGCCCGGATTCGACCAGCCCACCGGTGACGGTGCCGCTGCGGGAGCTCCCGCGACGGGTGGCTGGGCGCCGCCCGCACCGCAGCCCCAGCAACAGCCCGAACCACAGCCGCCGCAGACCGGCTGGCCCGGCGGTCCGGGTGGTCCCGGGCCGCAGCAGGGATATCAGCAGCCGCCCTTCCAGCCACAGCATCTGGGACAGCCCGGGCAACCCGGGCAGCCAGGACAATCGGTCGGCGACCTGAACCTGCTCAGGCGGGCCCGGCGCTCTCCGCGCAGTGGCTGGCGCCGCGCCGTGCACAAGATGTCCGGTGGCGCCATCAATCCGGGGGAATCCTCGGCCGATGTGGTGCATCGTGAACTCGTCGACCGGGTGAATCAACCGGTGCGTGGCGACTATCGCATCGCCATCCTCTCGCTCAAGGGCGGTGTCGGAAAGACCACGACCACGGTGGGCCTGGGCTCCACCTTCGCCTCGATGCGCGGCGACCGGGTCATCGCGATCGATGCGAATCCGGACCTCGGCACGCTGGCGCATCGCGTACCGCGCCAGACCCGCTCCACCGTCCGCAACCTGCTCGAGGATCAGCACATCAGCCGGTACTCCGATGTGCGGGCACATACGTCCCAGGCGCCGAGTCGGCTGGAAGTGCTTGCCAGTGAACAGGATCCGGCCGTTTCCGAGGCTTTCAGCGAGGACGATTACCGGCGCGCGATCGGCATTCTGCAGCAGTTCTACAACATCATCCTCACCGATTGCGGTACCGGACTGATGCATTCGGCGATGGCCGGTGTGCTGGATATGGCGAGTTCGCTGATCCTGGTGACCTCTCCCGCCATCGACGGTGCCCGCAGCGCCTCGGCCACGCTGGACTGGCTCGAGCACCACGGCTACAGCAAGCTGGTGGAACGAACTGTGGTGGTGGTCAACGCTTCTCGTCGTGGCGCCTCGACGGTCGATCTGGACCAGCTACGCAAGCTGTTCCTCGATCGGACCCGCGCGGTGCAGGTGGTTCCCTTCGACGACCACCTGGCCGAAGGGGCGGAGATCGACCTGGAACTGGTCAGCAAGCCCACCCGGACCGCGCTGCTGGAGCTGGCGGCCATGGTCGCCGACGACTTCGGATATCACGTTCCGCAACCCCCGTTCCCGGGCCCGCAGACCCAGTACCCCGGTCAGCCGCCGCAATATCCCGGTGCGCCGGGGCACTACCCGGGGCAGCAGGGCTACTGACCCAATCGTTACCCCGACCGGCCCGCGACCCCGCCGCACCGCATACAGTTACCCGCGGTGTGGAGGTCTCGATAGATGACAGAACGATACGGGGCTGTCTCGCGAAGGACGGTACTTCGCGGTGCGGCCGGGGCGAGTGTGATCACTGCGGGTGCGCTGCTGCACCCGGTCGGCGCCGGGGCCGAACCCGCCCGCCCGGGCGGCCCCGGGGCGAAGGTCGCGATATTCGGTGGTGGTGTCGCGGGCCTGACCGCGGCACACGAGCTGGCCGAACGCGGATTCGACGTCACGGTCTACGAGCGCCGGGCGCTCGGCGGTAAGGCGCGCAGCATTGCGGTGGCCGGCACCGGCCGCGACGGGCGGCCTGACCTACCCGGTGAACACGGCTTCCGCTTCTTCCCCGGCTTCTACCATCACATCCCCGACACGATGCGACGAATCCCCTTTGCAGGCAACGCAAATGGCGTCTGGGACAATCTGGTACCGGCGGTCGAGGCTCGATTCTCCCGGGCCGACGCCGACGACACCCTGATCCCGATGGGGCGCTCCGGGCAGCCGTGGGCGAATCCGGAAGATTTCCGGCAGAGCGTGGCCTCGGTGATCGCCACGACGATGAAGATGCCCATGGCGGATGCGGTCCACTTCGCCAATCGGCTGCTGGTTTTCAATACCAGCTGCGACGATCGCCGGCTGGGTCAGTGGGAGAAGCTGGCCTGGCGCGACTTCATCGGCGCGGACGAGCGGTCCAAGGAATTCCGCATGCTGATGTCGCGGACCCTGACGACGTTGCTGGTCGCGGCGAAGGACGATCACGCCAGCGCCCGAACCATCGGCACCATGGGTGAGCAGTTTCTGGGGAATCCGCTGGAAATCGGCAACGACGGACCGATGGACCGGCTGCTCAACGGCCCCACCAATCAGGCGTGGATCGACCCGTGGGTGGCGCACCTGCGCGGACTGGGTGTGCGGTTCGAGACCGCCGAACTACGCGCGCTCGAGATGCGCGATCGGCGTATCGCCGGTGCCACGGTCCGCGCTGCCGAGGGGGATCGCTCGGTTCGGGCCGACTACTTCCTGCTCGCGGTACCGGTCGAGGTCGCGCGCCGATTGTGGACGCCGGAGATTCTGGCGGTCCGTCCCGAGCTGGCCGCCATGGACAACCTGGTGGTCAACTGGATGACCGGTATGCAGTTCTATCTGCGCCGGCCCACCGACATCGCCCGCGGCCACGTTGCGTATGTGGATTCTCCGTGGTCGCTGACCTCCATTTCGCAGAATCAGTTCTGGTCACGTACCCGGCTGCCCGAATTCGGCGACGGTTCCGTCCAGGATTGCCTCTCGGTCGACATTTCGGACTGGCAGACCCCGGGGATTCTCTACGGCAAACCGGCGATCGAATGCACCCACGACGAAATCGCCAGGGAAGTCTGGGCGCAGCTGCGCGCACATCTGGAAGGCCGTAGCGCACCGCAGGATTCGGATCTTATCTCCTGGTTCCTCGACACCGGTGTCGGCTGGGACGCCGCGCGTGGGCGCAATACCAACGACGATCCGCTGCTGATCAACACCGTCGGGTCCTGGCAGTCGCGTCCGGATGTGCACGGTGGTATCGAAAACCTGTTCCTGGCAGGTGATTACGTGCGTACCACGATCGACCTGGCGACCATGGAGGGGGCGAACGAGGCGGCACGCACCGCGGTGAACTCACTGCTGGACGTATCCGGTTCGGATGCACCGCGCTGCCGCCTGTTCTCCCTGTATCGCGCGCCGGAACTGGAACCGTTGCGCCGAGCCGATATCGCCCGGTACGCGGCCGGTGAGCCGAATATGTTCGACATTCCGGCGTGACCGCCCGGTAGGCCGCGCCGCGAATTGTGGCGGCCGGCGCCCGCGCCGCCGGGCTGCGGTCGAGCTCACAGCGACCGCTCGCGCGCTGCACGAGGACCACCAATACACTCACGGCGTGGCAGACATTTCGGTGCGCGGACGGCTGGCGCTGCGGGCGGCGGCAGCGGCGTCGTGGGCCTCGCAGAAGGCCGGACGCGGTAAAGGGTCGATGATCGGCGGATTGATCGCCCTGCAGATCGCCCCGGACCTGATGAGGCAGCTGGGCCAGGAGTGCCCGGGCCGGCGCACGGTGTTGATCACCGGCACCAACGGCAAGTCGACGACCACCCGGATGACCACCGCCGCACTCGGTGAGCTGGGCCGGGTCGTCACCCAGGCCGACGGCGCCAATATGGACGCCGGAATCGTCGCGGCGCTGACCGTGGACCGCACCGCGCCGCTGGCCGCCATCGAGGTCGACGAACTGCATCTGCCCCATGTCGCCGATGCGCTGGACCCGGCCGCGGTCGTACTGCTGAATCTGAGCCGGGACCAGCTCGACCGGGTCGGCGAGATCAATATGATCGAACGCAAGCTGCGCGAGGGGATGGCCCGCCATCCCGGCGCCGTCCTGATCGCCAACTGCGACGACGTGCTGATCACCTCGATCGCCTACGACCACCCCAACGTGGTGTGGGTCTCGGCTGGTAGTGGCTGGGCCGCGGATGCCACCAGCTGCCCGCGCAGCGGTGAACCGATCGTGTGGGAGGGAAAGCACTGGCGCAGCACCGGTGCCGATTTCGCGCGCCCGGAACCGCAGTGGTGGGTGGACGGGGAATACCTGTGCGGACCCGACGGGCTGAAATTGCCGCTGCATCTGGCTCTCCCCGGCCGCGCCAATCGTGGTAACGCCGCGCAGGCGGTGGCCGCGGCGGTGGCGCTGGGCGCGAAGGCCGACACCGCTGCCGCTGCCGCGGGGACGGTGCGCGAGATCGCGGGGCGGTACCGGACGGTGCAGGTGGGTCAGCACTCCGCGCGACTGCTGCTGGCCAAGAACCCGGCCGGCTGGCAGGAGGCACTGTCCATGATCGACCCGGCCGCAACGGGTTTGGTGATCTCGGTCAACGGTCAGGTGCCCGACGGCGAGGATCTGTCGTGGCTGTGGGATGTGCGCTTCGAGCACTTCGAGGGCACTGCGGTGGTCGCGGCCGGGGAACGCGCCACCGATCTGGCGGTGCGGCTGACCTATGCCGGAGTCGAGCACACCACGGTGCCGGATACTTTGCAGGCCATCGAATCCTGTCCCCCAGGACAGGTCGAGGTGCTCGCCAACTACACCGCGTTCCGTGATGTGAACCGCGATCTGGACGCCCGCGCGTGAGCGCCGGGATGCCCGAGAGGAGACAGGCCATGGGTGAGTCGACGGTGCGCATCGGCCTGGTGCTGCCCGACGTGATGGGCACCTACGGTGACGGCGGAAACGCGCTGGTACTGCGGCAACGGCTGCGGATGCGCGGGATCGACGCCGAGATCGTCGAGATCACGCTCGCGGATCCGGTGCCGGAAACGCTGGATCTGTACACCCTCGGCGGTGCCGAGGATTCGGCGCAGCGGTTGGCGACCCGGCATCTGCAGCGCTTCCCGGGACTGCAGCGGGCGGCCGCGAAAGGTGTTCCGGTGCTGGCTATCTGCGCAGCGATCCAGGTACTCGGCAACTGGTACGAAACCTCGTCGGGTGAGCGAGTGGACGGCGTCGGACTCTTCGATGTGACCACCGCGCCGCAACAGGTGCGTTCCATCGGCGAGGTCGCCACCACACCGTTGCTGCCCGGCGTGACCCAGCCGCTGACCGGGTTCGAAAATCACCGCGGCGGAACGTCGCTCGGTGCGGATGCCACCGGCCTCGGCCGGGTCACCAGGGGAGTCGGCAACGGGGTGGGCGACGGTCTCGAGGGCGTGGTGCAGGGGTCGGTGATCGGAACGTACATGCACGGTCCGGTCCTGGCACGCAACCCGGAGCTGGCGGACCATCTGCTGCGACAGGCGCTGGGCGTCACCGACCTCGAGCCGCTGGACCTGCCCGAGGTGGACCGGTTGCGCCGCGAACGCCTGCGCGCCTAGATAACGATCCGGCAACCGAGCTCGATCATGTTGAGGCGGCGGCGGTTCGACGGTAATCTCCCGCCCGCCAGGCGTGAGGGAAAGAGGTGGCCGGTGCGTAGACGCGCCTTTCTACAGGCGGCCGCTGTGGCCGCACTGCTCGGTGCCGCGGGAGCGGTTCGTGGCACCGGAACCGCCACCGCCGATCCGACGTGGAACGGCCTGTTCCGGGACTGGGTGCCCGAGATCTTCCAACCGGTTCCCGATCCGCCCGAACACACCTCGGCCATCGTGGTGGGCTCCGGATTCGGCGCCTCGGTCGCGGCGCTGCGCCTGGCTCAGGCGGGAATGACCACGACCGTGCTGGAACGCGGTTCGCGCTGGCCCAACGACCCGTGGCGCGAGATCTTCACCGGCGACGATCTGCCCGACGGCCGCGGTTTCTGGCATCGCACCAGTTTCACCGGTGTCACCAAGGTGCCCATGTCGTTCGCCGATTTCGGTGGCGTTCTCGACGTCACCGAATTCGACGGTATCGATGTGTGGCATGCCGCGGCGGTGGGCGGCGGTTCGGTGGTCTTCACCGGCTGCATGATCGCCCCCGAGCGCCGCCACTTCGACGAAATATTCCGGGGGACGGTCGATTACGGCGAGCTCGAACGCATCTACTATCCGAGGGTCCGGGAGTTGCTGCGGCTGTCGCCGATGCCGTCCGACATCTACGAGTCGTCTCCGTTCGCCCATTCACGCATGTGGGACGACCAGGCCCGCAAGGCCGGGTACGAACCGACGCCCAGCGATTCGATCTTCGACTGGGATGTGCTGCGCGCCGAGCTGTCCGGTGCCAGCCGTCCGTCGGCCACTGCCGCGCGCAGCAACCTCGGCAACTCCAACGGCGCCAAATTCGATCTGAATCAGAACTATCTGAAGTACGCGCAGGACACCGGACGTTGCGGCGTGTACCCGGGGCACCGGGTGGACGGTATCGGGCGCGACGGCGATCGGTTCGTGGTCCGGGTGAGCAAGCTCGACCCCACCGGCGCCGTACTCGGTACCCGCACCCTGACCTGCGACAAGCTATTTCTCGGCGCAGGTTCGATCGGTACCACCGAACTGCTGGTCCGCGCCCGTGACACCGGCGCGCTGCCCGAACTCAACGAGCACGTCGGAGACGGCTGGGGCACCAACGGCGATGTGGTGCTGGCGCGCGGAGAGAGCCGCCTGGCCGGTCTGGGCCAGGGGGTACCCAGTGCCAGTCGCATCTTCGACGATTCCGAGCTGCCGTTGACGCTGGAGAGCTGGTACATCCCCGGGATTCCGGTGGAGACCGGGGCGCTGGCCTCGCTGGGGCTGGCCATCGACCCCACCCGCGCACGCATCGGCTACGACGCCGGACGCGACGCCGCGGTACTGAACTGGCCGAGTGCGGCCCAGCATCGGATCATCGACGCTTGCCGCGCGGTCGATCGGCGGATTGCCCAACATGCCGGTGCGTTGTTCGACTACGACGCGATCGGATATGCCGCCAATGCTCCGTTCACCGCACATCCGCTGGGTGGTGCGGTGCTGGGGCAGGCCACCGACAACTACGGCCGGGTCGAGGGCTACTCCGGGCTCTATGTCGTCGACGGTGCGGCGATCCCGGGCAGTACGGGCGCGGTGAACCCCTCGCTGACGATTACGGCTGTGGCCGAGCGCAATGTCGAGGCGATCATCCGCGCGGGCCACTGATGTGGCGGCCGGCTTCCCGGTGCCACGGGTGCCGCTAGTCTCGGCGGGTACCCATTCGACGTGGAAGGGACCGTTTTGCCGCAGCACACGGGTGTGACCGGATCGGTGCGCGAGGAGTATCCCCGAAAACCTCCGGCGCTGTGGACCGATATGGCCATGCTGGTACTGGCCGTGGTGTCGGTGGTGCTGGTCGGCTGGATCACGTTCTTCCCGGTGTCGGGCCACACCTATCACGTGATCATGGTGGTCGATTATTCGATCTGCGCCATCTTCGCGGCCGAATTCCTGTGGCGCTGGCGCCGAGCGGACTGGTCGTGGACCTTCCCGTTCGTGTATTGGTACGAGGTGCTGGGCATGATCCCGGTGACCAGCCCGTTCTTCCGTGGCTTCCGGTTGCTGCGCATCGTGGTGATCCTGGTCCGGCTGGCCCGGGTCGCCGACCGGGCTTTCGGTGATCGGGTCACCGCCGCGGTGGTCAACCGTTCGGTGGGCGTGATCGTGGAGGCGGTGAAGCGACCGGTGACCATGGCGGTGCTCGATCAGGTCGCCGATGTGCTGCAGCGTGGGCAGTACACCCGCAATATCGCCGCGGCGCTCGAGGAGAACCGCGGCGAACTGGACGCGATGATGCTCGAATTGATCAAGCGCGATCCGGCGGTCGGGCGGGTTCGCTATGTCCCGTTCCACGACGAGATCATCCGCACCATCGCCGACACCAGTTTCCGGATCGTCTTCCAGGTGCTGGCCGATCCGCGTACCGATGAGCTGGTCAGCGATGTGCTGCGGGAAAACATCGATCAGATGCGGGATGCCGTGCGCGACGGCGAGCCGGTATCTCCGCCGTCGCGCAGCGATATGCCCGGCCGGAGGTCCGGCGAGATGCCGGTGTCTCAGCCGACCTCGTAGTTCTCGCTGAAGGGGAATTTCTCGATGTATTCGATGAGGTTGGCGACCGCCTCGTCGTTGGCCCGGGACAGGGTGCGCTTGAGCAGCAGTCCGGGGACGGGGATCGGCAGATACACCTCGGAGTGGTACCAGACCTCGGTGCCGTCGTCGGTCTCCTCGATATCGAACCAGCCGGAACCGCCGCCGCCGGCGGCACTCTCTACCACTTCCCAGGCGATGCGGTCTGCGGTGCAGGTGTACTCGAGCACCTGGCGATCGGAGTTGTTCAGGGTGGTCACGGTTGCATAGACCCGGCGCGGACGGTCGAATTCGTCGCGGGTCGCCACGCGCACATCACGATGTGCCGGCGACCACTCCGGGATCCGGTCCACGGCGATCAGTGCGTCGTGCACCTGGTCGGCGTCTACCTCGATGATGAATCGGTGGTCGGTCTTCGTGCGCATGTCTGTCTGTCCTCCACCCCCCGAACTGCTTCGGCCGATTGTCTCCGTGGTCACACCCGGCCGTCAACCGTTTGGTCTGTTCCAGAGTTACAGAGACCGTCCAGTTTTATTTGGACACAATCGGGGCGCATCGTTTGCGGTCGCGCTGCCGGACGGCGCAACTCTCGTCGCCGTTCGTGCGGTGGATGCGTCGGCTCGCGAGGTCGACCCACAGATGATCCCTGTCGATCCCCTGTGCTGGGAAGAGTGCTTGACGTAGTCGGCGGTCACGGTTAACCGTGGTGGTGGACCTGTTCGCGGAAATCACGCGGACCGTCCGTATCGATCGACCTCGGCGCCCGGAGTGACGATGCCGCGGAATTCGCTCGCCACGAGCGTCCGATATTTTCCCCGGACTTTCGAGTATTTCCACGATATTGCTGTCGGCCGGCCTGTGATCGCAGCCATATTGCTGCACAGTCGGCATCAACAAGCTATGTGACAAGCTTCACAGGGTTTTCGGTGTGTCCTGCCCTGTCGGGAGTCTGCTGCCCACTTCTCGGCAGCACTACCCGTACCGGCAGCTGCCGGGCACGAAGGTCAACTGGCCGCGCGCAGGAAAGAGAGGCGTACCCGCCGGATCGGGTTATCGACGTTGAGGTCCACGAACGCCACCGATTGCCAGGTGCCCAGTGCCATGTCACCACCCAGCACCGGCACGGTGGCGTAGGGCGCGATCATGGCCGGCATGACGTGCGAGCGGCCATGTCCCTGCGAGCCGTGGGCGTGCCGCCAGCGATCGTCGGCCGGCAGCAGCTCGCCCAGTGCGCGCAGCAGATCGTCGTCACTGCCCGCGCCCAGTTCGATCAGGGCCACTCCGGCGGTGGCGTGCGGCACGAATACGTGCAGTAACCCGTCCGCGCCCGCGGCGACCTCACGTAAGAACATGGCGCACTGCGGGGTGAGATCGTGCACGACCTCGCGCTTGCCGGTGCTCAGTTCGATCTCGATGCTGTCCATTCCCTCATCCTGCGCTCTCTGCGCGCTGTGCGGAGTCCGTATCACCGGGGCCGGACCGATATCGAGGCGTGCCACGCCGCGCTGTTCGAACGGTTTCACAAGGGGGCCCATTCGGACGGTGTGGCGGACCAGGTGCGCTTTCTCACATCCGACGTCGCGCCGGCGCATGGCAGGGGTGCGGTGGTGAAGGGAAAACAGCAGCGCAACCGCCGTAATCCGAAGGTGCAGACATGGGTTGCGGTGCGCCGCAACGGCCTCTGGGAGGTCGCCGCATTCCACAACACCGAATATCACTGGTTGATGGTGGCGCTGACCTCGAAATTCGACGCGAGAACGGGCGCCTCCGCGCTGCCCGGCCCGGAGGTAGGCGGCCTACCGGCGTAGGCCGGTCGGTAGTCTGGGTAGCTGGTAACAGCAGCTAGTCGATCTTGGAGGACCCCACTGTGGCTCTCGTCGTTCAGAAGTACGGAGGATCTTCGCTCGAAAATGCCGAGCGAATCCGGCGCGTCGCTGAGCGGATCGTCGAGACGAAGAAGCAGGGCCACGACGTCGTGGTCGTCTGCTCGGCCATGGGCGATACCACCGACGAACTCCTGGATCTGGCACAGCAGGTAGCTCCCGCGCCCCCGGCGCGCGAACTGGACATGCTGCTGACCTCCGGTGAGCGCATGTCGAACGCCCTCGTCGCAATGGCGATTCATTCACTCGGTGCCGAAGCCTGTTCGTTCACCGGCTCCCAGGCCGGTGTCGTCACCACCGGTACGCACGGCAACGCACGCATCATCGACGTCACCCCCTCCCGGGTGCGCACCGCCCTCGACGAGGGCATGATCGTGCTGGTCGCGGGCTTCCAGGGGGTATCCCAGGACAGCCGTGACATCACCACGCTGGGGCGTGGTGGTTCCGACACCACCGCGGTCGCGCTCGCTGCCGCGCTCGAGGCCGATGTCTGCGAGATCTACACCGATGTCGACGGAGTGTTCACCTCCGACCCGCGCATCGTGCCGGACGCGCAGAAGCTGGATCAGGTCAGTTTCGAGGAAATGCTCGAACTGGCCGCGACCGGCGCCAAGGTGCTCATGTTGCGCTGCGTGGAGTACGCCCGCCGCTATAACGTTCCGGTGCACGTGCGGTCGTCGTATACCGACCGCAAGGGCACCTACATCTACGGATCGATGGAGGACATCCCCTTGGAGGACGCAATTCTCACCGGCGTCGCGCACGATCGCAGCGAGGACAAGGTGACCGTGGTCGGCCTGCCGGACGAGCCGGGCTATGCGGCCAAGGTGTTCCGTGCCATCGCCGATGCCGAGATCAACATCGACATGGTGTTGCAGAACATCTCCAAGATCGAGACGGGCAAGACCGACATCACCTTCACCCTGCCCAAGGCCGACGGCCCGCGGGCGGTGGAGTTTCTGACCAAACGGCAGGCCGAGCTCGGTTTCTCGCAGGTGCTCTACGACGATCACATCGGCAAGGTGTCGCTGGTCGGCGCGGGAATGAAGAGCCATCCCGGCGTCACCGCCACCTTCTGTGAGGCGCTGGCCAACGCCGGTATCAACATCGACCTCATCTCCACGTCCGAGATCCGTATCTCGGTGCTGGTCACCGACACCGATCTGGACAAGGCGGTGCAGGTGCTGCACAAGGCTTTCGATCTGGGCGGCGACGAGGTCGCGGTCGTCCACGCCGGGACGGGGCGATAAGCATGGGTGTACGCGTAGGAGTTGTGGGCGCGACCGGTCAGGTCGGAGCTGTGATGCGCGCACTGCTGGAACAGCGCAATTTTCCGGCCGACGAGGTGCGATTCTTCGCCTCGTCCCGCTCGGCCGGGAAGAAGCTGCCCTGGCGGGGGGGCGAGATCGTGGTCGAGGACACCGAGACCGCGGACCCCTCCGGCCTCGATATCGCGCTGTTCTCCGCCGGCGCGACCATGTCGCGGGTGCAGGCGCCGCGCTTCGCCGCCGCCGGTGTCACCGTGGTCGACAATTCCTCGGCCTGGCGTAAGGACCCCGAGGTGCCGCTGGTGGTCAGCGAGGTGAATCCCGAGCAGACCAGGAATCTGGTCAAGGGCATCATCGCCAACCCGAACTGCACCACGATGGCCGCGATGCCGGTGCTGAAGCCGCTGCACTCCGAGTCCGGGCTCCGGCGCCTGGTCATCTCCAGCTACCAGGCCGTGTCCGGTAGCGGCCTCGCCGGTGTGGAGGAGCTGGCCTCGCAGGTACGCGCGGTCATCGGTGACGCCGAGAAGCTGACCCACGACGGCAGCGCCGTGCAGTTCCCGGCGCCGAACAAATATGTCGCGCCGATCGCGTTCAATGTGCTGCCGCTGGCCGGCTCGCTGGTCGACGACGGCTCCGGTGAGACCGACGAGGATCAGAAGCTGCGCAACGAGAGCCGCAAGATTCTCGGCCTGCCCGAGCTGCTGGTCAGCGGTACGTGCGTGCGTGTTCCCGTCTTCACCGGCCATGCGCTCTCGATCAACGCCGAGTTCGATCGGCCGCTGTCGGTCGAGCGGGCGCAGCAGTTGCTGGGTGCGGCACCGGGGGTGCGGCTCGTCGATGTGCCGACTCCACTGGAGGCGGCGGGTAAGGACGAATCGCTGGTCGGCCGGATCCGTCAGGACCCCGGTGCACCCGAGGGACGCGGCCTGGCCCTATTCGTCGCGGGCGACAATCTGCGTAAGGGCGCCGCGCTCAACACCATTCAGATCGCGGAGGTGCTGCTGGCGCAGCGCTGACAGATCTTTTCGAATGGGCCGTCCGGATCAGGGCGGCCCATTCGTCTGCCCGGCGGCTGCGATCAGCGGCAGGTGCGCAAACCGTCGAAGACGATGGCGAAGGTGCGGGCGCGCTGCTCGGCGGTCGCGGTATGGGTGACGGCGAAGGCGCCCTTGAGGGTGCGCAGGAGGTCCTCGCCGTCGATATCGGTGCGGACCGCGCCGGCTTCCTGTGCACGGGCCAGAATTCGCGCGGCCACTTCTTTGAATTCCATGGTGGGGCCGGTGATCTCGATCGTCTCGTGACCGCCGAGGGCCTCGGCGAGGTCGCGCTTCACGCCGCCCTGGGCGACCATGTGGCCGAGGAGTTCGAAGAAGGCCGCGCCCGGATCGTCGGCGTTCTCCAAGCCGCGCGCATAGTCGATCATTCGCTCGATATTGTCCACGATCGCGGCCTGGAACAGGGCTTCCTTGGTGGGGAAGTGGCGGTACACGGTGCCGGGCCCCACTCCGGCGCGGCGTGCGATCTCGTCCAGCGGCACCGAAATGCCTTCCGCCGCGAAGGCTGCGCGTGCGGCCGAAAGCACCCGTTCACGATTGCGGCGAGCATCGGCACGTAGGGCGCGCCGCGGTGCCGCCCCGGCCTCTGCTGTCTGATTCTGCGCCACAGCGAAAGTCTACCTGCAGAGCACGGATAAGCGGGGCAGACGTTCCGCTTATCCGTGCTCGCCGATATCCGGCCCGGAACTTTCACATGCCGGGCTCGGCTCAGTGGATGCCCGGCGTGCGAGGGTCGGGCCCCAGGCACACCACCAGGAGGCAGCCGGGTGGCGTGTCGGCGAACGGTGCGGCCAGGGGAGTGTTCAGGCAGGACAGCACGTTGCAGTCGGGATAGGCATCCGGGCCGATACCGAACAGGGCCAGGCTGATGTTCGGGTCGAAAAAGGCGCGCGGGTCCAGCGTGACCGGCGGCTCGGTATACGGTCCGGGGTCGGGGATCGGCGGGTCCTGGAATGCGGCGAGCAGTCGCCGGAAGAATTTCCAGGTCAGTTCGGTCGGGTTCTGCAGGATCCCGGCTGGGCCGCCCGAACTGTGGTTGCCGAAGATTCCGGTCCACACGACGGTGAGATCCAGGCTGGGAATGAAGAAGGCGTTCTGCAGGCCCATGCCGGACATGGTGAACACATCCGCGGGCAGGAAGGCCGGCATCTCGATGCAGCCCGGGCCCACCCAGAACAGGTAGCCGTAACAGGTGTGGGTGGCGCCCGGCTGCTGCGCCCGGTGCAGATAGTCCGCCGAGATCACCTGCCGTCCGTCCCACCGGCCGTTCGAGCTGACCAGGAGTGCGAGTTTTGCCAGGTCGTCGGGTGGGATGAACAGGTGGGCGTAACCGTAGGTGTGGCCGGAGCGGTCTCGGGCCCAGTAGTAGTCGCCACGTTCGATACCCAAGGGGGAGAACAGTTCCCGCTGCGCGAACTGCTGTAGTGGTTCGCCGACCGCCAACTCCACCACATACGACAGCAGGTCGACATTGCGCTGGCTGTAGGAGAATTCGGTTCCGGGAGGACTATCGAACCGCAGCCCCAGGGCCTGTACGGCGCTGTTCGGATCGACCGGGACGACACCGGATATTCCCTCGTTGACCACGCCGACGCGCAGGCCGGAGGTCTCGGTCAACAGATTCTCGACCGTGATCGCGCGATGGGCGGCATCGCCGAGCCCGGGTGGCAGGTAGGTGCCGATCGGAGCATTCAGGTCCAGCCGGCCCTGGTCCCGGGCGATGCCGGCGATCAGCGATACGACGGACTTGGTGACGCTCCAGACGTTCCATGCGACCGTGCCTGCCGTCTCGTTGTGTGGACCGGAGCCGACCAGGCAGTTGTGTCTGAATACCTTGATGTCGAGCCGGTTTCGCTCGGATGCGAAGTTCACGGCCGCGGCGAGGCGGTCGGTGTCCATACCCACTGCCTCGGGGGATGCGGTGGCGAACTCCCGGCCGGAGGTGGGCGTGCAGTGTGTTTCACCGCCCGGTTGCGCCTGTGCCGGGGTGGTGCAGAGTCCACCGATCAGCATCGTCGTCACAGCCCCGATCACCCAACCACGTAGGCGTCCCATGGGTCGAGGCTAAACCGGCGGTGTCGGTGTCGATGGTCAACACGCAACGCCCGCAACCAAAACGGAATAGGCCGGAGCGTTCGTGGCCGCATGTGCCCGATGAGGTGCGCGACACACCGCCACACTCTTTTCTTGACTTATTCCAGAAAATGGGCAGACTGGGTTCATGCACACCGAGGGCTTCGATCCACGACAGCGCTTACGCGAGGTCGGCTTGCGGGTTACCCGCCCGCGGGTGGCGGTGTTGGAAGCGGTAGCAGCCCAACCGCATTCGGACGCCGACCGGGTCACCGCCACGGTGCGTGCGCAGCTGGGTTCGGTGTCCACCCAGGCCGTCTACGACGTACTCCACGCCTGTGTGGGCGCCGGCCTGCTGCGCCGTATCGAACCGGCCGGATCGCCGGCGTTGTACGAGGCCCGTATCGCCGACAACCACCACCATCTGGTGTGCAGGAGTTGCAACACCGTCGTGGACGTGGACTGTGCCGTGGGTGGCGCGCCCTGCCTCGATCCATCGGACACGCACGGTTTCACGATCGACGAGGCCGAGGTCGTGTACTGGGGCCTGTGTCCACAGTGCCGGCGCTCCGGTGACGCTTCACCTCGATAGTCCGGGTCTCCTCCCGGGCAGTAGCACCACTACAGGAGGATTCGATGACAGAGTCGACGACCAAACCCACGACGACCAACACCGGAACCCCGGTACCCAGCGACAACGAATCGCTGACCGCGGGCACCGAAGGCCCGATTCTCCTGCACGATCACTACCTGATCGAGAAGCTGGCGCAGTTCAACCGGGAGCGGGTGCCCGAGCGCATCGTGCATGCCAAGGGTGCGGGCGCATTCGGTGAGCTGGTCGTGACCAACGACGTCAGTCGCTTCACCAAGGCGGCGCTGTTCCAGCCCGGTGCGCGGACCGAATCACTGGCCCGGTTCTCCACCGTCGCCGGTGAGCAGGGCAGCCCCGACACCTGGCGTGACCCACGCGGTTTCGCGATCAAGTTCTACACGCCCGACGGCAACTACGACCTGGTCGGCAACAACACCCCGGTGTTCTTCATCAAGGACCCGATCAAGTTCCCCGACTTCATCCGGTCGCAGAAGCGCCTGCCCGACAGCGGACTTCGCGATCACAACATGCAGTGGGACTTCTGGACCCTGCGACCCGAGACCGCACATCAGGTGACCTGGTTGATGGGCGATCGTGGCATTCCGAAGACCTATCGCCACATGAACGGCTACGGCTCGCACACCTACCAGTGGATCAACGCCGAGGGGGAGCGCTTCTGGGTGAAGTACCACTTCAAGACCGATCAGGGGCAGCAGCATCTGACCCAGGCCGAGGCCGACACGTTGGCCGGCACCGATCCCGACTACCACCGCCAGGATCTGTGGGACGCCATCGAGCGGGGTGAATTCCCCAGTTGGACCGTGTATGTCCAGGTGATGCCGGTGGGCGAGGCGGCGAACTATCGCTTCAACCCGTTCGACCTGACCAAGGTGTGGTCGAAGCAGGACTACCCGCTGATCGAGGTCGGCACGTGGACGCTGAACCGCAACCCGCGCAACTACTTCGTCGAAATCGAACAGGCCGCGTTCGAGCCGTCGGCCATCGTGCCGGGTATCGGTTATTCACCCGACAAGATGCTGCTGGGCCGGGTGTTCGCCTATGCCGACGCGCATCGGTATCGCATCGGCACCAACTACCATCAGCTGCCCTCGAATCGTCCGCGGGCAGCCGAGGTGAACTCCTACTCGAAGGAGGGCGCCATGCGGTACGAATTCAACGCGCCGGAGGTGCCGGTGTACGCGCCCAACTCCTTCGGCGGCCCGCATGCCGATCCCGCGGCGGCGCCGGAGGAGGCGGCGTGGAGCTTCGAACCAGAACAGGTCCGGGCCGGCTACCTGCAGCACGCCGAGGACAGTGACTGGGCGCAGCCCGGCACACTGGTCCGCGAGGTCTTCGACGACGAACAGCGTGACCGGCTGGTGAGCAATGTGGTCGGCCACGTGCTGGGCGGCGTCCGGGAACCGGTGCTCGGCCGGGTCTTCGAGTACTGGAAGAACGTCGACCCCGAGATCGGCAAGCGCATCGAGGAAGGTGTCCGGGCCGGATCGAACGGCAACGACTGACAGCATCGGACCGACGGGCCCGCATCGCGGTAGGCGATGCGGGCCCGTCGTCGTTTCGGAAGGGACCGCGAGGGCTCAGGCGTGCCGCCGGGCATGTAACCCGTCCATGATGAGCCCGATTTCCTCGTCGAAGTTCTCTTCCCGGATTCGCGCGGAATCACCGCCGCGCTGGTCGAGATAGCTCCGGTAGATCCGCGGATACGGTCGCGCGGCACTTTCCGCGGCAGCCATGAACCGGGCGAACCATTCCTGCTCGGCCAGCCCGCTACGGGTCACCGAGGTGAGCATCGCCGCCTCGGTCGAGCTGGTGCCGATGACGTAGGCCAACAAGGTATTCGAGGCGCGGTCCGCGGCCGACGGGCCGAACCCGGCGTTCTCCAGGATGGTCAGCAGCGATTCGGACAACCGCATCATGTTCGGGCCCAGATAGGCCAGGCCCGCACTGCTCATCACCACGGGAATCCATGGGTGCCGCAACATGATCCGGCGGATGTCGCGGCACAACTCGAGCATCGTGGCACGCCAATCGGCCGCGGTGCCGGTCGGCAATCGCAGTTCGCCGAAGGCCTCGTCGACCACGAGTTCCAGTAGTTCGTCCTTGTTGGCCACATGCGTGTAGAGCGATGTCGCGCCCGCGCCGAGCCGGGTGCCCAGCTTGCGCATGCTCAGCGCTTCGAAACCGTCGGTATCGAGCAGTGCGATGGTCTCGGCAACGATCTGCTCGCGGCTCAATGCCGGTTGCTCGCGCCGCCGGCGCTGCTCCCGAGTCCACACCGATTGCAGCTGCGCGGGTGCGGACTCGCTCGCCTCGGTGGGCGCGGTCGGCTCCGGGTGCGGCGCCATGGCTCTCCCTTCGGATCCTGCTGATCCCCTGTCCAACTCCGGCACCAGCATAGCCCGGTCCGTACATTGTTCGAACCCCCGCACGCCGTACCCTTGCCGAACACTGTGCGGTGACCGTACAGTGTACGGAATAGCGTACGGTGTGCGCTCGAGGATTTCGAGAGATATCGAAAGGTTCGGCAATGGATAGTTCGGAATCGACCTCGATCGGCAGCTCGCGCCGCTGGCTGATCCTGGTCGTGTTGTGCCTCAGCTCGCTGGTGCTGGTGATCGACAATATGGTGCTCACCGTGGCGATCCCGCAGATCGCGACGAACCTGCACGCCGACGCCCAGCAGATTCAGTGGATCATCGATGCCTACCTGCTGGTGTTCGCCGGTCTGCTGCTCACCTCCGGCATCCTCTCCGACCGCTTCGGCCGGCGCCTGGTCATGGTGATCGGTCTGGTGGTCTTCGGCGCCGCCTCACTGCTGGCCGCCTATGCAGGCAGCCCGGAACTGCTGATCGCCGGACGTGTCCTGATGGGTATCGGCGGGGTGCTGATCATGCCCAGCACCCTGTCGATCCTGATCACCGTGTTCGATGACCGGGAACGGCCGAAAGCGATCGCGGCCTGGAGTGCGGTGGCCACCCTGGGGATGGTCGGCGGTCCGGTCCTCGGCGGCGTCCTGCTCGAGCACTTCTGGTGGGGTTCGGTATTCCTGATGAACGTGCCGATCGCCGGCCTCGCCATCGTGGCGGCCCTGGTCCTGATGCCGGAATCGAAGGGGCCGTGGCGCACACCCGATCTGCCGGGCATCGTGCTGTCCAGCGTCGGGATGGCAGCGCTGGTATGGACGATCATCGCGGTGCCGCAGCGTGGGTGGACCGATGCCGGAACTCTCGCCGCGGCGGTCGTTGCGCTCATCGCCCTGAGCGGTTTCGTCGTGCGTGAGCTGCGGACGGATGCACCAATGGTCCCGCTGCAGTTGTTCGCCGACCGCACCTTCACCGGTTCCAGCTTCTCGCTGGTACTGGTCACCTTCGCCAACGGCGGACTGGTTCTGGTGCTGACCCAATATCTGCAGTTCGTCCTCGACTACTCGCCGATGCGCACCGCGCTGGCATTCACCCCGATGGCGGTGGCGCTGCTCGCATTCAATGCGCTGGGGGCAGGTGCGGTGCCGAAGCTCGGCGCGAAAATCGTCACGGTGGTGGGCTTGGTGATCGTCGCCGCCGGTTTCGGGGTATTGGCGACCCTCGACGCGGGTACCGGCTTCTGGTTGCCCGCCCTGGCCATGGCCCTGCTCGGTGCCGGTGCCGGACTGGCGATGCCCGCCGCGATCGGTGCCCTGATGAGCGCGGTGCCCACCGAGCATGCCGGTGTCGGTTCCGCACTCAACGACACCATTCAGCAGACCGGCGGCGCTCTGGGCGTGGCCGTCCTCGGCGCAATTCTTGCCGGTACCTATGCGGCGGATATGCCGGATTCGGCACCGGCCTCGGCGCGTGAGTCGATCGCGGGGGCGCTCGGTACCGGTGACGACGTGCTGGCCGGCCTCGCGCGTGCGGCCTTCAGCTCGGGTATGCAGGCGGCATTCGCGGTCGGCGCGGCGGGTGCGGTGGTCGCCGCGGTGGTGGCGATGCTGCTGATGCGGAATGCGAAGAATGGTGCGGCACAGACAGACCCGGACGAATCCGGGGAACTGGTCGAAAGCCGCTGACCAGGTCTGATCGAGGACTACCGACCAGGGCTGGTGGAAACTCGCCGACCAGCCGGGTGCGGGCTGCGTCTCCCGCGGACGCGAAGCCCGCGGGCGAGCCGGGAAGCCGGCACCGGGCTCAGATCAGTCCCCACCAGTAGACCAGGCAAGCCAATACCAAGACGACCGCAGTTTCCATACCTCCATCATTCCTCGAGATGGATTCCGCTGCCGCCTCGCCTCGGCGGAGACTGCGGAGATCGGCGGCCCAATCCGGGGAGCCGCCGGAACGCCGACGATCCGCGCGGTCTGTCAACCCTCGTGGACAGGCCGAGCGGATCGGCTCGGTGTGCGCCGGGTGGTGATCCTGCCGCCCCCTCTCGCGGCAGGAGCACTCCCGGTGTCGAGATCAACAATGCCGGGGAGTGCTTGCCGCGCACTTAACGGGCGCTTGTGTAGTTCAGCCCACGATGACGACGATCAGCCGCCGTTCGGTCTCCTCGATGACGCCGCCGACCCGGCCGGTGTCGGCCTCCGGGTCGGTCATCACGGTGGGGCCGCCGAACCAGGTGATGGATCGGCGGGGGTCCAGCTTGTCGAGGACCTGGGGGAGCGAATGGTCGATCTGGTCGGCACGGACCACGCAGATATGGCAGTCCGCCAGGACGGCCGCGTCGCGGCGGCATTGACCGGGCCCACCGTCGAGAATCAGCGTTCCGGCGTCGGCGACCGCACCGGCGCACGCGGTGACGACGGCATCGGTGCGTTCGCGGTCCAGTACCGACAGCTGGGGTTGGTCGTCGAGAACCCGATGCTCCGCGGCGGCAGCCCAATCCGACAGCCAGTCCTCGGGAAGACCGTCGGGGGCGAGCGCGGAAACCGCGCCGTGGCCGCGCAGAGCCACATCGATGGTGGTACTCACCTGCTCGGCATCGGTCCGATGGACCTGAGCGCCGTAGTGCTCGAGCCGCTCGGTGAACAGTTCGATGACGGCGGCCTGGTCCTCGGCCGAGGTCACCGGTGCATGGCGCTGATAGTTGCGTGGAACCGGCACCGTGCGTTCGTCATCGGGTAGCGCCTCGAGGGCATCGCGCACGCGGCGCAGGAAATCCTCCCGCGAGGTCACCGTGTATCTCCCGTTCGATAACTCCGGCCCTCCCGCCGGATACTGCATCGGCACCAGGCTACCGTGAGGTAGGAGCAGGCGAGTTCACGGTGTGGATTCGATGCGGCGCCGACGCCGGCTCGAGGTGATGACCAGGTCCGCCGCAGTTGCCGTCCACACCGCCAGCGCTACCCAGGCCTCCCCGTGGCCGAAATCGACCATCCACTGCTGGCCGGTGGCCGTGCCCAGCTCGGCAGTCCCGACGCCGTACATCCCCACCGGGAAGACGATGCTCCACAGGCCGGGTTCGTAACTCAGCCCGAAATGCCGGATCACATGGCGCCAGATCCCGGCGGCCAGCAGCAACGGCACCAGCCAGCTGCCGAAAGCCCACAACACCAGCACCGATCCCTCGATCATCGGCCGCACGGTCACGATCAGCCCTACCGCGCGCTTCTCCAATATCTGGGTGCCGGCCAGCACGCTGATTGCGGTGGCACCCATGAAGATCCAGTACGTAGGGGCCAGGCGCTGCTCGGTCAGCGAGGTGCTGAACAGGCTGCCGAGTACCACCGTGGCCACGAATCCGTACAGCACCACGCCCACCGACCAGCACAGCAGCGCGGGGACCGCGAAGCGCTGACTCCACGGCTGCGGCAGTGCGGTCGCGGCCACCGCGACCGATTGCGTGCCGACCACCCACAGGAACCACGTCCCGTTTGCGCCGGTGACCGTTGTGGGCCCACCGTGGTGCAGCATCAACAGCGCCGGGATCACGTAACACAGCACTCCCCACGACAGCACCGCCACCAGCAACAGCACCAGCGCGGCGCCGATCCACCCGTGCCGGGACAGCCCCGCCGACATCACCCCGGTCGCGGCCACGAAGGCCAGATAGGTGAAGCCGGTGGCCGGGTTCAGGGCATCGGCCACCACCCGGTCCCGGAACCATCCGATCCGCACGGCCGTGGCGAGCAGGAGAACGACGTAGGCGATCAGGCCGAGGATCAGCAGCGCGGTCCCGCCCCAGGACCAGCCCGCGGCACCCACCGCGCGCGAGACGATGCCGGTCGCCATTACCGAGGCGAACCAGCCGGGCCCGAGATCGGCCACGAAACGCATTCGCCGCCCGAACGACTCGTTCACAGCGTGAGTGTTCCACGCGACGGCCGGTACCGGTGGTAACAACACCGGGCACTGTCGAGCGTGCTCCACCGGGGCGCCGCAGGAACGGGGCTGCCGGTGAAGCGTGTCGCGATCAGGAGACGGCAACCTTCTCGCGCTCGACCGCGGGGTCGTCGCGCACCACGAGCAGACGTTCGCGGTGGTGTTCCTCGTGCAGGTCCTGCCGGCGTGCATGGAGCAGCTGTTCGAGGGTGATGATGCCGCACAGTGTGGCCGGATCGTCGCGCTCGACCACGGGTGCCGCGGTCACATGTGCCAGGGCCAGCGCATTCGCCACCTCGCGCAGCGTGTTGTCCGGGTGCACGGAGGTCCGGATCTCCAGCGTCGCCGCGGCGACTGCAGCGCCGCGGTGATGCTGGAGCACCTGCTTGGTAGTGACGCCGACCAAGGCGCCCGAGCGGTCCAGCACCGGATACAGCCCGGCGTAATGGGTGTGCGGCAGCACCGCATCGGTGAGCTGATCGGATTCGAGAATCATCGGCTCGGCCGTCATCACCTCGTGGGCGAAGAACGTCTCCAGCGGATCGGTGGTGTATTCGCGGGTGAGGTGCAGGCGCCGGCGCGCGATCTTCTCGGTGAGTACGGATCGCTTGAGCAGCAGTACCGAGACCGCGTACGCCGAGACCGAGGCGACCGCCAACGGCATCACATCGTTCCAGGCGTGGGTGAGTTCGCAGGTGAATACGATGCCGGTCAGCGGGGACCGCATCACACCGCCGACCACCGCGGCCAGCCCGCACATCGCCCAGAAGCCCGGGGTCACCTCGGGCAGCAGGCCGCCTTCGGCCGCGCCCAGCGCGGCGCCGATCATGAAGACCGGGGCCAGCACCCCGCCGGAGGTTCCCGACCCCAGCGACAGCGACCAGATCAGTGTCTTGACCACCAGGATGCCGACGATCAGCGACATGGTGGCGTGGCCGGTGAGCAGTTGGTCGATGACGTCGTAGCCGACGCCCAGTGCGCGCGGTTCGAACAGCCCGCCGACACCGATGATCAGCCCGCCGATCGCCGGCCACCACATCCAGTGCACCGGGAGTTTGGCGAAGGAGTCCTCCGCGAAATACACCATCGCGGTGGCGGCGATCGCCAGCAGGCCGCCGGTGATGCCGGGGATCAGCGCCAGGCCGTCGGCGAGGGCGCCCGGGTTCAGCCCGTCGGTCGGCACCGGGAAGATGGGCCCGTCGCCGAGCAGTGCCCAGCGGCAGATCGTTCCGGTGACCACGGCGGCCACCACCGGAATGAAACTGCGCGGGCGCCACTCGAACAGCAGCAGTTCCACCGCGAGCAGGATCGCGGCGAGCGGGGCGTTGAAGGTGGCCGCCATTCCGGCTGCGGAGCCCGCCACCAGCAGTGTTTTACGTTCGTCGGCGGACAGTTTCAGAAACTGCGCCAGGATCGAGCCCACGGCGCCGCCGGTCATGATGATCGGCCCCTCCGCGCCGAACGGCCCGCCGGAACCGATGCTGATGGCCGCCGAGGCCGGCTTGAGCACCGCGACGCGGGGCTGCACCCGGGATCCGCCGGTCAGGATGGCCTCGATCGCCTCGGGCATACCGTGGCCGCGGATCTTCTCCGAGCCGTAACGGGCCATCACGCCGATGATCAGGCCGCCCACGACCGGAGCGGTGAGCACCAGCCACCAGGGGTGATGGGCGGCCCCCGGCGCCACCATCTCGGTGTTGATGCGCTGGTAGAAAACCAGATTCGTGATCAGCGCGATCAGTTTCAGCAGAATGTAGGCGGCCACTGCCGCCGCGCCGCCGACCGGGACCGCGAGGGCCGCGATGCGCAGTAATCGTGGGGTGACCTGGAAATCGCCCAGATGGGCTGCTCGAGTATGTCCGCTCACAGCGCACCCGGCCCGGTCCAGGCGATGAGCGGGGTGGTGGCGGCCGCTCGGACGAGATCGGTGGCGGCGGCCAGTGCGCGGGCGCGGGCCTCGGGATCCAGTCCGTCGAGCAGCGCGCCGAAGGCGACGTTGCGGCGTTGCAGTACCTGATCGACCACCGCCCGGCCGGCATCGGTGACCTCGACGGTGACGACGCTGCGGTTGTGTGGATCGGTGCCGCGCACGGCGTAGCCACGAGTCTCCAGCTTGTCGGCGAGCCGCGTGACCGATGAGGCGTTGACGCCGAGTGCCCCGGCCAGTTTCGAGGACGACACCCGGCCCAACGCCTGCAGGATCAGCAGGAAGCGCATCTGCGGAAAGGTCACCCCGGGAGGTGCGGCGTGGGCACTGTCCCAGGCGATCGAGACCAGCATTCTGGTCAGTGCCTCGAGCGCTTCGATTTCTGCTGTCTCGTCGTGTTCTCCCGCGACAGAGAGTGGCGCGGGAGACCCCTCATGGTCTTGCATTAAACAAGACTTGCAATGTGCAAAAGGTGCGTCAAATCGAAGGCCCCGGCTGTGGGTTGATTCACAGCCGGGGCCATGTCGAATTCGGACGAGATTCGCCTATACGACCGAATCGACGCGGTGGGGCGGGTACCTTACGCCGAAGCGGCCAGGAACTCCGCTGCCTTCTCGCCGATCATGTAGCACGGCGCGTTGGTGTTGCCGCCGGTGATGCTCGGCATGATCGAAGCGTCCGCCACGCGCAGACCCTCGATGCCACGCACGCGGAGCTGTGGGTCGACCACGGCCCGCTCGTCCACACCCATCCGGCAGGTGCCCACCGGGTGGTACACCGAGTGGATGCGCCGGGGCAGCTCGCGCCGCAGGGCGGTCTCGTCGATGTAGGCGGGTCCGGGGGACAGTTCCTCGGTGATGTCGCCGGCGATGGCCTTGTGCGCTGCCGCCTCGCGAATCATGCCCATGGCCTCCACCAGGAAGTCCATATCGGCAGGGTCCGACAGGTAGCCCGGGTCGATCACCGGCGAGGCCAGCGGATCGGTGGAGGCCAGCCGCAGTTCGCCGCGGCTCTTGGGGTAGATCAGCGTCGGGAAGACCGTCATCGCCTCGCGGCGATCGACCATGTGCAGCTTGTCCTCGTCCTGGTTGGGCGTCGGGTAGCTCCACGGCAGGGTGTGGATCTGCATATCCGGGACGTCCTTGGCGAACGAGGTCCGCACGAAGCCGACCGATTCGAACACCGTGCGGCCCATCCAGGAGCTGCCCGGGCGCACCAGTTCGCGCGCCAGGCCGGCGGCGAAATGCGAGGGGATACCGCGGTGCAACGCCTTCTTCGACACGAAGGTCATCGGCACGAACAGGTGATCGTGCAGGTTCTGACCGACCGGCAGGTCCGCATTAACCTCGATGCCGAGGTCACGCAGTTGCCCGGCCGGGCCGATGCCCGACAGCAGCAGCAGGTGGGCCGAACCCATGACGCCGCCGGAGACCACCACCTCCTTGGCCGCGCGGATGATGCGGCGACCCTTCTTCTCGATGACCTCGACGCCGATCGCCCGGCCCTTCTCGATCACCACACGGGCGACGTGCGCACCGGTGACGACCTTCAGGTTCGGGTTCGGGCGGTTGGTGATGAAGCCGCGCGAGGAGCTGTAGCGCAGACCGTCTTTCACGCTCTGCTGGAAGATGCTGATGCCCTCTTGGGATTCACCGTTGTAATCCTCGATCACCGGGACGTTGAAGGTGTCGGCCGCGGCCTCCATCCACTCCTTGGCGATGGGAGTCAGTTCCTTCTGCCGGGTGACCTCGATCGGGCCGCCGCTGCCGCGCAGGTCGCTGGCGCCGTCCTCCCAGTTCTCCAGCCGCTTGTAGGCGGGCAGGACGTCCTCGTAGCTCCAGCCCTCGCAGCCCTCGGCGGCCCACGAGTCGTAGTTCGCCTTGTTGCCGCGTACGAACAACATGCCGTTCACGGAGCTGGAACCGCCGAGCACCTTGCCGCGGGTCATCGGGATCTCGCGCTCGGCCGCATGCTTCTGCGGTACCGAGTACTGCCCCCAGGTGACGCGATGCTTGAGCTGGGGAACGACGTGCAGTGTCGAGATCATGCCCGGCACGGTCACCGTCTTGGAGGTGTCCTTGCGGCCCGCCTCCAACAGGATCACGCTGGCCCCGCGTTCGGCGAGCCGGCCCGCGACGGTGGCACCGGAGCTGCCCGCACCGATGACGACGTAATCGGCTTGGCTGGTATCCGCGGTGCGCGGAGAGTCGGTCATGTTCGGTTACCTCATCCTCGAAGTGTGCGGGCAGATCGCGGCGGCGCCCGGCCGGGGGGAGCGTGCCTGGGACTCACCACACGAGCGCGTGCCTGCGATCACTGTAGAACAAGTTCTAATATTGGTGAAGACGTCAGTTCGAGAAGCTTGGGTCCGAGGTTCGGTACTGGGAACGATATCGTGCCGATGACCAGGGATGTTCGATAGGTCACAGCATAGAACAGGTTGCAGTTGATCCGATCGTCGCGCGATTGTGGACCGTCGGACGGGTCGCTGTGGAACGGGTGGGGATCGTGTCACCGCCGCGGAAGTCGCCCTGGCGTACGCCGAGATTCCACCTATCATTTCGAGGGTGACCGATATTCGTGAAATCCCCGTACAGACTCTTGCCGGCGAATCCGCGACCCTGGGCGATGTGGCCGGTGACAAGGCCGTCCTCGTGGTCAACGTGGCCTCGAAATGCGGTCTGACACCGCAGTACACCGGTCTGGTGGCGCTGCAGCAGGCCTACGGCTCACGTGGTTTCAGCGTGGTGGGCGTGCCGTGTAATCAGTTCATGGGACAGGAACCCGGCACCGCCGAGGAGATCCAGCAGTTCTGCTCCACCACCTACGGGGTGGACTTCCCGTTGCTCGCCAAGGTCGATGTCAACGGGGACGACCGCCACCCGCTGTATCGCGAACTGGTGCAGACCGCCGACGCCGAGGGCGAGGCGGGCGACATCCAGTGGAATTTCGAGAAGTTCCTGGTGGGGCGGGACGGGAAGGTCGTCGGCCGGTACCGTCCCCGCACCGAACCGCAGGACCCGACCTTGGTAGCAGCCATCGAAGCGTCGCTGTAATTTTTGCGGTGTCAGTCCCGCATGACCTGTAGGGCCGAGGTTTCCAGGCGGTCGGCGATTTCGGCGTACGACGCATAGCCGACGCCGGCGCGGACCAGGGCGCCCGCGTAGAGCAGCTCCAGGGTTTCCACTACATCGGGATCGGCATCCGTGCCCAGCGCATCCAGCAGGCGCCGCCGGATCTCGGTCCCGATGCGGGTGCGCAGATGTGCGACATCCGGATCGGTGCCCAGTAGTGCGCTGGTGACCGCGCCTGCCAGGGCGGGTTCGTCGGCGACCAGCATGGCGATCTGCCGCAGTACCGCGACGACGCGCGCGGTCCGGCCGGAACCGTCCTCGGGCACCGGGGGTGGGTTGGCTGCCAGGCGCCGCCAGAACACCTCCGCGACCAGGTGCTCCTTGGAGGAGAAGTAGGTGTAGGCGGTCGCCGTGCCCACTCCGGCGGCTGAAGCTACCATGCGTACAGTGAGGCCGGCGAAGCCCTCGCGCGACAGCACTTCCAGTGCGGCCCTGGTCAGCCGGTCGACGGTATCGGCCTGCTTCTCGGTGAGGCGGCGACGCGTTGCCTCCATATTCACCGGGGTAGGCTCGGTGGAAATGGGATCAGACACGTGTCCGGATGCTACTCTGGTGAAGCTTCGATAGCAACTCGCAAACACCGTGGGGGAGTCGGCCCGGGCGAGTGGTTATAGTCGTTGATCGCATATATTCGCACCCCGCTCTCTGACATTTTGCGGCGGGTTCGGAAAGGGTGTTCCACAGATGACTCGTGCCGATTCGGAAATTTCCGCGGAAACCGGGCGATTGTTCGATCTGGCCGAGCAGGCGATCGGATTCATGCCGGTAGACGAGGGAAGAGCTCTCTACGACGCCGTACTGCGATATGCCGCTGATGGAATTGTCGTCGAAATCGGGACCTATTGTGGAAAGTCTTCTATTTACCTGGGTGCGGCCGCGCGGGAAAATGGCGCGACGGTCTATACGATCGACCATCATCACGGTTCGGAAGAACATCAGCCGGGTTGGGAATATCACGATACTTCGCTGGTCGATCCCGAAACCGGTCGCTTCGATACGTTGCTCACATTCCGCCGGACGCTGGTGCGTGCGGAATTGACCGACACCGTCATCGGGGTCGTAGGGTCCTCGGTTACCGTCGCCCGGCACTGGTGCAGCCCGATCCGCATGCTCTTCATCGACGGCGGACACACCGAGGCCGCCGCCCAGCGCGATTACGACGGCTGGGCACATTGGGTCGCGCCGGGCGGCGTGCTCGCCATCCACGACGTGTTCCCGGACCCGGCCGACGGTGGCCAGGCGCCGTTCCACATCTATCGGAAGGCGCTCGACAGCGGCAACTTCCGTGAGGTCGGCGCGGTCGGATCGCTGCGCCTGCTCGAACGCGGCACCGGATGCGGCGGTAAGGGCTGAGTTCTCGGCGTTCTGGACTACACCCGACTACCCGGCGCCCCCGACGACCCAGCGGGGGCGCCGGTTCGTTCAGCTGCGGGAGGCAGCGCAATCGCAGCTGCCGCCGGTGCTGATCGCGGCCCCGGGGAGCGGATCCCGGAAGATCCCGTTACCCGGGGTGGTGCGGGTCAGCGCGTCGGCCGCCAGCACCATCGCGGCGCCGGTCCAGGTGGTGCGTTCCTCCGGCCAGCGTTTACCGTCGGCGAAAACCAGACCGGTCCAATAGGAGCCGTCGTCCTCGCGCAGATGTTGCATGCTCGCCAGCAGCCGGTGTGCGCGCTCGGCATCGCCCAGGGTGTCCAGTGCCAGCACCAGTTCGCAGGTTTCGGCACCGGTGACCCACGGCCGGTCGGACACACAGCGGATGCCGATCTCGCCGACCACGAAATCGTTCCAGCGTGCGGCGATTCGCGCATGTCCGGCCGCTCCGCGCAGCGCGCCGCACAGCACCGGGTAGTACCAGTCCATCGAGTACCGGTCCTTCTCGGCGAAGGCCTCGGGATGGTGCCGCAGGGCGTGGCCCAGGCGCAGTGCCGCGACCTCCCACTCCGGCTGCGCGATGCCGAGCAGTTCGGCGAGCGCGAGACCGCAGCAGATGCTGTGGAACATGCTCGAGCAGCCGGTCAGCAGCGCCTCGGGCAGGAAACCGTGTTCGGTCTGCAGCCAATAGATCTCACCGTTGCCGCCGCGCTGCAGCGAGATGACGTAGTCGATGCCGGCCCGCACGGTCGGCCACATCGAATCCGCGAAGGCCAGATCTCCGGTGCTGAGGTAGTAGTGCCACACGCCCGCAGCGATATAGGCGCAGAAGTTGGTATCGGTATCGGGGTTCTCCACCACCGCACCGCGAAACTGCTGCGGCCAGGAGCCGTCTGCTCGCTGTGTGTTCGCCGACCAGTCGTAGGCTGCGCGGGCGCTGTCACGCAGGCCCGCGACGGTCAGGGCCATCGCCGATTCGACGTGGTCCCAGGGGTCGGTGTGCCCGCCCTGGAACCACGGAATCGAACCGTCGGTGTGCTGCTGTGCGGCAATGGATTCCGCGGTGATCAGGACCTGGCGGCCGGAGACCACACCGGGAATCGATGGCAGGTCAGCGCCGCGCACCGGATACCGCCGGTTTGGTGAAGTACAGTGCGACGCTCTTGCCGATCACCGGATCCAGCGCCGATTCGGCGAGCCGGGTCAGCAACGGGCGTTTCATCATGTCCCACACCAGCATCCGGTGATACAACTTGACCGGCAGCGCATCCGGCTTCTCCACGCCCACCGCACATTTCAACCACCAGTACGGTGCGTGCAGCGAGTGCGCGTGCTCACTGTGAATGAACCGCATCCCGCGTGCGGCGACCTTGCCGCGCAGTTCGTCGGCCTTGTAGATACGCACATGGCCGCCCTCGTTGGCGTGGTACTCGTCCGACAGTGCCCAGCAGATCCGCTCCGGAAGCCAGCGGGGCACCGTGACGGCAAGGGCGCCACCGGGTTTCAGGATACGAACCAGTTCGGCGATCGCGCGGTCGTCGGCGGGGATGTGCTCGAGGATCTCCGAGGCGATCACCACGTCGAATTCACCGTCGTCGAACGGCAGCGCCAGTGCGTCGCCCTGCACCGTCTCCGCGGTCGCGTATTCGGGTGCCTCGCCGGCCTCGACCAGGGCGCCGAACATGATCTTCACATCCGCCAGGTCGTCGGCGTTCTGATCGAAGGCGACGATGTCCGCGCCGCGCCGGTACGCCTCGAAGGAGTGCCGACCCTGACCGCATCCCACATCGATGACGCGGGCGCCCGGGCCCACACCCAAGCGGTCGAAATCGACGGTCAGCATACGTTCGCCTCCTGTGTTGCGGTGGAAAGTTCGGTGCCCAGGCGCCGGGCGATGGCCCGCTCGTACACCGAGACAGTTTGTGCGGCAACGGCTTCCCAGCTGTACACGGTGAGTGCACGGTGTCGTCCGGCCGCGCCGAGCTCATCGATACGCCGCGGTGCGTCGAGCAGTTTCGCCAGTACCCCGGTCAATTCACCGACATTGCCCGGTTCCACCAGTTCCGCGCAGTCGCCCACCACCTCCGGCAGCGCACCGGCCCGGCTCGCGACCAGCGCGGTACCACTGGACAGCGCCTCCACCGCGGGCAGTGAGAAGCCTTCGTACATCGAGGGGATACAGGAGATCTGGGCGGAGGCGAGCAGTTCGGCGAGTGCCTCGTCGGACAGGCCGCTGGAGACGGTGACGATATCGGACAGGCCCAATTCGGCGATCAGCTTCTCGGTGGGCCCGTTCGGCTCGAGCTTGGCCACCAGTTGCAGTTCGACCTCGTGCGACAGACGCAGCCGAGCCAGTGCGGCCAGCAGATGCGAGATGCCCTTGAGCGGTTTGTCGGCGCTGGCCACGGCCACGATCCGGCCGGGGACCCGCCGCTCGCGCGGGCGGAACAGTTCGGTATCCACGCCCAGCGGCACCACGCGTAGTTGCGCGGCGTCCACGCCGAAGTCGTCGGCGATATCGGTGGCCGAGGACGAGGAGACGGTGATCAGATCCGGAATCGCGCGCGCCACCCGCTGCTGCATTCCGAGGAAGCCGTACCAGCGCCGCACGAATGCCTTGCGCCGCCACGGTGCCGCGGCCAGATCGACCTCGCGGTCGCGGGTGATCGGATGATGGATGGTGGCCACCAACGGCAGGTCGCGGGCGATACCGAGCAGGCCCGAACCCAGGCACTGATTGTCGTGCACCACATCGAAATCGCCGAGACGCGAACGCAACAGCCGCGCCGCGCGCATGCTGAAGGTGCGCGGCTCGGGGAATCCGGCAGTCCACATCGTCCCCAGTTCGAGCAGGTCGATGCGGTCGCGGATCTCGCTGGGCCGCGGTGTGCGGAACGGGTCGGAATCACGGTAGAGGTCCAGGCTGGGGACCTCGGTCAGCCGCACCCGGGGATCGAGCAGTTCCGGGTACGGCTGACCGGAGAAGACCTCGACCTCATGGCCGAGTTCGGCCAGACCGTGACTCAACTTCCGGACATACACCCCCTGCCCGCCACAGTGGGTCTTGCTGCGGTAGGACAGCAGGGCGATTCGCACGTCTAAGACTCACTTCCTGTTTCAGGCGCTCAATCCCAGCGGCGCCAACTTGCCTGCCAGCCGATCCAGATACGCCAGCACCTCGGCTTCGGACTTGTCCGGCAACCCGTACAGTACGTCGGTCACTCCGGCCTCCTGCCACTCGGTCAGGCGCTGCGGGTCGGGCTTGCCGTCGAGCGCCACCACACGCGGGGCCTCCGCACGGCCGGCCTCCTGCCACACCTTGGTGAGCAGCCGGAGGCGTTCGAGCAACGTTTCGGTTTCGTACGGGGTGGTGATCCAGCCGTCGGCGGAGCGGGCGATCCAGCGGAAACCCTGCTCGGTCCCGGCCGTGCCGATCAGCACCGGCACGTGCGACTGCACCGGCTTGGGCCAGGCCCAGCTCGGCCCGAACTTCACGAATTCGCCGTCGTAGCTCGCCTCTTCTTCGGTCCACAACGACCGCATGGCCTCGAGGTACTCCCGGAGCACCGTACGGCGCTTCTTACCGGGCACGCCGTGGTCGGCGAGCTCATCGGTGTTCCAGCCGAATCCGGCGCCGATGCTGACCCGGCCGCCGGACAGATGATCCAGCGTGGCAATGGTTTTCGCCAGCGTGATGGCGTCGTGCTCGGTCGGCAGGGCCACCGCAGTGGACAGCTCGATGCGCTCGGTCACCGCGGCCGCGGTGGCGAGGGCGACCCAGGGATCCAGGGTGCGCATGTAGCGGTCGTCGGGCAGGCTCGCGTCGCCGGTCAGCGGATGCGCTGCTTCCCGTTTGATCGGGATGTGCGTGTGTTCGGGGACGAAGAACGACGAGAAGCCGCGTTCCTCGGCCGCCTTGGCCGCCACCGCGGGTTTGATGCCGCGGTCACTGGTGAACAGGACTATGCCGAAACGCATGGTGTTCCTTTCGGTGCTCCGGGCCGGCCCGGAATCAGTTCGACTCGGGGCCGTCGTGCGCGGCGGCGCGGCCGGCGCGGCGGCCGTAGAAGCTGCCGTCGCCGAGCGAGGTGCCACTGGCGTAGCCGCCCGCACACACACCGGAGGTGCAGCGTCCGGCCGCGTACAGACCCGGGATCGGCTCGCCGCTGACGTGCACGACCCGGGAATCGAGATCGGTGCGCAGACCGCCGAGAGTGAAGCCCGCGGTGTAGTTGCGCATATCGAAGCCCGCGACCGGGGTGCCGATCGGCTTCACCCATTCCGGCTTCTTCTTCAGCAGCGGGTCGGTGCCGGCTTCGGCGTGCCGGTTGTAGACCTCGACGGTGCTCTGCAGGGCACCGGCCGGCAGGCCCATCTCGGTCTCGAGCTCCTCCACCGTCTCCGCGGCCCAGGTCGGCGGCTGACGGAAGAAGCGGGTGGCGGTCTCGGTCCCCAGGGCCTCTTCCAGCGCGGCCTCGTCGATGACCAGATAGGCCTGATTCTCCTGCTGGATCAGCGTGGCCTGGCCGATCCGGCCCGGGTAGGTGTCCTCGGCGATATAGCGCTGACCGCGGCCGTTGACCATGATGCCGCGGGCCATCATCTGCGGGTCGCCCATGAACGCGACCTCGGTGGCGTCCATGTGGGCCAGCTGCGCGCCCAGCGCCTGGGCGACCCGGATACCGATACCGTCGTGCTCTTCGATGGCGGCGGCGGGCCGGCCGATCAGGCGCGGTGCATACCCCTCGATCATCTGCTGCTCGTAGGCGAAACTTCCGGTGGCGAGCACCACGCCGCGGCGGGCGCGCACGGTGAGCAGCTTGCCGTAGCGCTTGGCGACCACTCCGACCACCCGGTCGCCGTCGACGATCAGGCGCTGGATCCGGACGTCGTATTCCGCACGGACACCGAGTTTCTCGGCGACATCGCTGAGCGGCTTCATCAGCATGTAGCCGCCGCCCTTCTCCCCGGTGCGCTTGTTCTCCATCTGCGGGAGATGTCCGCGCGGCGCGGGCGTCGCGATCTCGTTGAAGGGTGCGGCGTTCTCGCCGCCGGAGTACATCAGGCCCTCGTCGTGCGGCGGCTCCCAGCCCGGCTCGCCCCAGAATTCCTCCTTGAAGGGGACTCCCTGGGCGACCAGCCAGTTGAAGTGCTCGACGCTGCCCTGGCAGTAGTCGTGCACCTTGGCTTCGTCCACGCCCGGGCCCAGCGCGGCCCGCATGAACTTCTCCATGTTCTCCGGAGTGTCCTCGAAGCCGAGGGCTTTCTGCAGCGGGGTGCCGCCGCCCAGATAGATGAAGCCGCCCGACAGTGCGGCCGCACCGCCCCAGCCGCCGGTACGTTCCAGTACCAGGACGTCGGCACCGGCCTCGGAGGCTTCGATGGCGGCTGTGACGCCGGCGATGCCGTAACCGGCGATCACCACATCGGCTTCGTAATCCCACTCGTCGATCTCGGAGGCGGGCTGCGGGCGTACACCCAGGGTGTCGGACATGCTGGCGTGATTCCTTACTTCTCGGGGGATGCGGCTGCGGCGGCCTTCTTCTGCTCGTCCGCCACCACCTTGCCGACGACGCTGTCGAATTTCGTCCCGGCGGCCCAGCCGGTGTAGTGACACAGGAAGATCGCGATCTCGCGCAGCTGCTCCTCGGTGAGTTCACCGTTGCGCAGTGCGGCACTGACCTGGATCTCGGAGACATCGTGCAGGTTCTGCGCGGTGAGCGCGCCGAGTAGCAGCAGTCGGCGATCGCGCACCGACAGTTCCGGGCGGCTCCAGATGTCGGCGAACAGGTGGTCGACGGTGGTCGCGAAATGTTTGCCGGGGCCGTCGGACACCTCCCAGCCGTAGACCTCGCTCATCTTGGCCAGCCCGCGGGCGCGGCGCTGCTCGGGGGTGAGCTCGTCGGGACTATCGCTCATGACTCTCCTTGGAAATCTCTCCGGGGCCCACGCCGAGCCCGTCACCGAGACCGTCCAGGGCCATTCGCGCGAAGGGTAGTTCGACGCCGAGGCGATCGCCCAGGGCCATCGCCAGTGACAGATCCTTCTCGCCCAGATCGCGGGTGTGGGTGAAGATCGAATGCCAGAAATCGCCGGGCGGAACCGCCGCCGTGGTGTCGCGCAACATGATCGCGCCCGCCCCACCGGTGATCGCGTCCGAATGCCGGACCACCTTACCGAGATCGACGATGTTCAGTCCGGCCGCTTCGGCCAGCCGCTGCGCCTCCGCGGTCGCGGTGAAGGAGACGAAATGCAGCAGGTTGCGGGCCAGTTTCATCCGGGTCCCGGCGCCGACCTCGCCGGCGTGAACCACCAGTTCGGCCCAGTACCCGAACGGTTCGCGCACCTTCTCGAAGGCGTCGGCGCTACCGCCGACCATGACTGCGAGGGACCCCTTCTTGGCGCCCGCACCGCCGCCGCTGACCGGGGCGTCGACGAATTCCACCCCTCGTTCGGCACAGATCCCGGCCAGCTCCACCGCGGTGCGGTCCCCGATGGTCGAGTGCACCGCGACGACGGTCCCCGGTCGCGCTGTGGACAGCACTCCGTCGGGGCCGGTCAGTACGGACCGCACCTGGGCGTCGTTGAGCACCACGATCGAGATCACGTCGGCGCGCTCGGCGACTTCGGCCGCTGTTTTCGCGGCCGCGGCGCCACCGTCGACGAACGGCTGGACCGCCTCGGCTCTGGTGTCGCAGACGACGAGGCCGCCGGGGCGGCCCAGGAGTCGTTCGGCCATCGGTGCACCCATATTGCCCAGGCCGATGAAGCCCGCAGCGTTGGTGCTGTCGTTCGTGGACCCGCTCATGGGCGCCTTTCGATGCTGTCTGGACACGTGTACGGAACTATAGGTTCGACTCTGATCATGGCGCAAGAACTTGTTTCAATTCTGCGGTGTCGCCGGTGTCGCGCCGATCGCTCCCGAGCACGCCGTTCGTCGCCCCGACGTGCTGGTCGAACGTCCGTTCCGTAGGAACGAAAACGTTCGTTCCATTGTCGGGTCCGGATTGCGGTGGTACCGTCCAGACACATGTCCAGCGATGTGTCTTCCGGGACCGGTCGCACGGGTTCCCCGGGCCGAACATGTTCTCGCAGACACCGCTGGCCGACCACGGCTCCCACGGTCACCACCGCCCGGTGACCGTTCCGACTCAGGCCGCGCCGAGCGCCGGCGCCGGCCCGCGACACCGAATGTGAAGGAAGCTGCCATGTCCGGTTTTTCCCGGGACGAACTCGACGAGATGGTCCGCCGCTGGGTGGTGGAGAACGAGCGCTGTGAGGCCGCCGGTGACTGGCGCCCGCTGGCCGATATGTACACCGAGGACGCCACCTACGGCTGGAATTACGGCCCCAAGCAGGAATTCATGTCCGTAGGCCGCGAGGAGATCCGCGACCTCGCGCTCGGGCAGGAGATGGAAGGCCTCGAGGGCTGGACGTACCCGTACCAGGAATTCGTTGTCGACGAGCGCAGCGGCAATGTGATCGGCCTGTGGAAGCAGGTCAACGAGAAGACCCGGGCCGACGGCCGCCACTACAGCCCGGAGGGTATCGGCGGCAGCTGGTTCCGCTACGGCGGCAACTTCCAATGGTCCTGGCAGCGCGACTTTTTCGACTTCGGAAATGTCTCCGCACTGTTCCTGGACATGATCACCGACAAGGCACTGTCCGACGGGATGAGCAAGCGGATCGAGCGCTCGGCGGGCGGCACGCTGCCGGGCTGGTACAAGATCGGCGAGTCGCCGGCCCCGCTGTGGTGAGTGCGATGTCCGCGAGCAGGTTCGCCGATCTCAGCAGGGAACAACTTGCGGTGCTGGTGCCCGAGCTACTGCTGTGCGGGCACCTCATCGACCGATCCGGGATGGCCCATTCCATCGGCGCATTCGGCCGGGACGGTATGGCCGAGATCGCCATCGAGGAATGGCAGCTGGCCAGCCCGATCTACACCCGCCGCATGCGCGCCGCCCTCGATATTCCCGGCGACGGTGTGGTCACGATATTCAAAGGGCTGCAACTGGATATCGGCGCACCACCGCAGTTCATGGACTTCCGCTTCCGGGTGGACGACGACCGTAACGGCGAGTTCTGGCTGGATCATTGCGGTGCGCTCGCCGATGTGGAGCCGATGGGGGAGGACTTCGTGGTGGCCATGTGCCACACCATCGAGGACCCCACCTTCGACGCCACCGCACTCGCGACCAATCCACACGCGCAGGTGCGGCCCATTCATCGCCCGCCACGCGCGCCGGCGGACCGAGTACCGGTGTGCGCGTGGACGGTTCGCATCGACCCGGCGAACGAGCCGCCGGCGGTTCCGGCCAACGCCGAACGGATGTCCCGGTTCGCCGCGGTGGATCTGGAACTGGCACCGATCTCCGCCGACGGCCCCGGCCGCTCGCACTACCGGGGCCCGCTGCTCAGCGATCTCGACTTCACCGATTTCTCGCATTCCGCGCTGGTCCGGATGGCCGACGAGATCTGCCTGCAACAGCATCTGCTCAACCTCGGCTTCCTGATCGCGGTCGAGCAGCGGGCGGATCCGGAGCAGCTGACCGCGATCGCTCGCAAACAGTTCACCGGCATCGCCGGGCTCACCTCCGAGCGATTGCGCACGGCCCTGGGCCTGGGCACCGGATTCGACGACCTGGCCACGGTGCTGCGTTTGCATCCGGCCTGGAATCCGTTGCCCTACGTCGATATTCATATCGATGCCTATCACGATTCGGCCGTGCTCCGGATCGCGCGCGACAGCCCGGGAGTCCGCGACGGTGGCTGGCCGGCCGCCATCGACGCCGACCATCTCGAGCCGCTGGCCGCGATGGTGCGTGGGGTGAATCCGAATTTCGACGTGCAGGCCCGCGACAGCGACGAGCACGAGCTGGTCGTCGAGATCACCATGGCGCCGCAACCGTTCGCCGAAGCACCGGAGGTGGCGATCACCCGGTTCAGCACCGGCGCCGAATTCCAGTTCGGTGAACGACGCTCACTACCCCTGACCGTGGTCTGAGATTGCCGACCGAACTCGATCCGAACCGCCGCTTCAACGAGAGATCTCACTATGCCGAACAATTTCGCCGACCTGTTCGAGCACGCCGCGGACGCCATGCCCGACCGGGTGGCGCTGATCCAGGGCGAGCGCCAGGTCACCTATCGGGAACTGGAGCACCGCAGTAACCAGCTGGCTCACCATCTGGCCGCCGCGGGACTCGGGCAGGGCAGCCATATCGGCTTCCATATGCACAACAGCATCGAGACGATGGAAACGCTGATCGCCTCGTTCAAACTGCGCGCGGTGCCGATCAATATCAACTACCGCTACGGCGCCGACGAACTGCGCTACGTCTACGACAACGCCGACCTCGACGCGGTAGTGCACCACCGGTGCTACTCCGCGGTGGTGGACGAGGTGCGCCCACAAATCGCGACGCTGCGGCACGCCCTCGTGGTCGAGGACGATCAGGGCGGCACGGGACTACCCAGCACGTCGACACCGTATGCGGAGGCCTTCGAGAACACCTCTACCGCACGCGATTTCGACGAACGCAGCCCCGACGATCTGTTCATGATGTACACCGGTGGCACCACCGGTATGCCTAAGGGTGTGATGTGGCGCCAGGAAGACATGTGGCGGGTGCTCGGCGGCGGCATCGACTTCTACACCAACGTGCCGGTCGCCGACGAGTTCGAGCAGTCGCGCTCGGGTGCCCAGAACGATCCGCTGCGCTGGCTGATCCTGCCGCCACTGATCCATGCCTCCGCGATGATGCCCACCTTCACCGGCCTGTGGTCGGGCCAGACCGTGATCTACGAACCGCGATTCGACCCCGATCGGATCTGGCAGGTGGTGAACGAACAGCGCGCCAACGTCATGGTGATCACCGGTGATGCCATGGCCCGCCCGCTGCTCCAGTCCTATCAGGAGAATCCGGTGGATGTCGCCACGATGGTGGTGCTGGCCTCCGGTGCCGCACTGCTGTCGCAGCCGGTGAAGAACCGTCTGCTGGAAACGTTTCCACACGCCATGATCAGCGACTCGATCGGCTCGTCGGAGACCGGATTCGGCGGTATGGGGGTGGCCCAGAAGGACGACGACCCCGGCCGCGGGCCGCGGGTGCAGACCGGCCGCGGTGCCGTCGTGGTCGACGACGAGGGCCGCGAGGTTCCCGGCGGGCAGGAAGGCTGGATGGCCAAGACCGGCTCGGTGCCGATTGGTTATTACAAGGATCAAGCCAAGTCGGACAAGCTGTTCCGGACCGTCGACGGTGTGCGCATGGTCATCACCGACGACCGGGCCCGGGTGGAGGACGACGGCAGCATCACCCTGCTGGGCCGCGGCAACATGGTCATCAACACCGGTGGTGAGAAGGTGTTCGTCGAAGAGGTGGAGTCTGTCGTGAAATCCCACGACGGCATCTTCGACGTGGTGGTCATCGGCGTTCCGCACGAGCGCTGGGGGCATCAGGTGGCGGCGGTGGTGTCGATGAGCAGTGGCGAGCAGGCGCTGGACTTCGGGGCGCTCGAGGCTCATGTGCGCAAGCATCTGGCCGGATACAAATTGCCGCGCAGTATCTGGGTGGTCGATGTCGTCGGCCGGACGCCGAGTGGCAAACCGGATTACCGCTGGGCGAAGTCGTATGCGGAGTCCCAGCCGCCCGCATACATCGTCGGCTCCTGAACAGGTGATTGTCGCAGCCGAACGTCGCGCTCGAGGGGTGCGACGTTCGGCGTTCAGCCATGTCCGCATACCCCGCGCGGGGCCTGGTACCGGGCGGATTTCGTGGCCCGCGGGGGCTGCCCAATCGCACTGGAACGTGTTCTACTTGGAGGATGACAGCGGTCCACTCCGTACTGGATGAAAAAGTCAGGATGCCGGTCGAGATCCGCGATGCCGACGCCTGCGCGGCGACATTTCTCGTCGACGAGGGCGCGGCGCGCGAGATCATCGCTCCCACCGGTCTCGAGCCACTTCGTGTCGCCGGGCGAGCGCTCTCCTCGCTGGTCTTCGTGCGTTACGTCGACGGCGACCTCGGCCCGTACCACGAATTCGGGCTCACCCTGATGGTGCGCGGGCACGACGGGGGCATCGGCGTCTACATCCCGTGGTTGCCGGTCAACCAGAGCTTCACCTGCGCCGCCGGTCGCGAGATCTGGGGATTCCCCAAGGAGATCGCCGATATCGAGGTCACCCCGGTGCGGCGTGGCAAGCGCTGTGCGGTGCGGATCGATGATCGGCCCGTGGTCACGATGGAGACCGCCGGCGGTATCCCTTCGCCCGGTGGCATGGGCGGCGCCTCGATCGCGGCCTACACCCTGATGGACGGCGTGCTGCGCCGCACCCCCTGGGTGATGAACCCCGCTCAGGTGCGGATGGGTGTCGGCGGCACCAAGATCGAGCTCGGCAACCACCCCGTCGCCGACCAGATGCGCGCGCTCGGCCTCCCCAAGCGCGCCCTGTTCAGCAGCCGGATCGGGCTGCTACGCATGACGTTCGAGGATGCGGAGGTTGTTCGATGACCCGGACAGCAGTGGTTACCGGCGCGGCCAGCGGTATGGGCCGGATGGCGGCGCAACGGCTGGCAGCGGGCGGATACCGGGTCGCCGCACTCGACATCAACGAGATGGGCCTCGCCGAAACGGCCCGCCGTTCCCCCAACACCACCACCTACACCTGCGACATCTCCGATGAGCAGGCCGTCCGCACCGTGATCGAGAAGGTACGCGCCGACCTCGGCCCCATCGACCACCTGGTGCACGCCGCCGCCCTGTGCCGGGTCGGCTCCGCACTCACTCACGATGTGGCGGAAATGCGCAAGGTGATGGATGTCAACTACGGCGGCACGGTCAACATCTGCCAGGCCGTCGTTCCCGAGATGAAGCAGTCCGGCGGCGGCACCCTGGTGCTGTTCGCCTCGGTCGCCGGCTGGCTCCCCTCACCGGGCCTGGCCGCCTACTCGTCCTCGAAGTTCGCCGTCGTCGGCTACCACGACGTCCTCGCCCAGGAACTCGCCGGCACTGGCGTCCGCGTCATCTCGGTCTGCCCGCCGATCGTGGAAACCCCACTGCTGGATGGTATCCGGGCCGACAATGCCTCGGTGGTCGCGGGCCAGAAGGGTGTGACACCGGAGAAGGTGCTCGACGCGGTGGAACAGGCCGTCGCCGACCCGAAGGCGCCGCTGTTCATCTTCCCCGGCCCGGCCAAACCCATGGTGCTGGCGCGGCGGTTCATGCCGAACTTCCTGCGCAAACAGGTGGTGCGGATGGTCAAACCGGAGTTGTGAGTCGATACACGGCAGAGGCCCCGACCAATCCACTGGTCAGGGCCTTGTGCTGTGTCGGATCACTCCGAGCGGGTTCTCAGCGCCCCTTGAATTCCGGCTTGCGGCGCTCGGCGAACGCCTTCGGTCCTTCCTTGGCGTCTTCGCTGCGGAAGACCGTGAGGCCGAGCTTCGCGTCCACCTTGAACGCCTCGTCCTCGTGCATGCCCTCGGTGTCGCGCATGGTCTTCAGGATCGCCTGGACGGCCAGCGGGCCGTTGGCGTTGATCTTCTCGGCGATCTCGAGCGCCTTCTCCAACGCGGTACCGTCCGGCACCACGTGACCGATCAGGCCGTATTCCTTGGCTTCCGCGGCGGTGATGCTACGGCCGGTAAGCAGCAAGTCGGCGGCGACGGTGTAGGGGATCTGACGGGGCAGCCGCACCGCCGATCCCCCCATCGGGAACAGGCTCCAACGGGCTTCGGCCACACCGAACTTCGCGCTCTCACCGGCAATGCGAATGTCGGTGCCCTGCAAGATCTCGGTGCCGCCGGCGATGGCCGCGCCCTCGACCGCTGCGATCAGCGGCTTGGTCAGGCGCCGGCCCTTGAGCAGACCCGGAATGTTCGTCGGATCGAAGGCGCCGCCCGAGCCCATGTTCTTGGCCGGATCCTGCTTGGTCATGGCCTTGAGGTCCGCGCCCGCACAGAAGGCGCCGCCGGCACCGGTGAGGATGCAGGACCGGATCTCCGGATCGTTGTCGACCATATCCCAGGCCTGCACCATCAGATCGAGCATCTCGCCCGAGAGCGCATTGCGCACGGCCGGGCGGTTCAGGGTGACGATCAGCGTGGCGCCGCGTCGCTCGAGCAAGGCGTGGGGTTCCGTATTGCTACCTGTTTCAGTTGCTGCCGTCGTCATCGCCGACCCACTTTCCTCATCGTATTACTCCCGTTTTGCGGACGAAGTTACCCCGCGCTGTTGTCCATAACAATAACGTGTTCTAGTTTGTATGATGGTGACGGGCGTCACGGGTGGCACAGTTATGGAGATCGCTGATGGAGACAACCACGCACGGCGGCGCGACGACGCTGCCGCAGCGGATCACGACGACGTTGATCGACCGGCTGACCGGGATGGTCGTCGCGGGTACTGCGGGACAGTCGCGTGCACCGTACGAGATGATCGAGGTGTACACCGGCGCCGTCGTCGGTGAGTTGCCCCAGTCCTCCCCCGAGGATGTCGCCGCTGCTGCCGAAAGGGCCCGCGCAGCGCAGCGCGAATGGGCGAGCCGATCGGTCAAGAGCCGTCTGGAAGTCTTCGCACGGGCTCATGAGCTGCTTCTCGCCGAACTCGACACCATCGCGGATCTGATCCAGATCGGCTGCGGGAAGACCCGGCGCATGGCGATCGAGGAGTCGTGCGATCCGGTCATGGTGATCAGCCATTACCTCAAGCACGCCGAGCGCATCCTGAAGCCGATCCGGCGCGGCGGCGCGATGCCGGTCATCTCGAGCTCCGCGGAACACCATCGCCCCAAGGGCCTGGTCGCGGTGATCGCGCCGTGGAACTTCCCCTTCGCGATCTCGATCTCCGATTCGGTGCCGGCCCTCATCGCCGGCAACGGCGTTGTGCTCAAGCCGGACAACAAGACCGCGCTGTGCACGCTGTACGGGGTCGAGTTGCTGCGCCGCGCGGGACTGCCGCGCGATCTGATCCAGGTCGTCTGCGGCGCCGGTCCGGACGTGGGCCCGACGCTGATCGACAACAGTGACTACGTGATGTTCACCGGATCCACCGCGACCGGCCGCACCATCGGAGAGCGGGCCGGGCGTAACCTCATCGGCTGCAGTCTGGAACTGGGCGGCAAGAATCCGATGCTCGTACTCGAAGACGCGAACCTGGACGATGTCATCCCCGGGGCGATTTTCGCCGTCTTCGGCAACTCCGGGCAGGCGTGTATGCACATCGAGCGCATCTACGTCCACGACCGTGTGCACGATGAATTCGTCCGCCGATTCGTCTCCGCCGCAGAGCAATTGGGTGCCACGGCCGGTGCCTCCTACACCGCCGACCCGGAATTCGGATCGTTGGTGTCGGTGGAGCATATGAAGCGGGTGGCCGCCCATGTCGACGATGCGGTCGCCAAGGGCGCGACCGTACTCACCGGCGGGAAGGCACGCCCCGATATCGGTCCGGCCTTCTACGAGCCGACGATCCTGACCGGCGTGACCGCCGAGATGGATCACGCGACCGTGGAAACCTTCGGCCCGGTGGTGACGATCTATCGCTACACCGACGAGAACGAGGCCGTCCGCCAGGCCAATGCCACCACCTACGGCCTCAACGCCAGCATCTGGAGTACCGATCTGGCGCGTGCCGAGCGCATGGCCGATCGGCTCGAGGCCGGCAATGTGAATATCAACGACGGTTTCGTCGCGACCTATTCGGCGAAGACGACACCGTCCGGCGGGATCAAACAGTCCGGCGTGGGCACCAGGCACGGTGATGCGGGGCTGCTCAAGTACACCGACACGATCAATGTCGGCGTGCAGAAGAAGCAGGTGCTCTCGGCGCGTTCGGCCATGCCGTTCGACAAACAGCTCAAGAGCACGCTGATGACGCTGCGGCTGAGCCGGCGGCTGCGTATTCGATGAAATAGGAAACAGCTCCGGCAAATTCGAATCAAGCGGTAAAGCCGCGCCGACGCGGCGAGTAGGTCACACTCGACATGACGCCGTGTGCGTGTTCGTGTTCGATGAAGTCCGTGCTTGAAGAAACGCCAGGGGAGCCTTCATGTCGCAACCTTCCGCCGCGTACCCGAGTGTGGTGCCGGTCGGGGTCGATACCGCCCGAGCCAGCATCGCCCGCGTCTACGACGCCGCCCTGAACGGCAAGGACAACTTCGACATCGATCGGGATGTGCTGGCGCAGGTTCGTACCGTGGCCCCGCAGGTGAACGACCTGGCCTGGGCCAACCGTGATTTCCTCATCCGGTCGTGCCGTTTCCTGGCCTCCCAGGCCGGGATCGACCAGTTCCTGGACCTGGGCTCCGGCCTGCCGACCGCGGAGAACACCCATCAGGTGGTGCAGCGGATCAGGCCGGAGGCCCATGTGGTCTACGTCGACAACGACCCCATGGTGCTGACTCACGCACGCGCGCTGCTGGAGTCGAATCCGCAGACCTCCATCGTCTCCGCGGACATCTTCCGCCCGCACGAGGTGCTCAACAATGCCACTGTGCGTGACGAATTGGACTTCAGCCGGCCCATCGCCGTCTTCCACATCGGCACCCTGCACCACTATCTCGGTGACGACGGGTCCGCGCTGATGCAGACCTATGTCGACGCACTGCCCTCGGGCTCGTATCTGGCCATCGCGCACTTCTACGATCCCGGTGACCCAGAACTGAGCGAACTCGCCCGCCAGATGGAGGACAAGTTCGTGCACAGCCCGATGGGCAGTGGGCGCTTCCGCACCCGCGACGAGATCGCCGCCATGTTCGGTGGCTTGGAGCTGGTCGAACCCGGACTCGTGCTCTGCGACGAGTGGTGGCCGGACGGCCCGCAGCTGGCTCCGCTGTCACCGGTGCGCCGATGCATCGCGGGCGGCATCGCTTACAAACCCTGAGCGGTTTCACCGAATCGTCGTGATTCAAAGGCGTGGCATACGCGGCGGCCGATCCTAGGCTCGGCCGAGCACGCCGGTACCACCGTTGCCGGCGTGCGCACCACCGCGAAAGGAAGTCCGCGTGTTGCCCCGCCGCATTCGCCCCGCCCTGACGATCATCACAGCCGCCGTGCTCGCCACCGTCGCGCTCACCGGGTGCGGGTCCCGAGGTGAGGCGCGCACCGATGCGAACGGCGTGACCCTGTTGAGCTACATGGGGTGGGCCGATCAGGTCACCCCGCCGGAACTGGCGGAGAATCTCGGATTCTTCGAGGGCAAGGTGAAACTCGACTGGATCGGCAATACCAACAGTGGTCCACAGGACATCCAGACCGCGGCCACCGGGCAGGTCGACTTCGGCGGCGCCTTCGCCGGCGCGGTCGCCAAGCTGGCCGCGGCCGGTGCCCCGATCACGGCGGTGCTCAACTACTACGGGTCGGACGAGAAGTCCTTCGGCGGCTACTACGTGACCGACGACAGCCCGATCCGTTCGGTCACCGATCTGGTCGGCAAGAAGATCGGCGTCAACACCCTCGGCGGCCAGAACGAGGCCGACGTGTACGAGGCGTTGAAACGAGCGGGCCTGAACTCGCAGCAGATCGACTCCGTGCAGCTGATCGCCCTGCCCACCCCCAATATCGAGGATTCCCTGCGCAAGGGACAGATCGATGTGGCCGGGCTGACCGGACAGTTCCAGCAGCGCGCACTGGCCAACGGGGGAGTGCGGCCGGTGTTCACCGAGATCGACGAGTTCGGCGGACCGATCAACGGCGGCCCCTACGTCTTCCGCAACGACTACATAGAGAAGAACCCCGACGTGGTGCGAACATTCACCACCGGCGTCGCCAAGGCGCTCGAATGGGAACGCACCACACCGCGCGACCAGGTGATCGCGAAGTTCACCCAGATCATCAACGACCGGCATCGCGCCGGTGAGAGCACCGAGAGCCTGAAGTACTGGCTGTCGGTGGGGGTGCCGTCCCGCTACGGGGAGCTCTCCGACGGCGACTTCATGCGCTGGGAGCGCTGGCTGCGCGACACCGACGCCATCGACGGTGATCTCGAACCACGCAAGTTCTACACCAACGAGTTCAATGCGATGCTGCGGCCGGAGGCGAAGGGCACCACGGCTCAGGGCGAGGCGCACCGGAAGGGCTCCGGTACGGCCGATACCGGCAACTGAGCGCTCGAGCCGACAGTCCGTCCAGCTCCGGGGCCGGAAAACGGCGGGTCGAACCCCGCGATCCACGCCGTCGATGCGGCAGTATGCACCCCATGAGCGACTCCGTATCTCCCGGCTCTCCCGGCGGCGAGCGCGGACCCGCGCACCGTCGCATCCCGATGATCGGCCGCGACCCCGGTGAACGGGGCCGCGTGTCCTCACCGCTGGAACTGCTGTTCGACCTGACCTTCGTGGTCGCCGTGGGCACCGCGGCGTCCTATCTCGCGGAAATGATCGGCGCCGGACATCCGGGTAAAGCGGTGATCGCCTTCGTGCTGGCGATGTTCGCGATCGTCAACGCCTGGATCAGTTTCAGCTGGTTCGCCTCCGCATTCGCCACCGACGACTGGCTGTATCGAGTGCTGACGATGCTGCAGATGATCGGGGTGGTGATCTTCGCACTCGGGATCCCGCCACTGTTCCATTCGGTCGAGGAGGGCGACCACATCGAACTGCGGATCATCGTGGTCGGTTACGTCGTCATGCGGATCGCGATGGTGGCGCAGTGGTGGCGGGCAGCGCGGGAATCACCGTCGTTCCGGCACGTCGGATACGCGAACATTCGCTGGGTCGTCATCGCTCAAATCGGCTGGGTCGTACTGGGGTTCGTACGGTTGCCGGTGGCGGTGGTCGGCGTGGGATTCGTCGCACTCGCCGCACTCGAGATGCTGCTTCCGGTGCTCACTCAAGGACGGGCGAGTGGAACGCCGTGGCATCCGCATCACGTAGCCGAGCGCTACAGCCTGTTCGCGATCATCGTCCTCGGTGAGGGCGTGGTCGGAACCATCGCCTCCTCCGGTGACCTGCTCGGCGGCGCCGACGGCACCGAATGGACCTTCGACGCCGTCGCGATCGTGATCGCCGGCGTCGGCCTGACCTTCGGCATGTGGTGGGTGTATTTCACGACCCCGTACGGCGAGATCCTGGAGCGCCGTCGCAACCGTGGCTATCTGTTCGGCTACGGACATATCCCGTTGTATATGGGCATCGCCGGTGCCGGCGCCGGTCTGCATGTGGCCGGACTGCAACTGGAGCACCATTCGGGGATCAGCGCGGTGGCGGTGGTGGCGTCGCTGGCGGTACCGGTGGGCGTGTACCTGCTGATGATCTACCTACTGCACACCCTGATGCTGTCGGCGACCGATTCACTGCATCTGCTGCTGATCACGGTCACCGCAGTCGTCCTGGTTCTCGCCGTGGTCCTCGCCGCCGTCGGCGTCTCGGTCGCGTTCTGCCTGCTGGTGGTGATGCTCGCGCCGTTCGTCACCGTGGTCGGCTACGAAACCGTCGGCCACCGCCACCAGCGCGAGATGCTGGAGAACCTGGACCGCGCCTGAACCCTGGCTAGCGGGTGTAGGGCCGCTGCGGCCACTGCGTCTGCTGTCCGGGCCATGTTTGCTGCTGCCCCGACCACTGCGCCTGCTGCGCCGAGGCGTCCGGGGTACTCCCGTTCGGAGGCACTGAAAGCATCTCCGCTCGCTTGCGTGAGTGCTGGACCAGAGTGACGCCGATGAACACCATCCCGACGACGAGAATGATGATTCCGAGGATCGCAACAATTCCGATGACTCCAGCCACGAGGCCAGTTGTAGCACAACGTTTTCGATCATGGCCGGAACCCGATGGCGCGTTGGGCGATCCGTTGCGACCCCGCGTTGCAGGCGGCGGTGCTCCGGCAAAGCAAGAGGCCCTGACCAGTGGATTGGTCAGGGCCTCTGCCGTGTCTCCACACACGAGTCGGGGTGACAGGATTTGAACCTGCGACCTCTTCGTCCCGAACGAAGCGCGCTACCAAGCTGCGCCACACCCCGTGAGTTGAGCCTGCTGTAGCTTACAGCAGGCAGGGCGGGAACATTAAATCGGCTGGTCAGCGGACCGGGAGTGGGCGGATAGTGGAGACGATACGCTTGGCGGTTTCGCGGTCCACGGACTTGTCCAGGCCGGTGTCGGCGGCGATGGCCATCACGAAGTTTCCGTTTTCGCTCGGGAAGGCGAAGGCATAGACCGAGAAGCTGGTGGCGCAGCCCGGAGCCGGGGGCGGGGCGGTGCCGGTCGTCTCGACGAAGGAGCCGTGCAACTGCCCGTCGAGCGAGACCATCGGTTCGGGGGTGCCGGCGGGCCCGAGAGTGGCTCCGGACCAGCCGAAGGCGGCCATCCGCTTGCCGATATCGGCGGCCGCCGCGGCCGGCTCCGCCTCGGGGGACAGGGTGAGGAAAGCGTTGGTGCGGGTGTAGTTGGGACAGTAATTCTTGCCTTCCTGGGACAACCCGGCGATCTCGAGCGGCTTCGAGCCGGTTCCGGTGCCCCAGATCGCCGTGCCGAGCGGATCGACGGTCCAGTCGGCGGGTGCGTCGTAGGCCGCGCCTCGGTCCAGGATCTGCACCACCTGATAGCCGGGGATCATCGGTGCCGGCGTCGGCCCCGGAGGTGCGGGCCGAGGTGGATCGGCGGCCGGGGGCGGGGGATTCTCGGCGCCCAATGCGCTCACCATGGACGGTGTGGTCGATCCCGCGGCATCGGCGCCGTCCGCATTCCGGCCTGTCACGACGGCGGTCGCCGCCAGTGCCGCCACGACGGCGACCCCGATCCCGGTGAATACCCACATCTTTCGGCGTCCCGGACCCGGATCGGGCGGTGCGGGACGTGCCGGTGGCGCACCCGGTGGAGTCCATTCCGAATGCTGTTGCGGAGCAGGAGTCCGGGGCTCGGCAAGCCATTCCGGGGCGGAACCGCCGGTGTACGGTCCGTGCTGCGGAAAGTGATGCTGCGCCGCAAAATTCGCTGTGGAAGCCGGGTTGCTCAGTGGCGGGGACAGCGGGCCGTGGTTCGGCTGGGCGCCGAAAGCGGTTGTCGCTGCCTCGGTCCCACCGAGAGCAGGGCCAGGACCGTACCCGCTCGGCGCATTCGCGCCCACGGACGCGGGTACGACATCCGGCACCCCGGAGCTGTCGGTCGCAGGTGCCTGGGACAGGGGAGGGGCCACCGAACCCGGTCGTGCCCACGGAGACACCTGCGGCACAGCGCCGTTCGCTGCGCCATCGCCACCGGGGGGTGGTTGCGGTGCGGGTCCCGGTTCGGCGGTCGCGTCGTCGTGCCGCTGGTCGAACCCACTGCCCACCGTGAACCCCTGCCTCATGTCGTGCCTCGGCAGGTCACCCTAGCGCGCCACGGCCTCCGATTCCGAGACACCGTGGCCACTATCGGACTTCGGGTGGTTCGGCGGGGCGGCGACGAGTGTCAGCAGGGTGGCCTCGGGCCGGCAGCAGAACCGGTACGGCGCCCACGGTGAGGTGCCGACGCCGGCGGATACGTGCAGCCGGGTGTGCGCGCCCCAGCGCGAGGGGCCCTTCACGCGCGACCGGTCGATACCGCAGTTGGTGACCAGGGCACCGAAGCCCGGCAGGCAGAGCTGCCCGCCGTGGGTGTGCCCCGCCAGTACCAGGTCGTAGCCGTCGCCGGCGAAGCGGTCGAGCACCCGCGGTTCGGGGGAGTGGGTGAGTCCGATGCTCAGATCGGCCATCGGATTCGGCGTGCCGGCCACCGTGTCGTAGCGGTCCCGGGTGAGATGCGGGTCGTCGACACCGGCGGTGGAGATCTTGATCCCGGCGACCTCGAGATCACGCCGCACATGGGTCAGATCCAGCCAGCCACGTTCGGTGAACGCGGCACGCAGATCCTTCCACGGCAGCGGATCGCCGTGGACCCGCTTGTGGTTCTTGTCGAAATACTTGAGCGGGTTCTTCGGCACGGGGGCGAAGTAGTCGTTGCTGCCGAAGCAGAAGATGCCAGGGCGTGCCAGCAGCTCCGACAGCGACTGCACGACCGCGGGCACCGCCTTCGGATGCGCGAGGTTGTCGCCGGTGTTCACCACCAGGTCGGGTTCCAGGCCGGCGAGTTCGCGGACCCAGGCCTGTTTGAGCTTCTGGCCGGGCGTCATGTGCAGGTCGCTGATGTGTAGCACGCGCAGACTCGACGAGCCCGGCTGTAGCACCGGCATCGTGGCTTCGCGCAGGACGAAAGCGTTGCGTTCGATCAGCGAGGCGTAGCCGACTCCGGCCACTGCGGTACCGGCGGCCGCGGCGACAACCTTGGCTCCGGAGCCCAGCGCTGCTCGTCGAAGTGCGGGGGACGAGAATACGGGCATCGGTCCAGAATAGGCGACCTGTGTGACGAATACCGAGTGTGTTTCCGCACAGGCATCCGGATTGGGCGCGTCGCGGTGGGGCCGCTGGGCGGCTCGCCACGGCAAAAGCGGTGGGAGTGGCACTGCGCAGCGGCTAGCGTGTGCCACATGTCGGAACTCAAATCCACGTTGCGCGCCGATCTGACCGCGGCGATGAAAGCCAAGGACAGCCTGCGCCTGAATACCCTGCGCATGTTGCTGGCGGCCGTGCAGAACGCCGAGGTCGCCGGCTCCGAGGCGAAGGAACTCAGCGATGCCGAGGTGATCGCGGTGCTCGGCAAGGAGGCGAAGAAGCGCAACGAGGCTGCCGTGGTCTACGAGCAGGCCGGGCGCGGTGAGCTCGCCGCGAACGAGCGGGCCGAGCAGGAGATCATCGACGAATACCTGCCGACTCCGCTCACCGATGCCGAGGTCGCCGATCTTGCCGATACCGCCATCGCCGATGTCGCCGAAGAGCTGGGCGCCCGGCCCGGCATGCGGCAGATGGGGCAGGTCATGAAGGTGGCGACGGCACTGGCCGCCGGTCGCGCCGACGGCTCGCGGATCTCGGCCGCGGTCAAATCCCGGCTGTAGCTCGCAACCGGTTCCCCGGCGGGAGCCCGCAGCCGGATCCGTGCACGCAAGAGGCCGGCGAATTCTCATTCGCCGGCCTCTCAGCGCCTTTTAGCGCGGTATCGGAATCGGGATGGGGATCGGTGGCAGTCGCGGCACCGGTGGCAATCCGGGCACCGCCGGCGGTGGAGCCTCCTGGCGGCCCGGACGCGGAATCTCGCGTTGGGTGCCGTCACTGACCAGAACCGTCACCACCGAACCCGGGATGGCCGAGCCGTTCGGCGTGATCGCGTTGACCTTGCCCTTGGTCGCCGCCGAACCCGGTGTGGTGCTCGTCGTCACCTGGAATCCCGCGCCGATCAGGGCGGCCCGGGCCTCGGACTCCGACATACCGAGTACATCCGGTATCTGCGCGTTGTTGGCGCCACGCACGTATTTGTCGTCGAGTGGTGGCAGCGCAGGCGGTTCGAATTTGTCGGCCACCGGTTTCAACCCGGTGAACCAACTGCGAGCGGGCTCGTTACCGCCGTAGAGATTGCCGTCGCCGCAGCTACGCAACGGGAACGAGCAGATCTCGCCGGGGCTGGTGCCGTCGCCGTAGATGTAGGCGGCACCGGCCATCGAATTGGTGAATCCCAGGAAGGCCGAGGAACGGTGGGCCTCGGTGGTTCCCGTTTTCGCCGAGACCGGTGCGGTCCAGCCCGCCGCATGGGCGGAGCCGGCCGCGGTGCCGTGGATCGCATCCTGGCTCATGGCGTTGGCCAGCGTGTTCGCCAAGCCGGGATCGATAACTTGTTCGCAGCCCTGCTCGGTGAGCGGAACCTGCTTACCTTCGCGGTCGACCACCTCCGCGATCGGCGAGGGTGGGCACCATTTGCCGCCCGAGGCCAGCGTTGCCGCGACATTCGACAATTCCAGTGGATTGATCGCGACCGGGCCGAGCGTGAACGAGCCCAGGTTCTGCTGTTTGAACATATCGGCCAGGCTCTGGTTACCGTTCCCGGAGGTCCCGGGCTCGGTGTAGGTGCGCATTCCCAGCCGGACCGCCATATCGACGGTCGGCGTGACACCGACGTCCTGGATGAGTTTCACGAATGCGGTGTTCGGTGACTGTGCGAGTGCCTCGGTCACCGACATCGACGGTGCGTAACCACCCGCATTCTTGACGCAGTAGGTCGCGGGTGGACAGCCTGCCGCGCCGCCGTTACCCATTCCCTTGGCCGCGAAGAACGACGGTACGTCGAGATTCGCGCTGGTGCCGAGTCCCTTTTCCATCGCGGCGGCGGTGGTGAAGAGCTTGAAGATCGAGCCCGCACCGTCACCGACCATCGAATAGGGCTGTGGCTGCACCGTTTCGTGCGCCTCCTGGTCGAGACCGTATGTTCGGCTCGAGGTCATCGCCAGAATGTGATGGGAATCCTGTCCCGGGGCGATGATGCTCATGACCTCGGCGATATCCGGCAGATTCGGATCGGTCATCTTGTTGACGGCGTCCTTCACCGAACGCTGCACGTCCGGGTCCAGCGTGGTGCGGATGGTGTAGCCGCCCTTGTCGATCTGCTCCTTGCTGATTCCGGCGTTGTCCAGGTAGTTCAGCGCATAGTCGCAGAAGTAACCGCGATCGCCGGCAGCGATACATCCGCGCGGCAGGCCCTTCGGCTCCGGAAGTACGCCCAGCGGCTGTTCCTTGGCCGCACGGAATTCCTCCGCCCGGCTCGGAATGTTCTGCATGAGCGTGTCCAGCACCGTATTGCGACGCTCCAGCACGCCGTCCGGATTGGTGTACGGATTCAGCTTGGAGCTGGACTGCACCATTCCGGCCAGCATCGCTGCCTGGGTGGCATTCAAGTTCTTGGCATCGATACCGAAATAGGTCTGGGCGGCGTCCTGAATCCCGTACGAACCGTTGCCGAAGGGGACCAGGTTCAGATAGCGGGTGAGGATCTCGTCCTTGGTGAGTTCCTTCTCCAGCGTCAGAGCCATGCGAATTTCCCGCAGTTTGCGGGCCGGAGTCGTTTCGATGGCTTTGCGGCGTTCGGCGTCGGTTTTCGCGACCACCAGCAGTTGATAGTTCTTCACATACTGCTGGTCGATGGTCGAGGCACCCTGCTGAACTTCACCGCTCGAGGTGTTGGTCAGAAATGCGCGCAGGGTGCCCTGCCAGTCGACACCGCCGTGCTCGGTGAAGCGCTTGTCCTCGATGGAGACGATCGCCAACTTCATTTCGTTGGAGATCTGGTCGCTGGGGACTTCGAAACGTCTCTGGTCGTACAGCCACGCGAACGGATTCCCGGCCGCGTCGACCATGGTCGACACCGCCGGGGCGTTGCCCTCGACCAATTCCGAGGAAACGTTGTCCACGGCGTCGGCTGCGCGGTTCGACATGTACCCGAAGCCACCAGCGAGCGGGAACAGCAATCCGGCAACCAGCACGGCCGCTAGGACGCAGGCGCCGGCGAGCCTCGCGAGCGTTTGTGTGATCGGCACGGATCACAGCCTAATTGGCCCGGCCGACCTTCGGCGGTGCGCGGTAGGCGGCGCGCCTCGGCGCCAGGTCACCGATGCCCCGCAGGGACGGGCGTACCAGAAAATCCGGGCATGGTCTTGCGCTCACCCCATACCTTTACCTAGATTGAGAACTCAGTGTGATAGAGCTAACACTCAATGAGGAATGTGGTGCGGAGCGCAGCGGGGTTGGGTTGCTGTGGGCTGCACGCGATTCCGGAGCGCCGTTGACCCGGTGTTCGGACTGCAAAGGGGCACACCAAATGCACATGACTACCCCCATCGCTCGATTGGACGTGGAGCAGGCCGAAGCGAGGATCGCCTGGGTATCCCAGGCCCGATGCAAGGAAGTGGATCCCGACCAGTTGTTCGTCCGCGGTGCGGCCCAGCGCAAGGCCGCCACGATCTGTCGGCACTGCCCGGTACTGATGGAATGCGGAGCCGACGCGCTCGACAATCGGGTGGAATTCGGTGTGTGGGGTGGGATGACCGAGCGGCAGCGCCGCGCGCTGCTCAAACAGCATCCCGAAGTGACATCCTGGGCGGACTTCTTCCGAGCCCAGCGCCAGCAGAAGGTCGCGATCTGACCGACGCCAACTTCCGGCAGGTGACGTGCGGAATCGGGACCGCACGTCACCACGCCGGAAACTCGGGGAGCGTCAGGAAACCGATGGCTTCACGTTCGAGGTGATCCCGGCGAGCTGTTCGCCGACCACTCGCAGGGCGTCCAGATCCGAGACCTCGAACGGCAGGGCCGTGACGGCGACGATCGGCACCCGCGGATGTGCGCCGGTGAATCGGTGCAGCAGGTTCCGTTCGCGCTTCGCGGTCACCGCGCGGTGCGCGTGAATACGCAGGATGTCCGCGGTCAGGGTGGCGGGATCGGTCACCGATTCCGACGCGGCCGTGGTTTCGCCCGAGGTGCCGTCGGTATGGCTGCCGGCGCCGGGACTCAACCGGTCGGCCGCGGCGGCCGCCTGCGCCGGGGACAGGCCGCACAACAGCGGGTGGGTGCGATTGAGCACCAGCCCGGCCAAGGGCATCTTGTCGGTGGAGAGCCGATCCACGAAGAACGAGGCCTCGCGGAGCGCGTCGGGTTCCGCGGCGGCCACCACCAGGAAGTGGGTCCCCGGGCGGGAGAGCATGGCGTAGGTGCGTTCGGCGCGGTCCTGGAAGCCGCCGAACATCGATTCCAGCGATTGCAGGAATCCGGACGCGTCCTTGAGCATCTGGCCGCCGACGATGGTGGACACACCACGTACCGCCAGGCTCATCGCGCCGGTGACGAATCGGCCGACGCCGCGGCCCGGTGCCATGATCACGCGGATCATCCGGCCGTTGAGAAAATTCCCCAGCCGCTTGGGCGCGTCGAGGAAGTCCAGTGCGTTGCGCGAGGGCGGCGTGTCGACGACGACCAGATCCCAATCTCGCTTGGAGACCAGCTGCCCCAGCTTCTCCATCGCCATGTACTCCTGCGTTCCGCCGAAGGAGGACGCGACGGTCTGATAGAAGGGGTTGGCGAAGATCTGCTCGGCCTTGTCCGGGCTGGTGTGCTCGAGCACCATCTCGTCGAAGGTGCGGCGCATGTTGAGCATCATCGCGTAGAGCTCACCCTTGGCGGTCTCCGGCAGCGCGACCCGTTGCGGAGCATTGCCGAGGTCGCTGACGCCCAGGGACTGTGCCAGCCGGCGTGCCGGATCGATGGTCAGCACCACGACCCTGCGGCCTCGCTCGGCCGCGCGCAATGCGATCGCCGCGGCGGAGGTGGTCTTGCCGACTCCGCCGGACCCGCAGCACACCACGACCCGTGCCGTCGGATCATCGATGATCGCCTCGATGTCGAGTGCCGGTGCCGTCGGCGGTATCAGCGGACTCGGATGGCTCATCAGCGGACTCCCTGGGCGCTCAGATGTTGGGCCAATTCGTACAGTCCGCCCAGATCGATACCGTCGAGCAGAGCGGGCAGATACAACCTGCTGATATCCACCTTCGCGAGTTCCGCGGAACTGTCGTCCTGTGCCTGCAGCGTGGCGGAATGCTCCACCGCTTCCTGGATCAGACCGTCGAAGTCGTTGTCGTCGAGTTCGATCCCGGCCTCGGACAGACCCGACCGCACCGCCTCCAGGTCGAGTTCACCGGCGGCGACCCGGGCACGCACCGGGGCCGGGAGGAACCCTTCGGTGGCGCGGTTGACGATGACGGTGCCGATCCGGAAATCGGATTCGGTCAGTTCGGCGATCGCGTCGGCGGTCTCCTGGACCGGTAGTGCCTCGAGCAGCGTCACCAGATGAACCACGGTCTGCTCGGAATGCAGCAGTGCCGAGACCCCCTCGGCCTGCGCGGCGATCGGCCCGCCCTTGGCGACCTCGGCCATCGCCTTGGTGACGTCGAGGAAACTCGCGATCCGGCCGGTGGGCGGGGCGTCGATGACTATCTCGTCGTAGGCCCGCTTACCGGACTTGTCGGTGCGTACCGCGCATTCCTTGATCTTCCCGGTGAGAATCACGTCGCGCAGGCCCGGTGCGATGGTGGTGACGAATTCGATCGCGCCCATGCGCCGCATCGCCCGGCCCGCGAAGCCGAGGTTGTAGAACATGTCCAGGTATTCGAGGAAGGCATGTTCGATATCGAGGGCCAGCGCCATCACCTCGCCACCACCGTCGGCGGTCGCGATTTTGGTTTCGGTGGGCGGAAGCGGCGGCAGATCGAACAACTGGGCGATCGATTGGCGCCCCTCCACCTCGACCAGCAGTACCCGCCGGCCCCCCGCGGCCAAGGTCAGCGCCAGCGCGCCCGCGACCGTCGACTTTCCGGTGCCACCCTTGCCGGTCACGTAATGCAGCCGCGCGGTGTCGGCTCGGTCCGGCCACCCTAATTTCAGCCCCGATTCATCCGAATCGGGCACTGCTGTCGGTACTCCCACGTTCGCGAGCCTATAACCCGTTACGAAACAGCCACCACAGGATCGCTCTACTGTTCGGTACGACACAGGACACTTCCGTCCCGGCCCGAATTGTGCTGATCGCGTGGAGCGGGGGCGCATTCCACACCCGTGCACCCAGTACGCTTCGCGACATGAGTGATGTGACGGTGTGGGAATATTCGACGGTGCCGCTGCTGACGCACGCCACCAAACAGATTCTGGACCAGTGGGGAGCCGACGGCTGGGAACTGGTGACGGTGCTGCCCGGACCGACGGGCGAGCAGCATGTGGCCTACCTGAAGCGGCCCAAGCAGTGACGACCCCGGGAACCGGCTGGCAGGCCGGTCTCGATCGCCTGGGACTGACCCTGCCGGCGGTCGCGGCCCCGGCGGGCGCCTATATTCCGGCCGTTCGCAGCGGATCGATGGTCTATACAGCCGGACAGTTGCCGTTCGTGGACGGTGCCCTGTCGGCCACCGGCAAGGTCGGTGCCGAGGTGAGCGTGGAGCAGGCTGCGCACGCCGCCGGGCTCTGCGCCCTGAACGCCTTGGCCGCTGTGCACGATCTGGTCGGACTGGACGCGGTGGTGCGCATCGTGAAGGTCGTCGGGTTCGTCGCCTCGGCCCCCGGATTCACCGATCAGCCGCTGGTCGTCAACGGCGCGTCGGAACTACTGGGTGAGATATTCGGCGCGGCCGGGGTGCATGCGCGCTCCGCCGTCGGTGTCTTCGAGCTGCCCAAGGCGACGCCTGTCGAAGTGGAGCTCATCGCCGAAGTGCGGTAGCAAGGTCTGTAACCCGCGCGTTGGCGCATCGGCGTTAGGACCCCTCATGAGCCTCACACATCCCGCGTACGAGCAGCTGCGACAGGTCACCGAGACCGCTTCGGTGCTGTTGGCGGACAACCCGAACCAGATGACCCTGGACGGCACCAATACCTGGATCCTGCGGTTGCCGGGGCGATCGGATTGTGTGGTCATCGACCCGGGGCCCAAGGACAAGGCGCACAGTGAGGCGATCGCGCGGGAGACCGGTGGTGAGATCGCGTTGACGCTGATCACGCACCATCATCACGATCACACCGGCGGTATCGACCGGCTGGTGAAGCTCACCGGAACGCCGGTGCGGGCGATGGATCCCGGATATCTGTCCGGTTCGGATGCCCCACTGGCCGACGGTGAGCTCATCGAGGCGGCCGGATTGCGCCTGCGCGTGGTGGCCACACCCGGACATACCCAGGATTCGGTGAGTGTCGTGGTCGACGATGCGCTGCTCACGGGCGATACCGTGCTCGGCAGCGGTACCACGGTGCTGGAATCACGCGACGACGCCCTGGGGGACTATCTGAGTTCGCTGGACCGGCTCGCCGAGCTGGCGCCCGGCCGGGCACTGCTACCGGCACACGGCCCCGACCATGTGCAGGCCGAGCCGGTGATCGGCTACTACATCCAGCACCGGAAGCAGCGCCTGGATCAGGTGCGGGCTGCACTGCACGAACTCGGTGACAGCGCTACCCCGATGAAGATCGTGGCGCACGTCTACGCCGATGTCGACAAGAAACTGTGGCCGGCCGCACGAAGCTCGGTCCAGGCGCAGCTGGCCTACCTGCGCGGGGTCGGAGCCCACTGACGCAGGCCGGCACCCACCGGCGCCGAACCGGCCGGCGCCGGAGCGCGGTGGGAGTTCCCTACCGCGCTCGGCGAGCCAGCCGCTCCGAATCGGAGATCAGCACGCTCTTACCTTCGAGCCGCAGCCACCCGCGGTGGGCGAAATCGGCCAGCGCCTTGTTCACCGTCTCGCGCGAGGCGCCGACGAGCTGGGCGATCTCTTCCTGGGTGAGGTCGTGGGTGACGCGCAGCGCACCGGCCTCCTGGGTGCCGAACCGCTGGGCGAGCTGCAACAGCGCCTTGGCAACGCGACCGGGGACATCGGTGAAGATGAGGTCCGCCAGGTTGTTGTTGGTACGCCGCAGCCGGCGGGCGAGAACCCGCAGCAACTGTTCGGCGATCTCCGGGCGCTGATCGATCCACGTCTTGAGCGCTTCGCGATCCATGGTCACCGCGCGCACCTCGGTGACGGTGGTGGCCGTGGAGGTACGCGGACCCGGATCGAAGATCGACAGCTCGCCGAACATGTCCGACGGGCCCATGATGGTCAGCAGGTTCTCGCGCCCGTCCGGGGAGCGCCGACCGATCTTCACCTTGCCCGACGTGATGATGTACAGCCGATCGCCCGGCTCGCCCTCGTTGAAGATGACGTGGCCACGAGGAAAGTCCACGGGCTGCAGCTGTTTGGCGAGAGCGGCCACCGCGGTGGGCTCTACGCCTTGGAAGATGCCTGCTCTGGCGAGGGCCTCGTCCACGAATGTGCTCCTTATGGGAATTGGCGGTGCTCACTGCGGCGTCAGCGGGTCCAGCGTGTCACTCCTACGTGTTACGCAGGCTCCGCCTGGCTCGTACCACTCTCGCCACAGTGCGGACCGAAGCGTTCGGCCGACAGTGCAGTCTACTTGGCATCTCCGCAGCGTAGTGACAGACACCACGTAACGTGCGGTATGTGAACGCGTACGCTCCCGCGGAAAGTTCCCGAGAGTGGGGACAGGTGAGTGTTGCGCGGCGCCTCAGCTGGCCTGCGCGACGTCCAGTTCTTCGCGGTTGCGTCGGCGCGGCGCGGGGCCGGCATGGGTGGGTACACCCAACTGAGCCAGTTCGTTGACCTCGGCATTACTTGCCCTGTCCAGATATTGCTGGACCTCTTCGCCCGGTTCGAGAAGTTTCCGGAGTCGGTTCTCGACACGTTCCATAGACAAAGCGAACAGCATCAACGCCACCGGGAAGAGCACCACAGCGAGTCCTTGCATACGGGTGAGTAAACACGGAGAAGGTCTCAGATGGAACACGGGGTGAGTTCGCGAATGCGCTCACGTCGGTGTGGTTCCGTATGGTGGACGAGTGCGTGAACCCAGATCCACCGGCGTGAACGGGCACGAAACGGCCGCGCCGGCCACCGATGCGGCATCGGTCACACCGAAGGAATCGAGCGCGTCGACTGCCGGAAAATCCACGAAATCCGTGCGAGGGACCACGAAGCAGGCCGCCCGATTTGCCGGAGAAACCCGATTAGGCCTGGTGCGTCGCGCCCGTCGGATGAATCGCACACTGGCGCTGGCCTTTCCGGACGCGCACTGTGAACTGGATTTCACCACACCTCTCGAATTGGCCGTCGCCACAATCCTTTCCGCGCAGTGCACCGATGTGCGGGTCAATCTGACAACGCCGGCGCTGTTCGCGCGCTACCGTGATGCCAAGGCCTATGCCGAGGCCGACCGGACCGAACTCGAGGAATTCATCCGGCCTACCGGATTCTTCCGGAACAAGACCAATTCACTGATCGGGTTGGGGCAGGCACTGCTGGAACGCCATGACGGCGAATTACCGCGCACTCTGCCCGAATTGGTGAAGTTGCCGGGTATCGGCCGCAAGACCGCCAACGTTATTCTCGGCAATGCCTTCGATGTGCCGGGAATCACTGTCGACACGCATTTCTCACGGCTGGTGCAACGCTGGAAGTGGACCACCGCGGACGATCCGGTGAAGATCGAACATGCCGTCGGAGAATTGATCGACCGCAAGGACTGGACGATGCTCTCGCACCGGGTGATCTTCCACGGCCGCCGCGTCTGCCATGCCCGCAAGCCGGCGTGTGGCGTTTGCCTGCTGGCCAAGGATTGCCCGTCCTACGGTGTCGGCCCGACCGACCCGGTCACCGCCGCCGCCCTGGTGAAGGGACCCGAGGCCGAGCATCTGCTCGAATTGGTGGGCCGGTGAAGTCGGTACCCGCGGCGTGGAGATGGGCTTTCGTTGTACTTGTCGCAGTAGTAGCGCTGGCGGTCGCGCTGTGGCCGCGCGAGAGTGGTGACGGCGCCCCGGCGACCCCCACCGCAGCCTCCGGTGGTGGCGGCACGGTCACCGACGCCCAACGCGATGCGGCGGACCTGGCGTCGTGCCCACGTCCGCACGACGGGGCGAGCACCGCGGCAGGACCGCTGGCGACCATCGACGTCGAATGCCTGGCCGACGGCAGCTCGATGGCCGTGGGCAAGTCGCTGGCGGGCCGTCCGGCACTGCTGAACCTCTGGGCCTACTGGTGCGAACCCTGTGCCCGGGAACTACCCGCTCTACAGCAGTACGCCGGACGCGCCGGTGACGCGCTGACGGTACTGACCGTGCACAGCGATCCCGACGAGGGCAAGGGCCTGGCGCGCCTGCGCGACCTCGGGGTCCGCCTGCCCGGGGTACAGGACGGCAGCGGAAAGGTCCGCACCGCGGTGGGAGCCCCCGCGGTCCTGCCGGTGTCGGTCCTGGTCCGCGCCGATGGATCGATTGCGAAGGTGGTGGTCCGGCCGTTCGACTCGGCAGACGACATCGCCGCCACCGTCGCCCGGGAACTGGGAGTCGACGTATGAGCGGGCCGGACATACCGCAGTGGCTACGCGGTGTGGCCGAGCACGAACCCGCCGATCCCGCGGGCGTGAACCCGATCCTCACCCGTACCGTCGCGAAACTGGCGGCCACCGCACTGCGCCCTCGCGACGCGGCGGTCCTGGTGCTGTTCGGTGGTGCCGCCGAATCCGATCCGGACGCACCGGGCGGGCTCCCGGCGGATGCCGACGTACTGCTCACCCAACGCGCCGCCACACTGCGCCAGCACCGCGGCCAGGTCGCCTTCCCCGGCGGTGGGGTCGAACCGGGCGACGACGGGCCGATCGGCACCGCGTTGCGTGAGGCGTGGGAGGAGACCGGCCTGGATTCGCGCGGCGTCGAGCCGTTCGCGGTGCTGCCGAAGATCTTCGTCCCACCGTCTCGATTCGATGTCACCCCCGTGGTGGCCTACTGGCGAACGCCGGGAGAGGTCGGGGTGGTCAGCGAAGCCGAGGCTGCTCGGGTGGTCCGGGTGCCGCTGGCCGACCTGCTCGACCCGGCGAACCGCTTCGTCGTGCGGCATCCGCTCGGCTACGTCGGTCCGGCGTTCGCCGTCGACGGCATGCTCGTCTGGGGTTTCACCGCCGGCGTCCTCGCCGGTCTACTCGCGGTATCGGGATGGGAGCCGGAGTGGGATCACCACGATGTGCGTGATCTGCAGACTTCGCTCGCGGCAGTGGGGATGACGTTATGACCAGTTCCGGATGGCTCGATCTCGCGGTCCTCATCATCGCGCTGCTGGCCGCGACCTCGGGGTGGCGGCAGGGGGCGGTCGCTTCGGCTCTCGGATTTCTCGGTGTGGTGCTCGGCGCCGTCGCCGGGATCCTGATCGCGCCGCACATCCTGCAGCATGTCAGCGAAGGCCGGCAGCGCGTCCTGGTCGGCGTGGTACTGATCGTCGCGCTGGTGATCGTCGGTGAGATCGCGGGCATGGTGCTGGGGCGCGCGGCGCGCAGCGGCATGCGGCATCCGTTCACCCGCAGCGTGGACAGTGTGGTCGGCGCGGTGCTGCAGTGCGTTGCCGTACTGGTCACCGCGTGGCTGCTGGCGCTGCCACTGGCCTCGTCCTCACAGCCCGGCATCGCGGCCGCGATCAACGGTTCCCGCGTGCTCGCCGATGTGAACGGCGTTGCGCCGAACTGGTTGCGACGGGTTCCGAACGAGTTCTCGAACCTGCTCAACACCTCCGGTCTGCCCGAGGTCATCGGCCCGTTCGGGCGGGCGCCGATCGCCGCCGTCGAACCACCGGATCCCAGCGTCCTGGACTCTCCGGTCGCGCTGAATCTGCAGCACAGTGTGCTGCGGATCAACGGTGTCGCGCCGAGCTGCCAGCGCGCGCTGGAAGGCTCCGGGTTCGTGGTGGCACCCGAGCGCATCATGACCAATGCCCACGTCGTGGCCGGCACCTCCACGGTGCAGGTCGACACCGCGCGTGGCCGGCTCGACGCCACCGTGGTGCTGTTCGATCCGCGTAAGGATGTCGCGATCCTGTCGGTACCCGGACTCGAGGCCCCGGTGATTCCGCTGGCGTCGGAATCCGCGAAATCCGGTCAGAGCGCGATCGTGCTCGGATATCCGGGCGGCGGTCCCTACACCGCCAGCGCGGCCCGGGTGCGCGAGACGCTGGAGCTGACCGGGCCCGATATCTACAAGACCAATACCGTCGAGCGCCAGGTCTACACCGTGCGTGGCCAGGTACGCGCGGGGAATTCGGGTGGTCCGCTGGTCGACACCGATGGCCGGGTGCTCGGAGTGGTCTTCGGCGCGGCCGTCACCAACGACGACACCGGGTACGTGCTGACCCGCAAGGAGATCCAAGCCGATCTGGACACCGCACAGGGGTCCACCGCGCAGGTCGGTACGGGGGAGTGCGTGCTGAGTTGAGGTGCGGCCGGTCAGGCGCAGCGTGCCGTGGCCGGGCCACCCAGTAGTTTCGCCACTTCGGCGGTGACCGCCTCCGGATTCTCCTGATGGGCGAAATGGCCGGCATCCGGAATTCGCACCACCCGGCGGTCCGGGGCCAACCGCGCCGCACCGCGGACGGTCGCCTCCAGCATGTACCGGTCGGATTCACCGTGCAGCATCAGCGTCGGCACGCGCACCGGCTCCCGCATCGCGGCCAGGAACCGGCGGCCGTCGGGACGCCACTGGCTACGGAAGGCCCAGCGCTGATACTCCAGGGCGCAATGCGCCGCTCCGGAGATCCGGATCGCCGAGCGCATCCGCTGCGCGGTGTCGACGAACTCCGCGGTTGTGGCCCAGTGTGTGCCGGCTCGGTCGCGCATCAGTCGCTCGACTTCGAACCCGTCCTGTCGGGTCAGCAGTTGCTCGCCGTAACGGGGCAGCTGATAGCGCAGGAAGTTCGGCAGGTATGCGGCGCGCTGCCGGCGGTTTCGCAGCACCGCGCGTTTGAGCGCCACCGGATGCGGTGACGCGATCAGTGCGATGGACCGCACCACCCGCGGATGCAGCACCGCGGTCGCCCAGCAGACCAAACCACCTTCGGCATGGCCTACCAGGGTGGCGTCGGTGTGGCCGAGCGCGCGGACCAGTCCGGCGATATCACCGGCCAGAGTCCACCCGTCGTATCCGCGCGGAGGTTTGTCCGAATCGCCGTAGCCACGCAGATCGACTGCGACCGCTCGATATCCGGCCTCGGTCAGTCCGGTGAGCTGATGACGCCACGACCACCAGAAATCACCGAAGCCGTGCAGCAGAACGACCAGCGGGCGGTCGGAACCGCCCACCGCATCGTTCGCGTCGCCCTCGGCGATGTGGAAACGGATGCCGTTGGCGCGCACGTCACGATGCGTCCACGGACCGTCGAAACGGACACTGGACGGATCAGGAAGCGGATTCGACGACACGCCGGAAGCGTAATAGCCGAGTCAGGAAGTGACCTTGTCGGCTGCGGTCTCGGCGGTTGCGGCCGAGGACCCGAAGCTCTGCGGCAGCACCGAACGGGTCTCCTTGAGCGATTCGATGGTCTTCGCCGGCGCCCTCAGCTTGCGCACCTTCAGATAACCGAGCAGCGCCAGGACGACCACCACCACGACCATCAGCGCGAAGACGATCAGGAATGCCGCCCACCGGTACAGCCAGACATCCAGCAGTTCCGCGAGGAAGAAGAAAAAGAAGAACGAAGAGAACAGCAGAACCGTGAGCGCACCGATGAAGAAGATGCTGCCCTGCAGACCCTTCTTGATCTCACCGGTCACCTCGGCCTTGGCCAGTTCCACCTCGGCGCGGACCAGGGTCGACATCTGCTCCGTGGCATCGCGCACCAGGTCGCCGACGCTGGCATTCCCGGTGGTATCGACCTCGGACAGCGGAATCGAGGTGATGGTCCGGTTTCGGCCCTCGTGCCCGTTACCGCCGTGTGTGAAGCTCAATTGCTCGACCCTTCTCCATGTCCCGGTGCTGTCCGGCTTTCACTCGTCTCGGTGGCCGTACTCGCGTCTCGCCGTGCCTGGTGTACCCGGCCACGCCGCAACAGTAGCGCCGAACCGAGCAAAGATGCCGTCAAGGACGTCATCAACACGGCGGCCTTCGCCAGTTCGGTCGCCTCACGATCTGTCAGTGCGAGTTCTGCCACCAAGAGGCTAACGGTGAAACCGATTCCGCCCAGTACCGACAGGGCCGACATGTCCCGATTACCGAGTCCGGTGGGTCGGGTGGCGATTCCGAACCGGATCGCCAACCAGCTGGCCCCGAAGATGCCGACCGTCTTGCCGACCAGGAGTCCTGCGATGATCGCGAGCGAGAGCCGGGAGGTGAACAACTCGCCGAAAACCTGGCTCGACAGGGGAACTCCGGAGGCGAACAGGGCGAACAGCGGGACACACAGGCCCGCGGAGACGGGCTGGAACAGATGCTCGAGCCGGGCGGCCGGCGCCTCCTCCTCATCCGGATCGGGGCGTACGCGGGTGAGCAATCCACAGAACACGCCCGCCAGCGTCGGATGAATTCCTGCCTCGTGCAGCGCGAACCACGACACCAGCGCCAGCGGGACATACACCAGCGGCGTGCGAATCCGGTAGCGCTGAGCCAGCGCCCACGCCGCGAAACAGGCTGCCGCCGCCACCAGCCAGCCGATGGCGATCGCCGTGGTGAACAGGATCGCGATCAGGAGAATGGCGATCAGGTCGTCGACGACCGCCAGGCTGAGCAGAAAGACCCGGGCGCCGGCCGGAATCCGGGACCCGGTCATCGCCAGCACCGCGAGAGCGAAGGCGATGTCGGTGGCCACGGGAATGGCCCAGCCGCGGTCCATCCCCGGCACACCCCAGCCGACGATCAGGGCGATCAGGGCGGGTGTGACGACACCGCCGATCGCCGCGAGCACCGGCAGGACAGCACGTTTGCGGTCGGCCAGTTCGCCGACGACCAGTTCGCGTTTGAGCTCGAGACCGGCGACGAAGAAGAAGATCGCCAGCAGACCGTCCTGGACCCATTCGGAGAGGGTGAGATCCAGGTGTAAGGGTGGGATCGCGACGGTGGTGTCGGTCATCGCGAAGTAGCCGTCGCTCCAGGGCGAGTTCGCCCAGAGCAGCGCCACGGCCGCAGCCACCAGCAACAGTGCGCCACCGACCGTTTCGGTGCGCAGGTAACGGGCGAGCTCGGAACGTAGTGCAGCGATCACAGGTGCCTTTCGGGAGCGGACGGCGACAGCGGCGGCCTCCCTTGCCAGGGCATCGCCTACCGCTCGCCGACCAGACTTCCCGGCACTCCGAGTGACATTTTAGTCGGTGCGCTCGGGTTGTGATCGCCCCGCCTCATGCGCGAGCCCGGCGCCCGGAGTGATCACCGGGGCGCCGGGCTCGTGACTCGACGGACGGACTCGGCCGATCAGGACTTGGCGGAGCGGATCGCCTCGAACACGTTCGGATCGACCAGCGTGGAGGTATCGCCGAGTTCGCGGCCCTCGGCCACATCGCGCAGGAGCCGGCGCATGATCTTGCCGGAGCGGGTCTTCGGCAGCTCGGGCACGATATGGATCTCGCGGGGGCGCGCGATCGGGCTGATCTCCCGGGAGACCTCGGCTTTGAGGGCGTCCACCAGTTGCGGTCCGGATTCGGTCGCGTTGCCGGTAAGGATGACGAACGCGACGATGCCCTGCCCGGTGGTGGCGTCACTGGCACCGACGACGGCAGCCTCCGCCACCTGGTGGTGGCCCACCAGGGCCGATTCGACTTCGGCGGTGGAGATCCGGTGTCCGGAGACGTTCATGACGTCGTCGACGCGGCCCAGTACCCACAGCGCGCCGTCGGAGTCGATCTTGGCGCCGTCGCCCGCGAAGTACCAGCCCTGCGCGGCGAACCGCTCCCAGTAGGTGGCCTTGTAGCGTTCGTTGTCGCCCCAGATGCCACGCAGCATGGACGGCCAGGGCTGATCGAGGACCAGATAGCCGACGACCGCGGAGCTTGCGGAGCGGTCCGAAGACTCGGCTTCGGTTCCGTTGTTTTCTACCTCGTTACCTTCTTCGTCGACGACCTTCGCGGAGATGCCCGGCAGCGATTCCATCGCGGCACCCGGTTTCGCGGCGGTGACGCCGGGGAGCGGGGAGATCATGATGGCGCCGGTTTCGGTCTGCCACCAGGTGTCCACGATGGGCGCCGAGCCCGCGCCGACGACCTCGCGGTACCACCGCCAGGCTTCCGGATTGATCGGTTCACCGACCGAGCCCAGCACCCGGATCGAGGACAGATCGTGCGCATCGGGAATCTCGCGGCCCCACTTCATGAAAGTGCGGATCAGCGTCGGTGCGATGTAATAGATCGTCACACCGTACTTTTCGATGATCTGCCAGTGCCGGTGCTCGTCGGGGAAGTTGGGGGTGCCCTCGTAGACGACCTGGGTGGCGCGGTTGGCCAGCGGGCCGTAGACGATATAACTGTGCCCGGTCACCCAGCCGATATCGGCGGTGCACCAATACACGTCGCGGCCCGGTTTGTGGTCGAAGACGTAGTGGTGGGTGTAGGCGACCTGGGTGAGATATCCACCCGAGGTGTGCAGGATGCCCTTGGGCTTACCGGTCGTGCCGGAGGTGTAGAGGATGTAGAGCGGATGTTCGGCATCGAACGGCTGTGCCTCGTGTTCCGTCGACGCCTGTGCGACGGTGTCGTGCCACCACAGGTCGCGGCCCTCGGTCCAGGGTGTTTCGATATCGGTGCGGCGTACCACCAGCACGTGCTCCACACTGTGCGGCACATCGCCGCCTGCGTACAGCGCCTCGTCGACGGCTTCCTTCAGCGGTGCGGCTTTACCGCGGCGCCACTGCCCGTCGGTGGTGACGACCAGTCGTGCGCGGGCATCGTCGACGCGCTGGCGCAGTGCGCTGGGCGAGAAGCCCGCGAAGACCACCGAATGGGTCAGGCCCAGGCGCGCGCAGGCCAGCATGGTCACGATGGCTTCGGGGACCATCGGCATGTAGATCGCGACCCGGTCGCCGGATTCGAGGCCGAGTTCGGTGAAGAAGTTGGCGGCCCGGCAGACCTCGTCCTGCAGTTGCGCATAGGTGATGGCGCGCGAATCGCCCGGCTCACCCTCCCAGTGGATCGCGACCTGATCGCCGTATCCGTCGGCGACGTGCCGGTCGACGCAGTTGTAGGCGACGTTGAGCTTGCCGTCGGCGAACCAGCGCGCGAAGGGTGCGTCGTCCCAGTCCAGGACCCGGCTCCACGGTTGATTCCAGTGCAGCCGCTGCGCCTGCTCGGCCCAGAACTCGTCCCGGTCGGCGGCGGCGCGGTCGTAGATGGACGCATCGGTATTGGCCGTCGCCGCGAATTCGGGGGAGGGTGGGTACACGTCTCGGTGCTCAGCGGTGGTGTCGGTCATCTCGCCTCCTGTAACTCACGGGTACCCGCACCCGGTCTCCCGTCGTTCGGGCTGCTGCCGTTCGGCGGGTCGGGCGCCGTGTCATTCGTCGGGCCTGTCGATCGGATACGCGTCGGCCGGGGGTGACCACGGCCACCGTGTGACCCTAACGGAGTGTGACCTGCGCCGCGTAGCGGTCCGGCGCTGGAACCGCGTCGCCGGTGCGGTGCCCGGCCCGGCTAGCGTGGGAGGCGTGAGCGATGTGCTGCAGCCTCTGGCCGACCTACCCGGTGTGCGTGACGCTGCCGACCGGGCCCGTGAGGCACTCGCCGAGGTGCATATGCACAAGGCGAACCGTCGTGGCTGGCCGACCACTGCGGCCGAGGCGGCGGTGCGGGCCGCACGCTCGTCCGCGGCGCTGGACGGTGGTGCCACCGAGATACCGGCCGACGGCACGATCGCCGATCCGATTCTCACCGGCGCGCTACGGGTCGGGCAGGCCCTCGACGGGGACGCGCTGCGCAATATGAGCGGGGTGTGGGAGCGGGCACCACTGCAGGCGCTGGCGCGCCTACATCTGCTGGCTGCCGCGGATCTGGTCACCGAGGAGATCGAACTCGGCCGTCCCCGTTCGGAACCCGGCGTCGCCGACCGGCTCGACCTGCTGGCGCAGACCGTACTGACTTCGAAGGCTCCGGCACCGGTGCTGGCGGCGGTGGTGCACGGTGAGCTGTTGTCGTTGCGGGCGTTCGGCTCCGCGGACGGTGTGGTCGCGCGCGCGGCCGCGCGGTTGGTGACGGTGACCTCCGGCTTGGACCCGCACAGCCTGGGGGTACCGGAGGTGTTCCTGTTGCGGCGTCGCCAGGCATATCTCGATGCGGCGACGGGATTCGCGGAGGGTACGGCTGCCGGCGTGGGCGGCTGGGTGGTGTTCTGCTGCGGTGCCCTCGAGGACGGTGCGCGCGAGGCCCGCTCCATAGCCGATGCGGCGGGCTGAGCGGGCCTACACATCGAAGCGGGCGGCGTAGCCGAACCGACAGACTCGGCCTCACCGCCCGCTAGCACGGACTACCCGGTTACCATGCGTGCTGGTTCGGGTTGTGTTCTGCGGCCTCGGCGATCAATCCGCACTCCACCGGTTCATCCCCGCAACCTGTGCGGGGCCATTGCCGATGTGAATCCGAATTTCGCAGGCCCACAACGCTGGTGCCCTTGTAGCGGCGTGCTCCGCGTGGGTACCTGGCGTCCGTGCTGGGGAAGTACGGTCGGGAGATCGAACCTTCTCTTCCGCTTCGATCTTGGCCTTCCGTCCTCCCGTGCGTCCATTGTTACTCTGTGATGCCCCTCACAGCAAGGTTCCATCGGACTTCCATCCGACATTGTCATATTCGGCGTGGGGCCCGTCGATTCATGGTTACATCGATAGGTTGCGCGCCATTGACCAGGCCTGATGGGTGGGGATCGCGAGACCTCAACGGCGCCGGCGCAACAGCCGGTAGCTGAGGGCACCCGCCAGGAGCGCACTCACACCCACGGCTGCCGTGGCGGCCACTGTCGTAGTCGACGGCGCCGGAATTCGCGACCACAACGACACCGGATTGGAGAAGGTCAGGATGGGCCAGTCGCGGGCCAGCGCCTCACGCCGCAGGCTCCGGTCCGGATTGACCGCGGTGGGATGTCCGACCGCCGCGAGCATCGGGACGTCGGTGATCGAATCGGAGTAGGCGTAGCACCGCGACAGGTCGTAGTTCTCGCTCGCGGCCAGCTTCTCGATCGCCTCGACCTTGCCCTCGGCGTAGCAGTAGAACTCGATATCGTCGGTGTACTTGCCGTCCTCCACCACCATGCGGGTGGCCGCGGTGTGCGTGGCGCCCAGTGCCGCGGCGATCGGCGCCACGATCTCCTCACCGGAGGCGGACACGATCACCACGTCGTGGCCACGGATCCGGTGGTCGGCGATCAGGTCCGAGGCCTCGGCGTAGATCAGCGGATCCACCAGGTCGTGCAGGGTCTCGGCCACGATCGCCTGTACCTGCGACACGTCCCAGCCGGCGCACATCTTGGCCAGATGCTCCCGCATGCGTTCCATCTGATCGTGATCCGCGCCCGAGAGCAGAAAAAGGAAGTGGGCGTAGCTGGATTCCAGTACCGTCCGGCGGTCGATCAACCCCTGGGCATAGAACGGCCGGCTGAAGACGAATGCACTCGACTTCGCGATCACCGTCTTGTCCAGGTCGAAGAACGCCGCGATCCGCGGTGCGGACGACGGATCGTTGCCCGTCCCGTTCGCGCTGCGGGTAGCGCTCGCTGCTGTGTCGTTGCGGTGCTGCGGAGGCTCGGACTTTCCGGCGGTCCGATCGTCCGTAGCTGCTTGGTCGCCCTCGGCCGTCACGGATCCAGGATAGGGAGCTTTGCCGTGGATGTGGTGACGAGCCCGACTACGAGAGCCTCGAAGGCATCAATTCTGCCGCTCCGACACGGTATGAACTTCGCCGTGCGATGGACTTGCGTCGCGGCCGGTGACTGGGTGTAGTATCGGTGGCACCTGGACATGGTCCAGGCGTGTTCAGCCCGACCCCCCGGGGCTGAACCCCGACGGCCCCAGCCTCCTCCCCCCCCGGCTGGGGCCGTCCTCTATTTCCAGCACGGTTCGTGCTGACGTTGTCGCCACTCTCAGCTGTTTTTCCACAGGCCACGAGTTGTCCACATTCGGCCCGCAGGCTCTGGCCCGCCCTGCCGATCCAAGCCACGCTTGCCTCATGAATCCCGTTGCGGCAGTACCGCCCCCGGCGCTGGTTCTGGTCGACGACCACCGGTTGCGCGACGAGGTGCGCCGCGTCGCGGCCGCCGCCGATCGCGCTCTCGACGAACCCGCCATGCCCATCGGCAGATACACCTGGACCGCGGCCCCGCTGCTGATCGTCGACCTCGGCGCGGCCCGGGCTTGTGCCGCGGCCGGATATCCGCGGCGCTCCGGGGTGGTACTGGTCGGCAGCGCCGAACCGGACCTCGAACTGTGGCGGGTGGCCGCATCCGTCGGGGCCGAGCAGGTGATCGCGCTACCGGGTGCCGCCGACACGCTGATCGAGGCGTTCGCTGCCTATTCCTGGCGCGATCCCGGAGACGGCGTGGTGCTGGCGGTCGCCGGGGCTGTCGGCGGTGCCGGTGCCTCCGTCTTCTCCGGCGCGGTGGCGTTGACGGCCGCGGCGCGTGGCTTCCGCTCGCGGGTTTTGCTCATCGATGCCGACCCACTCGGTGGCGGACTAGATCTACTGCTCGGCATCGAATCGGTCCCCGGGTTGCGGTGGCCCGAACTTTCGGTGGCCGACGGCCGGGTCGCCGCGCAGGCATTGCACGACGCCTTGCCGGCGGCCGCGCCCGGACTGGGTGTGCTGGCCTGCACCAGGCCCGCCGGTGTCGGGCCCGACGAGATCGGCACCGGGGCGGTACGAGCGGTCGTCGAGGCGGGCCGCGGCGCCGGAGACCTTGTGGTGTGCGACATCTCGCGATGCCACGGACCACACACCGATCAGGTCCTCGATATCGCCGACCTCGTCGTCTTCGTCGTCCCTGCACGGTTGCGGGCGGTCGCGGCGGCCGGTGCCGTCGTCGCCGACAGTCGGGGGCGAAATCCCAATCAGGGCTTGGTTGTTCGCGGCCCGGCGCCGGGTGGTCTCCGTGGCCGCGAGATCGCGCAGGCGCTGGACCTGCCGCTGCTGGCAGCGATGCGTGCCCAGCCCGGTCTGGCGGGCGTGCTCGAACGCGGCGGGCTCGCCCTGACCCGCGGCCCGCTGGCCGGTGCCGCCGAATCGGTGCTGGCAGCTCTCCCCGGAGGCGACCGATGACCGGGGTGGTGAATGCCGAACTGCTGGACCGGGTGCGGGAGCGGCTGGCAGCCCAGCCCGGCGAACACGACCCGGCCCGGCTGGCGTCGGCCATTCGCGCGGAGGCGGGCCGCATGCTCGGCGACACCGATCTACTGCGCGCCCTGCGGGTATTGCAGACCGAGATGACAGGTGCCGGCGCCCTGGAGCCGCTGCTGCACGACGCGCGGGTCTCCGATGTGCTGGTCACGGCGCCCGACGCCGTGTGGGTGGACCGCGGCAACGGCCCCGAGCGCACGTCGGTCCGGTTTCCGGACGAAGCCGCCGTGCGCCGCCTTGCACAGCGCCTGGCCCTGGCCGCAGGGCGCCGGCTCGACGATGCGCAACCGTGGGTGGACGGACGCCTACCGGAATACGAGCAGGCGTCGGGGGAAAGTGTCGGGGTCCGACTGCATGCCGTGCTCGCGCCCATCGCCCAGGGAGGAACCTGTATCTCACTGCGCGTGCTGCGGCCCGTCGGTCACGACCTGCGCGCGTTGCGGGCCCGCGGAGCGCTCAGCGCGGAGCCGGAGCAGCTCCTGCATCGGATCATCCGCGCGCGCCTCGCCTTCCTGGTCGTCGGTGGCACCGGGGCGGGTAATACGGCACCCCCCAAAAGACACACTTAGCTCGGTGGTAACTGGACTGTGCTGCGTGGATGCGTGGTAACCCAATTGCATTGTTTTGCAATGGGTTTCGCCGGTGCTAATGTGTGTGCATCGGCTCCCAAAGATCCCCGGCCGACACGCAACGCTCCGCACCGCAGTTCCCCCGGTTCACCGGGCTCCGGTCCTGCCCCCTGGCATAACGCGCTACCCAGCGCACCGCCGCTCCGCCACTTGTCTCGCGCCATCCGGCGCGCATGGGGACTGGTCTCGACACCACGGAGCGATTCGCATGGCCAACCGGTCTACTTACCTCACCCTGCACGACGTTGCCGCCGAGTACGGCGTGCACATCAATACCGCGCGCCGCTGGGCCGCCAACGGCGATCTGCCGTGCGTGCGTATCGGCAAGAGCTACTACGTCCACCCCGACGACCTGGAAAGGCTGCGCCCCGGCGGGGCGGCGGCCATGCCCGAACCCGTGGCCGCCCCGGTGGGCCGAGAGGCCTTCGCGGACTACATCGCCAAGGTCGTCGCGGAGGCACCGCCGCTCACCAGCGATCAGGTCGCCAAGATCAGCACGCTGCTGGGCAGCAAGGCGGTGGCGTGATCATGATCGACACCGGATTTTCGATGTATGCCGAGCCTGCCGAGTTCACGACTCTTGCCGGGGATGGAATCGGCGTTGGGGTAGGGCTCGGTGACGACGGCGAACGCGTGATGCTCGGCATTCACGCTCCGGACCGCCCCGAGATGGGCGTTCACCCGATGGCGCGAGTCTCGTGGCTCACGCCGGAACTGGCACGAAAGCTCGCGGGTGAACTGCTGGCCTGTGCCGACCTTCTCAATTCCGCTACCGCCTGACCTTCGCCACAACGCACGTAATCCGTGCTGGCACAACGTAATTCACCCACATACGAAAATGCCCGACCCGGTGCCTAGCCGGGTCGGGCGGAGGGAGTGCAGTCCCCATGAATTCCGAGCCTGATTCTACCGCAGGCGGCCACGACGAGCGTGTGTATACCGACGCCGCCGCCGAGGTCTTCAGTGGCCGACTTGCTGCCCTGCTGGGGCGCATGGACGAGGACGCGCCGCTGGAGAAGTACCTGAGCAAGACCGGCCTGGACCTGATGGCCCAGTTCTACGACAGGCATCGTCAGGACGTGCCGGGCACGCCCTTCGACGCGCCGGTTATCCGGCGGCACTGGCTGACTGGCGGTCTGCTGCCCGAGGCGCGGCCCACCCAGCAGGAGCAGCGCGACCACGCGGACGAACACGGATACGACGACCCTGCCGAGCTGACGGCGCGGTGGAAGCGCGAACGCGCTGCTCGACTGGACAGGCAGCGCCAGCAGACCCGCGCAACCAAGGCGACGACGGACGCCCTGCGGGCAGAAGGGCTGGACCCCATGGTGGAGTACACCCCCGGCGAGGTCGAGCGCGTGCACGGGCGCACGGAATGGGCGCAGCACGCTATTCGGCTCTGGCGGGACCACAACACTGCCCAGCGGGCGCAGGGCCTCCGGTCCGAGGCCCTGCTAGCCCTGACGGCCGCGCAGCTCATCGCAGCCGGGGCCACGCCGGTCGACCTGGCCCAGATGCGCCCGGCCGACACCAAAGCCAAGGCCGAGGCTGCCCGCCGCCTGGATGCCGAGCGGATGGCAGACGGCGACGCTGCCCGCACGCTGGCCCGGCGGATCACCGCAGAACGCGAGGGCACCACGATCGACCCCCCGGAACTGTGCGGCCTGGCGGAAATGCTGGCCGTGCCGGACGAAGACCTCACCTACCGGATCAAGGACCTGTGGCCTGTCGGGGGCCGGGTGCTGCTGGCAGCCCAGTACAAGAGCGGTAAGTCCACCACGGTCGGCAACGCGATGCGTTCCCTGGTGGATGGCGATCCGTTTCTCGATCGGTTCGACACCGAGCCGGTGGGCAAGGTGGTGCTGATCGACACCGAGTTGGACCCGCGCACCCTGCGCCGGTGGCTGCGGGAACAGGGCATCCGGAAGGCGGCGGCGGTATCGGTACTGCCGCTGCGCGGCCGGGTGTCGGCGTTCGACATTCTCGACAGGGCTGTGCGTTCCGAGTGGGTAACGCGCTTGGCCGGGGCGAATGTGGTGATTCTCGATTGCCTGCGCCCCGTGCTGGATTCGCTCGGGCTGTCCGAAGACAAGGACGCAGGCAAGTTTCTCGTTGCCTTCGACGACATGCTGGCCGAAGCCGGGGTAGGTGAGGCACTGGTGGTTACGCATATGGGCCACCAGAACGAGCGCGCCCGTGGCGATTCCCGGCTACTGGACTGGCCGGAGGCCCCCTGGAAGATCGTCCGCGATGACAACGGCACCGCGTATTTCTCGGCGTTCGGCCGGGATGTCGACGTGCCGGAAGGCGCGCTGAGCTTCGACCCGAGCACCAGGCATCTCACGTACGAGGGCGGTAGCCGTAGGGATGTGTCCGGCAAGGCGCTGATGCCCGATCTGCTGTCGCTGCTGCGCAAACAGCCGGGCCTGAGCGGGCGGTCAATCGAAACCGAACTCATGAATCAGGGCGCGGCTCAAAAGGATATCCGCGCCGCTCTCAAGACGGCACGCAATGACGGACTGGTTCGGGTCGAACCCGGCCCCAAGAATGCCCTGCTGCACTACCCAGCAGAAGGCGATCCCCTCCATGAAACCGCCGCCTGAACCCCCGTGTGCGTTAGTGCGTCGGAGTGCGTCAAAACAAACTAACGCACTGCTCACGATGTGTGCGTCAGTGCGTTCTATAGACGCACTGCACACAGAGGCCGCACAGGACGCGGTGAAAACAGGGGCCAACGCGCTCAATCCAACGCACTCAAACAGACCTCTCAACCACCCCTACCGATTGGAGCTGCGTAATGCCCACTCCCGAATGCCGTGCCCTGCGTGCTCGCCTGGCGGCCGAAATCGAGACCTTGCTGACCAGCCCTTACCCGCCGCCCGATATCGACCTGTGCGCTCGCCTGGCCGCGCTGGCTGCCCGGCTGCGCCAGCCGACCGCCGGGGGCAGCGTGTTGGGGGCTGCGGCATGACCGCGCCTCCGCCGCCCGATATCGACCTGGCGTTCTTCCTGCCCAGCACATGCCGCCAGTGCCCGGCGTCGGGCTGCGGCCCGCAGCACGACCACACCGAAGACCCGCAGGCCATCACCTGGCGGCGGGGTGCCAAGCACGTCACCTGTGAATACGAGTGCCGCGTGTGCGGCTGCACCTGGACCGACACCTGGCCTACCTGGGGTTTCTTCGGCGCCGAAATTCCCCAGTGACCTTGCTCTCCCCCGTCAACCTCCTATCGCACGTAATCCGTTACTCCCCAACGAAACCCAAGGAGACCAGCATGTTCCGAGGACACCGCAACGTCCGGCCGGAGGCCGTCATCGAAGCGATGGCCGACAAGGCTGCGGCCCGGCCGTCCGGCCCTGTCGAGACGCCACGCGGCTACTTGACGCCGCGCACCTACGACCAGCCCCTGCTCGACCACACCTACGATCAGTCCACCGCGCGGGACCGCCGCCGCCAGCACCTGGCGGTGGTCTACACGGAGTCGTTCAGCCTTCCGGATGAAGTGGCGGCGGTGCTGGGCGACATCCCCGACCGGATCGACACCGACCCGCGCCCGGCCCGGTGGACCGTGGCCGTGGGGGCTGCGTTCGCGTCGATGGCGCAGGCTCTCACCAAGATTGCGAAGGCGGTTGGTGCGCCGCGCCCGGCATGGCCGGACGTACTGCCCGCCGAGGCCGTGGCAGACGGCACCTGGGTGTCGGTGCTGGTATCGGCTGCCGATGCCCTGGACGGTCCGCTGCGGGCTGCTCTGGCCCGGCCGGGGCGTGTGGTGGGGGGTGAGCCCCTGGGCGAGTGGCTGGCCGAACCCCTGCGCGACCTGGACCGGGCAGCGGTCACTCTGGGCAGGTACGTGCACCGCGTGCACACCGCCGAGACCCCCGACGCCCCCGCATCGCCCAGCCCGTACGCCCTGGCCGTGGGGGAGCTGCGGGCACGGCACTTCCGCGAGCTGCGGGAACTCCGCGACCGCCACCGCGCCGAATGGGATGCCTTCGGCGCGGCCAACAAGGCGGGAACCCGTGCCTAGCAGGGAAAACGACGGCCGGGTGCTCTGGCCGGCCGAATGCCCGGACCGGGACGCTGCACCCGGTCCGGCGATTCTCGATATCACCACCTCACCGGAGGAAAACCGATGAAGCTGTCCGATCTGACCGCCGCCGAGCTCGACCACGCGGCGAACGCCGTCCATGAGGCTGCGCACGCGGTGATGGCCGTGCTGGCCGGTGCCGATGTGCTCTCCTGCGTGGCGTCCGGCGCCGACGGCCGCGTGGAGTTCCACGGGCACGACCCCGAACGTGCTGCGGGTATCGGCTGGGCGGGGCCGTATGCGGAATTGCTGTTCCTGCACCGGGGCCAGCCCAGCGAGGCAGCGGTGCGGGAGGCATTCGCGGCGGCCAGCGACGAGGACCGCGACCTGATGGGCCGCCGGGCGGCCCGGCACGTGGAGGCCGATGTGCGGTTCGCCATGCCTGCGATTCGCCGCCTGGCCGTGAAGCTGCACCGCACGGGCACGGTCCGTAGCCCGGACATTCACCTGGCGCTCGGTGTGCGGCCCGGCGTCGATATCGACACCGTGCGCTGGGCACACAAGCAGCGCATCGACCCGTTCGCTATTCGCCCGGCGGGGGCTGCGGCATGAGCGCGGCGGAGCGGGTCAGTGCCGAGGCCGCACGCGGGGCCGTTGCTCTGGACCACATGCTGACCTGCCGGGACATCGGCCGGGTGTTCGCGTCCAGGGCGCTCGCCGGAGATCCGGAGGCCGCCACCATCATTCGACAGGCAGCGCAACATATGCGCAGGTTGAAGGGAGTGTGACCGTGGCAGGACCGGATACCGCGCAGCCCGGCGAGCGGGACCGTCAGATGCGCGCCTTGCGGCTGCGCATGGCAGGCGCGCCCTGGGCAGCCATCGCTGAGGAGTTGGGCTACGCCGACCCCAGCGGGCCGTTCCGGGCGGTCGAGTCGCTGCTCAACCGGCAGGAATCCGAAGCCGCGGAGACGTATCGCCAGATGGAGGACATGCGGCTGGACGTTGCCCTGCGCAAGGTGTGGCCCGGCGTGATGACCGGGGACCTCAAGGCAATCGAGACGATGCTGAAAGTCCACGACCGCCGGTCGAAACTGCACGGCCTGGCAGCCCCGGCCAAGGTGATGGTGCAGAACGTGGGGCTCGGTCGCGAGGAATTCCTCACCACCGTGCAGGAGGACATCCGCGCGCTGGGCATCGACCCGGGCATGGACACGCCCCTGGCAGCAGACGACGGCACCTGGGCCAACACCTGACCCCGGCCGGGGCTGCCGGGCACCGCGCCTGCCCGGCACCCTGCCGCCGGTGCGGTGTGCGGTTGTGCTCGGGAACGCGGTGTGCATCTGGGGTACATGCGTACGAAACACCTGGTCCACGCCTGTTCTGCGTGTAAATAGGTTGCGTTTGCGAGTTTTTACACACTTGTGTAGCTTGACCTAAGAACCTACTTACACAATCAGGAGGTCATCGTGCGCAAGGGGCACAGCGTGGGGTACGTGCGTGTGAGCACGGAGGATCAGAACACCGCCCGGCAGTTCGACGGCCTGGACAAGGAGTTGGACGGCCTCGGGTTGGACAAGGTGTTCACCGATCACGCCTCCGGCAAGGACACCAACCGGCCCGAGCTGCGGGCCTGCCTGGACTACCTGCGCGAAGGCGACGACCTGGTGGTGTATTCGATGGATCGGCTGGCCCGATCCCTGGTGGACCTGCGCCGCACCGTCGACGAGCTGACCGGCCGAGGCGTCACCGTGCGGTTCATCAGGGAGAACCTGACCTTCACCAGCGACGAGTCCGACCCGTGCGCGATGCTGATGCTGTCGGTGATGGGGGCCGTGGCCGAGTTCGAGCGGGCGATCATCCTGGAGCGGCAGCGGGAAGGCATCGCCGTGGCCAAGCGGGCAGGCAAGTACAAGGGCCGCAAACCCGCGCTCAGCCCCGAGCAGGCCGCCGCCGTGGTGGCCCGCATGGACGCCGGGGAGTCGCCCTCGGCGCTGGCCCGCGAGTTCGAGGTATCGCGGAAGACCATCTACAACGTGCGCAACCAGCAGCAGGCGGCGAACTGATGGTGTTCTGCGCTCCGCCACCGGAGTACTGCTCCGGCCCCCTGTCGATCACCTATGAGCACCCCCGGCCCGGGAAGCCGAGCAGCGGCCGGTTCGTCGTGAGCTGCGTATGCGGTTATACCGCCGAACGCGAGCCCGGCGACGAGTGGTTCATGCAGCGGCAGGGCTCGCATCTGACGTCCGGCTGCGAGAAGTGGCCAGCCCCCGAGCCTGCCACCCGCCGGGGGCAGCTGTGGACCGCCGAGGAGGATGCTCAGGTCTGGGACGGCACCGTGCGGGAGGTCGCTGCCCGCCTCAAGCGATCACGGAGCGCCGTGCAGTCGCGTCGCCTGGTGGTGAAGGCCCCGCAGTAACGGCCAACCGCTCGCGAGATCCCAGGGCGGGGATCACCTAGGCTGTCATGCGCAAGGCCCCGGGACACCAGCTATGTCCCGGGGCCTTGCTCTGTATGTGAGGTGGGTGCGGTCTACGGTATTCGGCCTGTCCGCCGCTGCGGGTTGCGTACCGGCTGCATCGCGTCCTCAGCCTCGATCCGCCGCCTGATGCCTTCCACGCTGCGCTCCGGCGGTATGGGCTGCGGCCAGAACATCGCCCAGGTCAGTACTGCCAGGGGCAGCGCGATCACGGTGACCCACCCGAGCGCGATCATCGAACGACTCCGGCCACTGTCGACCGCCGGGGGAGGCTGCGCCGGGGGCTCGCGGTCTCCACGTCCGCGATCTCCAGGACTCTGCGCAGCTCAGCCACGTCCAGGTGATCCAGCGAGGGCATGAGCACGGTGTCGGCTCCGATGCTCGGGAGCTGCGCCGAGACCGGCAGCGCTGATATCTCGTCGGGCCAGACCAGCCCGTAGCCCAGCCTCCGCGCCAGCCGGGCGACGGCCGCCCGGTCCTGCTCGATGTCGGGCGATCGGTCCGCATCTACCCAGCCCAGCGCTCTGGGCTGGGCCGTCGTGTCGTGGCACATGGTGTCCTCCAGTGTCGGTGATTGAACACTGATAAGTGTGCGTCAGAGGTCACAGATTCGCACGGTTTACGTTCCATATCTGTATGGAGACGTATTGGTCTGTCGACCGGAAAGGGTGCACGCGTGCACCCTGAGAAGCACTATGGAAGGCCACCTACAGCGGACATTGGGCGAGAACGTGCGCCGAATCAGGCAGGCGCGCGGCCTCAGCCAGGAGGCATTCGCCGATGCCCTCGGTGTCCACCGGACCTACATGGGGACGCTGGAACGCGGGCAGCGCAATATGAGCCTGCGCGCCGTGGAACGGCTGGCCGGCCTCTTGGGCATAGACGACCCGCGCACCTTGCTGAGCGAGACCATGACCGTCTCGGTCACCGTGACCGACCCAGGGCGGTAGCTCGACCACGAGCTGAACGGCCCCCGGCAGAGACTCCACCAAGAGGACGCCGGGGGCCGTTGTGCTGCCCGGAGGCAGGCAGCACGTCTAAGGGGTGGCGTCGATGGTCACGGCCATCAGGTCGCATTCGTACGCCACGGTGACGATGCGCTCGCTCAGGCCGTAGACGGTGTTGTTCAGCGCGGCCTGCGGATGGCTGCCCGTGGTCACCACTTGCTCGAAAGCCGGATAGCGCCAAACGAACAGCGGCCCCGTGGCAACCAGCGTGTTGCCCAGCGCGCTGGCGTACCCACCGCCGAACACCCACCCATTGCCGATGTTGGTGCGGGGCACGGCCCCGGTGCCGTTGGTGGCCTTCAAGTCGGCTGCGCGGGCTGCCCAGCGTCGCGCAGCGTGGATGTAGCCGTTGTACCCCTGCTCGCCCAGAAACTCCTCCAGCGTTCCGATGGCGGACGCCAAATCGGGAACCGTGGTGGGCGTCCCGGCGTCGGCCAGCAGGCGCGCGGCGAAAGCCGACTCGACCAGTAGCGGTTCGTGGAGGCTGCGGGTGTGGGCTGCGCGGGCCAGCACCTCGGCTTCGGTCTGGTCGGTGCGGCATTCGCTGGCCGCGTACACGACCACCGGGTCGAAGGTCAGCGGGGCGCCGCGCTCGCCCGCAGCCTTCACGGCCGGGTCGTCGTCGCACAGCTCGGTGCTGTAGGTGCCGTACCCGTCGTCGCAGTTGTACGGGTACACCTCCACACCGCCCAATTGCCGAGCAGGGCCGGACATCTCGGTGACAGTGGCGGCGGCCAGCAGGCCATACCCGGCGGGGGTCACCGGCGGGGCCTCGAAAACGACCGGTGGCAGTGGGTTCGTCATGGTGGGTCTCCTTCTGTTTCCGCTGCTCACGCTACGGATTGACCCGGCAGCGGCCCCCGCCTCGCACATGCGGAAGGGGCGCGCCATGACCGACTACCGCAGTAGGAACAGCGCGCCCCCACGACTGACGGTAGGCGCAGGCTGTGCAACGGCTCCGCACACAACAACGGCCCCCGCTGTGGGCAGGGGCCGTGTGTGGATGGCCGTGCTACGGGCTGGGCCGTCCGGGTGCCGAGTTGATAGGAGCTCGTATCGACGCCACCGATACTAGGCGGCGGGGCTGCGGGGCTACTGCTTCCACTCCAGCCGGATGAACTCCGGGTCGAAGTACTTGCCCGACGCTCGCCGCCCCCGCGGCGCAGGCAGGACCGTCACGGCCAACAGCATGTCCACAATGGCCCGGCGCGAGCCCAGGGCGAGGCCGTCGCTCCGGTCGGGCTGTGTGCCGAACCAGGCGGTGCGGATGTCGCCCCGGCCCTTCAGTTCGTCGAGGGGGGAGCGCATCCCCAGCGAGGCGAGGGAGGAGTCGATCTCGGTGATCTTGGCTTTCAGGGTGCTGCTGCCCGTGGTCAGCTGGCGCTCGTCGATGTCCCCGGCGGCGAACATACCCGCCAGGGAGTCGAGCCGCTGCCGTAGCGCAGCCTGCTCCAGCCGCAAGGCGGCGGCGTCGCTGTTGGCGCTGCCCTGCCCGGCGGTGAGCTGCGCGATGGCATCGGGTTGCGCGAGCCTGGTCACGACGGTCTCCTCCACCAGGGCATCCACTTGCCCGGCGTCCCGGCTCACGTGGCCCTGGCCGGTCAAGTCGCGCAGCTTGCACCGGTACGAGGGCCGCCGCCCGCTGCCGGACACTCCCGCCCGCAGCCCAGGCTTCCCGCAGACGCCGCACAGGTACAGCCCCGAGCCCAACCACTTGGGTGTCGCGCCCGGCGTGGTGCGCCGCGCGGGGTCGGTCACCACGGCCACCGCCGCGTGCCAGGTCTCCTCGCTCACCAGGGCAGGCCACACCGCCTTACCGACAACCGCGCCCTTGTGTACCGACCACCCGGCATTGCGGTGCCGGAGGATGATGTCGCGCACGGTTTGGGAGGTCCACGGGCCGCGCGCGGTGGCCGTGGGTACTTCGCGCCGGTTGAGGTCCATCACGATCTGCCGCAGGGACACCCCGGCCACTACCTGCTCGTACATCCGGGCGATCTCCCGGGCCTCGGTCTGGCGCACGGTGACACCATCCGGCTCGAAGCCGTACGGCCTGATCCCTCCGTGGAACTTCCCGGCTTGGGCCTGCTGCACGCGCTGCAACTTGATGCGCTCGGACTTGATGTCGGATTCGTAGGCGGCCATGGTTGCCATCAGCCGCGCGTTGGCCTTGCCGGATGCCGTCGCCAGCTCCCATCGCCCGGCCGAGCAGAACTCCACCTCCACACCGGTCGCCTCCACCAGGTCGATGAGGGGCTGGAGGTCTTTACCCATGTCCCGGATGAGCCGGTCGTTGTGGTAGGCGATCACCATGTCCAGCTGCCCGGCTTCGATATCGGTGATCATGCGCCGGTACTCGGCCCGAGCCTTGCGGCCGTAGGCGGAGGCCGAGACGGTCTCCTTGTAAATGGTGACCATGGTCGCCCGGCCGCGCTGGACTCCGATGCGCTCGGCGAGGGCGAGGCACGCGGGTTCGTGGCGTGCAAAACCGAGTTCCTGCCCGGTCCGGTCCTGAGAGAAGCGCAGGTAGACCGCTATGCGGAGGATGGTGAGCTTGCCCGTGGTGGCCTTCGTGGTGGTCATGGCAGTAAGTGTGCCTTATTCAAGGTGCGGGTAAGACGACACTACTGTCCGCGCTGTTGGCACAGGTCGACCCCTCCGAACGCATCATCTGTGTGGAGGACGCGGCCGAGTTGGCGCCGCCTCATCCCCATATCGTCCGCCTTGTCGCCCGCACAACGAATGTGGAGGGAGCCGGGGCGGTCACCGTGCGAGACCTGGTCCGGCAGTCGCTGCGGATGCGCCCGGACCGGATCGTGATCGGAGAGGTGCGTGGGGGCGAAGTAGTCGATCTGCTCACCGCGCTCAATACCGGGCATGACGGCGGGGCGGGGACGGTGCACGCGAACTCTCCTCGCGAAGTACCCGCTCGGCTGGAAGCCCTTGCGGCGCTGGGTGGTATGAGCCGGGCCGGGCTGCACAGTCAGCTGGCCGCGGCGGTCCAGGTCGTGCTCGCGGTACGCCGCCGGGCCGACGGGGTGCGCGTGCTGCAGGAGATCGGCCTGGTCACCCGGGACCTGGAGGCGGGCGTCCGGATCGAGACGGCCTGGTCCGCGGAATCCGGCCCGGCCCCGGCGAGCAGCGCGCTGCGGCGGCTGCTGGACGAACGGCTCCGCCGGTGATCGCCGCCTTGCTGTGCGGTGCGGTCGCACTGTTCGTGCTGCCTACACGCAGCGGGCGGGCACGACTACGGTCACTGACCGGAGATTTCAGCGTAGCGCGAAAGGTAGTGCACCCCTGGATTATTCGTTCCGGAACTGTGTCGGCGGTCGCGGCCACGGTGGTACTCGGTCCCGGTGTCGCGGGCGCGGCGGCATTGCTCCTCACGACCTTCGCGGTGCGCGCGCGGCACCGTCGGCGCGAGCGTCGGCACGAGAACGAATGCCGAAAACTGCTGGAAGGGCTGGAGGTCGTGATCGGCGAGTTGCGCACGGGGACTCATCCCAGTGCGGCAGCGGCGGTAGCGGCCTCCGAAATCGGGGGTGATACGGGTGCCGCATTCGCTGCGAGCGCGGCCCGTGCCCGGCTCGGCGGCTCGGCCGCAGCTGGGTTACGCCATCGGATATGCGTTATCGGCACCGAATTGGACCGGGTTGCCGACGTGTGGGCTGTCGCGGAACGACACGGTGTGGCCCTTGCCGATCTGCTGACCGCCGCCCGCGCCGACCTCGCCGGTCGGCTGCGCTTCCGCGATCGCACCGCGGCGACGCTGGCGGGTGCGCGCGCCGGAGCCGCAGTCCTGGCCGGGCTACCGCTGCTGGGGATCGGCCTGGGGCAGTTGATGGGAGCACACCCGGTGCAGGTCCTGGTGGGCCCCGGCATCGGCGCGATCGTACTGCCGCTGGGGACAGGCCTGGCCGGTGCCGGGCTGCTCTGGGCCGATGCGATCACCCGGCGGGTGACGGTATGAACGCGGTGGCGCCCGCGCTGTGGTGGGCGGCTGCGGCGCTGCTGATCCTGCCCGGGCCGACTCCGCCGGCGCATCGGCTGCAGGCAGTGCGCGGAGTGCGGTTCGCACCGCAGCGCGCGAGCGATGGGCCGGTGGACCCGCTGGCGGTGGCCTCCGCGCTGGATCTGCTCGCCTCCTGTCTGCGGGCGGGGCTACCGACCGCTACCGCGGCCCGCGCGGTCGCACCCGTTGCGCCCGAAGCGTTCCGCTCGGCGTTGTGCCGCGCCGCGGATCTGCTGGCACTCGGTTCGGATCCGGTGACCGCCTGGGAACGCGCGGCGCGGGAGGCTCCGCTGGCCGAGATGCAGTCCCTCGCAAGGCTGGTGCGCCGATCGGCCCGCTCCGGATCCGCACTGACGGGTGCGGTGGCCGAATTGGCGCAGCAGTGCCGCGACACCGTGGCCGACGCCTCCGCCGCCCGCGCCGAACGCGCGGGTGTCCTGATCAGCGGTCCGCTGGGGCTGTGTTTCCTACCGGCGTTCGTATGCCTGGGCATCGTGCCGGTGGTGGCCGGGCTGGCCGGCCGGGTACTGGGCGGTGGCCTGTGGTGAGCACAGGACGAATTCGGTGCGGACCTTCCGTGCCGATCGGAGAGAAGGGAGAGGCCGATGCTGGGGGCTATGTCATCGCTGCTGCAGGAGCTGAGGTTGCGGCTGGTGCGGGCGGCAGCGGCGGAAGACGGCATGTCGACCGCCGAATACGCGATCGGCACGATCGCCGCGGCGGCCTTCGGGGCCGTGCTCTACACGGTGGTCACGGGCGATTCCATTGTCAACGCGCTGACCGAAATCATCGACAAGGCGTTGAATACGAGCGTCTGAGCTCGGACCGGGGTGCGGTGACGGTCGAGGCGGCGATCGCGCTGGCCGCGGTCGTGGTGGTCGTGGTGCTGTGTCTCGGGGCCCTGCTGGCGGCGTCGATGCAGATCCGCTGTATCGACGCCGCTCGTGAGGCCGCCCGGCTCGCGGCGCGTGGTGCTCGCGCGGATGCGCTGCCCGCTGCGCGGCGGGTGGCTCCGCCCGATGCCGAGATCGAGGTGCACGGCGAGGGGGAGTGGGTTGTGGCGACGGTGCGGGCCCGGGCGCCGCTGCTGCCGATGCTCCGGTTACGCGCCGAGGCGGTTGCCGCACGCGAGCCCGGGGAAATCGGCGCGGTCGGTGAGCCGGAATGAGACAACCCCAGCGACGAGCGCCGGGCCGGTCGGGGTGGCGCGATTGTGCGGGCGGCGCGACTGTCACCGCCTGTCTGGCGCTCACCGCACTGCTTCTCGTCACCGTGATGATCGTTCAGGTCGCGGCGGTTGTCGCTGCTCGGCATCGGGCCCAGAGCGCGGCGGATCTGGCGGCGCTGGCGGCGGCGAACACGGTGAATGCCGGGACCGCCACGGCGTGCGATCAGGCCGAATTCGTGGTCCGGAGAATGCGGGTGCACACGCGGTCGTGTGTGGTGGAGGGCTGGGATGTGACCGTCACGGTGGACGCGGCGGTATCCGTCGCGCTATTGGTCGAACGTTCAGTTGTTGCGGTCGCTCGTGCCGGACCTGTGGCTGCCCGAAAAAGATCATGAATACCGGACGGTTGGTGCGAGGAAAGGGGCAGTGAGCGACGACACAAGCGGGCCGTGGGCGCAATAAAAGAATTGCCATTAACATTGCATCGAATTACCGCAGCGCAATTAACTGAGCATTATGCGCATGGTGATTCCAATGAATGCATACATGTGAATGCTGGTATGGCCGTTACTCGCTAGGGCAATGCACTGGTTATCAGGTTCAGCTTCCCCCGATTTCCAGCACCTGTGACTCCCGGTCGGCCGGTAGCTCGCGCAGGACCGCCGCGAGCAGCGCCGCCGCGCCGTCCTTGTCCAGCGGAGCATTGCCGTTTCCGCACTTCGGGGACTGCACGCAGGACGGGCAGCCCTGCGGGCACGCGCACGAGACGATGACATCCCTCGTGGCGGCCAGCCAGGTGCGCAGCCGATGGAAACCACGCTCGGCGAAGCCGGCGCCGCCCTGGTGCCCGTCGTAGACGAAGACCGTCGGCAGTCCTGTATCCGGATGCTCGGCAATGGACACCCCGCCGACATCCCACCGGTCGCACGACGCCACCAGCGGCAACATCCCGATCGCGGCATGCTCGGCGGCATGTAGTGCGCCGGGCACCCGTCGCGGATCGATCCCCGCGGCGGCCAGCAGGTGCGGCGTGACGGTGTAGAGCACGGCCTGGGTCGCCAGTGTGTGCTCGGGCATATCGAGCTCGACGAGGTCGAGTACCTCGCCGCTGGGCAGGGTGCGCAGATAGCCGGTGACCCGGCGGGTCACGCCGACCCTGGCCAGTGCGACACCCACCTGGTCGTAGGCGTGCTCGCGAAGATGCTCGTCGACCTGCACGGAGGTGACCATCCGGGCGCTGGTGTGCCATCCGGGCTGCTCCGCGTGGACGAAGGCGACTCCTTCGTCCAGGTCCAACTCGTCGACCACATAGGTCTCACCCTGATGCAGATGGACCGCTCCGGCATGCAAGGTCGCCGGTGCCCGCCCCGAGTCCGCGGTCCCGAGCAGCCGGCCGCTGCTGTCGTCGACGATCGCGACCCGGGCCCCGATCCCGCCCCGTACGTCGACGTCGTCGTGCGGAGACAGGTGTGAGGTCGGATACCAGCGTGCGACGCCTCGGTGGCCGTTCCGGCGCCGCCGGAGCAGACCCTGCGCGGCCAGATCGGCCGCGACCTCGCGGCCCGCGAGATCATCGACCTCGGCATCGGTCAGGGGGTGTTCGCAGGCCGCGCACAGCAGATGCGGCGCGCTGACATACGGATTGCGCGGGTCGGTGATGGTGGCCTCCACCGGGCGCTCCAGGAGCGCATGTGGGTGATGGACGAGGTAGGTGTCGAGCGGATCGTCGCGCGCTACCAGGAGGACCAGCGAACCCTGAGTTCGGCGGCCGGCCCGGCCGGCCTGTTGCCAGAACGAGGCGACCGTTCCCGGGAAACCGGCGATCACGACGGCATCCAGCCCGGCGATGTCGACGCCCAGTTCGAGTGCGGTGGTGGTCGCCGCGCCGAGCAGCGAACCATCGGACAACCCGTGCTCCAGTTCGCGGCGGTCCTCGGCCAGGTATCCGGATCGGTAGGCGGCGATCCGGTCGGTCAGCGCGGGATCGACTTCGCCCACCATGCGCCGTACTTCGATCGCCACGACCTCGGCGGCCCGGCGGGATCGGACGAAGGTCAGCGTGCGGGCGCCCTCCACCACCAGATCGGTCATGATCCGAGCTGCCTCGGTGGTGGCCGCACGCCGCACCGGGGCGCCGTTCTCCCCGCTCAGCTCGCTGATCAGGGGCGGTTCCCAGAGCGCGACCGTGCGGGCTCCCTGCGGTGAGCCGTCTTCGGTCACCGCGACGACCGGTGCCCCGATCAGACGTTCGGCCGCGGCGGCCGGATCGGCGCTGGTCGCCGAGCACAGCACGAAGGTGGGATCGGCGCCGTAATGGGCCGCGAGCCGCCGCAGCCGCCGCAACACCATCGCGACCTGGGAACCGAAGACGCCGCGGTACGCGTGGCATTCGTCGATCACCACATACCGCAGCCGGCGGAAGAACCGCGCCCACCGCTGATGCGCACGCAACATGCCGGTGTGCAGCATGTCGGGATTGGTGAAGATCCATCGGGCATTCCCACGTACCCACTGCCTGACCTCGGGGGCGGTGTCGCCGTCGTAGGTGGCCGGGTGGATATCGCGCAGGCTGCCGGTATGGCACAGCCGCGCGGCGGCGCGGAACTGATCGGCGCCAAGCGCCTTGGTCGGCGCCAGATACAGAGCGGTCGCGCCGGGGTCCCGCTGCAGGTCGGTCAGCACGGGAAGCTGATACCCCAGGGACTTTCCTGATGCCGTGCCGGTGCACACCACGACGTGCTCGCCCTGCGCGGCTGCCTGTGCGGTCTCGACCTGATGCGACCACGGCGTGTGTACACCCGATTCCCGCAGCGCCTCGACCAGGTCGGGGGAGGCCCAGGTGGGCCACTGGGCGAATTGCGCCGATCGTGCGCGGAGTTCGGTCACGTGCGTGACACGGCTCGCTCCATCGGGTACTCCGAATAGGACACGATTCAGCAACGATCGACCGTAGCCGACCGCATCGGCCGATTCCGGGCCGGGCGTTTGGTTCTGCAGGTTCATCGGACCGAGACGGTAGCGCGTCGGGTTTGTGTGAAGTGTGTGTGTCGGCGGTGGCCTGTCGGGTAATTCACTACCGAGTAGCGATCTGCGTCACAGCCGGTTTGCCTGACGCTCAACCGGTTATCGCTAAGCAAACCTACTTCAAGTTTGGATTTGGGCATTGTGCCCCTCACCTGCTTATTCGCAAGATCATCTTTTTTGCAAATTGTGGGTAACTGAGCTGTCGAATTGCGCGCAGACATGGTTCACTGGTTCTCGGTCGCAAGCTTCTGTGTTCGAGGGAACGGATCCAAGGTCCAAACCATCAGCAGGATCGATGTTGCGAACGCCGTGCTTGAAGCTTCCTGCAGGGGGAACAGAGTACAGCGGTCGGAACGGGCCCGGTGGACGAAAAACTGACTTGTCCGCCGTTCCGGTATGGAAAGAGAAGGAAAAGAATGGCACAGGGAACTGTGAAGTGGTTCAACGCGGAGAAGGGGTTCGGCTTCATCGCGCCCGAGGACGGCTCCGCTGACGTCTTCGTCCACTACTCCGAGATTCAGGGTTCGGGCTTCCGTACTCTCGAGGAGAACCAGAAGGTCGAATTCGAGGTCGGCCAGGGCACCAAGGGCCCGCAGGCGACCGGAGTTCGCGCGCTCAGCTGAGCGAGTATCGCTTCAGGTCTGACCAACTCGTCCCTCACCGCGTACACGCGGTGAGGGACGAGTCATATCCGGGGGAAGTACACTCGATCGAAAACCGGGGCTTTTCGATGTAGCCGGGTACCCGAACGGGTGGTTTCTCCGCAGTTCGCAGCCATATCGGCTCGGATGGTGCTCGAGGGGAAGCGCTGCGCAGAACGGCCGAGACTCTCGGGTCACGGGGCCGTAGTGCGGGCTCCGAGACAGCGAAACACGGTATAAACGTCTCTGGCGGGAGACATTTGTCTCTCCCTCTTGCCCCAGCCGCGCGCTTGCGCCGCGCGGGTCGACAGGAAAGGTGTGTTCGCCGGTGGCAACACGAGACCGCGGTGCATCGCCGACCCCCGATGCGGCCTCCGCCGGGCCCGAAGCATCGGCAGCATCCGGGCGGGGCTTGCGTCGTCTCGTCATCGTCGAGTCGCCGACGAAGGCCCGCAAGATCGCGCCCTATCTGGGCCGGGGCTACACCGTCGAGGCGTCCGTCGGTCATATTCGGGACCTCCCGCGCGGCGCCGCCGACGTGCCGGCGAAATACAAGGGGCAGTCGTGGGCTCGGCTCGGTGTCGATGTCGACCACGATTTCGAGCCGATCTATGTCGTCAGCCCCGACAAGAAGGCCAAGGTCTCGGAGCTGAAGACGCTGCTGCGCGACGCCGACGAGCTCTATCTCGCCACCGACCCCGACCGTGAGGGCGAGGCCATCGCGTGGCATCTGCTGGAAACGCTCAAGCCGAAGATCCCGGTCCGACGCATGGTGTTCCACGAGATCACCGAACCGGCGATCCGCGCCGCGGCGGCCGACACGCGTGATCTGGACAACGATCTGGTCGACGCGCAGGAGACCCGCCGCATCCTCGACCGCCTCTACGGCTACGAGGTCAGCCCGGTGCTGTGGAAGAAGGTCATGCCGCGCCTGTCGGCGGGCCGGGTCCAGTCGGTGGCGACCCGGATCATCGTGCGGCGCGAGCGCGAGCGCATCGCCTTCCGTTCCGCCGAGTACTGGGATATCGCGGCGAAATTCGATGCCGGCAGTGGTGATACCGATCAGGCCAATCCACGGATCTTCGGTGCGCGCCTGATCTCCGTAGACGGTGCCCGGGTCGCGGGCGGACGTGATTTCGGTCCCGACGGGCAGCTCAAGTCCGCCAACGGGGTCACCGTGCTCGACGAGGCCGCTGCCCGTGCCCTGGCCGCGGCGTTGGAAAAGGTCGACTTCCAGGTCAGTTCGGTCGAGTCCAAGCCCTACACTCGCCGGCCCTATGCGCCGTTCATGACCTCGACGTTGCAGCAGGAGGCCGCCCGCAAGCTGCGCTTCGGTTCCGAACGCACCATGCGGGTGGCGCAGCGGCTGTACGAGAACGGCTACATCACCTATATGCGTACCGACTCCACGACGCTGTCGGGGTCGGCGATCAGCGCGGCGCGCGCGCAGGCCACCCAGCTGTACGGGGCGGAGTTCGTGCATCCCAGTCCGCGCCAGTACACCCGCAAGGTGAAGAACGCGCAGGAGGCACACGAGGCGATCCGGCCGGCGGGCGATACCTTCGCCACCCCGGGCCAGTTGCACGCCCGCCTGGATCAGGACGAGTTCCGGCTCTACGAGCTGATCTGGCAGCGCACCGTCGCGTCACAGATGGCCGATGCGCGCGGCACGACCCTCACCGTCCGGATCACCGGCCGGGCCGGCACCGGTCAGGAATGCGTGTTCTCGGCGTCCGGCCGGACGATCACCTTCCCCGGCTTCCTCAAGGCCTATGTGGAAAGTGTGGACGAGGAGTCCGGCGGTCAGTCCGACGATGCCGAATCCCGGTTGCCCGCGCTGACCGAGGGGCAGAACGTTGCCGCCACCGAGCTGAATCCCGACGGCCACACCACCAATCCGCCGCCGCGCTACAACGAAGCGTCGCTGATCAAGGCGCTGGAAGAACTCGGCATCGGGCGCCCGTCGACGTACGCGTCGATCATCAAGACGATTCTCGATCGCGGGTACGTCTACAAACGCGGTAATGCGCTGGTGCCCTCGTGGGTGGCCTTCGCCGTCACCGGTTTGCTGGAGGCCTACTTCGGCCGGTTGGTCGACTTCGACTTCACCGCGACGATGGAAGACGATCTCGACGCTATTGCCGGCGGGCGTGAGCAGCGCGGGAACTGGTTGTCGAGTTTCTACTTCGGTGGTGAAGGCGCCGACGGTTCGGTGGCGCGTTCGGGTGGCCTGAAACGGATGATCGGCGAGCGACTCGACGATATCGATGCGCGCGAGGTCAACTCGATCAAGATGTTCACCGACGATCAGGATCGCGACATCGTGGTCCGGGTCGGGCGCTTCGGGCCGTACCTGGAACGGATGGTGCAGAACCCGGACGATCCGGACGGCGATCCGGTGTCGCAGCGCGCCAACCTGCCCGACGACCTGCCGCCGGACGAGCTCACTCCCGAGATCGCGGAGAAGCTCTTCGCTACCCCGCAGGAAGGCCGCCCGCTGGGTGTGGACCCCGAGACAGGGCACCGGATCGTCGCCAAGGAAGGCCGCTTCGGCCCGTATGTGACCGAGATCCTGCCCGAGCCGGAGGGCGAACCCGAAGCGAAGGCCGGAGGAAAGAAGACTGCAGGATCTTCGGGACGCTCCGCAAGCTCCGCGTCCAAAGGCCCCAAGCCGCGGACCGGATCGCTGCTCAAGTCGATGGACCTGTCGACCATCACGCTCGAGGATGCGCTGAAACTGCTGGCGCTGCCGCGGGTCGTCGGTACCGACCCCACCTCCGGTGAGGAGATCACCGCACAGAACGGCCGCTACGGTCCGTATCTGAAGAAGGGCACCGACTCGCGTTCGCTGGCGACCGAGGATCAGATCTTCACCGTCACCCTGGACGAGGCGCTCAAGCTCTACGCCGAACCCAAGCGGCGCGGGCGGCAGGCCGCCAGCGCGGCTCCGCTGCGTGAACTGGGCAAGGATTCGGCCACGGACAAGCCGATGGTGATCAAGGACGGCCGCTTCGGACCGTATGTCACCGACGGTGAAACCAACGCCAGTCTCCGCAAGGGCGACGAAGTGGAGTCGATCACCGACGAGCGTGCGTCCGAACTGCTCGCCGACCGGCGGGCCCGAGGCCCGGTGAAGAAGGTGGCGAAGAAGAAGGCCCCGGCCAAGAAGGCGGCCGCGAAGAAGACCGCCGCGAAGTCGACGACCAAGAAGACCGTGGCGAAGAAGACGACCGCCAAGAAGACCACCGCGAAGAAAACCGCTGCCAAGAAGGCTCCGGCGAAGAAGGCGGCACAATCCACCGACTGATCGGGAGCATCACGCCCGCGCGCGACGCCCTGTCGGCACGGCCGATTAGGGTGTAGCGCGTGGCAGGTGTCTTCGATCGGCTCGTGGGTCAGGACTCGGTCGAGTCCGAGTTGACCGCTGCCGCCGTGGCGGCACGCGACGGGGCGGCGGCATCGTCGGCCATGACCCATTCGTGGCTGTTCACCGGCCCGCCCGGCTCCGGCAGATCCGTTGCGGCGCTGTGCTTCGCGGCCGCGCTGCAATGTACGACCGAGGGCACACCGGGGTGTGGGCACTGTCAGGCATGCACGACCACCATGGCCGGAACTCACGGTGACGTGCGGCGGGTGATCCCGGAGGGGCTGAGCATCAGTACCAAGGAGATGCGTGAGATCGTCCAGGTCGCCGCGCGTCGTCCCAGCACCGGTCGCTGGCAGGTCGTGGTGGTCGAGGATGCCGACCGGTTGACCGAAGGCGCCGGAAACGTGCTGCTGAAGGTGGTGGAGGAGCCGCCCGAGCGAACGGTTTTCCTGCTGTGCGCCCCCTCGGTGGATCCGGAGGATATTTCGGTCACGCTGCGTTCCAGGTGCCGGCACGTGCATCTGGTGACGCCGTCGGTGGATGCCATTGCCCGGGTGCTGCGCGATCGCGACGGTATGCCTGCCGAACAGGCGGCCTGGGCGGCGTCGGTGAGTGGCGGGCATGTCGGCCGCGCCCGCCGTCTCGCGACCGACGAGCAGGCTCGCACCCGCCGCACCCGTGCCCTGGCTCTGGTGGGTGCGGTGGCGCGTCCCGGTGCCGCCTATCTCGCGGGGGACGAACTGGTGAAATCGGCCGAAGAGGAAGCCAAACAGGTCAGCGCCGAACGCGACGAACGTGAACGTGACGAACTGGCGACCGCCTTGGGGGCCGGGGGTACGGGAAAGGGCGCCGCTTCGGCCACTCGTGGTTCGGCCGGTGTGCTCAAGGAATTGGAGCGCCGCCAGAAATCCCGCGCCACCAGAACCAGCCGGGATGCGCTGGATCGTGCGCTGATCGATGTGGCCGGGCTGTACCGCGACGCGTTGGCGGTGCGGTTCGGCACCACGCCCGCGAATCCGACGATCACCTACACGCACCCGGACCTGTCCGACCAGATCCGTGACCTGGCCGACGAGGTACGCCCCGAGGGATTGTTGCGGTCCATCGAGGCGGTGCTGTCCTGCCGCGAAGCCCTGGAAACGAACGTCAAACCCCGTTTCGCCATCGCCGCTATGGTCGCGAGCCTCGTCGCCGCCCGTTCGGCCTGACCGCACTCGGCGCTCGGATCCGTGTCGGTGGGCCGGCACTTGCGGCCGATATCGCGGCGTGCGCTCAGAATCGGTGCGCCGCATCGTCCCTATTCACATGAAGCTCACCGTGCAGACGTTCCTGACTCTCGACGGCGTGATGCAGGCTCCCGGCGGCACCGAGGAAGACCCCAGTGGCGAGTTCACCCACGGCGGCTGGCAGGCGCCGTTCCCCGATCCGGACGTGGGCGAATTCGTCACCGAACTCAACAGCCATGCGAGCGCGTTCGTCTTCGGCCGCAGAACATTCGACATCTTCCGCGGACACTGGCCCGACTACACCGACCCGAACGACCCGATCGCCACCGCGATCAACACCCGCCCCAAATATGTCGCCTCCACAACTCTCGGCGTGGCCGATGCGCGCTGGCGCGGCGAACACCCCGATACCGCACACCTGCTGTCCGGTGATGTCGTCGCGGCGGTCCGGGCACTGAAGGACGAACCCGGCGACGAACTGCAGATCTGGGGCAGCGGCAACCTCCTCGAGACCCTGCTACAGCACGACCTCGTCGACCGCTTCCGCCTGATGACCTTCCCACTGACCCTCGGTTCCGGCCGCCGCCTGTTCAACCACGGCCTCCGCCCCGCAACGATGCGTCCGGTAGACCTCTCCGTCACCGACCTCGGCGTAGTCCTGGCCACCTACGAACCCGCCGGCCCCGTCCAACACGGCCAGATGTAGCTCCCGAGCCCACTCCGACCAGCCGTTTTCGTGTTCCAGCCGCCGAGGCGATAGACTCGCACCGCCGAAAGGCATGCCGCCTTAGCTCAGTCGGTAGAGCGCTTCACTCGTAATGAAAAGGTCAGGAGTTCGATTCTCCTAGGCGGCTCCACTTATTTCCGTACCCATGCTTGGGCACGGTCGGACAAGTTCCACCAGGAAGCGAATCGGGAGTCTTCCGATTCGATCGTCCATCGTGAGTCGAGTGCATCGAAGAAGGCGTCGTCTCCGGTTTTTCCGCCCCTGGGTTCGCCGATGTACACCAGTCGGCGGCCGCCGTGGGATTCGAAGAGGTTCAGTGCCTCCGATGCCATCGGGTTGCCCCAGCCGGGTGGCCAGCACAGCAACAGCACCTCGTCACGACGGCCGACCGATCGTGTGGTGAACGCCGTGAGGTCCCCGACCGGTAGCCACACGTCCGGTCGGCCGGACGCACGGGTGAACGACGGGTTCTGCGAGGTGTGCGGCGGTTGCGAGTCGTAGGCGTCGACTTGCAGGCCGGTGCGCGCCAATAGGGCGGCCCAGTAGCCACGGCCTGCGCCGAGCTCTACCAGGGGCCGGTGACCGCAGAAGGTGCGAAGCCACTCGAGAGTCTCCGGTGCGGGGACCGCGTACGCGTAGGCGGCCTGCAGGACGGTCTGTGCGAAGCCCAGCCGGGCGCTGCCGCGGGGCCGGCCGCCGTCGATCACGCGGCGGCCTTCGCGTTCGGATATCGACGGTGCGACTATGTCCCAGTAGGGGTTCGTGCTGATCGACGGTCCGCCGGTCATGTAGTGCACGAATCGCAGGTCGAATGCGGCGTCGGCTCGGTCGTTCCCGGTGCCGGGCAGCATCGGGGTGGCGTCGAGGTACTCCGCTACCTTCGGATATTCGGCGCGCAGACGCTGTTCGTCCGCTAACAGTCCGGCCAGTTCTTCTCGGCGGTCCGCCGTCAGCTCGAGCTCAGCCATGCTCCAAGTGTGGCGCGGCACAGCCGGTTCCGGCGCGCGAATGCAGACAGCCGCATGCGTTGTCGAACCGCCGGGCCGATCGCCTCACTCCTTCCGACCGGCGGGTGGGTCGGCGAAGATGCCCTGGAGCATTCCGGTGGCCTGCCCGATCTCGATCAGGTACCCGTCCGGATCTCGGAGGTAGCACCGGATTTCGGCCTTGCGGTCGATCGGGTCGGTGAGGAAGTTCGCTCCCTGTGCGGTGGCGGCGGCGTGGAAGGCCGCGATATCGGCGACTCTGACGTTGAGGAAGGCCGATACCGGGTCGCCGGTCTCGGGTGGGGTGAGCGTGATATCGGGTTTATCCGGTGTCGGGCCGCCGCCGGGGTTCATGATTATCCAGCTGTTGGCGACCTTGACGATGCACGGGTTCTCGTCGAGCACGACCTGCCCTCCGAAGATCCCGGCATAGAATTCGCGGGAAACCGCGACGTCGCGCACCGTCAGGAAATGCGTCACGACCAGACCTTCGGTCGGTACCGGCCAGTCGGCGGTGTCGGCCATGGGTCACCTCCTTCTCGAGGGCCCGGCCCGGGTCGGGGCAACGTCCTGACCGGCGAGGCCGCGCCGAGTTCTTCTCGATGAGCCGTGATACCCACGATCTGCCCGCCGAATCGGTTCGGCTTCGGACCGGTGGATAGGTCAGTACACGTCCTTCACATAACGCTTGTCGGCGGCCAGCTTCTTGACGTAGGCGTCGGCGTCGGCGCGTTCCATACTCCCGTGGTAGGCGACGATTTCGCGCAGGGTTCGGTCGACGTCCGCGGCCATCCGGTTGGCGTCGCCGCAAATATAGAAGTGGGCGCCGGAGTCCAGCCAGGACCACAGGTGGGCGCCGTGTTCGCGCATGCGGTCCTGGACATAGATCTTGGCGCGCTGGTCCCGGGAGAAGGCGACGTCGAGTCGGGTGAGAACGCCTCGATCGCGTAGCTCGGTGAGTTCGTCGCGGTAGTAGAAGTCGGTGGCTTCGTGTTGTTCGCCGAAGAACAACCAGTTCGGGCCGGTGTCGCCGCGCGCGTGGCGGTGTTCGAGGAATCCGACGAAGGGGGCGACGCCGGTGCCGGGGCCGATCATGATCGCGGCGGCGGCGGGGTCGCCGGGCGGGCGGAAGTGTGGTGCGCGGTGGATGTGCAGGGCCAGCGGTTGGTCGGCGTCGGCGTCGGCGAGGTAACTCGAGCACAGTCCACCGCGGCGCACCCCGGTGGTTCCGTCGTAGCGGACGACGGACACGGTGGTGCGCACCAGGTCGGGGTCGGCCAGTGGGCTGGAGGAGATCGAATACAGGCGTGGCTGAATCTTTTTCAGCATGGTGACCCACTGCTGTGCGTCGGCGCGAATCGCGTATTCGGTGGCGACGTCGACCGGTTGCCTGCCCCACAACCATTTGGCGAGTTCACCCTTGTTGTCGGGGCGCAGCAGATTCTTCAGGACATGGTCGCCGGTCTGTTCGGCGAGAAATCGCAGCAGGTCGGGGGTGATTCGGGTCAGGTCGAGATGCCGTTCGACGGCCGAAGCAAGGGGGACGGCGCCCACTTTCGCGATCTCGACCTCGGTCGCGGGGTCCAGCCCGGTGCGGGCCAGCCATTCCCACACCAGGCCGATGTCGTTGGCAGGCCGTATCCCCAGTGCATCGCCGACGTCGTAGGTCAGTCCGGTGCCGGAGAGGTCGAAGGTGAACTGGCGTACCTCTTTCCGGGCGCCGGGCAGGCTCAGTAACCGGTTCCCGACGAGCTGACCGAAAGGAGGAGCCGTCCCGCCGGCGGGCGCGCGGTGAGCCGTGCCGGCGCCGGCAACCGGTGGGACCACTGCGGTGTCCGCCGGGGAATCGCCGGGCGCGTGCAGAGCGGTGCGCACCCCGTCGAGCCACGCCGCGGCGGTGTCCTCGAATTCCGGCTCACAGTCGACCCGTTCCAGCATGCGTTGCGCGCCCAGCGCCGCCAGGCGTTCGTCGAGTTTACGCCCGTACCCGCAGAAGTCGTCGTAGTTGGAATCTCCGAATGCCAGTACCGCGAAGCGTGAGCCGGTCAGCGCGCCGTCGGGTAGCGCGCTCAGCGATTCCCAGAACGCGGACCCGTTGTCCGGTGCATCGCCGTCGCCGAAGGTGCTGCTCACCAGCAGCAGGTCTGCCTGCGCCGGCAGGGTGTCCGCCGTGATCTCGTCCATGCCGAGCACCTTCGGGGCGTGCCCGGAGTCGGTGAGATCGGGCACGAGTGTCCCGGTGGCGAAGTCTTCGGCGGTGCCGGTCTGCGAAGCCCACAGCACCACCAGTTCGCGCGCGCGGCCGCCGTAGTGCGACTGTGGTTGTGCCGCAGGGGTTGCGGTGGCCGTGGGGCGTTCGGTCGGGACGAATATTCCTGCCAGCAGTCCGTCGACCCAGGCTCTGGTCCGGGGGCTCAGCGGTGCCGTGTCGGGTAGCCGTGGTGCGGCATTGCCGGTCGAATCGATCGCTGCGAGAAATCCGGAGAGGAAGGCCTGTTCGGTATCGCCGAGTGGCGGGGGCGCGGGCAGCCCCAGCAATGTCGCGGCGGCCTGCGCGCGGCTCATCTCACCGGTCGGCTGCGGTGCCACGCCGACCGGCACCGGTGTGGCCGGGACCGCCTGCGGTGCGGTTGGTTCGGTGCTCGGCGGTACCGCCACTTTGACCAGCCGGACCGCACACACCTTGAACTCGGGTTGCTGCGAGACGGGGTCGACGGCGTCGTTGGTCACCGCGTTGATCGTGGTGTATTCGCCGAACAGATCGTTCCAGTGGAACGGGGCGAAGGTACTTCCCGGTCGCACCCGGTCGGTCACGGTGGCGGGCAGGATCGCACGGCCGCGGCGGGAGCAGATCTCGATCGCGTCGCCGTCGACTACCTGGAGCGTGGCGGCGTCGGCCGGGTGGATTTCGACGAACGGTCCGGCATCGAGTTTGTTGAGTTTGGCGACTTTTCCGGTCTTGGTGAGGGTGTGCCACTGATGTTGCACGCGACCGGTGTTGAGCACGAAGGGGTAGTCGTCGTCCGGCAGTTCCGCGGCCGGTAGGTGCGGGCGCGGGAAGAACACCGCCCGGCCGGAGTCGGTGGGGAACAGCAGGCGGGGTGTGGTGCCGTCCTCGGCGCGGACCAGGGCTCGGTCGTTGCGGTACCGGATCGGATTGCGGGCCGGCCCTTCCGGTGCGCAGGGCCACTGCACCGGCCCCTCCCGCAGTCGGTCGTAGCTGATACCGCGCAGGTCGTAGTCGGTCCGGGGATTGTGGGCCCGGGTGATCTCCTCGAAGATCTCTGCCGCGCTGTCGTAGTCGAATCCCTCCGAATATCCCATCGCGCAAGCCATTTCGGCGATGATTCGCCAGTCGGGGCGGGCCTCACCCGGTGCGGGCAGCGCGTTCGGCACCAGCGTGAGGGTGCGCTCGGAATTCACCAGCACCCCTTCGCCCTCGACCCACAACGTGGCGGGAAGGACGACGTCGGCGTAAGCATTGGTTTCGGTGCCGGCGAACACGTCCTGGGTGATGACCAGTTCGGCGGCCTCGAGTCCGGCGAGCACGGTTTTCCGGTTGGCGACGGTGGCCACCGGGTTTGTGCACATGATCCAGCACGCTTTGATGTCACCGGCCGCCATCCGGGCGAACATGTCGATCGTGCCGGACCCGACCTCGGTGCGGATCCGGCCCGGCGGCAGGTTCCACAATTCTTCGACGAAGGCGCGGTCGGCGGCGTCCAGCACGGAGCGTTGCCCGGGTAGTCCGGGGCCCATGTAGCCCATTTCGCGTCCACCCATGGCGTTGGGCTGACCGGTCAGCGAGAAGGGGCCGCTTCCGGTGCGGCAGATGGCGCCGGTCGCGAGATGCAGGTTGATCAGGGCGTTGGTGTTCCAGGTGCCGTGGGTGGACTGGTTGAGTCCCATCGTCCAGCAGCTCATCCAGTTCTCGGCTCGCCCGATCAGTTCGGCCGCGCGGCGGATGTCGTCGACGGGTAGACCGGTGACGGCGGCGACGGCCTCGGGGGTGTAGTCGGCGAGGAAGGCCGGCATCTCGTCCCAGCCTTCGGTGTGTTCGGCGATGAACTTCTCGTCGAGGTGTCGGTTCGCCACCAGCAGGTGCAGCAGTCCGTTCAGCAGTGCCAGGTCGGTTCCGGGTGAGATCTGCAGGAACAGGTCGGCCTTGTCGGCGGTGGCGGTGCGGCGCGGGTCGACCACGATCAGTTGTGCGCCGGCCTTGACCCGGTCCATCATGCGCAGGAACAGGATCGGATGACAGTCGGCCATATTCGAGCCGATGACGAAGAACACGTCGGCGTGGTCGAAGTCGTCGTATGAACCGGGCGGCCCGTCCGCGCCCAGCGAGAGTTTGTAGCCGCTGCCTGCGCTGGCCATGCACAGCCGCGAGTTGGATTCGATCTGATTGGTTCCGATGAACCCTTTGGCGAGTTTGTTGGCCAGGTATTGCGCCTCCAGACTCAGCTGGCCGGACACGTAGAAGGCGACCGCATCCGGGCCGTGTTCGTCGACGATCGCGCGCAGGCGGGCGGCGGTCCGGGCGATCACTCGGTCGGTGGGTTCCAGCTGTGCCGAGGCCCCGCGTTCGGCCCGCACCAGTGCGGTGTGCAGTCGGTCGTCCGAGGCGGCGAGCAGATCGGCGTGCGTCGCGCCCTTGGTGCACAGCCGGCCCCGGTTCGACGGATGCGTCTTGTCGCCGGCGACCTTCTGCACCAGCGGTATCCCCTGTGGTCCGACGGCGATATCGGCGACGATGCCGCAGCCGACCCCGCAGTACGAGCACACCGTGCGCGCGGTATCGGTCGCGTTCACTGCCATGTGACTCCTCCCAACCGGCATCACCCTCGGAAATCCAAGCTAGGAATCCGGTGTTACCCGGCAGTCACACCTGCGCGGCCCGCAGTTACATTCACCTCTCGAGACCGCGGCGGCGGTTGTGCGCAACTGAGATGCGGCTCACCAGGTGAGTTGCGCTCTCCGTCATCGCCGCAGGTAGGTAGGCTGTCCGACACCTGCGAGAGGAGCGTTCATGGGCGCCGTCGCCGCCGCGCACCGACCTGCCGAGATCGTGTTTCCGTTACCGGCGTGCCCCGATGAGGACCGGGCGTTCCACGAGCAGTGGCCGGTCCGGCTGGGCGATACCGATGCGAACCAGCGGTTACGACTCGACGCGGTCGCGCGCTATCTACAGGACATCGGCTACGACCATCTGAAGGTGGTCGACGAGGGGGAGCTGCATCAGGGCTGGATCGTGCGCCGCACGGTGATCGATGTGCTGCGCCCGATCGAGTTCGGTGACCAGGTGCAGCTGCGGCGCTGGCCGTCGGCGCTGTCGAACCGGTGGTGCACGATGCGTATCCAGGTGCGCAGCGAGAACGGCGGGTTGATCGAGAGCGAGATGTTCCTGATCCACGTGGACCTCGAGGCCGGGCGTCCGGCCCGGATGAGTGACCGTTTCATGGCCCCGATGCTCGCGGTCACCACCGAACACCGGCTGCAGTGGCGGGCCGCGTTGCAGGCTGATGCGGCGGCAGCTGCCGAAACGTGGCCATTCCCGTTGCGGGTGACAGATATCGACCACTACGGCCATGTGAACAACGCGGTGCATTGGGAGGCGGTGGAGGAGGCCCTGGCGCGGATTCCCGGAGCGCCGGCAGCTCCGTATCGAGTGATCCTCGAACATGCCGGACCGGTGATGGCCGGCGACGACGTGCTGATCCGTGCCTGGCGGGGCGGGGGCACGCTGCAGGTACAGCTCGAAGTCGCGGGCAGTGCCCGCACCTTGGCGCGGGTCGAGTCGCTGAGCCGCTAGCGATCTCCTGCCCGGCGGCGGTGCGGCCCAGTTCGTCGGCGGCACCTGGATTGTCGGCTTCCGGGGCCGCCGTTCGTGCTGCGCTTCGGGAATGCCGCTGGGACAGCAGGCGGTCCCGGCACGGGGCAGGGTTCTCAGCGGAAGCGGTGGTCGTGCACTGCTGGGCCCGACAGTTGACATGACCGAACGTCTCGGTCACACTGCTCTTTATAGAGAGCACCGCTCTCAAAGGTATGGGAGCCGATATGCGTGAACTGTGGACCTGGACAAATCTCACTCTGCTCTTCGTCCTGGAACTGATGGCGTTCACGGCACTGGGAGTGTGGGGCTGGAAATTCTTCGACGTCACCGCGGTCAAGGCGATCGCGGCCGTCGGGGTGCCCCTGGTGGCGGTGGTGGCCTGGGGGCTGTTCGCGGCACCCAGGGCTACCTTCGATATTCCGGCATTGGCCCTGGTCACGAAGGTGGCGGTGTTCGGTGGGGCCGCGGTCGGGCTGTGGGCGGTCGGATGGCGCACGGCCGCCGTGGTTTTCGCTGTCGTCCTGATCGCTAACCTGCTGGCAATCAGGGTCGGTCAGCTGCAGCCGTAGGGCGAATCGGCGCGCGGGTGGCCCGGAAATGGTGGATGGCCCGCGCAACTCCGTGGGCCGTCCTGGTGTGGATCAGCGGTGGGTGCCGACCTACCCGGCGGGGCGTCCGCGCAGTATGAAGCGCTGCACCTTGCCGCTGGGTGTCTTGGGCAACTGGTCGACGAAGTGCACCGAACGTGGGAAGGCGTGCGCGGCGAATTTCTCCTTCACCCAGCGCTGCAGTTCGCCCACGAGTTCGTCGTTGCCTTCGACGCCCGCGCGCAGCACCACGAAGGCCTCGAGTACCTCGCCGCGGATCTCGTCGGGCATACCGACCACCGCCGACTCCGTGACTGCCGGATGGGTGGCCAGCACCGATTCCACATCGAACGGCCCGATCCGGTAGCCGGCCATGATGATCACATCGTCGTCGCGGGAGGAGAAGTAGTAGTACCCGTCCTCGTCGACGGATCCGGCATCGCCGGTGAGGTACCAGCGTCCGTCCGGTGAGAAGCGTTCGGCGGTCTTCTCCGGGGCCTGGTGGTAGCCGCTGAACCACATCAGCGGGCTGGCCTGGGCGTCGATCGCCACCCGGCCCATGGTGCCCGCAGGAACCGGGTCGAAGCCGTCGTCGGCGAGGACCGCCGCCGACCAGCCGGGCAACGGACGCCCCATCGACCCTGGACGTAGCGGGCTGCGCACCGCGTCGTGCCAGGCGTTCACGATGACCATGCCGTGTTCGGTCTGTCCGTAGTGGTCGCGTACCTCGGTGCCGAAAACCTCCTTCGCCCAGCCGATCACCTCGGGGGTGAGCGGTTCACCGGCCGAGGAGGCGCGGCGCAGGCGCAGTCCGCCGGGCGCGGCCTCGGGCTGGGCGCGCATCGCGCGGTAGACGGTCGGGGCGGCCGCGAAATTGGTGACGCCGAAGGTCTGCAGCACCGCGAAGCTGAGTTCCGGGGAGAACCCGGCATGCAGGATCAGGCTGCGCCGGCGCGCGGCGAGGGGCCCGAGGATCGCGTAGTAGAGCCCGTACGCCCAGCCCGGATCGGCGGCGTTCCAGAACACGTCGTCGGCGGTGACGTCGAGGCCGAGCTCCACGTAGGAGCGGAATGCGGCCAGCGCGCGGATCGGCACCGGAACACCCTTCGGCGCTCCGGTGGTACCGGAGGTGAAGATCATGACCAGGGGTGCGTCGCCACCGCGGACGGCTGCCGCGAATCCGGGCTGCTGCGCGTCGAGCAGAGCACTCAGCGCGAGATCGTCCGGTTGCTGCGGAGTACCCGCGACCACCACGATCGCATCCGACTCTTCGATCTTGGACCGTTGATTCTCGTCGGTTACGACGACTTTCGCCGCGCTGGCGGTGAGCCGCAACTCGATCGCCGGCCAGGCGAATGCGGTGAACAGTGGGACGTGGGCCGCGCCCAGGCGCCAGATCGACAGCAGGGTGACGATCAGATCCTCGGACTTGCCCATCAGGGTGGCGACCGCATCTCCCGGCTCGACGCCGAGTGCGGCCAGTGCCGCCGCGCCCTGCTCGGACCGGCGCCGCAGTTGTGCGTAGGTCAGGTCCGTCGACGACAGGTCCGGATCGATGATCGTGAACGCGATCGCGTCCGGATCATGCCGGTCGCAGAGCAATTCGGCGGCACAGGCCTGTGGTGAGCCGTACTGCTCGACCAGGTCGCCGACGTATTCGGCGGAGATGCGGATGTCGGACATGTGCCGCCTTTCGCGAGTGGGGACCGTAGCTCAGCCTGCGAGGTGGCGGCTGATGACGAGGCGCTGAATCTGATTGGTGCCCTCGAAGATCTGGGTGATCTTGGCTTCGCGCATGTACCGCTCCACCCGGAAATCACGGGTGTAGCCGTACCCGCCGAAGACCTGGACCGCATCGGTGGTGACCTTCATCGCGGCATCGGTGGCAACGAGTTTGGCGACCGAGGCGTTGCGCGAATACGGCAGCCCGGCATCGCGGCGGCGGGCGGCGTCCAGATAGGTGGCCCGGGCGGAATCCACCGCGGCGGCCATATCGGCGAGCACGAAACCGAGCCCCTGATGGTCGATGATCTTGCGGCCGAACGCGGTTCGTTCCTTGGCGTAGGCCACGGCCTCGTCCAGGGCGGCCTGGGCCAGGCCGGTGGCGACCGCGGCGATGCCGAGCCGGCCGGAATCCAGTGCGCTGAACGCGATCTGCAGGCCCTGGCCTTCGGTGCCGATCCGGCGTTCTTCCGGGACGAAGGCGTCGTCGTAGTGCGCGGAGGTGGTGGGCACGGCGTGCAGGCCCATCTTCTCCTCCGGTTTGCCGAAGCCGAGGCCCTCGGTGTCGCGTGGGACCAAAAAGCAGGAGATGCCTTTGGACCCCTCGCCGGTGCGGGCGAACAGATTGTAGAAATCGGCGATGCCGCCGTGGGTGATCCACGCCTTGGTGCCGTTGATCCGGTAGCCGCCCTCGGTGGCAGTGGCCCGGCAGGTGAGGGCAGCGGCGTCGGAGCCGGCCTGCGGTTCGGACAGGCTGTAGGCGCCGACCGTATCGCCACCGAGCATCTCGGGCAGCCACCGCTGTTTCTGTTCCTCGGTGCCGAACACCATCAGCGGGTGGCAGGCCAGGCTGTGCACGCTGACCGCGACCGCGACCGCCGCCCAGCGGGACGCGATTTCCTCCAGCACCTGCAGGTAGACCTCGTAGGGCTGACCGCCGCCGCCCCATTCCTCCGGATAGGGCAGACCCAGGAGGCCGGCCGCACCGAGGGGGGAGAACACCCCGTCGGGGTAGGTCTCGTCCTTTTCGTGCCGGTCGACGATCGGCGCCAGCGTCTTGTCGGCGACATCGCGTGTGAGCTGGATGAGATCGCGTGCCTCGTCGGTAGGCAGGAGTCGGTCGACGGCCACTGGAATCTCCTCGAAGCGATACGAACAGCAGTACTGGATATTCGGTCACGGTACTGTTTGGTAGTCGGTACTGCAAGAGGTCCCGCAGTATCATTCGTCGTATGGAGACTCGGGCCGCCTTCGCGACAGCACGCCGCACCGAACTGTTCGACGCCCTGCTCGAGCTGTTCCTGGACGAGGGATTCGCACACCTGACACTCGATGCGATCGCCGCCCGCCTCAAATGCTCCAAATCGACCCTGTACACCCTGGCCGGAAGTAAGGAGCAGTTGGTCACCGCCGCGACCGTGCACTTCTTCAAGCGCGCCACCGACCGGGTGGAGACCACCGTGGCCCAGGTGGCCGAGCCGCGGGACCGGATCGCGGCCTATCTGACCGCGGTCGAGGCGGCGCTGGCGGTGGCCTCCGACCGTTTCATGGCCGATCTCGACGCCTTCGCTCCCGCGCGGGCGGTGTACGAACGCAACACCCGTATCGCCGCACACCGGGTGCAGGAACTGATCACCGAGGGCGTTACGAGCGGCGACTTCCGCCGGGTCCACGCCGGCTTCACCGCCGACCTGGTCGCGACCATGATGGTCCGCATTCAGCAGGGCGGGGTGCGTGCGGCCACGGGGCTGGACGACGCCGGCGCCTACCGGGAACTGGCGTCGATCCTCACCGCGGCCGTCAGCGCCTGACTCAGGGGACGACTTCGAAGACGTCGCCCGGTTCGACATAGTCGTAGAAGGCCTTCGCGCCGTCGGGAGTCATCCGGATGCAGCCGTGCGACTGCTCCTCGATCGGCCCGATATGGGTGGCGATATCACCGTTGAAGAACACCGCCCAGCGCATTTCGGCGTTGTGCATGGTGCTCCAGTGGTACGGCTTCTTGAACGCCACGTGGAAGACCCCGGGTGGGGTCTCGTAGCCGGGACGGCCGTGCGAGATGCGAGTGGGGCCGTAGACGGCGCGCCCGTTGTCCATCAGCCAGCCCTCGTTGGTCGACAGGCGCAGGCAGGCCCGGGCGGCGGCCGAGCACGGCGCCTCGACCAGGACAGGAGGCGGAGTGGGGGTGAGCTGCGGGATCCCTGGGATGTCGGGACCACCGGGCCAGACCGGATCGGCGCCCGCGGGCACCGTGGTGGCGAATCCGGCGGCCGCGATCGCCGTCGCGGCCGCCGCTCGGACCGTCCATCGGATGATGCTCGTGCGATTCATCTGGTTCCACCTCTCTGCATGCGCGCATTCGTCGACAAGCTGGGGCGGCACCGTATGCGATCTGTGGTGACGATCACAGTGCTTTGTTCATCATTGTGAACCGGGGAGGCGGCCGATGGGGATGAGGACTCGCAATGGAGCCGATCCGAGATCAGAGATCGGGGAGTCCCAGCTGCAGGTTGGCTGCCACCAGGCCACCGTCGATCTCCAGCAGCTTCCCGGTGAGGTAGCTCCCGGCCGGTGAGCACAGGTAGACGATGCCGGCGGCGATATCGGTCGGATCGCCGAGCCGGTGTAGCGGGGTGTCGGCCTCCATTTTCGCCTTCACCTCCGGATTCTGCGCCACCACCTCGAGTGACGAGGTGAGCACCGAACCGACCGCGATGCCGTTGACCCGCACCCGCGGCGACAAATCGGCCGCGGCCAACCGGGTCCAATGAGCGAGGGCGGCCTTGGCGGTTCCGTAGGCGAGGAAGCCACGTTCGGAGGTGCGGCCGATCATCGAGGAGATGTTGACGACCGAACCGCCTTCACCTTCGAGCATGTGTGGCACCGCCGCGCGGGTCAGCGCGTGAGCGGTGGAAACGTTGAACCGGAAGGCTTCCTCCAAGAATTTCGGTGAGGTGTCCAGAAAGGGCTTCGGCATCGTGCCGCCGACATTGTTGACCACGATGTCGACGCGCCCCAGCTCGGCGGCCGCGGTATCGGCCAGCCCTGCCACCGCGTCCAGATCCGACAGATCGGCGGCCACGGTGACCGCGCGACGACCCGTCGCGCGGATCTCGTCGGCGACGGTGTCGAGCTGTGATTGGGTGCGTGCCGAGATCACCACATCGGCACCGGCCTCGGCCAGGGCCACGGCGGTTGCGGCGCCGAGGCCGCGCCCGGCGCCCGTGACGACGGCAACCTGACCGTCGAGGCGGAATTTGTCCAGAATCATGCGAAGTCCTCTCCTAGGGGCCCTTCGCAGTGTTAAGAACATACTCTTAACTGTCAAGCGTTACTTCTCAAAAGCCTGGTAGGCCCTATGGTGCTCAGGGTGGAAGCGATAACTGCCCGGGAACGATTGATGGTGGCGGCCGAGCGGCTGATCGCCGAACGCGGCTATCTGGTGCCGCTGCGCGAGATCGCGGCCGCCGCCGGGCAGCGCAACAACTCCGCGATCCCGTACCACTTCGGCTCCCGTGACGGCCTGGTCGAAGCCGTGGTGCAGCAGCGTCTGGCCGCACTCGAGGTGCGGCGGCTGGAATTGCTGGCGCAGCGGCCGGACGGGCTGGTGGACGAAGTGCACGGCCTGCTCGAGGCATTGGTGTTCCCCATGTTCGAACTCAGTGCGAGCAATGAGACCTGTTGTTACGCGCGCTTTCTCGAACAGATTCGGAACCATCCCGCAGTATCGGACGTGACCAACCTGGACAGTGCCGAGCGCACCTCGGTGCGGGTGATCGTGAACGGACTGGACCGCGCACTGCACGACCTCGAACCCCGATTGCGACACCGTCGCCTGCGTAGCCTGACGACCGTGCTGTCCGCCCTGGTGGCCGATCACGAACGGGCGGTGGAAGCCGGCCGGCTCGCAGCCGACGACCGAGATGCGTGGGCCGAGGTCGTGGACATGCTCGCCGGAACCCTCACTGCGCCGGTCACCGGCCGTTCCGGCAATGCGGACGGCGACCGGTCCACCGCGGCGGCACGAGGTCCGCAGGATTCGGCCGATCTGGCGTGAGCGCGGCGGAGCCGATTACCGTGAGAGTCGTGGATATCGCGGAGCGGACCGCCGGAATCGGGTGGCGTACGGCCGGGCCGCCGCTGCTGGTCGCCGGTGGCTTCCTCGGTGCGGCGGTGTTGCTGCACTTCCGCGATCCGCATTCGGCGGGGTCCTACGGACTGTGTCCCTTCTACGAGCTGACCGGTTGGTGGTGCCCGGGCTGTGGCGGCCTGCGCGCGATGCACAACCTCACCCAGGGACACCTGCTGGATGCCGTGCACAGCAATGTGTTTCTGCTACCACTGCTGGTCGTGCTGGCACTGTGGTGGGGGAAATGGGCACTCGGACGCTGGCGCGGCCGGCCCGGCGCCGCCTTCCCGTTCACGTTGCGTGGCAACGCCCAGTGGGTGTTGATCGGTGGATTGGTGCTGTTCACCGTGGTCCGCAATATGCCGTTCGGCACCTGGTTGACTCCGGTCTAGCCGGGCATGCTGAAGGTATGACCCAATCGGATATCGCTGATTCGCTGAAAGCTCGGGTACGCGAGAAGATGCTGCGGCAGTTGCACGAGGACGGTAGGCCCGACCCGGAACAGGACGACCCGCGTCAAATTTCGATCGAGAAGGACCTCGAGGCCTTGTCCGCCGTCTGTGACGGCGACCCGCTGGTAGAGGAACTTGCCACTCGCTATCTGGTGCCCTGAGACGAAACCTGTTGTCACTCAGTCCAAACCGACGGGCCGATGATAATTTCCGTTGTAGTACAGCAGTGGATTCGGCGCCGTGCCACCGGTATCGTCGTGCACCCGGGTCACCAGCCCCACCACCAGCGTGTGATCTCCGATCGGGATCAGGCTGTGCACGGTGGCTCGCACCCAGATCGGGGTGCCGTGCAGCACCGGCTCACCGGAGTCGAGGGTCGACCACAGTTCCGGATCGGCGAAACGTTCGGAGGCGGCGCGGGAAAACCGCTGGGCCAGATGCTGCTGATGCTCGCCGAGAAAATGCACCACGATCGAATCGGCCGCGGTCATCGCGTCGATGGACGAGGACGTGTGCGCGATATTGAACGAGATCAGAGGCGGATCCGCCGACAGCGACGCGAAGGATGTGGCGGTGAAGCCCACCGGACGCTCGGGTCTGCTGAGAGTGACAATGGTCACCCCGGCGGGGTAGTGCCGCATGGCCGATCGATACTGTGCTGCGGTGACGCCGTCGTGCGCGGAGCCGGAATCGCCCACCGCGGTGTCGGGTCGCTGGGAACTGCTCACGAATCCAACCTACGTCCTGTGCCTGTCCGAATATTCCGGACCGTCGTCCAAGAGTCGTAGACCAGCCCCGATACGCTGACCGCATGAGTGATTGGAAGGCTTTTACCGTCGAGCGCAACGGTCGCGTCGCGCGCGTGACGCTGACCGGGCCCGGCAAGGGCAATGCGATGGGCCCGGATTTCTGGAGCGAGTTGCCGCAGGTCTTCAACGAACTGGATGCCGATACCGAGATCCGCGCGATCGTCCTCACCGGATCCGGCAAGAACTTCTCCTTCGGGCTCGACCTGCCCGCGATGAGCCCGACCTTCGGGCCGCTGCTGGGGGAGAAGGCGCTCGCCGCGCCGCGTACCGATTTCATGTACGAGATCCGTGCCATGCAGGACGCGGTCACCGCGGTCGCCGGCTGCCGCAAGCCGGTGATCGCCGCGGTCTCCGGCTGGTGTGTGGGTGGCGGACTCGATCTCATCGCCGCCGCCGATATCCGGCTGGCCAGCGCCGAGGCCACCTTCAGCCTGCGTGAGGCCAAGGTCGCCATCGTCGCCGATATGGGTTCGCTGCACCGGTTGCCGGCCATCATCGGCGAGGGACACCTGCGTGAGCTGGCCTTCACCGGTAAGGACATCGACGCCGCGCGGGCCGAGAAGATCGGCCTGCTCAACGATGTGTACCCGGACCAGGACGCGGTGCTCGCCGCCGCGGACGCACTGGCCGGCGAGATCGCCGACAACCCGCCGCTGGTCGTGCAGGGTGTCAAGGATGTGCTGGATCAGCCGCAGGCCGCCAAGGTGGCCGACGGACTGCGCTACGTCGCAGCCTGGAATGCGGCCTTCCTGCCCTCGGAGGACCTCACCGAGGCGATTCAGGCCGTCTTCGAGAAGCGTAAGCCCGAGTTCGGGGGCAAGTAGCACGCCCGATTCCGGGTAGGCGACAGACCGCCTGCGACGGCGCTCGCCGGAAAACGCGAGCGCCGTCGGCCGGCGCATCGATCAGTGCCCGCCCTGCTCCTGCAGACGCTTGACGGCCTCGTCGGCCAGCTGCTCGGCCTTGGCGCGGTCGCCCCAGCCCTCGACCTTGACCCACTTGCCGGGCTCGAGATCCTTGTAGTGCTCGAAGAAGTGCTCGATCGCCTTGCGGTCGAACTCCGGGATGTCGTTCACGTCGTTGATGTGATTCCAGCGCTTGTCGCCCGCCGGAACCGCCACGACCTTCTCGTCGCCGCCGGCCTCGTCGCTCATGATCAGCACGCCGACCGGGCGGGCCTCCACGATCACGCCGGGGAACACCGACTCCGGCAGCAGCACCAGGCAGTCCAGCGGATCGCCGTCGGAGCCCAGGGTGTTCTCGATGTAGCCGTAGTCGGCCGGGTAGACCATCGGGGTGTAGAGGTAGCGGTCCAGCCGGACCCGTCCCGTCTTGTGGTCGACCTCGTACTTGTTGCGCTGACCCTTGGGGATCTCGATGGTTACATCGAACTCCACGTCGTCTCCTTCGTCTGATGCGTATGCGTCGGTGCGGTAAGGCCGGCTCGTCGGGCAGGGTGCGCCGACTTGCCGTCTCGTTCGGGGGAACGCCGGCGAGGTGAGGATAGTGTGGTCGATGCGCGCATGGGTGCGGCAGGGAGTGTCCGCCTCACACGGGTGAATAGGGAGAGCGCTGTCACGTGGTAGGTCGAGGTAGGCAGAACATCGGTGGGCTGGCCACTCGCCGACGCCGCACAATGTGGATTGCGGTGCTGGTGGTCGTGGTTGTCGCGGTGGTGGTGTGCACCGTCGCGGCGGTGACGCTCAAGCCGTGGACCGAGGAATTCCGGCACGGCGGTCTGACGATCGCCGCGCCGCCGAATGGGGTGAAGCCCTTCCCGCAGCTCACCCCGGCGACACCGAGCGCTCCCGAGCCGACCCCCGAAGGGATGGCGCGGGCCTTGGCCCAGGTCGCCACCAGCCCGGATCTGGGCAAGTTCGGGGCCTCGATCTCCGACCCCGATACCGGGAAGACGCTGTGGAGCGCCGAAGCGAACACCCCGATGATCCCCGCCTCCACGATGAAGATCCTGACCGGTGCGGCGGCACTGCTGGTGCTGCCGCCCGAACACCGGGTCACCACGAAGGTGGTGTCCGGTTCGGTTCCGGGGGAGGTGGTGCTGGTCGGCGGTGGCGACCCGACGCTGACCGCACAGGCCGACGGCAAGGGGTACTACCCGGACGGACCGAAACTGTCCGATCTGGTGGAACAGGTCCGTGCTTCCGGCCACCCGGTGAACTCCGTGGTGGTCGACACCTCGCTGTATTCGGGCCCGGCCTGGCCGGTCGGCTGGGATCCGGTGGATATTGCGGGCGGTTCCTGGGCACCGATCGAGCCGGTGATGATCGACGGTGGCCGGCTGGATCCGTTGCTCGACTATTCGCCGCGGACCCCGACCCCGGCCCTGGATGCGGGCCGTCGGCTCGCGATGGATCTGGGTGCCGACCCGGCGACCGTGCGGGTGGCCGCGGCGCCGCCCGGGGCCACCGAGCTCGCCCATGTCGACTCCGCTGAGCTCCGAGACCGGCTGCGGTACATGATGATTCATTCCGACGATGTGCTGGCCGAGGCGATCGGCCGCGAAATCGCCGCCGCGACCGGTGCGGAACAGTCGTTCGCCGGGGCGGCGTCGGCCACATTGACCGCCTTGCGCGCGGCCGGTTTCGACACCACCGGTGTCACCCAGATCGACAACAGCGGGCTGTCCACCGACGACCGGGTCACGGCGGCGCTACTGGATCGGATCCTGGCCGAGGCGGCCTCCCCGGCGCTGCGGAATACGCCGACCCCCCGGAGCGCCACCCCACCGTCGGTGGTGAATACCGGTGAGAGCGCCGAGACCGCCTCGCCGCTGGCGCCGCTGCTGGACACCCTGCCGGTCGCCGGAGGCACCGGGACGCTCCTGCCGCCGCGGTTCGCCGACGGTGGACCGCACCGGTCCGGAGCCGGCTGGGTGCGCGCCAAGACCGGAACTCTCTCGGTCTCGAGCGCGTTGGCTGGATATGTGTTGGATCGCGACGGCCGGGTCATGACCTTCGCGCTGATGTCGAACGACCGGCCTCCGGAGGCCAGCCGTCCGGCGTTGGACGCCGTCGCCACCGCACTACGCAACTGTGGATGCTCCTGACGGGTGGGACGACGATGACCGAAAGCTCCGAGTCCGCGGAGGCCAAGCCCTCGCTGCTGTCCGGGACGGTCGACTGGGAACTGGCGGCACGAGCCGGTAGCGCCGTGGTCCGGCCCGGTCCCCGCACCACGAGCTACTCCGCGGCACAGGTCGTCGAGGAACTCGCGGTGGCATCGGTCCGGGCGGAGGGCCCGGTCCGGGAGGTGAGCCTGCTCCTCGACGACCGGCCCGTCCCGCAGGCCACGATCGTCGACCGCCGCGGCTGGATTCACGCCGCCGCCTCCTCCATGGCCGAGCTGACCGGCACCGAAGGTGCGGACCACGGCCGTTTCGCCGGAAAACCCGCCGGTGTGCAGGCCGGCGCGATGCTGGCCTTCCTGTCCACCGCGATCCTCGGCCAGTACGACCCGTTCAGCGGCCCGGACGGGACCTTGCTGCTGGTCGCCCCGAACATCATGGGTGTGGAACGGGCACTGGGTGTGGTGCCCGCCGATTTCCGGTTGTGGGTCTGCCTGCACGAGGTGACCCACCGGGTGCAGTTCTCCTCGGCGCCGTGGCTGGCCGACTACATGAAGCAGAACGTGGACACGCTCGGTGCGGCCGGGGACGAGCCGTTCAACGAGGTGATCACCCGGCTCGCGGGTGAGATCCGTCGCCGGCGCGACGCGGGGCGGAGCGACGACCCGGCCGACCAGGGCGTGCTCGGTCTGCTGCGCGCTACCCAGCCGCCGGATCAGCGTGCGGCGCTGGACCGGCTGCTGATGCTGGGGACGCTGCTCGAGGGGCACGCCGACCACGTGATGGACGCTGTCGGCCCCGCCGTCGTTCCGACCGTGGCCCAGATCCGCTCGGCCTTCGATCAACGCCGCCGGCGTCCCGCCAATCCGATCCAGCGGTTGCTGCGCGCACTGCTCGGGGTGGACGCCAAGGTCGCGCAGTACGTACGCGGTAAGGCCTTCGTCGACGAGGTCGTCGCAACGGTCGGGATGGAACGGTTCAACACGATCTGGTCCGGACCCGACACCCTGCCGCGCCCCGAGGAGATCGGCAGCCCGCAACAATGGATCGCCCGAGTTCTGGGGTGACACCGCCGCGCACCACCGAGCAGCAGCTGCCGGGGACGCGGCCGGGTCCCGAGGCATCCACCGATCGGCGATGCGACACCGCTGCACGCCCGCAGCGCCCCCGGCTCCCGGAAACCGAGGCCGCGCTGACCATGCGGCAGGCCGTGCGCGGATGGCTACAGCGCTACCGTCCGGACGGTCCGGTCGCGGTCGCGCTGTCCGGCGGCGCGGATTCCCTGGCATTGACAGCGGCGGCGGTGGTCGAGGCCGAGGCCGTCGATGCGCTGATCGTCGACCACGGCCTGCAGGAAGGGTCGGCGGCGGTGGCGACCGAGGCCGCGGCGCTGGCACGTCGGCTGGGATGTCGTTCGGCCCGGATCAGCCGGGTATCGGTGCACGGGCCGGGCGGGATGGAGGCGGCTGCGCGCCGCGCCCGCTACGACGCGCTGAATCGGATGCGCGACGGTGTCCCGGTGTTGTTCGGCCATACCCTCGACGATCAGGCCGAAACGGTGCTGCTGGGTTTGGCCCGCGGGTCCGGTCAGCGTTCCCTGCAGGGAATGGCGGAGTTCGCCGAACCGTGGGGGCGTCCGTTGCTGGGCGTACGCCGCGAGGCCACACGCGCGCTCTGTGCCGATCTCGGGCTGCGACCGCACGAGGATCCGCACAACAGCGCACCGGAATTCACTCGGGTGCGGGTGCGTACCGAGGTACTGCCGCTGTTGGAGCAGGTGCTGGGCGGCGGTGCGGCACCGGCGCTGGCGCGCACCGCGGCGCAGTTGCGTGAGGACGGCGAGGTACTGGATGCGATTGCCGGTAAGTTGCTGACTGATGCGCGTGCCGGTTCGGGGCTGTCGGTGGAGATCCTCGCCACGGCACCGGCAGCGATCCGGCGCCGCGCGATTCGGACATGGCTCACCGAGGGGGGTGCAAAATCGTTGACGCACAAGCAGTTACGCGCCATCGAGGCTTTGGTCACCGATTGGCGTGGCCAGGGCGGCGTGGCGGTCGGCGGGGGAATGCCGGGGATCAGGTTGGTTGCCGGGCGCGAACGTGGCACTCTGACATTGGCGTTTGCACGATAACGACCCGAAGGGAAGCCGGCACAGGTGTACGGGGACGATATAGCGTCGGTGCTGATCACCGAGGAGCAGATTCAAGCCAAGGTGGACGAGCTGGCAGCACTGATCGCCAAGCGCTATCCCGCCGGTGCGCCCGAGGGGGACTTGCTGCTCGTCGGCGTTCTCAAAGGGGCGATTTTCTTCATGACCGATCTGGCTCGGGCGTTGTCCATCCCGACTCAGATGGAGTTCATGGCGGTCTCGTCGTACGGGTCGTCCACCTCGTCGTCGGGCGTGGTGCGGATTCTCAAGGATCTGGACCGGGATATCGCCGGTCGCAATGTGCTGATCGTCGAGGACATCATCGATTCGGGGCTGACCCTGTCGTGGCTGATGCGCAATCTGTCGAGCCGTAACCCGGCGTCGCTCGAGGTGGTGACGCTGCTGCGTAAGCCCGATGCGTTGCGCGCCCAGCTGGAGGTCGCGAATGTCGGCTTCGATATTCCCAATGAATTCGTCGTCGGATACGGCCTGGACTACGCCGAGCGCTATCGCGATCTGCCCTATATCGGCACGCTTCATCCGCGCGTATACAGCGCCTGAGCTGGGCCGACGGCCGGAAATCCGACTGAATTCCGCGGGCCTGTGTCGAATATCACTGTTTGATATCTGTCCTGGGTAAATCGGGTCGGTCGACAGTTGCCGGAGGTGGGGGAGTGCGCGTTGCGTTGCGTCCGGATCGCCGCGGTGCTGCCGGCAATCCGACATCGGTGCAGGTTGCTGGTGGCGTACCGGTGTATTTCCGTTGTCAGCTGCGTTGATATCGAGTTCGCTGGGGGTTTTCCAAGGCGGTTGGTCCGGTCTGATGGCCGGGTTCTATGCTGTCGGTAACAAACCGTTCGGCTGTTTATGGCCGTCAATTCAAACTTGGCGGCCTGAAGCAGCTGGATTTCCAAGACCGATTCTGATAGCAAGGTGCTATGGACCCGCATTTGCGCGACCTGCGGTACTTCGTCGCCGTCGCTGAGGAACTGCACTTCACGAATGCCGCGCAGCGGCTTCATATCGCTCAGCCCACGCTGTCGCGGCAGATCCGTCAGCTCGAGCGCCAGCTCGACGTGGTCCTCTTCGATCGCAACCAGCGCAGTGTCGCGCTGACCGTCGCCGGTAAAGAGCTCCTCGAAGGGGCCCGCCGCATGCTGGAACTCTGGGAAGTCACCAATGTGGCGCTGCAGGAAGCCGGTGAGGTACTGCGTGTCGGTATCCAGAGCTCCATCGGCCGTGGCCTGATCGCGGAACTGGAGAGCGCCAGTGGCCATCGGCTGGCATTGCATTCGGCGTCCTGGACCGATCCGTCCAGCGGTCTCGCGGGGCGGCAGGCCGATCTGGCGCTGATGTGGCTGCCGGTACCCGATTCCGGTCGCTACCGCTGGCAGGTCCTGCGCACCGAAGCACGGTGGGTGCTGCTACCGGAAAATCACCGGCTCGCAGATCAGGAAAGTATCAACTTCGCCGATCTGATCGACGAGCCTTTCGTGGCCATGCCGGTCGAGGCGGGTACCTCGCGCGACTTCTGGCTCGGCGCCGATGCCCGCGGTGGACGCCAGGCCAAGATCGGTGGCGAGGCCGCCACCGCCGAGGAGCGGCTCGAGGCCGTGAGCCTGGGACTCGGTGTCTGCCTGCTGGCGGAGAACAATGTGCCGATGTACCGCTGGCCCGGGCTCACCGCTCGCCCCGTGGCCGGGCTGCCGCCATGCGAGCTCGCCATGGTGTGGCGCGCCGACGACGACCGCCCGACCATCCTCGAGTTCCCCAATCGTGTTGTGGCCGGCGGATTCTCGGTCGTGGAACCGGAGCAGTAGCGCCGATCAGGCCGTGCGCTGCCAGGGCTGGGTGGATTCCAGTTGAGCGGCGAGCCGCAGCAGCGTGGACTCACTGCCCGGCGGGCCGGCCAGCTGTGCGGCGACCGGAGTTCCGGTGCGCGGATGGATTCCCATCGGGACACTCATTGCGGGCCAGCCGACCAGATTCCACAGCGGCGTGAACGGGGAGAACCTCACACTGGCGGCGATATTGGCCACCCAGCCACGGGCATGCCAGTTCCGGGCGAGCGGAGCGGGGGCGGCCAGGGTCGGTGTGATCACCACATCGTGCTGATCGAAGAAGTCCAGTAACCGCGCCTCGATCCGGTCGACCTGTTCCGGGCGGACCAGGCGGGCCTTGCGCACGGCCCTGCCCACGGCGATATGGACCCGGGTCCGGCGTTGCAGCAGGTCCGGATTCGCGAACGTATTCCCTTCCCGCGCCGCGTTCGCGACCCAGCGCAACGCCAACGCCATCGTCGCGCCCTGATACGGCAGTCTCGCCGCCGCCACCTCGTGTCCGGCATCCGCGGCGAGTTGCGCGGCGGTCCGTGCCGCAGCACTCCAGTGTTTGTCCACCCGGATCAGCGGCGAGGGCGATGCCGGTGCGAATGCGATACGCAGCGGGTTGGGTGGTTGCGGATCGGCCAGAGCCGGCCGATCGGCGAGTACCGACAGCATCAGGGCAGCGTCGGCGACCGTGGTCGCGAGGACTCCGTTCTCGGTCATCCCGCCCCAGGAATCGACGCCGACCTGCGCGGGAACCACGCCGCGTCCCGGTTTCACCCCGACGACGCCGCAGCAGGCCGCGGGAATGCGTACCGAGCCGAGCCCGTCGTTCCCGTGCGCCACCGGGACCAGACCGGCTCCCACGGCCGCACCGGAGCCACCGGAGGAGCCGCCCGCGCTGTGTCGGATGTTCCACGGAGAACGAACAATTCGCTCGGGCGTGTCGGAGACACCCCACAGGCCGCCCTCGGGCATTTCGGTCAGGCCCACCACCACCGCACCAGCCGCGCGCAGGCGGCGCACCACCGGATGATCCGCGTCGGCCGGTAGCGCGGCCGTGGCATGAGAGCCACCGGCGGTGATCTCACCGGTGACATCGATATTGTTCTTCACCGCCACGGGGACCCCGGCCAGCGGCAGCGCCTCCAGATCGGCACGGTCGGCCAGGGCGTGGCTTTCGGCCCGCGCGGCGTCGGTGCGGACTGTGACGAATGCGCCGATTCGCGCATCACCGGCATGAATTCGATCCAGGGCGACATCGACCACCTGCCCCGCGGTCACCACGCCGTCCCGGACCGCGGCCGCGATCGAGGTCGCGGTCCGCAGCGTGATCGGGTCGGTCGCCGGTTCCTGGGAGTCGGTCACGGGCGAGGGGGTGGTCTCGGCGGGGGTGTCGGCGTCCTGCCGCGCGGCGGACTCCGGTCCTGCCGCCGTGTCCGGTTGTGGCGCCGGAGCGGGCTCTCGATCGTCCGGTTCGGTGGTGGGCACCTGTCCATCGGGGACCGGATCGGTCGACTCAGGATCGGGTGATCTCGAGTTCTTCGGATCGTCAGCGTCCACTGCTACCTCCCGAGTGGCGCGCGTGACGGAGTTCGATATCGCGTCGGCTAATACGGTGCCCTCGTTGTGCATATGTCAAAGCCCCCGTCGCGTTGTGGTCGATATGGGCTATTCGAATGCTGACGCAAGTTATCACCTTCGGCGCCGCCAACCGTTGATGATCGCAAGGCGTGGCGTTCCCCGGGCGGCGCTCCGGCGGGCCTACTACTCCGTGCCGCCACGCACCCGGTCCTCGTAGGCCTTGCGGGAGGCGGAGTCCACATCGCCCAGGAAGGTCTGCTGTGACCCCAGCGAACGGCCGATCGCATCGCCGACCGACTGCGGCAGCAGCCCCACCACCTGTGCAATGGCCCCGGCGAGCGCGGTGACACGCACCTTCGCTTTCGGCTCCACCACCAGTTTCGCGATCGCCGCGGCGATCTGCTCCGGCTCGGCCGCGGGCATGATCCGCGGTGCGGCAACGCCCGAACCCAGTTCGGTTTTCGTCAGTGTCGGCAACACCGAGGAGAACGACACTCCGGTCCCGCGGTACTCCTCGCGCAACGTATCGGTGAAGCCGAGCACCGCATGTTTGGTGGCGTTATAGGTGGCCAGGCCCGGGATATGGCTCTCACCCGCGAGGGAGGCGATATTGACGACGTGGCCGCTGCGCCGGGGCAGCATCCGCGCCAGCGCCAGCTTGGAGCCGAGGATCACACCGTAGACGTTGATATCGATGATGCGGCGGGTGAGCGCGTCGGATTCGTCGACGACCCGGCCGGTGGGCATGATGCCGGCATTGTTGATCAGGACGTCGACGGGCCCGACCTCACGCTCCACATCGTCGAGGAATGTGCTGAACGACTGCTGGTCGGTGACATCCAGCCGTCCGTAGTACTCGAAGTCATGGTCGGTTCCGGATTGCTTCACCGCGGTCTCGTCCACATCGCCGATGGCGATCTTCGCCCCGAACGAGCGCAATCGCAGCGCGGTCGCGAGCCCGATACCGCGGGCGCCGCCGGTGATGACGACGACCTTGCCGCGGATCCTGCGGTATTCGGTCACTTCTTACCTCCGACCATGTCGAGCACATCCTTGAACCCGAGCCGCCGAATACCGCGAGCACCGGCCGCGCGCATGGCGGCCAGGGCGAACCCGAGCTTGGTGGTGTTGTAGGGGAACCACATCAGCTCTTTTTCCTGCGTCGGCAGGATCGGTACGGTGATGGCCTTCTTGCGGCAGTACTTGCGCACACCGTCGGCGCCGCCCCAGCGCGCGCCCACGCCGGACTGCTGCCAGCCGCCCATCGGCAGCGCGAAACTGAACATGTTGGCGAAGACATCGTTGATGTTCACCGCGCCGGCGTTCAGTTGCCGTGCGACGCGCTCGCCCCGAGCCTTGTCCGCGGTCCACACCGAGGCGGACAGGCCGTACACCGAATCGTTGGCCAGCCGGATGGCCTCATCCTCGTCGGCCACCTTCATCACCGGGATGGTCGGGCCGAAGGTCTCCTCGGTCATGCAGGTCATCGAATGGTCGGCGCCGGCCAGGACGGTCGGCTCGTAGAAGGTGCCCACTCCGGTGGGTTTGCCGCCGGTGAGGGCGGTCGCTCCCTTGGCGATCGCATCCTCGACATGACTCGACACGATGTCCCGCTGGGCATCGTTGGCCAGCGCGCCCACATCGTATTTCGGAATTCGACCGTCGGCGCCCTGGCGTAGTTCGCGCACGTGCGCGGCCAGCTTCTGCACGAATTCGTCGTAGACCGGCGCCTCGACGTAGACCCGTTCGACCGAGATGCAGACCTGGCCGGCGTTGAACAGGCCGCCGAAGGCGACGCCGTAGGCGGCACGGTCGATATCCGCGTCGGCCAGCACGATGGACGGATCCTTACCGCCGAGCTCCAGGCTGTAGGGGATGAGCCGTTCCACACAGGCTGCCGCGATCCGCTTGCCGGTCTTGGTCGACCCGGTGAACTGCACGTAGTCGACATTGTCGACCACGGCGGCACCGGTTTCCCCGGCGCCGGTGACCACGGCCAGCACCGGCGGCGCGCCGATCTCCGCCCAGCCACGCGCCAGTTCCAGCGCCGACAGCGGGGTCACCTCCGACGGCTTCAGGATGACCGCGGCCCCGGCAGCCAGCGCCGGAACGACGTCGATCACCGGCATCGCCAGCGGGAAGTTCCAGGGCGTGATCACCCCGACCACGGGATAGGGCCGGTAGGTCGTGGTGAGCTTCTTGACCCGCGCCAGCGGGCTGTGCGGGGCGGGATGCTCGTCGGCGAGGAACTTCTCGGCCCGCCGCGCGTAATAACCGGTGAGATCGACCGAGAAGCTGGGATCGATGAGCGCGTCGACGCGTGCCTTACCGGTCTCCGACTGCAGCACGTCGGCCAGATGGTCACTGTTGTCGATGAGCCAGTCCTGCAGCTTCAGTAGCCATTCCTTGCGGCCCGCGGCGCCGATCGCTTCCCATTCGGGCTGGTACAGCCGTAGTTCCCGAACCTTGGCGGCCACCGCATCGGCGGACTCGATCGGTACTGTGCCGGCCGGCTCTCCGGTCGCGGGATTGCGCACCTCGAGTTCGGTAGCTCGGGGGGCTGCGGTGGTCACTGCGGCCGGCTTCGCGGCAGCGTTTGTCTTACCTGCTGATTCCCTGCTCTTGGCCGGGGTCGCCTTCTTGGCGGCGGTCGCCTTCTTGGCCGTGCTGCCGGAAGCCTTGCGGGCCGGCGCCTTACGAGCGGGCGTTTTCCCACCGCCGGCCTCGGGCGTTTTCCCACCGCCGGCCTCGGGCGCCTTGCTGCCGCCGGACGAGGGCACCTTCCCGTTGCCGGACTCGCTGGGCGAAGGTTCGGTATTCGGCACGATCTGTTTCTCCCCACGGGCGCTGCGCTGCGAATGCTGGACGGTATGAACTACTTCACTGATCTATGATCGTGGCACAACAGCCTCCGCTGGGCTTGGCCCGATCTGTCAAGACTGAGGCCGGAAGTTGTATCCGAAGCACAAATCGGAGGTTGGATATGACCGCAACTGTGCCGGGCGTGGTGGTGCGGCAGTGGCTGGCGGATTTCGTGGCCGAGACATTGCGTTCGGATGCCCTCGAACAACTCGTCGCACGGCTCGACGCGGTCGTGCTCGAACGGGTGCCGGAACTGTCGGACCGGGATATCCGCCGGGACCTGGAGTCGAGCACCCGCGCGCACGCCCTGGCGGTACTCGGTGGTCTTACGCAGGACACGGTGAACTACGCGGTGCCCGAGCAGGCGCATGCGTTCGCGCGGACGCTGGCCCGGCGCGGATACGAGCTCCGGCTGTTGCTGCGGGTCTATCACGTCGGCCAGGAGGCGGCGCTGGATTATCTGACCGATGTGATCGAGGAGCGGCAGCTGCCCCGCCAGTTCGAACGGTCGACGCTGTTGCGGATCTTCGAACGCGCCACGCGGTGGATCAACACGTCGGTGGAGGCGCTCACCGAGACCTATATGGCCGAACGGGAGCGCGGTCTACAGGCGGCGCTGAACCGCCGTACCGAAATCGTGCGGGCCCTGCTGGCCGGGGACGAGCTCGATGCCGGACAGGCCTCGGCAGGTCTGGGGTTCCGGCTGACCCAGCGGCAGCTCGCCGCGGTGCTGTGGACCGATGACGACGCGCGGTGGACCTGGAACAACCACGACGGCGCGGAGATCGGTAGCGATGACCACCGCGCAGGTGATCGGGCCGCCGGTGGTGACGAGCTCGGTCTGCTGGAACGAGTGGTCGGTCGGCTCGCCGGGGCACTGGGCGGTGCGGGAGTCTTCACCCTGCCGGCCGGATCGTCGGCGCTGTGGGCGTGGATCGCGCTGGGGGACGAGCATGTCGATGCGGGTGTTACTTCGGATATTTCGGCCATTTCGGCGGCGGTCGCGGCACTCGTCGCGTCCGGGGTGATCACCGAGCCGGTGCGGGTGGCGCTGGGTGCGCCGGCGTCCGGGGTGGCCGGCTTCCGGCAGAGTCATCACGATGCCCTCGCTGCCCGGCAGGTCACCGAACGAGCCGCTGTCGATCTCGGCAGAGTCGTGCCCTACGAGCGGGTCGAGATGGCATATCTGGCGGGTGCGGACCCGATAGCCATGCGGGCACTGATCCGCCGTGAACTCGGTCCACTGGCCGGGCCGGAGGCGAAGTGGGCACGTCTGCGCACCACGTTGCTCGCGTATCTACGCTGTCACCGCAGTCCCGAGGGTGCGGCGGGGCGTTTGGGGGTGCACAAGAATACGGTTCGATACCGCGTCCAGCGCATCGAGGAATCGCTCGGGCGGCGCATCGACGAGTGTGGCGTGCCGCTCGAGCTCGCGCTGGAATGCGCCGAGGTCTACGGGGTGTCGCTCAGACCAGATCTTCGGCGCGACGCAGCGGCGGTTCGGCAGCCGGGGTGACCGGGTGCTCGGGTAACTCGGCCAGCAGTGCGGTCGTCGCCTCCGCCACCGAGTTCACTGCCTTGTCGAAGGCAGCCTTGGTGACATACGACAGACCGGTCAGGCCGCCCACCTTCCGCACGTACTCCTGTGCGGCAGCGAAAATTTCCTGTTCGGTAGCGCGGGGTTCGAGCCCGCGCAGCACGGTGATATTGCTACCCATGGCGCCGAGAGTAGCCCTCGTATCTTGCCTGCGTGGCCGAAGAAACGACGAATGTGAAAAATGCGTGTATCGGACCGCTGAGTAAGACCGGGCGCGAGTTGCCGGCTCGGCGGCGCCCAGCCGCGCCGACACGGTATGGGGGATAACCGGACCCGCCGATCACCGATGCGACACAATCGGACTATGGCTGCCCGCGACATGCCGACCCTGACCACTTTCCCCTATCCGGAACTGGACGAGCGCGAGGACGACCACTGGTCCGGCGCCCAGGTATCCGACGACGAATTGCGCGCACTGTCTCTCGGGGCGTTCTACTCCGCCCGCTGGGATGCGTTCCACGATGCACTGCTGCTCGGTCCCGAACGCGAGCATCCGCTGGGTGATCGCCGCGAATTGGCCATCGACACCTTGACCGGTGCCTGGGGGATCACCGACGCCACCGAGGCGATGGCGTCGATGGAACAGTTGCTCGCCGGAATGCACTCACCGCTGTATGCCCTGGTTCATCCGCTGGTGATGGCAGGGATCAACTCGCCCGAGCGGGACCGGTTCGGCGAGCGCGCCGATCGGCACCGGGCATTCCTGCGGCAGGTCGGATCGTTTCGGGGGATGGACAACCCCGAGGCGCTGGTGCGCGACTACGACATCTGGTCGCAGGCGATCAAACTCGATCTGACCGGACATCTGGTCCATCCGCTGCCCGCCGATATTCAGGCGTGGGATCTGGCCCGGGTGGTCGCGGTGGCGCGGATGGCCTTCACCGCGGGCTATCTGGAAGCCGATATCGCCTGGGAGTACGTGATGCGGGCGCTGGACCCGGCGCAGAAGCGCTATCGCAACTGGCGGCAGTTCGGTGACGCCTACCTCACCGGCTGGACCTATTGGCAGGCGTGCGAGGACCTGGCCGAACTCAAATCCGGCGGCACCGACCGCCGCCTCGAACTGGTGCGGTTGTGGATGCGTCCGACCAGCCCGTGGCGGCGGATCACGCTGCAGGGCGACTGAGCTCCCGGGCGAACGACACTCCGTCGTGAGCGCGTCCGGTCCCGGGTGCGATCAGTCCGGGAGCGAACGCAGGATGCCGCGGCCGTAGCGCTGGAACTGCGCGTCGTCGACCATTGCCAGCGAATGGCGCTCGACGAGCAGTTCCCACTCGGAATACAGCTGGGGAACCCCGGGGTCCGGTTGCGCTACGGCGCCGTCTGCGGACTCGCGCTGGATCGCGAAATTCACCGCGCCGACGATGCGGTCGGTATCGGCCCGGTCGGTGCCCACGAACCGTAGCGTCGTATTGCCGTCGGTGAGATCGATGCTGTAGTCGCCACCGGGCTCGGTGTCGCCGTCCTTGCCGACCTCGGCGGCGATAAGCGCCGCGACCGGCATCTCGTACCAGTAGGCGGGTGTGGACCCGATCGAGAGCAGCAGGACCCGGGTGGTCGTCACCGCCAGCAGCCCGCGCCCGCGTCCCGCCGGGGGTACCGCCGTGACCAGTGCGGTCTCCAGCATGAATTCCTCGGGGGTGACGATCGTGTGCAGTGCCTCTGCGGCCGCGCGTACTTCTCGGCGGGGGGCCATCCGACGGACCGCGCGATCCACATCCGCGCGGGTCGGGCCTGCTTTGCCCCACACCGGATTGGGCGGCGTGAGGTCCGGTGCGGACATGTCTATTCGCTGGGTGGCCAGAATCTGGGAGTTGATCCGTTCCGCGATCATCGACGCCGGTGGCACGTCGTGTTCGGCGATCAGCACCGGCAACGGGGTGCGATCGGCCGGAACACCGGTCAGCACCGGGCTCGGATAACGCAGGTAGATCTCGATGACGACGGCGTCGTCGGCGCGCCGGTTGAGCCGGACCTTCAGTAGATCCGACACGGGAACGTCCAGCACCCGCTCGCCATCGGTGCCCGGCCGCAGGACCTGTACGCGTCCGCCGCCGTGCCGCAGTATCGCCGTGGGTGTCCGTAGCTCGACTATGTCCATACCCCCTGCGTTCGTCCTGTGTTGTCGCTCACAATAGGTCGTGCATGCCATGATTGGGACCATGTGGGTGGTCACCGTGAGGTGATCGCCCGGTAGGTCGGGAACCACCAGCATTCTCCGACCGTTTAGCTGTTGAACTGCTTCAGCTGCCGAACTGCGCGATGTATCGAGTAGACCGTACGCGGTAACGTGGCATGTCCGCATCCGTTCCGGCCGACACGGTCGGTACCGGTACCGGATACGGCCCCGCTCGAACGCATAGTAGGCATACACCGGAAACACCGGAAAGGACTGGCCCGCCGGCCGACGCTCTATGAACCGCAAGACAGTGTTTCGAAATCTGGCCATAGTCGCGGGCATCCTGCTCGTGATCTATCTGGTCAGCTACTTCAGCAACGACACGCGCGGCTGGAAGAACGTCGATACCTCGGTGGCGCTATCCCAGCTGGCAGATAAGGGCAACGTCGATCAGGTCCGGATCGACGATAAAGAACAGCAGCTACGTATCACCCTGAAACAGGGCAACGATGCCACGGACGGCCAGACGCAGATCATGGCCAAGTACCCGAGTGGCAGCGCGGTCTCGGCGCAGATCCTGCAGGACGTGCAGAACTCCGGCGCTCCGTACAACACCTCGGTCAAGCAGGACAACTGGTTCACCCAGATACTGCTGTTCGTCCTGCCGATGGTGATTCTGCTCGGGCTGTTCATCTTCGTGATGTCCCGCATGCAAGGCGGTGGTCGCGGCGGCATGATGGGCTTCGGTAAGTCCAAGGCCAAACAGTTGACCAAGGACATGCCCAAGACCACATTCACCGATGTGGCCGGCGCGGACGAAGCGGTCGAAGAGCTCTACGAGATCAAGGACTTCCTGCAGAACCCGGCCCGCTATCAGGCGCTGGGCGCGAAGATCCCCAAGGGCGTATTGCTCTACGGCCCGCCCGGTACCGGTAAAACGCTGCTGGCCCGGGCGGTCGCCGGTGAGGCCGGGGTGCCGTTCTTCACGATTTCCGGTTCGGACTTCGTCGAGATGTTCGTCGGTGTCGGCGCGTCGCGCGTGCGTGACCTGTTCGAGCAGGCCAAGCAGAACAGCCCCTGCATTATTTTCGTCGACGAGATCGACGCCGTCGGCCGGCAGCGTGGTGCGGGCCTGGGCGGTGGTCACGACGAGCGCGAGCAGACGCTGAACCAGTTGCTGGTCGAGATGGACGGTTTCGGCGACCGCACCGGTGTGATCATCATCGCGGCCACCAACCGCCCCGACATCCTCGACCCCGCGCTGCTGCGCCCGGGCCGGTTCGACCGTCAGATCCCGGTCTCGAACCCCGATCTGGCCGGCCGCCGTGCCATCCTGCGCGTGCATTCGCAGGGCAAGCCGATCGCCACCGACGCCGATCTGGACGGGCTCGCCAAGCGCACCGTCGGCATGTCGGGTGCGGATCTGGCGAACGTCATCAACGAGGCGGCCCTGCTCACCGCGCGTGAACACGGCAACCTGATCACCGGCCCGGCTCTGGAGGAGTCGGTGGACCGGGTGATCGGTGGTCCACGCCGTAAGAGCCGCATCATCAGCGAGCACGAGAAGAAGATCACCGCGTACCACGAGGGCGGGCACACCCTGGCCGCGTGGGCGATGCCGGATATCGAACCGGTCTACAAGGTCACGATTCTGGCCCGCGGGCGTACCGGCGGCCATGCGATGACGGTGCCCGAGGACGACAAGGGCCTGATGACCCGCTCGGAGATGATCGCCCGGCTGGTGATGGCGATGGGCGGCCGCGCCGCCGAGGAGCTGGTCTTCCACGAGCCGACCACCGGCGCCTCCTCCGATATCGACCAGGCGACCAAGATCGCCCGCGCGATGGTCACCGAATACGGCATGAGCGCCCGGCTCGGTGCAGTGCGCTACGGCCAGGAACAGGGCGATCCCTTCCTGGGCCGGCAGATGGGCACCGCCTCGGACTACTCGCACGAGGTGGCGCGGGAGATCGACGAGGAGGTGCGCAACCTGATCGAGGCCGCGCACACCGAGGCCTGGGCGATCCTCAACGACTACCGCGACGAGCTCGATGCGCTGGCCACGGCGTTGCTGGAACGCGAGACACTGCACCGCCGCGACCTCGAGCAGGTGCTGTCGACGGTGGACAAGCGGCCGCGCATCACCGCGTTCAACGATTTCGGTGAACGGGTGCCGTCGGACCGGCCGCCGGTGAAGACTCCGCGCGAACTCGCCGCCGAACGCGGTGAGCCGTGGCCGGACGAGACCGAAACCCGTCAGGTGCCGCAGCCGGCCCCGCAACCGGTTCCGGCCAACGGCTATCCGCCGGAGGGACAGCAGGCCAACCCGACCCCGGCATACGGTTATCCGGCCCCGCCGCAGGGTGGGTACCCGCGCCCCGCGACCGGCCCCGGCTATCCGCGCCAGGGCGGCACGCACGGCTCGCGACCGGATTACGGCGCACCGGCCGGATGGTCGGCTCCCGGCTGGCCGCCACGCGAGGAAGGCGCCGCGCAGCCGGAGTACGGGACCCCGCAGGGATACGGCGATCCGCAGCGGTACGGCGGCGGTCATCGGCGTCCCGAGTGGACCGGGGATCAGGAAGGCCCGGGACAGAACGGAAACCGCAACGGTGCCCAGGATCACGGCGATTGGGACGGACCGAACGGTCACCGGTGACCGGCTGCGATTAGGCTCGACTGTCGAGCCGCGCTCTCGGCGCGTTGTTTTACGTGATGTGTGGAGGTTTCCTCGAATGTCGGCCACTAACGGTGCTCCCACGGAGTCCGATTCGGCGTCCGCGGCTGCCTCCGTCGTGACGGAGGCGGCGGATTCGATCGCCTTGACCACCGGCCGCCCCTTCGATCAGCGGCGCGCCGAGGCCGCAGTGCGGGAATTGCTGATCGCGGTCGGTGAGGATCCGGATCGTCCCGGTCTGATCGATACTCCGGCGCGGGTCGCGCGGGCCTATCGCGAGATGTTCGCGGGCCTGTACGAGGAACCCGACGCCGCGCTGAACACCACCTTCGACGAGGGCCACCAGGAATTGGTGCTGGTGCGCGACATTCCGCTGTATTCCACCTGCGAACATCATCTGGTGTCGTTCCACGGTGTCGCGCACGTCGGCTACATTCCCGGTCCGCACGGTCGGGTCACCGGTCTGTCGAAACTGGCACGCGTGGTGGACCTGTATTCCAAGCGTCCGCAGGTGCAGGAGCGTCTCACCAGCCAGATCGCCGATGCGGTGATGCGGAAGCTGGACCCGCGCGGCGCCATCGTGGTGGTCGAGGCCGAGCATCTGTGCATGGCGATGCGCGGCATCCGCAAGCCGGGGGCGAGCACCACCACTTCGGCGGTGCGGGGGCTGCTGCAGACCAACGCGTCCTCGCGGGCCGAGGCGCTCGACCTCATCCTGCGCAAATGAGCGATCGCCCGTTGATCACTCCGCGCGGCGGGCGCTCGTGTGTGGTGATGGGCGTTGTGAACGTCACCAGTGACTCCTTCTCCGACGGCGGGCGGTATCTCGATCCCGCCCGGGCGGTCGAACACGGTGTGCGGCTGTACGAGGCCGGGGCCGACATCATCGATGTGGGCGGTGAGTCCACTCGTCCCGGGGCCACCCGCGTCGATCCCGAGACCGAGGCGGCGCGGGTGGCGCCGGTGATCCGCCGGCTCGTCGAGGCGGGCGTGCCCACCAGCGTCGACACCATGCGCGCCCGGGTGGCCACGGCAGCGGTCGAGGCCGGAGTGAGCGTGATCAACGATGTGTCCGGCGGCCGTGCGGACGCGGATATGGTCAAGGTCGTCGCCGACGCCGAGATTCCGTGGATCCTGATGCACTGGCGCGCGAACGCCGACCACCGCCACATCGGCCCGGCCGAGCACTACGACGATGTGGTGGCCGAGGTGCTCGCCGAACTGTCGGCGCAGGTGGATCTGGCGATGGCGGCCGGCGTGCATCCGAGCCGGCTGGTGCTGGATCCGGGGCTCGGATTCGCGAAGAACGCCGAACACAATTGGGCGCTGCTGGGCGCCCTGCCCGAACTGACGGCGCAGGGCTTGCCGGTACTGGTCGGCGCGTCTCGTAAACGCTTCCTGGGGTCGCTGCTCGGCGACGAGTCCGGCCCCCGCCCGCCCGACGGCCGCGAGGTGGCCACCGCGACCATCTCGGCGATCGCCGCGAGCCACGGAGCCTGGGGTGTGCGGGTGCACGATGTGCGGTCGTCGATCGACGCGATCACCGTCGCGGATGCCTGGCGGAGGGCCGCCGATCAAGTGCAGCGGAGGGCCGCCGATCAAGTGCAGCAGCGGGCCGCTGACCAGCTACGATCGCGGGCCGCGGATCCGGCTGGTTCACACGGTCGGGGGCGCGAATGAGTACCGATCGCATCGAGCTGCGCGGTCTGCGCGCCTACGGCTATCACGGTTGTTTCGATTTCGAACGCCGTGACGGTCAGGAATTCGTCGTCGACATCACGCTGTGGCTCGATTTCACCCGGGCAGCGGCCACCGACGAACTCGCCGCCACCGTCGACTACGGCGAGCTGGCCGAGCGGGCGGTGGCGATCGTGTCGGGTCCCGCGCGCAACCTGATCGAGACGGTGGTCGCCGAGATCGCCGACGAGGTGATGCGCGACGACCGAGTGAGCGCGGCCGAGGTGGTCGTGCACAAACCCGCGGCGCCGATCCCGCACACCTTCGCCGATGTGCGGGTGGTGGCCACGCGCCGCCGGGAGGCGTCACATGCGCAGGCGGAGGTGGCCGGATGAGTCGTGCGGTGTTGTCGATCGGATCGAATCTGGGTGATCGGTTCGCACATCTGCGCAGCGTGGTCGATGCGCTGGCACCGCAGCTGGTGGCGGTGTCGTCGGTGTATTCGACGCCGCCGTGGGGTGGTGTGCCGCAGGAGAACTACCTGAATGCGGTGCTGGTGGTCGAGGATCCGGCACTGGGGCCGCGTGATTGGCTCGAATGGGGGCAGCGGCTGGAGCAGCAGGCCGGGCGGGTCCGTGAGATTCGCTGGGGTGCGCGGACTCTCGATGTCGATGTGGTGTGGTGTGCGCACTCGCGTCCGGAAGGTCTGCGCCCGGTGGTGAGTACCGATCCGACACTGACACTTCCGCATCCGCAGGCCCACAATCGTGCCTTCGTGTTGGTGCCGTGGGCGGAGGTCGAACCGGAGGCGGTGCTGGAGGTGTTCGGCCGCAACCGCCCGGTGCGAGAACTGCTGGCCGAGTTGGACCCTGGTGAGATCGAGGGTGTGCGGTCGATCGAGTTGTCGCTGCGTGTGAGCGATCGCTGAGCGGTGGTGACGCGGTCATGAACGTGTTGAAGCCGACCAAGATTCTGGATCTGCTGGCGAATGTCGCGATTGCGGCCGCGATCGCCTGGGTGGTGACGCGCTGGGCGTATTCGAGTCTTCCCCCGATCACGGTGCTCGCCGCCGCCTCGCTCTATCCGGTGGCGTTGGTGGAAGCGGTGTTGGCGTTCGTCATTCGCGCCCGGGTGGGCGAGCATCGCATCGGTGACGGGCCCAGGCAGCTGCATCCGATCAATGCCGCACGCGCCGTGGCCTTGGCGAAGGCGTCCGCCCAGGTGGGTTCGCTGGCGGCGGGGGTGTGGCTGGGCTTCCTGATCTGGGTGCTGCCGCAGCGCGATACGGTGCGCGCCGCCGCCAACGACACTCCGGGGGTGATCGTCGGATTGGTGGCCGGACTGGTGCTGGTGGCGGCGGCGCTGTGGCTGGAGTATTGCTGTCGCGCGCCCCAGGATCCACCGGACGAACCGGCTACTTGACAGCTAATGCACCGGGTGGGGAATCACCCCCGGGTTCGCGCCGGAATCCGTCATTCGAGCTACCCTTGCGGTCATGGTTTCACCCTCCCGTAGCAGTGCTTCCCCGCGGCAGCGGGATAACGCGGGAAGAATCGTCGCCGGCGTATTAATTCTGCTCGGTCTGATTGCCAGTGTGTTTCTGATTTTCAGTGACAGCGTGCAGTTGGTCCGGGTCGGTTTGGTCGCGGCCCTGTGGGCGGCCGCGGTGGCCGCGTTCGCCGCGACCAGGTATCGACGGGATGCGGCCGTCGACCAAGCGAAGGCACGTGACCTGCACAAGGTCTACGAACTTCAGCTCGAGCGGGAGATCACCGCGCGTCGCGAATACGAGCTGGGTGTCGAGGCGCGAGTTCGGGAGGAAGTGGGCGCCGAAGCCGCGGAGATGGCCGCGCTGCGTACCGAGCTCTCGGTGCTCCGTCAGAGCCTGCAGCGGCTGTTCGACGGCGAGCTACCGGTCGATCGACCGGCACTGCATGCCGAGGTGGTGCGGGTGCAGGAATTGACCCGTGCCGCCACGGCGAACGGTAGCTCGCAGGAAACCGACGACTGGGACCCCTGGAACGCACCTCCCGTGCAGTTGCACGTCGTGTCCCCGGTATTCGACCCCGGCCACGAATCGCCGGCCTTCGCCAGCCCCTACGACGATCCGGTGACGGCGGAAACCGCGGTGGTGACCGATTCCGACGTGAACGAGGCGGACCAGCAGTCCAAGGATGCCGAGCAGGCGAAGAAGGCGGCCGAACCGTCGAAGAAGGCCACCGATCAGACCCAGGGCCCCGCCGATCAGAAGAAGAGCCCGGGCGGTCAGGCAAAGCACCCCGGTGGTCAGGCGAAGGTGTCGGGCGATGGCGCCCGGAACGCCGGCGAACGGGCCGAGGTTTCCGCTGAGCAGGGCAAGGACGCCACCGCGAAGTCGAAGGCCGCTTCCGAGGCCGAGAAGAATTCGGTGACCCCGCCCGCAGCGCAGCGCAGCGACCCGGCGTCCGAAACCGAGACATCGAAGACCGCCCCGAGCACCGAGAAAACTCCGGAACCGGTCACCCGCGTCGAATTCCCCAAGCCCCCCGCCACCGCGAAATCGGAGACCCCCGTCGGCACCGCCAACTCCCAGGGTCGCCGCCACGTCGACTCCACCGAGTCCACCCCCGGCCGCAAACTGACGGTAGCCGAGATCATGGCCAACCTCCGGTCCGAGCAGGGCGCGAAGTAGAAAGCCGCTTCACGATGTGCGAGCCCCGAACGGTCCGCACACCGCTCGATCCGGGGCCACCTCCCAGAGGCTGCTCCTATTCATGGGTTCGGCCCGCCTCGATTTTGGAGCGACGAAGGGAGGGAGCGCAGCGACTGACCGGAGGAGTGAAAAATCGAGGCCAAGGGGGCCGAACCCCCGCCGGAGCGAAGCGCAGGCCAAATAATAGAGAGGCAAATATCACTTCGGGCTACCCTGGCAGCGTTCCACTTCTGGTGCTTATTCTCGACTCGTAACGTCCGGTACCCGCCATGCGGGACTGGAACGACTTTTCGAGAGGACGATGGTGACCTCTGGGTTTTCGCGGTCCGATGGGGCCGGTGAGCTGCGCCCTGCTGTGCCCGGGGATGCGCGTGTGGGTCTGTCTCCCGACGGTTCCGGTGATCCGGCGCCCGCTCGGCTGACCGTGGGCATCGTGTCTGCGGGCCGGGTGGGTTCCGCGCTGGGTGTGGCCTTGGAACGGGCCGGTCATGTGGTGTTCGGGGTGGCGGCGATTTCGGATGTTTCGCGTCATCGCGCCCGGACCCGGCTGCCGGAGGCCCAGGTGCTGCCGGTAGAGGAGATCGCGGCGCGCAGCGAGTTGCTGGTGCTGGCGGTTCCGGACAGTGAGCTGCCCGGTCTGGTGGCGGGTTTGGCCGCGTCGGGTGCGGTGCGACCGGGCACGCTCGTGGCGCACACATCCGGTGCGAACGGGGTGGCGGTCTTGGGCCCGTTGTCCGAGCGTGGTGCGCGTCCGCTGGCGATCCATCCGGCGATGACGTTCACCGGCCACGACGAGGACACCGCCCGGTTGGCGAATGCCTGCTTCGGTATCACCGCTGCGGACGAGATCGGCTATGCGATTGCCCAGTCACTGGTGATCGAGATGGGCGGCGAGCCGATTCGGGTGCCGGAGGAGAATCGCATGCTGTATCACGCGGCGTTGGCGCACGGCAGTAACCACCTGGTGACCCTGATCGTGGATGCGGTGGCGGCTCTGCGGGCGGCGCTGGATGGTCCTGGCCTGCTGGGGCAGCAGGTGGTCGACGACCAGCCGAACGGTGTAGCTGAACGGATGCTGGAGCCGCTGGTGTCGGCCGCTCTGGACAACGCGCTGCGCCGCGGCCTGCCGGCGTTGACAGGCCCGGTCGCCCGCGGCGATGCGCCCGCGGTCCGCGCCCACCTCGCTGCGCTGGAGGCCGCCGACCCGCAACTGGCCGCCGGCTACCGCGCCATGTCGCTGCGAACCGCCCAACTGTCAGGCGCACAACAAGAAGTACTGGACACACTCCTCGAGGAGGCACAGTGAGTAACAATCGCGCAGCGGCTCGCTGTGTCGACCGGGTGCGGGTGTCCCGCATGTCGCTGGGCACAGTGAGTGGTAATCGCGCAGCGGCTTGCTGTGTCGACCGGGTGCGGGTGTCCCGCATGTCGCTGGGCACAGTGAGTGGTAATCGCGCAGCGGCTTGCTGTGCCGATCGGGTGCGGGTGTCCCGCATGGCGCAGGAGGCACTGTGAGCGGCAGCAAGGTGAGTCCGGAGCAGTTGCGTGCGCTCTACCGTCCGGGGGAGTTGTCGGTGGTGCACGATCCGGCGGCGTTGTCGGCGGTGACCTCCGCCCTGCGTGGGGTGGGGCGCACGGTGGCGCTGGTGCCGACGATGGGCGCATTGCACGAGGGGCATCTGGAGTTGGTGCGCCGCGCCAAGCGCACCAATCAGGTGGTCGTGGTGTCGATCTTCGTGAATCCGCTGCAGTTCGGCCCGAACGAGGATTTCGATTCCTATCCCCGCACGCTGGACGCCGATGTGGAGCTGTTGCGCGCCGAGGGCGTGGCGATGGTGTTCGCGCCCAGTCCGTCCGAGATGTATCCGGACGGTCCGCGCACCTCGATCCATCCGGGCCCGCTGGGTGCCGAGCTGGAAGGCGCGAGCCGGCCCACGCATTTCGCCGGAATGCTGACCGTGGTGGCGAAGTTGCTGCGAATCGTCGCTCCGCACGAGGCGTTCTTCGGTGAGAAGGACTATCAGCAGTTGACGTTGATCCGGCAGCTGGTGCGGGATCTGAATTTCGACGTCGACATCATCGCGGTGCCGACGGTGCGGGAGGCCGACGGGCTGGCCTTGTCCTCGCGTAACCGCTATCTCGACGCTGAGCAGCGTGAGCTGGCGATCAGGTTGTCGGCTGCGCTGGTGGCGGGGCGCCATTCGGCCGGTCTGGGCCCGGATGCGGTGCTGCAGGCGGCCCGTTCGGTGCTCGACGATGTTCCCGGTATCGAGGTCGACTATCTGGAATTGCGCGGTGCCGATCTCGGCCCGATCCCGGCCAGCGGTAACGCTCGGCTGTTGGTGGCCGCCCGGATCGGCTCCACTCGACTGATCGACAACGCGCCGGTCGCGGTGGTAGCGGCCACCGCCGAACCGGACAACAGTCCGGCTCCACCCTCTCAGTCTGCCCAGGCCGACGCATAGGAAAGGCGACCAACGATGTTGCGCACCATGATGAAGTCGAAGATCCACCGCGCCACGGTGACTCACGCGGACCTGCACTATGTGGGTTCGGTGACGGTGGACCCGGATCTGATGGACGCCGCGGATCTGCTCGAGGGTGAGCAGGTCTGCATCGTCGACATCGACAACGGATCTCGGCTGGAGACCTATGTGATCGCCGGTGAGCGTGGTTCCGGCGTGATCGGAATCAACGGCGCGGCAGCGCATCTGGTGAAGCCGGGCGATCTGGTGATCCTGATCGCCTACGGCATGATGGACGAGGCGGAGCTGCGCGAATATCAGCCGCGGGTGGTGTTCGTCGACGACCGCAATCGCCGGGTCGAGCTGGGTTCGGACCCGGCGCATGCCCCGGAGGGCTCGGGGCTGACCTCGCCGCGCTCACTGACGTTCGCCTGAGTCGCGGGCAGCGGGGCATCGAGGATGCTGCTCACGATCGACGTCCGGAACACCAGTATCGAGATCGGTCTGTTCTCGGGTAGTGGTGCACATGCCGAACTGGTGCACACCTGGCGGTTGCACACCAATCCGTTGTTGGCCGCGGACGAGTTCGCCATGCAGGTGCGCGGGCTGGTGGGGGACCGGCTGGATCAGGTAGTCGGCGTCTCGGCGTTGTCGACGGTGCCGCCGGTGCTGCGGGAATTGCGCACCATGCTGGGCCGCTATTGGTCGCATGTGCCGCATGTGCTGGTGGAACCCGGTGTGCGGACGGGGATTCCGTTGCTGGTGGATAATCCGAAGGAGGTCGGTGCCGACCGGATCGTGAACTGTCTGGCGGCATATCACCGGTTCGATTCGCCGGCGATCGTGGTCGATTTCGGCACCGCGATCTGCGTGGATCTGGTGTCGGCGAAGGGAGAGTTCCTCGGCGGCACCATAGCTCCGGGAGTCGAGATCTCCACCGAGGCGCTGGTTGCGCGCAGTGCGCTGCGGCGTGCCGAACTGACCCGCCCGCGGTCGGTGGTGGGGAAGAACAGTATGGAGTGCATGCAGTCCGGCGCCGTATTCGGTTTCGCCGGTCTGGTGGACGGTCTGATCGACCGGATCCGGGACGAGATGGATGCTTTTGCCGGTGACAATGTGTCGGTGGTCGCGACCGGCCCGACAGCACCGTTGATCGTGCCCGAATCGGAGACCATCGATCATCACGAGCCCCATCTGACCTTGGAGGGGCTGCGGCTGGTGTACGAGCGTAATCAGCAGCGGCGCCGGTCCTGAGGTGCGGTGACCGGGCTCGGGCGGTGGTGACTGTGTGGTGTGGCACACCGGTTTGTGCCGGGCTCGGGTGCTGCTAGACTCGCGACCGTGACTTTCCGTGTGAGCACCCAGGAGTGTTGTCGAGGCTGATTCGCCTCGGCTGATGTCGAGGCTGCGTATCCGCCCTCGAACATCGACCTCTCCTTGGAGCCTCGCTCATGCGTTCCGCCCCTTTCTCCTCTGCTACTGCTGTCTCGACCGGCGCGTCTCGCCGTGGTTCGGGGCAGTTGCCCCCGGCTCGGCAGGCCGCTGATTCTGCTCGGCTCGCCGCGGCTGTTCCCGATCGTTCGATCGCTTCGGCGTTGCCGACGCGGCTGCGTCCGGCGGATCTGCTGCGCCTGACCGATGAGGGCGCCGAGGACGTGCTGGCCGGTCGCTTCGACCATCTGCTGCCGGAAGGCGGGTTTCCGGCCGAAAATCGCTGGGCGGTGCGGATCCATACCGACGACGAGGTCGATGTCTGGTTGATCAGCTGGGTTCCGGATCGGTACACCGAACTGCACGACCATGCCGGTTCGCTCGGCGCCTTGACCGTCTTGAGTGGTGCCTTGTCGGAATTCCGCTGGAATGGAAAGGAATTGCGGCAACGCACGCTGACCGCCGGCGATCAGGCCTCCTTCCCGCTCGGCTGGGTGCACGACGTGGTGCGTGCCCCGGATCAGTTCGCCGGAACGCTGGATCAGTCCAATCCGACGCTGTCGGTACACGCCTATTCACCACCTCTTTCTGCTATGTCCTATTACGAGGTGACCGGTCACGGCTCGCTGCGGCGCACCCGTTCCGTGCTCACCGACCAGCCCGAAGGCGATGTGAAATGACGCACACGACCGCCCGTGAGGGGGCCCGCGAGGGCCGAATGACCATTGCCGGGATGTTGGACGCGGCTCGCTCGCAGCTGCGCCGCATGTATGCGTTCGAGTTACCGGACGCGATCGCGCGCGGCGCCGTTCTCGTCGATATCCGTCCCCAGGCGCAGCGCGTCCGCGAAGGCACCTTTCCGGGGGCGCTGGTCATCGAGCGCAATGTGCTGGAGTGGCGGCTGGACCCGTCCAGCTCCGCGCGGCTGGCGCTGGCCACCGATCATGATCGCGAGTGGGTGGTGGTGTGCTCGGAGGGCTACACCTCGAGTCTGGCCGCCGCCGCACTGCAGCAACTGGGTCTGCATCGGGCCACCGATGTGGTCGGTGGTTACCAGGCGGTGAAGGCCGCGGGCCTGCTGTCGGTGGCCGCGGGAGCACCCCATCTGGCCGGTGAGGTCAATGCGCTGGTGTCGCTGTAATCGGCCGGGTGAACGGGGGTCGGGCGCGCGCGGAACGATTTCCGGCGCACGATAGGGTAGTTGGCTGTGAGCACCCCGAACAGCCCTTCGTCCGGTGACTCCGCGGGCCGGGTTCCTGCGGGGCAATCCCGTCCCGCCGCAGCGGAAGTCGACGCTCCCGAGCAGATGCGGATTCGCCGGGACAAGCGCGCTCGGCTGCTCGATGCCGGCGTGGAACCGTACCCGGTGGTGGTGCGGCGCACGCACAGCCTCGCCGAGGTCCGGGCCGCCTATCCGGATCTGGAGTCCGACACCAGCACCGGATTGCAGGTCGGGGTCGCGGGACGCGTCATTTTCGTGCGTAATACCGGCAAGCTGTGCTTTGCGATGCTGCAGGAGGGCGACGGCACCAAGCTGCAGGCGATGATCAGCCTGGGTGGTGTGGGAGCCGATGCGCTCGCCGCCTGGAAGGCCGATGTCGACCTGGGTGATTTCGTCTTCGTGCACGGCGAAGTGATCTCCTCGCGCACCGGTGAACTGAGTGTCATGGCCGATTCCTGGTCGATGGCGGCGAAGTCGCTGCGTCCGCTGCCGGTGGCGCACAAGGAGCTGAGTGAGGAGTCGCGGGTTCGGCAGCGCTATGTCGACCTGATCGTGCGGCCGGAGGCGCGGGAGATGGCCCGTACCCGGGTCCTCGCGGTGCGTGCGCTGCGGAATGCGTTGGAGCGCAGGGGTTTCCTCGAGGTCGAGACGCCGATGCTGCAGACCCTGCACGGCGGCGCGGCGGCACGTCCGTTCGTGACGCATTCCAATGCGCTGGATATGGATCTGTACCTGCGCATCGCGCCGGAGTTGTTCCTCAAGCGTTGTGTGGTGGGCGGGATCGAGAAGGTCTTCGAGATCAACCGCAACTTCCGCAACGAGGGTGCCGACTCCACTCATTCACCCGAGTTCGCGATGCTGGAAACCTACGAGGCCTACGGGACGTACGACGATTCCGCGCGGATGATGCGGGAATTGGTCCAAGAAGTCGCGCAGGAAGCGTTCGGCACTCAGGTGGTGACACTCGCAGATGGTACGGAATACGATCTGAGCGGCGAGTGGAACACCGTCGAGATGTATCCCTCGCTGTCTGATTCTCTCGGAGTGGAGGTAACCCCGGAAACTACGGTTCCGGAATTGCTGAGACTAGCCGATCGGGTCGGTCTGGAAATTCCGGAAGGTAAGGGTTACGGTCACGGGAAACTGGTTGAGGAACTCTGGGAACACACTTACGGTGACAAGCTGTACGCGCCGACTTTTGTGCGCGACTTCCCGGTGGAGACGTCACCGTTGACACGTCAGCATCGGAATAAGCCGGGCGTTACCGAGAAGTGGGACCTCTACGTCCGTGGTTTCGAGCTCGCCACCGGCTATTCGGAACTGGTGGATCCGGTGGTCCAGCGCGAACGTTTTGTCGACCAGGCCAGATTGGCTGCGGCCGGTGACGACGAGGCCATGCGCCTGGACGAGGACTTCCTCGCTGCCATGGAATACGGGATGCCGCCGACAACTGGAACCGGTATGGGAATCGATCGGTTGCTGATGGCGCTCACCGGACTGGGAATCCGGGAAACGATCCTGTTCCCAATTGTGCGCCCGTCTACACGTTGAGTTTCGCCGTTTGAATGCGGAATCCCCCGCCTTGGAAATTTTGTAATTAGAGGTATTCTCGACTCCGGGCATCGGCCTGGTATCCGGGTCGCACGATTTCGAGAGGACGTTCATCTCATGGCAAAGAAGGTCACCGTTAGCCTGATCGACGATGTCGATGGTGAGTCCATTGCGGACGAGACCATCGAGTTCGCGATCGACGGTGTTTCGTACGAGATCGACCTGTCCGCGGCGAATGCGGCAAAGCTGCGTGACGGGCTCGAGGTATGGGTTGCGAATGCCCGTCGGGTGAGCGGTCGCCGGCGTAACAAGGCTCTCGGTGCGGGCACCAGTGCCCCGAAGGGCCGGGTTTCCATGGATCGTGAGCAGAGCGCGGCCATCCGGGAATGGGCGCGTCGCAAGGGCCACAAGGTTTCCGCTCGCGGTCGCATCTCCGCCGACGTGGTGGAGAGCTACCACAAGGAAGTAGGCCGCAACAACTGAGTGCGGTCGTCAGACCCGGCTGCGTCTGTGCCGCTGCCGCCCGGAGGAATCGTGCGACGTCCGGGCGGCAGCGGCATTTTCGTCTTCGATGCCCGTCCGTGCCGCGGTCACCGCTCGGCGTGGTGATCTTGCTCGCCGGAGCGCCGGCACGGCACCATGGAGGTATGGCAATGAGGTCACTGGCTGCTGGGGAGCAGGGGTAGCGACGCGGTGACGGAAATTCACGAATCATTTCTCCGGTTCACCGATCGGGTGGGGCACCGGCAGGAACTTCCGCTGACCCCGGATCGGCAACGCATCACCATCGGGCGTTCACCGCAGGCGGATCTGGCGCTGGCCTGGGATGCCGAGGTGTCGCGGCTGCATGCGGCGATCGAATATCTCGGTGCGCACTGGACGATCGTCGACGACGGGCTTTCCCGCAACGGCACCTTCGTCAACGGGGAGCGGTTGGCGGGCCGGCGCCGCCTCGAAGCCGGGGACCGCATTCGGGTGGGTACGTCGATGCTGTCGTTTCACGACTACACCGGCACGGTGGACGATGCGACCCGTACCTCTCTGGGCTCGTTGCCGAGTTCGCGGTCGCTCACCGAAACTCAGCGTGCGGTGCTGACCGCGCTGTGTCGTCCTTATCGTGGCAACGCCGAATTCGCTACGCCCGCGTCGAATCAGCAGATCGCCGACGAACTGTTCCTGAGCGTCGACGCGATCAAGACCCATCTTCGCGCCCTGTTCTCGAAGTTCGGGGTGGGGGCACTGCCGCAGAATCAGAAGCGGGTGCGCTTGGCCGCCTTGGCTCTTCAGACCGGGGTCATCTCGCACCGCGATCTGTAGCCCGCGATCAACGGCGCGCCGGCGTCGTGAAGTCGGTGAATGATGGTTACCGGTCGGTATCCGTCCGGGGCGGGCCCGCCCCGGCTAGCGTGACGAAACACGTTCTAGTTTGGGAGGGTCTATGACGCCGTCTCGTGCAATGCGAGCGAAGTATGGGGTCCGGCATTTTCCTGGTGTCGTGTTGGTGCTGGCGGTATTGAGCACGCTGTGGGTGACGGCGGCGGGCACCGCACGAGCCGACTATCCGGTCGACTACAACTTCTTCGCCGGAATTCCCTACGAGCTGAGTAATCCGGGCGGTTCGCTGCCCGGTGCGAACGACTGGTCCTGCCGGCCCACCGCCGCCCACCCCGAACCGGTGGTGCTGGTGCACGGCACCGGCGGCGGAGCTCAGACGAACTGGGGCGTGTACGCGCCGCTGCTGGCCAACGAGGGCTACTGCGTCTACTCGCTGACCTACGGCGCCTACGATCTGCCGTGGCCGTTGTCCGCGATCGGCGGCATGGGGCCGATCCAGGACAGTGCCGCTCAGCTCGCGGGTTTCGTGGACCGGGTGCGCGCGGCGACGGGTGCGGCGAAGGTCGATCTGATCGCGCATTCGCAAGGCAATCTCGTGGGTAACTATTTCGTCAAGCGCCTCGGGGGTTCGGGTCGGGTCGACAAGTTCGTCGCCATCGCCGCCCCGTGGTTGGGAACCTTCGGCCCGGTGGTGAATCCGGCGCGGGATTTCGCGCGCCGCCTCGGTGCCGGCCCCGCTTTCGATGCCGTGCTCGGTGCGACCCCCTGCGCGGCCTGCGGTCAGATGACGGGTTCGACGGATTTCATGACCTCGCTCAATGCCGACGGTGTGTACGACCCGAACGTCACGTACACCAATATCGAGACCCGCTACGACGAACTGGTTGTTCCGTACACCGTGGCTCTGGTCCCGGGGCCGAAGACCACGAATATCGTGGTCCAGGACGGGTGCGCCGCGGACTACTCCGAGCATGCGGGTATCGCGGGCAGTGACCGCGCCGCGGCCTTCGCCCTCAACGCTCTCGACCCGGCCCATCCGCGTGCGGTGCCCTGTCACTTCATCCCGCCCTTAACCGGATAGCCCGGATAGCCCGGACAGCGGTGTCCGTTCGCTCTGGGCGTAGCTCCTGGGGAAACGTTCCCGGCCGAGGTCGCGTTATGTCTGAATGAGTCGCGTTGTCGGCCGTTCGCAATAGGGTGGACGGACGACGGCCGTGACCCCCGCCAACTAGAGTAGAGGCGGGGAATGCAACCCCAGGGCTTCATGGCAGGCTGGCGCACAGGTGTGAAGCACGGAACACAACAGCAGCGCCGGATATGCCGTTGACAGCGGAGCAGGAAGTGAGGGAGCGATGTTCGAGAGGTTCACCGACCGCGCGCGGCGGGTCGTTGTCCTGGCCCAAGAAGAGGCCCGGATGCTCAACCACAACTACATCGGCACCGAGCACATCCTGCTGGGCCTGATCCACGAGGGTGAGGGTGTCGCTGCGAAGTCCCTGGAGTCGCTGGGGATTTCGCTGGAGGGTGTGCGCAGCCAGGTGGAGGAGATCATCGGGCAGGGCCAGCAGGCACCGTCCGGTCACATTCCTTTCACCCCGCGGGCGAAGAAGGTGCTGGAACTGAGCCTGCGTGAGGCGCTGCAGCTCGGTCATAACTACATCGGCACCGAGCACATCCTGCTGGGCCTGATTCGTGAGGGTGAGGGCGTTGCCGCCCAGGTGCTGGTCAAGCTGGGCGCCGACCTCAACCGGGTCCGCCAGCAGGTCATCCAGCTGCTCTCGGGCTACCAGGGCGGTAAGGAGACGGTCGAGTCCGGCGCACGTGGTGAGTCGGGGACTCCGTCCACCTCGCTCGTGCTCGACCAGTTCGGCCGCAACCTGACCCAGGCGGCACTGGAAGGCAAACTCGACCCCGTCATCGGACGTTCGAAAGAGATCGAGCGTGTGATGCAGGTGCTGAGTCGCCGCACCAAGAACAACCCGGTCCTGATCGGTGAGCCCGGCGTCGGTAAGACCGCCGTCGTCGAGGGGCTGGCTCAGGCCATCGTCAACGGTGAGGTCCCGGAGACACTCAAGGACAAGCAGCTCTACACCCTCGACCTGGGTTCCCTGGTCGCGGGCAGCCGCTACCGCGGTGACTTCGAGGAGCGCCTGAAGAAGGTGCTCAAGGAGATCAACACCCGCGGCGACATCATCCTGTTCATCGACGAGCTGCATACGCTGGTCGGTGCCGGTGCTGCCGAAGGTGCGATCGACGCGGCCTCGATCCTGAAGCCGAAGCTGGCCCGCGGCGAGTTGCAGACCATCGGTGCCACCACGCTCGACGAGTACCGCAAGTACATCGAGAAGGACGCCGCCCTGGAACGCCGGTTCCAGCCGGTGCAGGTGGGCGAGCCGACCGTCGAGCACACGATCGACATCCTGAAGGGGCTGCGCGATCGCTACGAGGCGCACCACCGGGTGTCCATCACCGACGGTGCCCTGGTGGCCGCGGCGACGCTGGCCGACCGCTACATCAACGACCGTTTCCTGCCGGACAAGGCGATCGACCTGATCGACGAGGCGGGCGCGCGCATGCGTATCCGCCGGATGACCGCTCCGCCGGACCTGCGCGAATTCGACGACAAGATCGCCGATGCCCGCCGGGAGAAGGAAAGCGCCATCGACGCGCAGGACTTCGAGAAGGCCGCGCGGCTGCGCGACAAGGAGAAGCAGCTCGTCGCCAAGCGCGCCGAGCGCGAGAAGCAGTGGCGTTCCGGTGATCTGGACGTCGTGGCCGAGGTCGACGACGAGCAGATTGCGGAGGTGCTGGCCAACTGGACCGGTATTCCCGTCTTCAAGCTCACCGAGGAGGAGACCACCCGTCTGCTCCGCATGGAGGACGAGCTGCACAAGCGGATCATCGGCCAGGAGGATGCCGTCAAGGCCGTCTCCAAGGCGATCCGCCGTACTCGTGCCGGCCTGAAGGACCCGAAGCGTCCGTCCGGTTCGTTCATCTTCGCCGGTCCGTCCGGTGTGGGTAAGACCGAGCTGTCCAAGGCGCTGGCGAACTTCCTGTTCGGCGACGACGACGCACTCATCCAGATCGACATGGGTGAGTTCCACGACCGCTTCACCGCCTCGCGGCTCTTCGGTGCCCCTCCGGGGTACGTCGGCTACGAGGAGGGCGGCCAGCTCACCGAGAAGGTGCGTCGCAAGCCGTTCTCGGTGGTGCTGTTCGACGAGATCGAGAAGGCGCATCAGGAGATCTACAACACCCTGTTGCAGGTACTCGAGGACGGCCGCCTGACCGACGGTCAGGGTCGTACGGTCGACTTCAAGAACACCGTGCTGATCTTCACCTCGAACCTCGGTACCTCCGATATCTCGAAGGCCGTGGGCCTGGGCTTCGCCCAGTCCAACTCCGAGGGCTCGAACTACGAGCGGATGAAGCTGAAGGTCAACGACGAGCTGAAGAAGCACTTCCGCCCGGAGTTCCTGAACCGTATCGACGACGTGATCGTCTTCCACCAGCTCACCACCGAGCAGATCGTGGAGATGGTGGATCTGATGATCAACCGCGTAGCCACTCAGCTGCGGAACAAGGATATGGAGATCGAGCTCAGCGACAAGGCCAAGAGCCTGCTGGCCAAGCGCGGTTTCGACCCGGTGCTGGGTGCGCGGCCGCTGCGTCGCACCATTCAGCGCGAGATCGAGGATCAGCTCTCGGAGAAGATCCTGTTCGGCGAGCTCGGCGCCGGTCAGATCGTCGAGGTCGATGTCGAGAACTGGGACGGCGAGGGCGCCGGCGAGGATGCGCGGTTCACCTTCGTCGGTACGGCCAAGCCGGCCGCACCGGAGTCCGAGCCGGTCGGCGCGCTCGCCGGTGCCGGTGAGAGCACACCGGAAGCTCCGGCCTCGGGCGAGTAGGTAGCGCCCGCACACGACCGATTGTGCCGGTCACCCTTCATGGGTGGCCGGCACGATGCGTTCGGGGCTGTCGCGTACTCAGCGGCACACGGTCGGCCGCGGCGGCGCTACCCCTTGGCGGTGGCTTCGACCGCTGCTCGGGGAGTGGATTTGTCGGTGCTCCGGCGTACCGTGGAGGCGTTCGGATTATTCGACAGGGGGGAGCAGAAAATGACCAATCCTGACCTGACGTTGCTCGCGGTCCTGCTGGACCGGTCCGGGTCGATGCAGTCGATCAAGGCCGATACCGAGGGCGGTGTGGCCGCGTATCTCGAGGAACAGCGCAAACTACCCCGGCACACCCAGGTGACCTTCGCGCAGTTCGATACCGAGTACGAGACCGTGTACTCGAATGTGCCGATCGCGGAGGTGCCGCCACCGGTGCTGGCGCCGCGCGGTGGCACCGCGCTCTACGACGCGGTCGGCACCCTCGTCACCGAGGTGGGGGCCGAGCTGGCGGCCCGGCCGGAATCCGAGCGGCCTGGGTCGGTGATCGTGGTCGTGCTCACCGACGGGCACGAGAACTCCAGCCGCGAGTGGACCCACGACGCGGTACGGTCGCTGATCACGCAGCAGCAGGAGGTCTACAACTGGGATTTCCTGTTCCTCGGCGCCAATATGGACGCGGTGCAGATCGGTTCGCGCATGGGATTCGCGCCGACGCAGTCCATCACCTATGCGGCGGCGCCGGCCGGAGTGGCCGGCGTATTCGGAGCCGCGGCAGCCTATTCGGCGCGGCTGCAGTCGGACCCCAGCTCCGCTCGCCGTCGCGGATTCACCGATTCCGAACGCGAACAATCGAATCCGGAAGCGTGATCGGCGGCAGGCTTCACGGTATCGGCATGCTTCACGGCAATGTGCACGGCGGCGCCATGATTGCCGGTACCGCGCGGGCCGTACGCGGGGCCGTCGGGGGCTACTGCCAGCCGGGGCGGACCAGCCCGGACTCGTAGGCCATGACTACCAGCTGAGTGCGGTCGCGAGCACCGAGTTTCATCAGGATGCGACTCACGTGGGTGCGGGCGGTGGCCGGGCTCATGAACAATCGCTGGGCTACCTCGGCGTTGGTCAGGCCCTCCGCGACCGCCGCCATCACTTCGCGTTCGCGCTCGGTGAGCTCTGCGAGCGCACCCGTCGGCGCCGGTTTCGCGTGCGTGGCGAATTCGGCCACCAGGCGTTTGGTGACGCTGGGGGACAGCAGGGCCTCCCCGTCGGCGACCACCCGCACCGCCTTCACCAGATCCGCTGGTTCGGTGTGTTTGACCAGGAAGCCCGTCGCGCCCGAACGCATTGCCTCGAAAACGTATTCGTCCAGCTCGAATGTGGTCAGCACGACGACCTTCACCTCGGTGAGGGTGGGGTCCGCGGCGATTTCGCGGGTGGCGGCCAGCCCGTCGAGCAGCGGCATTCGGATATCCATCAGCACCACATCGGGCCGCAACTCGCGGGTGAGACGCAGAGCTTGCCGGCCGTCCTCGGCCTCCCCGACGATCTCGATCCCGTCCTGCGCATCCAGTAACGCGGCGAAGCCGGCGCGCACCAGAGCTTGATCATCCGCCACCAGAACCCGAATATCGCTCACGCTGCCTCCTGGAGTTTGCGGAGCACCCGCGCCCGGTCGGCATCGTGAGCCGCTGCGCGATTGTCGCTCACGCTGCCTCCTGGGATTTGCGGGGCACCCGCGCCCGGTCGGCATCGTGAGCCGCTGCGCGATTCTTGCTCACGCTGCCTCCTGGGATTTGCGGGGCGCCCGCGCCCGGTCGGCATCGTGAGCCGCTGCGCGATTGTCGCTCACGCTGCCTCCTGGACCATGTGCCTTGTTCATATTTCCCCCGGCGGTTCGGTACGGGTGCTCGTGGGGACCGGTAGTCGGGCCTCGACTCGGAAGCCTCCGTCTGCGCGTGGCGCCGCGGTGACTTCTCCGCCGAGTGCGTGCGCGCGTTCGATCATCCCCGGAATTCCGTTCCCACCACCGGTTGTGGACAACTGTGCAGAACTCGACGGCTTCGTGTTGTCCACAGTGATGCACAGCTCGCCCGGTGCGTAGTGCACCGCAACCTGTGTGCGAGCACCCGGGGCGTGGCGCAGGGCATTGGTCAGTGATTCCTGCACGATGCGGGCCGCGGCCACATCGACGACGACCGGGAGCCGGTACGGCGTCCCCGTGATGCGGGCATCGACTTCGGTCCCGGCCGCACGGGTCGGAGCCAGCAATGCTTCCAGCTCGCCGACCCCGATCGCCGGACTGGTCGGTGCTGCAACATTTTCCGCGCCGGCGCGGATCGAGCGCAGCAGCGTGTGCACCTCCTCGAGTGCGTCCCGGCTGACCTCCTTGATGGCCGACAGCGCGGTGCCCGCCTGGTCCGGTTTGCGCTCCAGCAGTTCCAGCGCCACCGAGGACTGCACATTGATCAGCGACAGACTGTGGGCGAGCACATCGTGCAGTTCGCGGGCGATGGCCAGCCGTTCCCGTGCGGCGCGCTGTTCCCGCTCGGCCAGCTCGCGCGCCTGTTCGGCGGCACGGTTGCGGCGCGCGGCGTCGGCGCGCTGCTGACGTGCGATACGCACCGACCGGCGCTGCCGGATCGCTTCGGCAACTGCCACCAGAACCATCAGCCAGGCCAGGATCCCGACCATCGGCCAGCCACCGGGATGGTGTCCGCGCAGTGCCGGCACCGGCCACACCAGCACCAGATATCCGAGCGGAACGAGGGGATAGGTGTACCAGCGCGAGCCACGAGTCGCCGCGGTCAGGAAGGCGATCACGAGTGAGATGAAGACCGGGCCGTACCCGTAACCGATGAGCAGATATGTGGCGGTCACCGCGAGCACTGCCGCGAAGACCGTCCACGGATATGTGCGGCGCGCCGCCAACAGCATCGGCCCGGCCACCAGCAGCGCGAATCCGAGCGCATCGAGGGAGCGCAGCCCGCTTTGATGCGAGTTCGCGGCATATCCGCCGCCCAGTTGGATGGCGGCCACGATCAGGCACAGTGCCACATCCCAGCCGCCCGGCCGCCTGCTCGGTTCCACAGTTCGAACGGTAACCCCGGCGGCGCCGGAGCAGGGCCCACGCGCGTCGATTTACGTCGAGATACGTATGCCCGCCCCGGCCCGGCGGCGGATGTATCGGCGCCGGTAGCAGCGGATCGTCGAGTTCATGACCACCACGGATTCCAGCGACCGAGATCCGGCAGCCGCAGCGCCCACGAAGCCCCCGCCCCCGAACTCGCAGTCCCCGGCTACCGCTTCGCCGCCGACGGCCCCGAACTCGCAGCCCACGGCTGCCCGCGGTGCCGCGCAGGTCTCGACCGGCAAGGCCACTCCCGGAACGGACCACGGATCGGTGGCCGGCATCGACAGTGTCGTGAGCACCGATGCACTCACCAAGCGATACGGCGCCCACACGGCGGTGGACGCAGTAGCGATGACCGTGCGCCGGGGCGAGGTGTACGGCTTTCTCGGTCCCAACGGCGCGGGGAAGACCACCACCTTGCGCATGCTGGTCGGGCTGGTCACCCCGACGTCCGGTACCGCCACTGTATTCGGCCGGCATCCGCGCGAGGCCGAGGTGCTGCGCCGGATAGGAGTGCTGATCGAGGGCCCCGGCTTCTACCCCTATCTGTCGGGCCGGGACAACCTGCGCGTACTGGCCCGCTACCACCGCTCCGGACAGCGCACCCGCGGCTCCGACAGCACCGGGCGTAGGGGCGGGAGCCCGCGCCGGCGGTCCGGGTCCGCGCACGGCGGTCCGGTGAGCACTGGCGGGGCTGGCAAGGGCTCGAGGGGTTTCACGGGTAATCGGCAGCTCTTCGCCGAGGTGGACGAGATACTGGAGCGGGTCGGACTCGCCGATCGCGCCGGCGACCGGTTCCGCACGTATTCCCTCGGCATGAAGCAGCGCCTCGGTGTCGGCGCGGCACTGCTGGGTGGGCCCGATCTGCTCATCCTCGATGAGCCCACCAATGGCCTGGATCCGGCCGGTATGGCCGAAATGCGGGAACTGATCACCGGTTTGGCGTCCGAAGGGCACACCGTGGTGCTCTCCTCGCATCTGCTCAGCGAAGTGCAGGAAATATGCGACCGGGTCGGCGTCATCTCCGAAGGAAGCCTGCTCACCGAGTCGACAGTGAGCCAACTACGCGGTGCGGCAACACTTCTGGTCCGTGCCGACCCGATCGACACGGCCTTCCCGGCGGTGTGCCGGGTGGTGGGTGAGCAGGCCGCGATGCTGACCGCCGCCGGGATCAGAGTCGATTCCGGTAGGGCAATGGCGCCCGCGGTGGCCCGCGCGGTGATCGAATCCGGTGCCGATCTCCTGGAGTTGCGCACCGACGAGAAGTCCCTCGAGGAAGTGTTCTTCGAGATGACCGGACAGGAGCAGCGGTGATGGATGTATTGACCTGTGCCCGCGCCGAATTCGCCCGGCTGCGGAAATGGCCGGCCTTCTGGATCGTGCTCGGCACCTGGGTACTGCTGAATCTCGTCTTCGCCTATCTGTTCAACTATCTGGCCTACACCTCGGGTGACAGTTCGCGGATGTCCAACGGTCAGCCTCGGGAGGTGTTGCTGCAGTTGATGCTGCCCGCGGCGGTTCCGGAGGTGTTCACCCAGGGGATGGCGATGTTCGGCGGTGCGCTGATGCTGGTGCTGGGCGCGCTGGTGGTGGGCAGTGGTTACGGCTGGGGCAGTTGGAAAACGGTGTTCACCCAGGGGCCGTCGCGTCCGGCGGTGGTCGGGGGCACCGTGCTGGCTCTCGCCGCGGTGGTGGTGGGCTTGGTGGTCGCGGCCTTCGTCATCGATACCGGGGTCGCCGCCGCGATCGGCGCGATCGAACACCAGTCGCTGACGCTGCCGACGCCCGGACGGGCACTGTCGGGGCTCGGCAGCGGAGTCGCGATTCTGGGCATGTGGACCCTCGCCGGTGCCCTGATCGCAGCCATCGCCCGGGGCCCGGCGCTCGCCGTCGGCCTGGGCCTGGTGTGGGTGCTGGTGGTGGAGAATCTGCTGCGCGGCGTGGCGGGGATCTTCGCGCCGATCCGGGCGCTCACCGACCATCTCCCCGGTTCGGCCGCGGGGTCGCTGGCGGGGGCGATGCGTACCGTGTCGGGTTCGGCGACGCCGGGAGTGCTCGATGTCCTGTCCCGCCCGGCCGCACTGGTGATGCTCGTCGTCTACATCGCCGTATTCGTCGCGGGCACAGTCGCATTGCTGGTCCGCCGCGATATGGCCTGACAAGCTGCCACATCGGAGTAGGTTCGATCGGGACGGCACATCCAATCTCGAAGGAAGGACAGCGATGCCTACACGTAGCGCTCGGACCGCGTGGACCGGTGGTTTGCAGGACGGATCCGGACAGGTCGATCTGGCCAGTTCCGGTGTCGGCAAGTTCGACGTCTCGTTCCCGAAGCGGACAGCCGACACCGCCGAGGGCACCACCAGCCCGGAGGAGCTGATCGCGGCGGCGCATTCCTCGTGCTACGCGATGGCGCTGTCGGGGCAGATCGGCGCCGCCGGTGGGACGGTGCAGGGCTTGGACGTGAGCGCAGATGTCACCCTCGGACCGGATCCGGCGGGCGGTTTCCAGATCTCGAAGATCGTGCTGAAGGTGCGGGGCCGGGTCTCCGGCATCGATGCGACAGCGTTCGGTAAGGCCGCCGAGGAGGCGAAGGCCGGCTGCCCGATCAGCAAGGCACTGGCCGGGGTCGGCACCATAGAACTCGACGCCGCACTGGAGAGCTGAGCAGTTCGACCCGATGGCGGCCGGTCTCGGATCGAGACCGGCCGTCGGCAGGCGGGATGGGCAGTGCCATCCGTGGGTCGGGAATCAGTCGGCGGACTTGGCGGGTACGTCCAGCACGACCTCGAATTCCAGCAGCGAGGCACCGGAGGAGACGGGCTTGCGATCGGAGCCGGCGTGCGCCTCGCGAGCCGGGCCGTCCCGCCACGCGGCGAAGGACTCTTCGGAATCCCACTGGGTCACAACGAAGTACCGGTTGTCACCGGCCACCGGGCGCAGCAACTGGAAGCCCAGGAAGCCGGGAGAATTGTCCACCGCGTGCGCGCGATGGGCGAAGCGCTTCTCGAGTTCGGGTCCGGCTCCCTCGGGAACCTCGATCGCATTGATCTTCACAACAGCCATGAGCCCAGGCTATCTCTCGCGGCGGCCACGTATCGTCGGTGCCGATGTTGTACGACGAGGGCGGCACCGGGGTGCCGATTCTGCTGCTGCACGGACTGATGGGCAGCGCCCGGACCTGGGCGGACCAGGTGCCGTGGCTGCGGGAATTCGGCCATGTCCACACGTTCGACGCCGCAGGTCACGGCCGACCGGCCCCGCCGGCCCTGACCACCGAGGCTTTCGTCGCCGATCTGGCCGAGGCGACGGCGGCGATAGCGGAACCGATGGTCCTGATCGGTCATTCGATGGGGGGCTTGCACGCCTGGATGTTCGCCGCAGCCCATCCGGACCGGGTGCGTGCGCTGGTGGTCGAGGATATGGCGCCGGACTTTCGCGGTCGCACCGCGCAACACTGGGCCGAGATGATCGCGGCATGGCCACAACCGTTCCCGGACGCGGATGCGGTGCTGGCGCATTTCGGGCCGATCGCCGGCCGGTACTTCCTGAACTCGTTCCGGCAGTCGGCGGACGGCTATCGGCTGCACGGCGAGGTATCCACCTTCCGCGATATCTCGGAGGAGTGGGGCACCCGCGATTTCTGGGCCCAGTGGCGGTCGGTGCGGGCGCCGGCGCTGCTTCTGGAAGGGGAATACACGATCACTCCGGAGGGGCAGATGCGGGAGATGGCGGTGGTCCGTCCCGGGGTGCGGCATCGGCTGGTGGCCGATGCCGGACATCTCGTCCACGACGATCAGCCGGATGTCTATCGGGCCGAAGTGGAACGGTTTCTGCACGAAAACCTGAGCTGAAAGCGGCTGATTGTGGAGAACCGGCGGTGAGGTTCCGGCCGGTCGGTCAAATTTGATGGCAGCCGCCTTCAGTCTCGATCGCCGACAGTCGTATGCTCCTTTCAAGCCCACGAACGAAGGTGAACGATGATCGACTTCTCGCTTCCCGAGGACCTGGCAGCCGAACGCGACCGCATTCGCCGGTTCGTCGTCGACAAGATCGTTCCCTACGAGCGGGACCCGCGGCTGACCTCGCACGGCCCCAACGACGAGCTGCGCCAGGAACTGGTCGAGCTGGCCCGCGCCGAGAAGCTGCTGACCGTTCAGGCACCCGAGGAACTGGGCGGGCGTGGCCTCACCCATGTCGAGCAGGCCGTGGTCTACGAGGCGGCGGGCTGGTCCACCCTGGGGCCCGTCGCGATGAACTGCGCCGCACCGGACGAGGGCAATATGTTCCTGCTGTCCAAGGTGGCGAATCCGGAGCAGACCGATCGGTATCTGATGCCGGTGATCAACGGCCATCAGCGCTCGGTTTTCGCGATGACCGAACCCGGCGGCGCCGGTTCCGATCCGGGCCAGCTCGCCACCACCGCAACCTTCGACGGTGAGAACTTCACCATCAACGGCCGCAAATGGCTGATCACCGGCGCCGACGGTGCGAAAACTTGGATCATCATGGCCAAGTTGGAGGCCAACCCGCACCTGGACGGGCCCATTCCGGAGGGGCCCACCCTGTTCCTCGCCGAGGGCGGAACCCCCGGAATAACCATCGAGCGGACCATGAACACGATGGACCGTAACTACGTCGGCGGCCACGGCGTGGTGAATTTCGAGAATCTGGTGCTGCCCGCGGAGTCGCTGCTCGGGGAGTCCGGTCAGGCGCTGCGCTACGCCCAGCTGCGGCTGGCCCCGGCCCGGCTCACGCACTGCATGCGCTGGCTGGGTGCGGCCGAACGCGCCCAGAGCATCGCGGTAGAGCACGCCAAGACCCGCACCGCCTTCGGTAAGCCGATCGGCGAGCACGAGGGCGTGTCGTTCATGCTCGCCGACAACGAGATCGCCCTGCATCAGTGCCGGCTGACCATCTGGCATGCCTGCTGGCTGATGGATCAGGGCCACAAGGCCCGCCACGAGAGCTCGATGGCGAAGTCCTACGTCTCCGAGGAACTGTTCAAGGTCGCCGACCGCTGCGTGCAGGTCCTGGGCGGTATCGGCATCAGCGACGAAACCGTGGTCGAGATGATCTTCCGCGATATGCGCGCCTTCCGCCTGTACGACGGCCCCACCGAGGTCCACAAGTGGGCCATCGGCCGCAAGGTCCTGCGCGACTGAAAAGGTCCTGCGCGACTGAATCCGAATGCGCTCACCCACCCCTCGCATCCGGGGTAGCCTCCCCGAAAATGCGCCCATCCAGCCTCCCCCTAGCAGCAGACTTCCCAAGGGTGCTCCTATCCCTGGTTTCGGCCCGCCTCGATTGTGGAGCGACGGAGCGAGGGAGCGAAGCGACTGAGCGTAGGAGTGAAAAATCGAGGCAAAGGGCGCCGAAACCCCGCCGGAGCGGAGCGAAGGCCGAGGACACTAGAGTGGCCGAAAGATCATTCGAGCCTAGGGATTGTGTGGGATGAGTTCGGAACTGCAGGTCGATATCTCCGCCGGCGTCGCTGTCCTCACTCTCAACCGTCCGGCGCAGCAGAACGCCATGACACCGGCGATGGCGGAGGCTCTCGGTGCCGCGTTGCGCCGGTGCGACACCGAGGACGCGATCCGCGCGGTGGTGCTCACCGGGACTCCGCCCGCGTTCTGCGCGGGCGCGGATCTGTCCGATCGGACCGGTGATGTCAGTGGCATGATCGACCCGCCGCCCTGGCAGATCCGCAAGCCGGTGATCGCGGCGGTGAACGGGCATGCGGTCGGGATCGGGCTGGCGTTGGCGCTGCAATGCGATCTGCGCTACTTCGCCACCGATGCCGTGTACGGCCTCAATCAGGTGCGTCGCGGTGTCATGGCCGACGGGTACGCGCATTGGACGCTGCCGCGGCTGGCGGGTATGGCACGCGCCGCCGACATCATGCTGACCGGGCGCACCTTCGACGGTGACGAGGCGCAGCATCTGGGCTTGGCCAACAACAGCCTGCCCGCCGGGGAAGTGCTCCCGACCGCGTTGGCGGTGGCCACCGATTTGGCGACCGGTTCGGCACCGTTGCCCACGGCGCTGAGCAAGCGGTTGCTGTGGGAGGGGCTGGGGATGGGGCCGGACGCGGTCGGCCGGCTGGAGGCGGATCTGCACGGCTATGTCGGCGACAGCGCGGACGCCGGCGAAGGTATGGCGGCGTTTCGTGACCGTAGGCAACCCCGCTGGACCGGCAGTATCAGTGCCGAATGGCCCGCCGGTGAGCTGGCACCTCCGGTGCCGCGTCACGGATTGGACGCCGGCGACGCCGAGTGAGGTGTGGCTAGTCAGCCGCCGATCAGTACCAGCAGGAATATGCAGGCGGTGACGACCATCATCAGCGTGCCGATGATGCCGATGACGTAGCCGACCAGCACCTGGGAACGGCCGCCGATCGTGCCGCCCGACAGCTCGATCTGGTCGAGCGCCCGCTTGCCCATCACCCAGGCGATCGGACCCAGTGCGCCGCAACACAACATGCTCAGCACCCCCAGAACCAGCACCGTCGTCGCGTGCGGATGCTCGACCGGGTTGCCTGCAGGCGCCTCGGGTAATGAGCCCCAGTACTCGGGATGGTTCATGGCCACCCCACGAGTTTACTGGGAAATGCCGATACCGCGGGGTATCTCGGCGCTACCGGCGTTGGCGGGCTATGTCGGCCAGCACCACGCCCGCGGCCACCGACGCGTTGAGTGATTCGACGGGGCCGGCCATGGGGATGCTCAGGATGGAGTCGCAGGTTTCGCGGACCAGCCGCGACAGGCCCTTACCTTCCGAGCCGACGACCACCACTGTCGGTGTGCTGCCGTCGAATTCGTCCAGCGGCATATCGCCGCCCGCGTCCAGGCCCACCACCTGCAGCCCCGATTTCGCCCAATCCTTCAGGGTGCGGGTCAGATTCGTCGCACGCGCCACCGGAAGCCGGGCCGCGGCCCCGGCGCTCGTGCGCCAGGCCACCGCGGTGACGCTCGCGCTACGGCGCTGCGGGATCACCACGCCGTGGCCGCCGAACGCGGCGACCGAACGGATCACCGCACCCAGGTTGCGCGGGTCGGAGATGTTGTCGAGCGCGACCAGCAACGGGGCCGTGCCCGAGTTGCGGGCCGCGTCCAGCAGGTCGTCGGGATGTGCGTACCGGTACGGCGGCACCTGCAGGGCCATGCCCTGATGTAATCCGTTGGTGCTCATGCGGTCCAGATCGGTGCGCGAGACCTCCAGGATGGAGATACCGGCATCGGCGGCGCGCTGGACGGACTCGGTGAGCCGGTCGTCGTTCTCGGTGCCGAGCGCCACGTACAGCGCGGTCGCCGGCACCTCGGCACGCAGACACTCCACGACCGGGTTGCGTCCGAGTACCAGCTCGGGACCGTCGTCGCCCTTACGAGTGCTGGGACGGCCACCACCGGGTCGGCGGTTCTGCTGTCCCTGAGCTGCTTTCGCCGCGGCGCGGGCACGTTTGGCGGCCGGATGCTTGTCCCGCATCACCGCGGGTGGGGTGGCGCCGCGGCCTTCCAGCCCCTTACGGCGTTTACCGCCACTGCCCGTCGTCGCGCCTTTCTTGGTGCCACCCTTGCGGATTGCGCCTCGACGCTGCGAATTGCCTGCCATCAGTGTGCCTTTCGTCTGGGTCGCGATACCCGCACCCGGTCAGCAGGCTTCGCTCGGTCGATCATTTGGTCAGCGACCATTCCGAGCCGTCGGCGGTGTCGACGACCTCGATACCGGCCGCGCCGAGACGGTCGCGCACGGCGTCGGCGGTGGCCCAATCCTTGGCCCCGCGGGCCTCGCGGCGCCGCTCGAGCTCGGCGCGAACCAGCACGTCGAGTGCCGATTCCGCCGCCGTGGAATCCGAGGCCGCGGTGGCCCAGTGCTCGTCCAGCGGATCGACACCGAGAACCGCGAGCATGGCGCGCACCTGTCCGGCGGCCGCCCGCGCCGATTCGGTGTCCCCGGCCTGCAGCGCTCGGTTGCCTTCGTGCACGACGCGGTGAATTTCGGCCAGTGCCTTCGGAATCGCGAGGTTGTCGTCGAGCGCCTCGGCGAAGGCATCGGTCCACTTTCCGACCGCAACCGCACCGGCACGTTCGGCGGTGCGCTGCACGAAAGCCTCGAGTCGCTGATAGGTCTGGGCGGCGTCGTTCAGCGCCTGCTCGGAATATTCGAGCATCGACGCGTAATGGGCACTGCCCAAATAGAAGCGCAATTCGACCGCGCGGACCTTGGTGAGCATATTCGGCACCGACAGGGTGTTGCCGAGCGATTTCGACATTTTTTCCCCGCCGAGCGTAACCCAGCCGTTGTGCAGCCAGTAATTCGCGAAACCGTCACCGGCCGCGCGGGACTGGGCGATTTCGTTCTCGTGGTGCGGGAAAACCAGATCCATGCCGCCGCAATGGATATCGAATTCCGGGCCGAGGTAGAACTCGGCCATCGCCGAGCACTCCAGATGCCAGCCCGGGCGACCCGGTCCCCACGGCGAGGGCCAGGTCGGCTCACCCGGTTTGGCCGCCTTCCACAGCGTGAAATCGCGCGGATCGCGTTTGCCCGCGCCGGCGCTCTCACCCTGCTGCACATCCTCGAGTTTGTGACCCGACAGTGCACCGTAGTCGGGGAAACTGCGCACGTCGAAGTACACGTTTCCACTCGAGGCGTAGGCGTGGCCGCGGTCGACGAGCCGCTGCATCAGATCGATCATCTGGGTGATGTGCCCGGTGGCGCGGGGCTCCACCGACGGCGGCAGCACCCCCAGAGCCCGGTACGCCCGGTCGAAGGCGCGCTCGTGCGTCGCGGCCCATTCCCACCAGGGACGACCGGCTGCGGCGGCCTTGTTGAGAATCTTGTCGTCGATATCGGTGACATTTCGCACGAACGCCACGTCGTATCCGTTCGCGGTGAGCCAGCGGCGCAGGACATCGAATGCGACACCGCTACGGACGTGTCCGATATGCGGTTCGCCCTGCACGGTGGCGCCACACAGGTACACCGAGGCACGTCCGGGGACCAGGGGGGTGAAATCCCGCATGGTCCGCGTCTCGGTGTCGAACAGGCGCAGAGTCACGACCAGCCATCCTAAGGCTTGTTGAACAACGGTATGGGTGGGCCCCTCCAATAGTCCGTGCCACATCCACCGAGATGCGCGCGTGGACCGGTGCAGGGGTGGTTCGGCGGGATATCTCCCGCGGGCGAATTACGGCCGGAATATGACCGGCCGCAGTACCGGAATCACTATTCGGTACTACATCGCCCGAGCAACAACGCGGTGGCCACCGCGGCCACCCCCTCGCCCCGGCCGGTGAGTCCCAGCCCGTCGGAGGTGGTGCCCGAGACCGCGACCGGCGCATCGAGAAGCTTGCCGAGAACCTGCTGTGCTTCGGCGCGTCGCGGGCCGATCTTCGGGCGATTGCCGATGATCTGTACCGCGGCGTTGACGATCCGATAACCGGACTCGGTGAGCAGCCGCCGCACTTCGGTCAGCATCGCGGCGCCGGACACACCTTCCCATTCGGGCCTGCCGGTGCCGAACACAGCGCCGACATCGCCCAGGCAGGCCGCCGACAGCAGGGCGTCACAGAGCGCGTGCGCGGCCACATCACCATCGGAGTGGCCGGAGCAACCGTCGTCGCCCTCGAACAGCAGGCCGGCCATCCAGCAGGGCCGTCCCGGTTCGATCGGGTGCACATCGCTGCCGATGCCGGTGCGCAGCGCGGACAGATCGGCCGATTCGATCATCGGGGCACCGCCGTCCGCTTCTCCTGCTGCCCGCCGACCTGACCAGAGGTGTGGTCGGCGCCGGACAGCAGGGCTTCGGCGAGCCGTAGGTCGAGTGGTCCGGTGATCTTGAATGCGAGTGCATCGCCGGCGATCACCCGCACGGTCGCGCCGCAGGCCTCCACCAGCCCGGCATCGTCGGTGGCCGACAGTTCGGCCGCGTAGGCGGTGCGCAGCAACTCGGCGTCGAATCCCTGGGGAGTCTGGATGGCCCGTAGTGCGGCGCGCTCGGGTGTGCCGGTCACCGCACCGTCCGCGCTCACCGACTTGATGGTGTCGGCTACGGGAAGCCCCGGTACGACGGCGCGATGCCCGGCCGCGAGTTCGGCGACTACGCGTGCGATCAGGGCCGGTGGTGTCAGCGCTCGGGCTGCGTCGTGCACGAGGATGTGCGTGGCGTCGGAGGCCGCGGCCAGTCCGGCGCGCACGGAGTCGGTGCGTTCGGCGCCGCCGGGGACCACGTCGACCGGGATCGAGCTGGCCGCGTGGGCACGGGCGGCGAGCAGTTTCCGGGCGTCATCGAGCAGCTCGATGGGCGCCATGATCACGATGCGGTCCACGACCCCGGACGCGATCAGGCCGTCAATTGCGCGTACGAGCATGGGACTGCCGCCGACGGGGACGAATGCCTTGGGCGTGGCTTCACCCAGGCGAACGCCCCGACCGGCGGCAGGAACCAATGCCACAACACGACGAGGGGTGTCGAGCGTCAAGGCGGTGCGGTCAGGAAGCCGCGGCGAGAACCTCGTCGAGCAGGGTCTCGGCCTTCACGTCGTCGGTGCCCTCGGCGAGCGCCAGCTCACCGACCAGGATCTGCCGGGCCTTGGCCAGCATGCGCTTCTCGCCGGCGGACAGGCCGCGGTCCTGCTCCCGGCGCCACAGGTCACGGACGACCTCGGCCACCTTGTTCACATCGCCGGAGGCGAGTTTCTCCAGGTTGGCCTTGTACCGCCGAGACCAGTTCGTCGGTTCCTCGGTGTGCGGAGCGCGCAGCACCTGGAAGACTCGATCGAGACCTTCCTGGCCGACGACGTCGCGGACGCCGACGTATTCCGCGTTCTCTGCGGGAACCCGAACGGTGAGATCGCCCTGTGCGACCTTCAGGACCAGATACTCTTTCTGAACACCCTTGATGGTGCGAGTCTCGATAGCTTCGATCAGCGCCGCTCCGTGGTGGGGGTAAACGACGGTGTCTCCGACCTTAAAAATCATGTGTCCCGTGCCCCTTTCGATGTTCACAGTTTAACATGCGACTCGATAACGCCGCGATCAACGGCGCAGGTCAGGGCCACAACTGGCCGACGCTGGGGCTTGACAGATCGCGAAGCGTGTGCATGCCGTTGTGCCAGAACAGAATCCGGTACACACTCGGCGCGCGGCGACATTGCGGCGGACCGGTCCACACCGACCACCCTGCGTACTACTACGCTGCCTACTACTACTCTCCATCGTGGAGTGAGACGGTCGACATGGAGGACAACCCGTGACTGCCCTGAAAGCCATCACAGCGTCGAATGGGACCAAGGTGTCACGCTGCGCGATCGCCGTCGCAGCGCTGGCCACCGGTGCGGCGCTGGCGTTGTCCGGATGCAGTGCCGGCCAGATCTCGCAGACCGCGAGCCAGGTCCCGGCCGTGAACGGCAATGCCGCCACCGTCGGCAATGTGGCGCTGCGCGATGTGCGCATTCTGCTGCCGCAGTCCGAGGAGTACACCAACGCCAAGGGCGGTAAGGCCGTCCTCGCTTTCAGTGCGATCAACGAAGGCTCCGCGAAGACCGACAAGCTGGTCAGTGTCACCACCGATCTCGGCAAGGTGAACTTCATCCCGTCCGCACCCGAACTGGCGCCGGGCCAGACCGTGCTCGCCGGTAGCGCGGAGGAGGTCGCGGCGGCCCGCGCCGACCAGGGGGCACCGACCTCGGCTCCGAACCCGGCTCCGGCGTCGAGCGCGGCGGCCACCCCCACCCCTGAACACAGCGCGTCCCCGCGCGAAGAGGGCGCCGGGACCGCCGATCAGCCGGCCGACCCGGCCGCCAACCCGCTGCTGGTCGAGATCACCGACCTCAGCGAGGACGTCGTGCCCGGCCTGACCTACGGTGTCACCTTCAACTTCAAGGACGGCGGCACCGTGCAGATGCAGGTGCCCGTCGACGCCGGCCCGAAGACCCCGCGCCACGAGTCGGCGACGCTCGAAGAGCACGAGGGCCACTGAGCCCCACCCCGCCGGGCCCTGCCGCGGTGCGCCCCGCCCCATCGCGACCCGGCCCGTCGGACCTCGGGCACCCGGACCGGTTCGTGCCGGTCGGTCCGCACTACCCGGACCTGTCGCCTCCTGTCGTTAGGCTGCGCACGTGGCCAAGGTGAAGTCGCTGTACCGGTGTTCGGCGTGCGGTAACGAGGTTGCCAAATGGGTGGGGCGCTGCCCCGGATGTAGCGAGTGGGGAACCGTCGACGAGGTGGTCGCGGCTCCGGGGGGATCGAATGCCTCCGCGGGGCGCCGCGCGCTGCTGCCCTCGACCGCGGCAGCGCCCATCTCGACCATCGATTCCCGGATCACCCGCGCCCGTCCCACGGGCGTCCCGGAGCTGGATCGAGTGCTCGGCGGGGGAGTGGTCCCGGGCTCGGTGGTGCTGTTGTCCGGCGAACCCGGGGTCGGTAAATCGACGCTGTTGCTCGAGGTGGCGCACCGCTGGGCGCGGCAGCGCGAGGAACGGGCACTGTATGTGACGGCGGAGGAGTCCGCCGGGCAGGTCCGGTTGCGGGCCGACCGCACCGATGCGGTGCACGACCGGGTCTACCTCGCGGCCGAATCCGATCTGGCCACCATTCTCGGTCACGTCGAGCAGGTACGCCCGACGCTGCTGGTCGTCGACTCGGTACAGACCATGCTGGCCGCCGACGCCGACGGTGTGATCGGCGGTGTGACGCAGGTCCGCGCCGTCACCGCGGCACTGACCGCACTGGCCAAGGCGAGCGGGATCGCGGTGCTGCTGGTCGGTCACGTCACCAAGGACGGAAACGTCGCCGGCCCGCGCACCCTCGAACATCTGGTGGATGTGGTCCTGCAGTTCGAGGGCGACAAACATTCCACGTTGCGCATGGTGCGCGGCATCAAGAATCGCTTCGGCAGCGCCGACGAGGTCGGCTGTTTCGAGCTGCACGAGGACGGTATCGCCGGGGTCAGTGACCCGTCCGGGCTGTTCCTGCACCATCGTGAGGACCAGGTACCCGGTACCGCCGTCACGGTCGCGATGGACGGCAAGCGGCCGCTGCTCGGCGAGGTGCAGGGGCTCACCGTGTCCACCCCGGTGCCCGCGCCCCGGCGCGCGGTGAGCGGACTGGACTACAACCGGGTGTCGATGGTGCTGGCGGTGCTGCAGAGCCGCTGCGGGGTATTTCTCGGCAAACACGATGTGTACGCGGCCACCGTCGGCGGGATGCGATTGACCGAGCCGGCCGCGGATCTCGCCGTGGCGGTCGCGATCGCCGGGGCCGAGCGCGATATCGCGCTGCGCGCGGGGATGGTGGTGCTCGGTGAAGTGGGCTTGGCGGGTGAGGTGCGCCGGGTCGCGGGGGTCGGCCGTCGCCTGCGAGAAGCACAGCGGTTAGGTTTCACCGAGGCGTTGGTACCGCCCGGAACCGACCGCACCGGTATCACCATGAAGGTGCACGAGGTCGCCAGCGTCCGCGCGGCACTCGCCTCCAGTGGTTTGTCGAAGCGACGACGTGAGCGTACGGAGGCGGAATGATCCCTGGCCGGTGGAAGCCGCAGCGGCCCGCCCGCCCCGTGTCGTTTCCACGCGACACGGAGAGACGGGGGCGAGCCGAGTTGCGGACACCGGCCGGACCGGACACCGGCGCCGCGGCTACCGGGGCGGATGCTGCCGAACCGGCCCGTACGATCGCCCGCCTGGTCCCCGGCACCGAGCTGCGTGACGGGATAGACCGCATTCTGCGTGCCCGCACCGGCGGACTGATCGTGCTCGGGTACGGCGCCGAACTGGAGGCCGTCTGCGACGGTGGATTCGAGCTCGACGTCGGCTTCTCGCCGACGAGGCTCCGCGAACTGTCGAAAATGGATGGGGCGGTGGTGCTTTCCACCGATGGCCTGCGAATCCGGCGCGCCAATGTGCATCTGGTACCCGATCCGGGGCTACCCACCGCCGAATCCGGCACCCGGCACAAGGCCGCGGAACGCACTGCTGCGCACACCGGATACCCCGTGGTGTCGGTGAGTCGTTCGACCGGCATCGTCACCGTCTACGTGGCCGGGTTCCGGCATCAGATTCAGCGCTCGGAGACGATCCTGTCGCGGGCCAATCAGGCCATGGCGACGCTGGAACGCTATCGGTCGCGCCTGGAGGAGACCACGCGGCAGTTGTCGCTGGCGGAACTGAGCGACCGCGCGACCCTGCGCGATGTGCTGGCGGTGCTGCATTGTCTGGAACTGGTGCGTCGGATCGCCCGCGAAATCAGCTCCGATGTCGACGAACTCGGAGTGGACGGCCGCCAGCTGTCACTGCAGCTCGCCGAACTCGTCGGCAACAGCGACCCGCTGCGCCGCCTGCTCGTGCGTGACTATCTCCGGATCTCGGGTACCGCGAGTACCGCTGCCGAGGCCGCAGCGACGAGTCCTGTCGCTGCGGCAGCGGGGAACTCCGTTGCGGCAGCCGGGGACTCCACTGCGTTGCCCGGGGGCTCGGCTGTGGTTCCCGGAGACGTGCTGGTCGATCGGACCCTCGCCGGGCTGGATGCCCTGCTCGAGGTGGAACTGCTGGAACTCACCAATCTGGCTGCTCCACTGGGTTTCCCGGCGGCGATCGAGGTGCTCGACACCGCGGTGGTGCCGCGCGGTCACCGCCTGCTGGCCGAGATCCCGCGCGTCTCGCCACACAGTGCCGAACGTGTGATCGCCGCCTTCGGTGCGCTACCGGTGCTGGCGTCGGCGAGTATCGCCGAGATCGAGGAGGTCCTGGACGGCGATACACAGCTGGCACAGCGCATTCGTGAGGGTCTGACCCGGCTGGCCGAGTCCGGCACGGTGCGAGTCACCGAGTCCGGCGGTGCGCGGTTCAGGCGATATTGAAGGTCTCGGGATCGCTCTGTACCGAACCGAATTGCGCCACGACGGCGTAGCCGCCCGGCGGAACCGGTACCCGATCGCCGGCGCAGCCCGGTTGTGAGGTGGTGCCCGACCAGGTGAGTGAGAACGGTGCCTGCTCGCCGCCCTTCAGGGTGCGAACGTCGGCCGCGCCGCCCTGATCGCAATCCGTGCTGGTCCACAACCGGCGCTTACCGTCCAGCGACTGCACCCACACCTGTTGCATACCCGATCCCATGTCGCGCGTGCAGGCGCTGGTGGAGATATTGGTGATCACCACGCTGAACACCGGTTGATCGCCGGACTTGTATGTCGGCTGACCGACCGAAGCCTTCACCGCCAGTGACTGATCCGGGCACTGTGGCGGCGGATTGCTGGCGGTGGAGTTGACGGTGCCCGAGGTGGTCTCCTTCGAGTCGGCGTCCGTGGAGGTCGCCGGCGGGGGACCGCTCTGTTTCGCAGCCGATACCGAGGTCGAGGCGGCTGCGGCGGCCTTCGGATCCTCGTCGTCGCCACCACCGCGTAGCAGCATCATCGCCAGCCAGACGACCAGCGCGAGGGCGACGATCAGCGCACCGATGGCGAGCAGGCGGCGACGCCAGTAGATCTCCGGGGGGAGCGGTCCATTCGGTTCCAGCACGAGACCAACGGTATGTGCATATTCGAGCGGTTTCACTCAGGTACGCGGCGTGTCGGCACCGGGACGGCCGTGATGCCGGGTACATTTCCGCGCTTCACTCGCGGTGGCCGCAGACCACCGCGAGTCGCATAGCAGTGGTTCAGACCGCTTCGCCGATATCGCCGATCACCTTGTGCAGCTGGGCACGGCCGTCGGCAAGCTTGTAGTTCACACAGGCGATGGCGAGCCGCCCGGCGTCCACCCGGTCACCCACGATGCGCGACCGCTCGGTGAGCATGCTCGCGGTCTCCTGCACGTGGCGCGCCTCGAGTTCGTCGACCTCGTGCAGGCCCTCGCGGCGGCCGTTCAGGATGGACGGCGTCACCCGCTCGACCAGGCTTCGGATGAAGCCGCCGGGGACCGTGCCCTCGTCGAGCGCGTCCAGCGTGGCCCGGACCGCACCGCAACTGTCGTGGCCCAGCACCACGATCAGGGGAATGTTGAGGATCTCGACGCCGTATTCGATCGAGCCGAGTACCGACTCGTCGACCACATGGCCGGCGGTGCGGACCACGAACATATCGCCGAGGCCCTGGTCGAAGATGATCTCGGCGGCCACCCGGGAATCACCGCACCCGAACAGAATTGCTCGCGGATGCTGACCGGCGACGAGTTTCGTTCGATCGGCCGCACCCTGGCTGGGGTGCTGCAGCGTACCGCTGACGAACCTGTCGTTACCCTCGCGGAGAGACTTCCAGGCACTGATCGGGTTGGTATGAGGCATGAGTCCCATTTTCCACGGCCGCCGAGCTACCGGCGAGTCCGTCGGGCTACGAACAGGCAAATCGCGGGTGTACGGCAGGTGTACGAAACGGTGATCAGATGAGGTCAGACGTCCGGTATGTCTGGTTTGCTGCGTTGAGCTGTGAAGATACTGAGAAATTGTTCCCGGACACCGGATCTGTTCCGGCTGCACCGGGGGTCGCGCCCGAATCGCCTGTGTACGGGGCTGTTCGGTGATGAAACGAGGTGGCGTGGAACCGGCGGGCGGTATCGACAGCGATGTGCTGATCGACTGGTACGAGCACTCGGCCCGGGATCTGCCGTGGCGGCGGCCCGGGGTCACGGCGTGGCACATCCTCATGAGCGAGATCATGTTGCAGCAGACGCCGGTGGTACGGGTCGAACCGATCTGGCGCGAGTGGGTGGCACGCTGGCCGGTCCCTTCCGCGATGGCGGCGGCTGCGCCGGGGGAGGTACTGCGAGCCTGGGGCAAACTGGGATATCCGCGCCGGGCCCTGCGCCTGCACGAATGCGCCGGGGTGCTCGCCACCGACCACGATGACGTGGTGCCCGCCGATGTGGACGTGCTGCTCGGGCTGCCCGGGATCGGCGCCTACACCGCGCGGGCGGTGGCCTGTTTTGCGTACGGGCAGCGGGTGCCGGTGGTCGACACCAATGTGCGCCGAGTGGTCGCCCGTGCGGTCCACGGCCGCGCGGAGGCCGGTAATCCCCGTGCCCGCGACCTGGCGGACACCGAGGAACTGTTGCCGGTCCGGGTGGATCGCGCGGCGGTGTTCTCCGCGGCCCTGATGGAACTGGGTGCCACCGTCTGCACGGCCCGCACTCCGGACTGCGACCTGTGCCCGCTGCCGCGGTGCGGATGGATCGAAGCGGGCCGTCCGGCCTCGGATGTGGTGCGTCGCACGCAGAAGTACGACGGCACCGATCGGCAGGCCCGCGGTCGGTTGTTGGATGTCTTGCGCGGTGCATCCGGCCCGGTCGAGCGGGTGGCACTGGATCTGGCCTGGACTCGCGATCCGGGACAGCGTGATCGCGCGCTCGATTCGCTGCTGGTCGACGGGTTGATCGAACAGACCCGTGACGGCCTGTTCGCGCTTGCCGGGGAGGGCTGAGCGGACGGACGGTGCCGCAGCCGTGCTGTTCGACGGCTAATCGACGGCAGCTTCGATACGCCGCGCGGGCGTAGCGGGTCCGGCAGCCGCCGGTCCGGCTGTGCCGCTCCGGGCGCCGGTCGTATCGCCCGCGGTCCCGGTGGCATCATCCGACGGGCCGGGCGCGCGGAGTGTTGTCCGGCGGCGCGCGGTCAGCACGGGCTTGGCGACGAATCGGCACAGCAGGTAGATCACGAAAGAGATCGTGGTGATGAACGTGGACACCGGCACCCCGGGAGCCAGCGACAGCACGATGCCGCCGACCGCAGCGATCTCGGCGAACAGCACCGACAGCAGGGTCGCATGCAGTGGGTTGGCGGTGACCTGTGCCGCAGCGGCGGCCGGGGTGATCAGCAGGGCCAGCACCAGCAGCGCCCCGACGATCTGCACGCCGAAGGCCGCGGTCACACCCAGCAGCACGGCGAAGATCACCGACAGGGCCCGCACCGGAACGCCGCGGGCCACCGCGACCTGCGGATCGGTGCTGGCGAACAACAGCGGTCGGTAGATGAACGCCAGCACCAGCAGCACGCCCACGGTGCACAGCGCGAGCAAGGTCAGCCCGTTGTCGCCGACACTGACCACCTGCCCGGTCAGCAGGGAGAATTTCGATCCGGCGCGGCTGGGTCCGAGCCACAGGAACAGCACCGACAGGCCGAGCCCGAACGACATCACCACCGCGATCACCGAATCGCGTTCGCGCGCCTTGGAGCCCAGCAGCCCGAACATGACCGCGGCCACCACCGAGCCGACGATTGCGCCGGCGCCGACTCCGACGCCGATCAGCAGGGCCGCGGCCGCACCGGTCAGCGACAGCTCACTGGTGCCGTGGACCGCGAACGACATCTGCCGGTTCACGATCAGCGGGCCGATCATTCCGGCCAGCAGACCCAGCAGTGCGGCCGCGATGACCGCATGCTGGACGAAATCGTAGGTCAGCAGGTCGGCCGCGGTCTGCAGGTCGAGCATGCGGGTGAAGACGTCGGAGAGTTTGTCGTTCATGCGCGGACTCCCTCGCCGTGGTGGGTGCCGAGTGCGTCGATCTCGTCACCGGTGCCGACGACGACCAGCCGCCCGCGCACCCGCAGCACCTCCACCTCGGTGCCGTAGAGCTCGGAGAGCACCGGCGAGGTCATCACCTCGTCGGGTGTGCCGATCCGGAATTTGCCGTCCACCAGGTACAGCACCCGGTCGACCAGGGGCAGGATCGGGTTGATCTCGTGGGTGACGAACAGGACGGCGGTATCGTGCGTGCGGCGCCGGCGGTCGATGAGCTCGGACACCAGGCGCTGATTGGCCAGGTCCAGGCTGAGTAGCGGCTCGTCGCACAGCAGTACTCGTGGATCGCCGGCCAGTGCCTGCGCGACTCGCAAGCGCTGTTGTTCGCCGCCGGACAACGATTCCAGCGGCGCCTTCGCGAACCGCTGGGCCCCCACCTGGGCGATGGCGTCATTCACCCGGCGTCGGCGCTCGGCGCGACCCCGCCAGCCCAGGCCCCAGCGGTGGCCGTCCACGCCCAGTCCGACCAGATCGACACCACGCAACTGCACGCCCGCATCGATGGTCTTCTGCTGTGGCACGTACCCGATACGGGGGTTTCCGAGCCGGGCCGGTGTTCCGCCGATGTCGACCGTGCCGGCGCTCGGGGGCAGCTGCCCCAGCAGCATGCGCAGCAGTGAGGTCTTCCCGGAACCGTTGGGACCCAATACCGCGACGAATTCGCCGGCCGCGACGTCGAGATCCAAGCCTTCCCACAGCGTGCGGGGTCCGAAGGCCAGGCCCGCACCGCGCAGCGATACCGCGGGAGTTCCGGACTCCGGCGACGTTGTGTTGCCGGGCTCGCAGAACGTGCAGTCGGAGGTGTCGAAGCCGGGGCGCAGATTGTCGGGATTCGCAGCCGGATCTCCGGGCTCGCTGCCTACCCCGTCGGGCACAGCGTGGCCGTCGTTCTCTAGTGCAGTGCGACTCTCGTCGTCGTTGCGTTCGACGACGTTCGGCTCGGTAGGTCCGGGCATCGGTGCCCTCCTCAGTCGAGTGCCGCGGCCAGAGTGGTCGCGTTGTCGGTCTGCCAGGTCACGAAATCTGTTCCCTCCGGAAGGGTTTCGGTGACCTCGACGATCGGAACGCCGGCGCCCTTCGCAGTCGCGGCCACATCCTTCGTGGTCTTGTCTTCGGTCTGGATGTTGTAGACCAGTGCGCGAACCTGTTTGCCGTCCAGCAGTTCTCGCACCGCGGCCAGATCGGCGGGAGCCGGATCGGTGCCCTGTTCGATCGCCTCGGCGAAGGAGTGCGGGGTGCGATCCTCGGTATCGGCAGCGCGGAGCAGGTAGTGCGCCAGCGGCTCGGTCTGCAGCACGGGCGTTTTCGGATGCGTCGTCGCGACGTTCGTCATGATCGCAGTGATATCGGCGAGCCGCCCGTGAAATGCCGCGGCGCGGTCGGTGAAGGCCTGCTGGTGCGCGGGATCGATGCGGCCGAGTTCGTCGGCGATCTTGTCCGCGACCGCGCCGACCGTGGCCATGTCGTACCAGACGTGTTCGTTGTCGTCACCGGCCGCCGCGCCGGTGCGCAGGTCGAAGGCCGACAGGGTCGGTTTGTCGCGGCCCTGCGCGGCCTGCTCGGCGAATTCGTCGTAGTGGCCGCCGTTGTAGACCACCAGCGCCGCATCGCGGATCGCGGCGGCATCGGAGGCGGTGGTCTGATACGAGTGCGGGTCCTGATTCGGGCTGTCGATGATGGATTTCACCTCGACATCGGCACCGCCCACGGCGGCGGCGACACTGCCCCACACATCGGTGGAGGTGACGATCGTGGGCATCCCGGAGTCCGCGGACGAGCCGGAACAGGCGGCCAGCGTAGCGGCGGTGGTGATTCCCAGCGTGGCGACAGCGATCCGGACGGCGAACTTTCTGATCACGCGGGAACTCCTGGACACACAGACTCCGTGCGGCACACAGACTCTTAACGGAAACGATTTCCATTTAAATGTAGCGCATCTGTCCAGGAACGGTGACATTCCGGCACCGGCAAACCGGTGTGAGACCAGCCACGAAGCTGGTTCCGGGCCCGGATGCCCGCTCGTCGCGCGAACGGGGCCGGGCCCGGAAACGAGAGTTCGCGCTACTGAACGAGCGCAGCCACCGGTTGACTCAGCAGCTGCGCACAACGCAGCAGGCCCAAATGGCTGTAGGCCTGCGGGTGATTACCCAGTGAACGCTCGGCTACCGGATCGTATTCCTCGCTGAGCAGGCCGGTCGGCCCGGCGACATCCACCAGTTGCGCGAACAGGGCCTCGGCCTCCTCGCGCTTGCCGATCAGCAGGTACGCCTCGACCAGCCAGGCGGCACACAGATGGAATCCGCCCTCGCCGCCGGGCAGACCGTCGTCGTGGTGGTAGCGGTACACCGTCGACCCGCTGCGTAGCTCGGCCTCGGTCGCCACGACCGTTGCCGCGAAACGCGGATCCGACGGTTCGATCAGACCGCTGAGCCCGATGTACAGGGTCGCGGCGTCCAGATCCGTGCCGTCGTAGGCCGCGGTGTAGGACTGCGCTTCGTCGTTCCAGCCCTTCGCCTTGACCTCTTCGGCGATGGTTTCGCGCAGTTCGAACCAGATTGGTTCGGTGGCACGGTCGAACCGTTCGGCCAGTGTGATCGCCCGGTCGACGGTCAGCCAGCCCATCACCTTCGAGTACACGTGGTGGCGCGGGTTGCCGCGGATCTCCCAGATGCCGTGATCGGGTTCACGCCAGCGTCGCTGTACCGCCGAGACCATGGCCTCGACCAGTTCCCAGTCCCGGTCGGGCAGTGCTTTGCCGGGGTCGGTGATCCCTTTGGCTTCGCGGGCCGTCGCCAGTGCGGAGATCAGATCCACGATCGGGCCGAACACGTCCAGCTGGACCTGCATATTCGCGGCGTTACCCACCCGAACCGGCCGGGAGCCGGCATAGCCGGGCAGCTGGTCCAGCACCGCCTCCGGCGGCAGTGTCTCGCCGTAGAGCGTGTACAGCGGGTGCAGGCGTTCCGGCCCGGCGAGGGTGTCGAGCACCCGGTGCGTCCAGGCCAGGAAGTCCTCGGCCTCGGTCAGCGAGCCGAGCGTGACCAGCGCATGTGCGGTCAGTGAGGCATCGCGCAGCCAGCAGTAGCGGTAGTCCCAGTTGCGGACGCCACCGATGTCCTCTGGGAGGGAGGTGGTGGCCGCGGCCATGATCGAGCCCGAGGGGGCGTGCACCAGGCCACGCAGGGTCAGCGCCGAGCGCTTCATCAGGTCCGGCTTCAGCGGCGGCAGATCCAGTTCCGAGGACCAGCTGTGCCAGTAGTGCTCGGCTACTCTGCGACGCTCCGTCTCACTCACCATTGCCGGTGCGAGATCGGAGGTGCCGCAGCGCATTTCGAGTACGACCGGACCGTCCGAAGGATCGACCACCGCGCGAGCGACGTGATGGATGCCTTCCTCGACGATCTCCCAGGCCACCCCGGGCGAGCGCAGCACGATCGGGTCGTTGGTGCCGTGCACGCGCAACCCCGCGGGTTCGCGGATCAGGGTGACCCGGACCTGCCCGAATTCCGGGCGGGGCGCGAAGGTCACCACGGCCTTGGCGTCACCGGTGATCACCCGGGTCAGATCCGTCCGTTCCAGCGCCACATCGTGTGGTAGATAGTCGACGACCTTCAGGCTGGACCAGCGGGTGACCACGGTCATGGTGCCGTCGACGTAGCGCTGCGACAGCGGCAGGCCCTGGCGTTCCGGGGCGATGCTGAAATGTCCGGCCGCCGGACCACCGAGCAGGTGGGCGAACACGGCCGCCGAATCGGGTTCCGGATGGCAGAGCCAGGTGACGGTGCCGTCCGGGGTCAGCAGCGCCTTGGAACGCGGAGAGGCCAGCATGGACAGGCGCTCGATGCGCGGTGCCGAGGCGCCGGCCAGCCAGGTGCGGCGTTCCTCGAGCAGGTAGGCCAGTGCCTTGGCGACCTCTTCGGTGCTGTCGACCCGGTATTCGGCCGAGCTTTCGCCCTCGCCGACCTTGATGCCGATATCCGGCCCGGACAGCCGGGCGAAGGCCTTCTCGTCGGTGACGTCGTCGCCGAAGAAGACCGCGGCCGAGGCGCCTTCCTGGTGCCGGATGATGTCGAGTGCGGCGCCCTTGTCGGTCCGGATGACCGCCAGCTCGATCACCGCTTTACCTTCGGTGACCTGAATGCCGACCCAGCTGGCCGGGCCCTGCCGGGCCAATTGCAGTGCCCGCCGCCCCACTTCGGGAACCGCGTTGCGCACGTGCAGCGCGATGCTGGCGGGTTTGGCCTCCACCGTCACACCGGGATGGTCGGCGGCGATCGCGGCCAGGGCGTGCCGCACCTCGGTCAGTAGTTGTTTGGCGTCGTTATCGATGGCGTGCACGAAGCCCACATCGAATTCGGACCCGTGGCTGCCGATCAGTTGCACCTCGACCGGGAGCCGGGACAGCGCCGCGAGATCTCGCAGCGCGCGGCCGGAGATGACGGCCGCGGTGGTAGTACTCAGGCCGGCCAGCGCACGTAGTGCACTGACCGATTCTCGATGCGGATAGGCCTTGGCCGGGTCGGACACAATGGGCGCGATTGTCCCGTCGTAGTCCGAAGCGACCAGTAGCCGCGGTACGCGGGCTACGGCCGAGAGGGCTCGGCGAAGTTCGTGTGGCAGATCCTGTGCGCTCACGCATCCAACCTAGTGATCGGAGGAGATTTTTCAGGGCGCGAGAAACTTTACTGGGTCCTCGTTGCCCACTTGTTCGCGCAGTGATACCTCTCGATTACCCACTCCGGCGCCGCCGATGCGGCACCGTTTTCACGAGGACTTTTCGCCCAGCAGCAGATCGACGGTCAGCTCGAGACGCTCGGTGACGTCGGTGGCGGAGGCGCGCCGGGTGAGCCATGCCACCAGATTCGACAGCCACACGTCACTGATCACGCGGGCGATCGCCATATCCCGTTCGGTCGGCTCACCCTCGTTGAGAGCACGGGCGAAGAAGCGGTCCATCACCTTGCCGACCCGATCCACTTCGGCGGCCGCGGAGGCGTCGGCGAACATGAATGCTCGGGTCATCGCCTCGGTGAGCAGCGGGTCACGCTGCATGGCGCGGGTGATCTGGGTCAGCATCAGGTGCATGCGCTCCTGCGGGCTCTGACCGGCCAGCGGTTTGCGTTTGCTGTCGAACTGCTCGAATTCGCGCGCCAGGGTGGACACCAGCAGGTGCACCTTCGACGGGAAGTACCGGTAGAGGGTGCCGACTGCGACATCGGCGCGGTCGGCGACCGCGCGCATCTGCACGGCGTCGTAACCGCCCTTGGAGGCGAGGGACAGGGTGGCGTCGAGGATTCGCTTTCGCCGCTCGCGCTGGGCGGCCGAGCTCAGCTCGTCTTCGCTGAGCGTGTTCACCGTCGCGCTGTTACGGGCACCGTTGCCCGCACCCGAGTCGGAAGCCTGCTCTCGGGAGGGACTGGCCATGGGTGAAAGTCCTTTCCTGCACTCACGTCGGTTCGGCGGCCGGCGCGCGGTGGTAGGTCGAGCAGTGGATGGGACTGCCCTTGACTTACGCCCGGCCGTCACATTAGAACATGTTCTAGGTGTGGGAGTCACGCCGGAAAGGCGGTATGGAGTGTGACCATCGCCACCACTGACGAGCATAAAGCCGTTCAGGAGTCGATGCGCGGGTGGGCCCGAGCGGCTCAGCCGATTGCAACAATGCGCAGTGGCGGACCGGGGTCGTGGCGTGAGTTCTGGCCGGGACTCGTGGACCTCGGGATCTTCCGCGTCGCTGTGCCGGAGGAGGCGGGCGGCGCAGGTGGCTGCGTCGCCGATCTGGCCGTGCTGATCGAGCAGGCCGCACATGATCTCGTGGGCGGGCCGGTAACGGCTACCGCGCTGGCCGGCCTCGTTGCCGGTGACACCCTCGACGAGGCTACGCCCTGCGGAATTGCGCTGGTAGAGCCTGTTGCGGTGTCCCACAACGGGACCGGTGACCTCGAGCTCACCGGCACCTGGGACACGGTCTACGGTGCCGACGAACACACCGCGCTGCTGCTGCCGGTTCGCACCGGCGAGCGGGAAGCGTGGTGTCTGGTCCGGCCGGGTGCCGTGGGCGTGCACGTGGCGGAACTCACCGGCCTCGACACCGGTGTCCCGCTGGCCCGGGTCGAATGCGCCGGGGTCACGGTGTCGGCCGCGGACACCTTCGCGCCCGGATACACGGTGTCGGATGTGGCCGCGGCCCTGATCGCTGCCGAGGCCGCCGGGATTGCCGGATGGTGCCTGGAGACCGCGGTCGAGTACGCGAAGGTGCGTGAGCAGTTCGGTCGCCGGATCGGCCAGTTCCAGGCCGTCAAGCACATCTGTGCCTGGATGCTGTGCCGCACCGAGCAGGCTCGTGCGGTGGCCGCCGATGCCGCGGCCGCCGTCGATTCCGGAAGTTCCGAGCTGGGCCTGGCGGCCGCGATCGCGATGTCGATGACGCTGGACGCCGCGGTGGAGAACGCGAAGGACTGCATTCAGGTCCTCGGCGGAATCGGCTTCACATGGGAGCACGACGCGCATCTGTATCTGCGTCGCGCCACCGCGCTGCGGGCCGTGCTGGGCGGCTCGGCGCACTGGCGTGCCCGGGTCGCCGAACTCACCGCGGCGGGCGTGCGGCGCACGGTCGGCGTGGAGCTCGGTGCCGACGGTGAATCCGACTGGGAGGCACTGGGCCTGGACGCGGCGCAGGTCGCTGCGCTGGACGCGGATGTGCAGCGGATCGCGGCACTGCCGGCCGACGAGCATCGTGCGGCCCTCGCCGACGCGGGTTTGCTGGCCGCGCACTGGCCCGAGCCCTACGGTCGTGGTGCGGGCCCGCTGTTGCGGAGCCGTATCGACGACCGGATCCGCAGCGCCGGAATCGACCTGCCGGACCTCAACATTGCCAACTGGGCGGTTCCGACCCTGCTGCAATGGGGGACGCCCGAGCAGATCGAGCGCTATGCGGGCGCCACCCTGACCGGTGAGGTGATCTGGTGCCAGCTGTTCTCCGAACCGGGCGCCGGCTCGGATCTGGCAGCGCTGCGCACCGTGGCCGAACGGGTCGAGGGCGGCTGGAAGCTGCGCGGCCAGAAGGTGTGGACCTCGCTGGCCGACCGGGCCACCTGGGGAATCTGCCTGGCTCGCACCGATCCGTCGGCGCCGAAGCACAAGGGCATCAGCTATTTCCTGGTCGATATGAAGAGTGCCGGGCTCCAGATCCGGCCGCTGGTGGAGATCACCGGCGAGGCACGCTTCAACGAGGTCTTCCTCGACGATGTGTTCGTCCCGGACGACTGCGTGGTCGGTGAGCTCGGCAACGGCTGGCGGATCGCCCGCTCGACGCTGTCCGCGGAGCGGATCGCGATGGGCGGTAAGGGGATCGGTGACGAACTGGAAGCCGTGATCGCCGCGGCCCCGGCCTCGGGCCCGGGTGCGGAAGTGGTGGCCGATCGCCTCGGCGCGCTGGTCGCCGAGTCGGTGGCCGGGACCTTGCTGGAGGCCCGCGCCGCTCAGAAGATGCTGTCCGGTGGCGACCCTGCCGCGGAGAGCAGCGTACGTAAATTGGTCGGTGTGCGACACCGGCAGGCGGTGGCTGAGTTCGCCGTCGAATTGTCCGGTACGGCGGGTGCTCTCGACACCGATCTGGTGAAGGAATTCCTGCTCACACGCTGTTTGTCGATTGCCGGTGGTACCGAGCAGATTCTGTTGACCGTCGCCGGTGAGCGGATTCTCGGGCTACCGCGTGAATCGCAGAGCTAGTCCCCATTTCACACCGGGAGCTTGAATTGGACTTCACCAGAGACGAGAGCCAGGACGCTGTCGCCGAGGTTGTCGTAAGTTTGCTGGAACGCGAGAGCGCGCGCGATATCGCGCTGTGGCCGGTCGTGGCCGAGAGCGGCCTGCTGGCCGTGCCGCTGCCGGAACGGTTCGGCGGCGACGATATGGGCCTGCTGGAGGTCTCGGCCATGCTCACCGAGCTGGCCACCGACGCCGCGCAGACACCGGCACTGGTCACCCTCGGCTTCGGTGTGCTGCCGTTGCGCGCGCTCGGCGTGCCGGACGAGGTGGCCGAGCAGGTGTTCCCGGCCGTTGCGGAGGGCGGGGTGATCACCGCCGCCCTGCACGAGCCGGGGTCCCCGTTCACCGTGAAGCCGGAAACCTCGGCGGTGTCCGACGGTGTCACCGTGCGGGTCACCGGCACCAAGGTCGCGGTGCCCTATGCCGACACCGCGCGCTGGATTCTGGTACCCACCGACAGCGGGATCGCCCTCGTCGACGGTGCGGCCGCGGGAATCACCCGTACGCCCAGCCCGAGTTCGGACGGCGTGCCGGAATTCTCGCTGCGCTTCGACGGAGTCGAGGCCCCGGCGGCGCACCTGCTGCCGGACGGCATCGCGGAGCTGCAGCGGTTCGCCCTGGCGAGCATCGGCGCTGTGGCCGACGGACTGCTCAAGGGCGTCGTCGCGCTGACCGCGGAACACGTGCGGACCCGAGAGCAGTTCGGGCGGCCGTTGGCCCAGTTCCAGGCCGTGGCACAGGAAATCGCCGACGTGTACGTCGTGTCGCGCACCCTGAGTGTCGCGGCCGCCTCGGCGGTATGGGCTCTGGCACAGGAGGATCGCAGTACCGAACACGCCGAGCGCGTCGACGACGATCTCGAGGTGCTGGCGTATACGGTGGCCGCCGAACTGCCCAAGGCCATGCAGCAGTGTCATCACCTGCACGGCGGGCTCGGCGTCGATATGACCCACCCACTGCACCGCTACTACTCACAGGCCAAGGACATCGCCCGCTGGCTCGGCGGTGCGTCGTTCCGGCTGGACCGATTGGGAGTCAGATGTTCATCGAACTGACCGCGGAACAGCGGCAACTGCGGGACGAATTACGTTCCTACTTCACCGGTCTCGTCACTCCTGAGGAGGAGGCCGAGATGCAGGTCAACCGCCACGGTGACGCCTATCGTGCGGTGGTCAAGCGGATGGGACGCGACGGCAAGCTCGGTCTGGGCTGGCCGAAGGAGTTCGGTGGGGCCGGATTCGGACCGCTGGAACAGCAGATCTTCTACAACGAGGCGGTGCGTGCCGATGTGCCCGTTCCGCTGGTCACCCTGCTGACCGTCGGCCCGGCGTTGCAGTCGTTCGGCACCGAGGAGCAGAAGCAGAAGTTCCTGCCCGGAATCCTCACCGGTGACGTGCATTTCGCGATCGGCTACTCCGAGCCCGATGCCGGCACCGACCTGGCCGCGCTGCGCACCTCCGCGGTGCGCGACGCGAACGGTGACTGGGTCGTCAACGGGCAGAAGATCTTCACCACCGGCGCGCACGAGGCCGACTTCCTCTGGCTGGCCGTGCGGACCGGCACCGTCGAATCCCGGCACAAGGGGATCACGATCCTGATCGTGGACACCAAGGATCCGGGGTATTCGTGGACGCCGATCATCACCGCCGACGGTGCGCACCACACCAACGCCACCTACTTCGACAATGTGCACGTGCCCGCGAGCATGACGGTCGGGGAGGAGAACGGCGGCTGGAAGCTGATCACCACCCAGCTCAACCACGAGCGGGTCAGCCTGGGACCGTCCGGCAAGATCGAGCAGCTCTACGAGCGGTTGCGGGAATGGGCGCAGCAGCAGGGCGTGCTCGGTGAGGGCGATGTGCGGCGCGCATTGGGCCGCCTGCACGCCCAGGTCCGGCTCAACGAGCTGCTGAACTGGCAGGTCGCCTCCAATATGGAGCGTCCCGACGCCGATCAGCGTGATGTGATCGCCGACGCCTCCGCGACCAAGGTGTTCTCCACCGAGGCACTGCAGGAGGCGGGCAGGCTCACCGAGGAGATCGTGGGACGCTTCGGCGACCCCGCCGATCCGGACACCGCTGACCTGCTCACCTGGCTGGACAAGCGCACCAAGCAGAACATCGTCGTCACCTTCGGCGGCGGCGTCAACGAGGTCATGCGTGAGCTGATCTCCCAGATGGGCCTGCGCTTGCCCCGCGTACCGAGATAGGAGTCATCCACCGTGACACAGTCATTCACGGCCGACGAGATTCGCGAGGGGCTCGAGAAGATCAAGGCGGACGGCGAGTCCGCGCCGCGCGCCGGCCGCGACCCGATCAATCAGCCGATGGTCAACAACTGGGTCGAGGCGCTCGGCGACGCCAATCCGATCTACGTCGACGCCGGCGCCGCGCGCGCCGCCGGACATCCGGGCATCGTCGCGCCGCCGGCCATGGCACAGGTGTGGACCATGCTGGGTCTGGGTGGCGAACGTGCCGCCGACGACCCGATGACCCGCACCAACGATTTGTTCGATGCCGCCGGGTTCACCTCGGTCGTCGCCACCAACTGCGAGCAGATCTACCACCGCTACCTGCAACTCGGTGAGCAGGTGACGGTGCGCTCCAGCGTCGACGAGATCGTCGGCCCGAAGCGCACCGGACTCGGCGAAGGCTGGTTCACCACCTACCGCACCAACTGGTACGTCGGTGACGAACTGGTCACCGAGATGCTGTTCCGCATGCTCAAGTTCATTCCGGGCACCGGAAAGCAGGCGCCCGCACCGGAACCCGGCGCGGTCTCGGCGGAGGATCTGGCCAAGCGGGTCCGCCCCACCGTCTCGAAGGACACCGAATTCTTCTGGGACGGCGTCGCACTCGGTGAGCTGCGGATTCAGCAGCGGCCCGACGGCTCACTGCAGCATCCGCCGGTGCCGGCGTTGTGGAAGGACCACACCGAGCAGACCGATTACGTCGTGGCCTCCGGCCGCGGCACCGTGTTCAGCTTCGTGGTTCATCACGCGCCGAAGGTGCCCGGACGCCAGGTGCCCTATGTGGTCGCGCTGGTCGAGCTCGAGGAAGGTGTGCGCATGCTCGGTGAGCTGCGCGGCATCGAGCCGGGCGAGGTCGAGGTGGGCCTGCCGGTAGTGGTCGGTTTCCAGCAGCTCGACGACGACAACACCGTGCCGTACTGGGAGGCCGTGCGATGACTTCTACTATCGAACCGGCCGCCGTGGCGGTCGGGACCACGCTGCCGGAGTTAGTGATTCACGCCGACCCGACCTTCGTGATCTCGACGGCGCTCGCCACCCGGGATTTCCAGGACGTGCACCACGACCGCGACAAGGCGGTCGAACGCGGTTCCAAGGACATCTTCGTCAATATCCTCACCGACACCGGTCTGGTGCAGCGGTTCGTCACCGATTGGGCCGGGCCGGGGGCGATCGTCAAGTCGATCGCGCTCCGCCTGGGCGTGCCGCTGTACGCGGGGGACACCCTGACGCTCACCGGCACCGTGGCGGCCGTGGACGGTGGCGAGGTCACCATCGACGTGGTCGGCAAGGACAGTCTCGGCGATCACATCACGGCGAAAGCCGTTATCTCCCTGCAGGAGGCACGCCAGTGACGGAATTGAGCCGTCGCGCCGCCATCGTGGGTATCGGCGCCACCGACTTCTCCAAGGACTCCGGCCGCAGCGAGCTGCGTCTGGCCGCCGAGGCGGTCACCGCGGCACTGGCCGACGCCGGGCTCACTCCGGACGATGTGGACGGCCTGACGACCTTCACCATGGATACCAATACCCAGGTCGCCGTCGCGCGCGCCGCCGGTATTCCGAATCTGAAGTTCTTCAGCAACATCCCGTTCGGCGGCGGTGCGGCCGCGGCGACGGTGCAGCAGGCCGCGATGGCCGTCGCGACCGGTGTCGCCGATGTGGTCGTGGCGTACCGGGCCTTCAACGAACGGTCCGGGAACCGCTTCGGCCAGTTCGCCACTCATCTGGCGACCGGCAATCCCAGCTCCTCGGGTGTGGACAACGCGTTCTCCTACACCCACGGCCTGGGGACGCCCGCCGCGCAGGTGGCGATGGTGGCGCGCCGGTACATGCATGTATACGGCGCGAGCAGTGCGGATTTCGGCCGGGTGGCCGTCGCCGACCGCAAGCACGCCGCGGTGAATCCGGCGGCGCACTTCTACGGCAAGCCGATCACCCTGGAGGACCACCAGAACTCGCGGTGGATCGCCGAACCACTGCATTTGCTGGACTGCTGCCAGGAAACCGACGGCGGCGTGGCGCTGGTGATCACCAGCGCCGACCGGGCGAAGGGCCTGTCGAACAAGCCTGCGCTGATCGCCGGTGCCGCACAGGGCTCCGGTGCGGACCAGTACGTGATGACCAGCTACTACCGTGACGGGCTCAGCGGCCTGCCGGAAATGGGGCTGGTCGGCGATCAGCTGTGGCAGCAGAGCGGTTTGCGGCCCGAGGACATGCAGGCCGCGATCCTCTACGACCACTTCACCCCGTTCGTGCTGATGCAGCTGGAGGAGCTGGGCTTCTGCGGCCGCGGTGAGGCCAAGGATTTCGTCGCCGACGGTGCGATCGAGCTCGGTGGCCGGCTGCCGCTCAACACCCACGGTGGCCAGCTGGGCGAGGCCTACATCCACGGCATGAACGGCATCGCCGAGGGCGTACGCCAGATCCGCGGCACCTCGGTGAACCAGGTCGACGCCCTGGACAACATCGTCGTGACCGCCGGCACCGGAGTTCCGACCTCGGGGCTGGTGCTGACCGCAGCCTGAGCTACTCGAAGGCCGCGTATCGGAACAATCCGGTACGCGGCCTTCGCTGTGCGTATCGTGCCGATGCTCCCATCGATCCTGTCGCCGAGTTAGTATAGAAACTATATAGCCAGTATCGATACTAGATATACGCTGGAGGTTATGGTGTCGAAACTGTTGATCGATGTCGATGACGAGGCGCTCGCTCACGCACAGCAGCTGTTGGGAACATCGACGAAGAAGGACACGGTGAACGCGGCGCTGGTCGAGATCGCCAAACGGCTCGAGCGGGTCAAAGCGCTGAACACTCTCGGCGAGATGGCTGAACAGGGTGACTTCGACGTCCTGCTCGACAAGGACAACTACCGCCGGTGATCAGCTACCTGATCGACACCTCGGCGGCAGCGCGTCTGTTCATCGATCCCACGGTTCGAAAGGTATGGCACGAGACCGTCACGGCTGGAGTGATAGCGGTCTGCGATGCGGTCGAACTCGAGTTGTTGTTCTCCGCACGCTCGCTGGCGGATCGCCTGCACAAGAAGGAACAGCTGGGAGCGCTGTTCGGTTGGGTAGCCACGCCGGAGAACGTCTGGGTACGAACGCACCAGGTGCAGCAACTACTCACCGAACGCGGTCATCATCGCAGTGCGGGTGTCTCGGATCTGGTCATTGCCGCGACCGCGGAGGCGAACAATCTCACGATCTTGCACTACGACCGCGATTACGAGACCGTGGCCGAGGCGACCGGCCAACCGACACAGTGGATTTCGCCGCCCGGATCCATCTCTTGAGGCGCACGAAAGGCCGCGAACGGAAGTGTTCGCGGCCTTTCGAAGTGGGTCGAATCAGGCGGAGCGGATCAGGCGGTGGCGCCGGTCTTCTCCCGCTGCAGTTCCAGCGCGATGTCGATCAGCTGATCCTCCTGGCCGCCGACGAGCTTGCGCGCTCCGGCGCGGACCAGCATTTCCGCGGCCGAGACGCCGTAGCGTTCCGCCTGGCGTTCAGCGTGCTTGAGGAAGCTGGAGTACACGCCCGCGTAGCCCATCATCAGGGCCTGGCGGTCGAGCAGGCATTCCTGCGGCATGGCCGGGCGGACCACATCCTCGGCGGCATCGGCGATGGCGAAGAAGTCGATACCGGTCTTGATGCCGACCTTGTCGGCCACGCCGATGAAGGCTTCCACCGGGGTGTTGCCCGCGCCGGCACCGAAACGCCGCGCGCTGCCGTCGATCTGCTTGGCGCCCGCCTTGACCGCGTAGATCGAGTTGGCCACGGCCAGATCGAGGTTCTCGTGGCCGTGGAATCCGACCTGCGCGTCGTCGCCGAGTTCGGCGACGAGGGCGGAGATCCGGTCGGAGACCTGGTCCAGCACCAGCGCACCGGCCGAATCGACCACGTACACACACTGGCAGCCGGCATCGGCCATGATGCGCGCCTGCTTGGCCAGCTTCTCCGGCGGCTGCGAATGCGACATCATCAGGAAGCCGACGGTTTCCATACCGAGATCGCGGGCGTAACCGAAGTGCTGGATGGACACGTCGGCCTCGGTGCAGTGCGTGGCGATACGCACGATGGAGGCACCGTTGTCCTGCGAGATCTTGATGTCCTCTTTCACACCCACACCGGGCAGCATCAGGACCGCGATCTTGGCCTGTTTCGCGGTCTGCGCCGCGATCGTGATCAGTTCCTGTTCGGGGGTTTTGGAGAACCCGTAGTTGAACGAGGAACCGCCCAGCCCGTCACCGTGGGTCACCTCGATGACCGGAACACCGGAGGCATCGACGGCGGCGACGATATCGCGCACCTCGGTGGTGGTGAACTGGTGGCGCTTGTGGTGGGACCCGTCACGCAGCGAGGTGTCGGTGACGCGGACGTCGAGTTCCTGGGAGAACGGCTGCAATACGTAATTCATTGATCTGGTCCCTTCTACACCCGGGCCGTGAGGATCTGTTCGGCCATGACGTCGCCGACGCGCGTCGCGGCCGCGGTCATGATGTCGAGGTTGCCGGCGTACGGCGGCAGGAAGTCGCCCGCACCCTCGACCTCGACGAACACCGAAACCTTCGCCATACCACCGGAGATCACGCTCGGCTCGTCGAACTGCGGCTCGTTGAGCAGCCGGTAGCCCGGGACGTACTCCTGGATGTCGGCGACCATCCTGTGGATCGAATCGGTGATCGCCGCGGTGTCGGCGTCCTCGGGGATCGCGCAGAAGATGGTGTCGCGCATGATCATCGGCGGTTCGGCCGGATTGAGGATGATGATCGCCTTACCGCGCTGCGCCCCACCGATGGTTTCCACACCCTTGCTGGTGGTCTTGGTGAACTCGTCGATGTTGGCGCGGGTGCCCGGGCCGGCCGAGACCGAGGACACCGAGGCGACGATTTCGGCGTAGGGCACCTCGACCACGCGGGACACGGCGTTGACGATCGGGATCGTGGCCTGTCCACCGCAGGTGATCATGTTGACGTTGGGGGTGTCGGTATTGGCGCCGAGGTTCACCGGGGGCACCACGGCCGGGCCCACCGCGGCGGGGGTGAGGTCGATCGCGCGGATACCTGCGGCCTCGTACTTAGGCGCGTATTCGCGATGCACGTAGGCCGAGGTGGCCTCGAACAGCAGGTCCGGCTTCTCCGGCAGCGCGAGCAGCCAGTCGGCGCCCTCGTGCGAGGTCTCCAGACCGAGGCCGCGGGCGCGCTTGAGGCCCTCGCTCTCGGGGTCGATACCGATCATCCACCGCGGCTCGATGCGCTCCGAACGCAGCAGCTTGTACAGCAGGTCGGTGCTGATATTGCCCGAGCCGACGATGGCGGCTGTCACTTTTCCATTGCTGGACACTCGAAACTCCTCAGCTGAAACGCAGACGGACAGAACCGAGTCCGGCGAACTCGGCGTGGAAGTCGTCGCCCGGACGGACGTCGATGGCGCGGGTGCACGAGCCGGGCAGCACGATGTCGCCGGCCTTCAGGCGTACGCCGAAGGAGGCGACCTTGCGGGCCAGCCAGGCCACCGCGATGGTCGGATCGCCGAGCACCGCTTCGCTGCGCCCCTCGGCGACCACCTCGTCGTTGCGGGTCAGTCGCGCCTCGATGCCGGTGATATCCACCTGATCCGGCGCCACCCGCTCGGTGCCGAGCACCCATCCGGCCGACGACGCGTTGTCGGCGATGGTGTCGCACAACGCGATGTTCCAGTTCTTGATGCGGCTGTCGATCAGTTCGATGGCCGGGGCGTAGGCGACCGTCGCTGCGAGCACGTCGGCTTCGGTGCACTCCTCGCCCGGCAGATCGGCACCCAGGACGAAGCCGACCTCGACCTCGACCCGGGGGTACAGATATTTCGAGGTGTCGACCGGGGCATCGGTGAAAACCTGCATATCGTCGAGCAGATGGCCGTAATCGGGCTCGTCGACGCCCATCATCTCCTGCATGGCCTTCGACGACAGGCCGACCTTGTGGCCGACGACCTTCGCGCCGTCGGTCAGGCGCTGCCGGATATTGCTCAGCTGGATCTCGTAGGCGTCCACCACGTCGATCGCCGCATACCGGGTGACCAGCGGGTCGATCGCCGTCCGGTCTCGTTCGGCGGCCGCGAGCTCGGCGGCCAGTTCTTTCCGTACCGCGTCGGACAGCACGCTTGTTCCTTCCATCGGGGCCCGGTCGGGTACCGGGACTCAAACTGTAACGAGTTTTCCGGTGTCAACCCCTAGCAGCAGTCCCATCTGCCAGACCAATATAGACCGAACGTGTCCTGATTCTATAACGTGTTCTACATGACTGATCGGGAATACGACGTGGTGGTGGTCGGCAGCGGCGCCGCCGGAATGACCGCCGCCCTCGCCGCGGCGCACCACGGCCTGCGCGCGGTACTCATCGAGAAGGCCGCGCACTACGGCGGCAACACCGCCCGTAGCGGTGGTGGCGTGTGGATCCCCGGCAACAAGGCGCTCAAGGCGTCCGGCCGGCCGGACGACCGGGAGGAGGCGCGCAGGTACCTGCACAGCATCATCGGCGATGCGGTGCCGAAGGAGAAGATCGACACCTATATCGACCGTGGTGCGGAGGCCTTCGACTTCGTGCTCGACCACAGCCCGCTGCAGATGAAGTGGGTGCCCGGATACTCCGACTACCACCCCGAGGCTCCCGGTGGCCGGGGGGAGGGTCGCTCCTGCGAGCCCAAACCGTTCAATGGCAAGGTGCTGGGCGCCGAGCTCGCCAACCTCGAACCTGCCTACGCCAAGGCCCCACTGAACGTGGTGGTCATGCAGGCCGACTTCGTGCGACTGAACCTGATCAAGCGCCACCCCAAGGGCGTGATGCGGGCGATGCGGGTCGGTGCGCGTACCTACCTCGCCAAGTTCACCGGTAAGCACATCCTGGGTATGGGCCAGGCGATTGTCGCCGCCATGCGCAAGGGCCTGATCGATGCGGGCGTCCCCGTCCTGCTGAACACCCCCCTCACCAAGCTTGTCACCGAGGGGGACCGCGTAGTGGGTGTGGAGGCGACCGTCGACGGCGAGCCGGTGATCTTCAAGGCCCGCTACGGCGTCGTGCTGGGCACCGGCGGTTTCGAGCACAACGCCGAAATGCGCGCGAAGTACCAGCGTCAGCCCATCACCACCGAGTGGACCACCGGTGCGGCCGCCAACACCGGCGACGGTATCCGCGCGGGTATGGAGCTGGGTGCGGCCATCGGATTCATGGAGGACGCCTGGTGGGGGCCGACAGTGTTCAAGGGCGGCGGCAAGACCTGGTTCGCCCTGGCCGAGCGCAACCTGCCCGGCTCGATCATGATCAACACCGAAGGTAAGCGGTTCGGCAACGAGTCCGCACCGTACGTGGACGCTGTGCACACCATGTACGGCGGCAAGTGGGGGCAGGGCGAGGGCCCGGGTGAGAACGTGCCCTGCTGGCTGGTCTTCGATCAGCGTTACCGCAACCGCTACATCTACGCCGGTCTGCAGCCCGGTCAGCGCTTCCCGTCGCGCTGGATGGAGAACGACAACATCGTCAAGGCCGACACCCTGTCCGAACTCGCCGAGAAGGTCGGCGTCCCGGCGGAGAATCTGTCCGCCACGGTGACCCGGTTCAACAGCTTCGCCGAGAAGGGCGTGGACGAGGACTTCGGTCGCGGTAAGAGCCACTACGACCGCTACTACGGCGATCCGACCGTCAAGCCGAACCCGTGCCTGGCCTCGCTGGTGCAGGGCCCGTTCTTTGCGGCGAAGATCGTTCCGGGCGATCTGGGAACCAAGGGGGGCCTGGTCACCGATACTGCCGCGCGCGTGCTGCGTGAGGACGGCACCGTGATCGAGGGTCTCTATGCCTCCGGTAACTCCTCCACCCCGGTCATGGGGCACACCTATGCCGGCCCCGGCGCCACCATCGGCCCCGCGCTGACCTTCGGTTACCTCGCGGTCATGGACATCGTAGAGCGGGCGAAGCAGAAGTCCGCGGCCGCCGCGAGTGGCAAGTAGGCAACATTTCCGGTGAATGAGACCTGGTCCGGGTTCCCGGACCGTGCCCGTCCACCATTGGACGAGCAGGGGCGGCGCGGATCCGATGCGCGCACCGCGCCGCCCCACCCCCGGGTCGCGGCACCGCACCAGAGTAGGAGAGTCAATGCCCATCGATCTGAACACCGCGCTGGGAGCGGAGCTTCCGGGCCAGGAATTCGCCTGGACGCCCTCGGATGTGCAGCTGTACCACCTGGGTCTGGGCGCGGGTGAGCGCTGGACCGATGCGGGTGAGCTGCGTTATCTCGACGACCGGGAGCCGCAGGTGCTGCCGACCTTCGCGACGGTGGCACCGACCATGCGGGTCACCGAGCCGCCGAAGGTCAGCTATCCGGGTGTCGAGATCGACCTGGCCAAGGTCGTGCACGGCAGCCAGGAGATCATCGTGCACCGGCCGATTCCTGCCGAAGGCAAGGCGAGCAGCACCGGCCGCATCACCGAGGTGTGGGACAAGGGTTCGGCCGCGGTGATCGCCCACGAGACGGTGATCACCGGATCCGACGGTCAGCCGCTGTGGACGGCCCGTTCGTCCATCTTCGCCAAGGGTGAGGGTGGTTTCGGTGGTGAGCGCGGACCGAGCAACAAGGCGGTGCTGCCCGATCGTGCACCGGATTTCGAGGTGCTGACGCCGACCTTGCCGCAGCAGGCGCTGCTGTACCGCATGTGCGGTGACCGCAACCCGCTGCATTCGGATCCCGAATTCGCCAAGGGGGCAGGCTTCCCCAACCCGATCCTGCACGGGCTGTGCACCTACGGCCTGGTGTGCAAGGCGGCCACCGATACGGTGCTGGACTCGGATGCGAGCCGGGTGGGCGGCTTCCGCGCGCGGTTCGCGGGCGTGCTCTACCCGGGTGAGACGATCCGCTCCCGGATCTGGCGCGAGGGTGACGAGCTGGTCATCGCGGCCACCGTGGTGGAGCGCGACGATGCGCCGGTACTCGGCGATGTGCGGCTGACCGTCGTCGGCTAGCCCGGCCGTTCGGCTCGAACGAAACGACCGCCCGATCGGCACTGCTGGTCGGGCGGTCGTTTGTTGCTATGGCCGCGCGCGGCGGCGGGGGGAGTACTACCGCGGTGCGGCGCAGGTTCGGGTTCGCCTCAGTCCGGGAAACCGGTCGCGAACAGACCGGCGATCGCGACGGAGCAGATGACGGCGATGATCGGGATAATCCACATGCCTCCAGACTACAAGGCGTAGTAGAAAAGCACGACATCGTGTAGTAGTGCAAAATCGCAGGTTGTGGGATGAAACACAGTTGTGGGAGCGGTGCTGCTAGGGAGTGTCCACCGCATTCGACGCCGCACGCCGCCCCGTCAGGCCGGCCACGATCAGCCCGTACAGCACGATGACCAGCACCGGAGCCAGCAGTGGCAGCCAGGCCACCTGCGCCGGGAGCAGGGCCGCGAGTACCGCCGCTCCGGCGAAGCTCAGCGCACCGGTCACCGAGGCCACTGTGGTAGGAACCACACCGGCCGGGGCGTGCAGCGTGGCGGTGTTCAGCAGATAGGCGGTGGCTACCAGACCGGTGCCCGCCGCCGCGGCGGCGCCCGCATCCGCCCACGCCAGCACACCCAACGCGAGCAGCACCGCGACGACCGCGACGGAACGGAACCACCAGCCCGCGATCACCGCGAGCAGCACCGCGATCGCTCCCCACGGTTCGACGATGGTGACCGCCGCGATGAGCAGCAGTCCGGACAGCACGGCCAGAAATCTCGTCATCGCCGCACCCGCACCAGCCGCCGCTTTTCCGGAATCAGCCGCATCGCCTGGTCGAGCCGGGCGCCCTCGGGCCAGGGCACCACATCGACACCGACGGTGCCCATATCGCGGTACATCGCGGTGCGTTCCAGCTGCCACATGCGCGCCATCGTCGAATCCAGTGCGTCGGTGAACGGCGGTCCGCGCAGCACGTCGACCACCACCACGGTATGGCCGCGCTTGCGCAGGTCGATCAGTGCCAGCGCGAATTCGGTATCGAGCAGGGTGGAGAAGGCGACCACGATCGCGCCCAGCGGCACCGCCGCGTACGGGGCCAGCGTGCCGGTGGTGGGGACGTGCTCGTCGCCGATTCCCAGCACCGCGTCGACGATGCGGTAGAACTGCCGGCGACCGATATCGGGATGCAACCACCGTGGCTCCCGGCCCAGACACACCAGTGCCGTGCGGTCACCTGCCTGCAGCGCGGACTGCGCCACCTGGGCCGCGCCGCGCACCGTCAGTTCCAGGGAATCGGTGGCCGGTCCGGGCGCCTGCAGCGAGGTGTCGACCAGCACCACCACATCCGCGGCCCGATCGGTGAGGCGCTCGGTGACGTAGAGCCTGCCGCGGCGCGCACTGACGGGCCAGTTCACGGTCCGCAGTTGATCGCCCGGGGCGTAGGCGCGAATATCGGCGTATTCGACGCCCGGGCCGTGCCGCCGGGTCGGATGGGTGCCGATCCGCTCCGGAAGTTCGGTGCGTGGCAGCCGCATTCGCTGCGGGTCGGCGATCGGGTAGACGTACACATCGCCGGCCGGGACGCGGGCCGACGCCTGTGCCAGTCCGGCGGGGCTCAGGGCGGTGAGCCGGATCGTCACCGGATAGCGGCCCCAGCGGGCGGTGGACAATGCCAGCCGGAGCCCGGCTGGCGCGGGCCCGGAGTCGGAGCTCTGCTCCACCTGCACCTCGAGCCCGGCTGCTGCGTCGGGATGGCACCGCAGCAGTGCGTGCCCGTGCTCCACGAAGGCGGCGACCGCGAGCTCGACCTCCTCGGTTTCGAAGCAGCGCACGGTGCCGCCGCCGTCGACCTGAACTCTGGTGCGCGACAGCTGCATCGGCGCGGTGGCCAGCACACCCAGCATCGGGGCCGCGAAGACCGCGAGCTGCCAGCGTTGCAGCACGATCGCCGCGACCAGCGCCGCCGCCGCGGTCAGTGCCAGCATGTACACCAGCGGCGCGGGGCGCCACCGCAATTCGATCTCGGTGGCCGACGTGGTATCGCGATGCCTCATCAGCGCCTCAGGTCACCGTCGCGCGGGGAACCGGCAGCCGGCGCAGTAGTTCCGCGATGACGTCCTCGCCGCGGATCCGGCGCACCCACATCTCCGGGCGCAGCGTGATCCGGTGCGCCATCGCCGAAACCGCCAGCGCCTTCACATCTTCGGGGATCACGTAGTCGCGGCCCAGCAGCAGCGCACGAGCCCGGGCCATCTGCACCAGATCCAGCTCCGAACGCGGGCTGGCGCCGACCTCCACCTGCGGGTGACCGCGGGTGGCCGCCGCCAGCGCCACCACATACGACACGACATCCGGATGCACGGTGACGAATTCGACCGCTTGACGCATCTCCAGCAGTCCGTGCGCGTCCACCACCTGACCGACCTGTGGGGTGCCCGCGCCGCGTTCGAGCCGGCGGCGGATCATCTGGGTCTCGTCCTGTTCGGACAGATAGCCCAGGCGCAGTTGCAGTGCGAACCGGTCCAGCTGGGCCTCGGGGAGCGGGTAGGTGCCCTCGTACTCGATCGGGTTGTCGGTGGCGAGCACGATGAACGGCTGTGGCAGCGGGTAGGTTTCACCGTCCACGCTCACCTGGCCCTCGGCCATCGCCTCGAGCAGTGCTGCCTGCGTCTTGGGCGGGGTGCGGTTGATTTCGTCGGCCAGCAGCATATTGGCGAACACCGGTCCGCGGCGGAAGTTGAACCGGCCCGAGTTCATGTCGTAGATGGTCGAGCCGATCAGATCCGCCGGCAGCAGATCCGGGGTGAACTGCACCCGGGTGAAGTCCAGACCCAGTGCGGCGGCGAACGATCGGGCGATGAGTGTCTTGCCCAGTCCCGGTAGATCTTCGATCAGGACATGCCCGCCCGACAGCACCGCGATCATGATCAGCTGTAGCTCGTCGCGTTTGCCCACCACGACCCGCGAGATTTCCCGCAGCACCGCGTCGGTGCGTTTGATGGTCCCATCCAGAGGTGTCGTCATATCCGATCTCGCATTAGTTCCAACGGTTCACATGTCCTGCAGGCGGCGCAGGATCTCTTCGAGCGCGGGCCGGCCCGGTGCGGGTCCGGTCTGATCGCGCAGTGCCGCATTGGCCGGATCCACCCAGCGCCACAGTTCCGGGCCGAACTGCAAGCGGCCGGCGGCCTCGGTCGCGGTGCGGTTCTTCCCGATCCGGTGCCCGCTGGACAGCTCGAACTCCTTGGCCAGCAGTGGCCGCAGATAGCGATCCCAGTCGGCCCGCGAGCCGTCGGATCGGGTGACCAGCATCTGGGCGCGCGCATGCCAGCGGGTGAGCATTTCGGCGGGCCCGTTGTCGATCTCCTCGTCGTCGAACTCGTCTCGTCGCTGTGCCCGGGCGCGTTCGGCCAGCGTCCACAGCAGTAAGGCCAGAGCCAGCGCGACCGGCACCCCGACCAGCACCGGCAGCAGTTCACGCCGGCTCGTCACACCGATCACCTCGACCACCCCCACCATCAGCACCGCGGCCGTCACGATCGCCGTCCGGATCACAGCTGTGCCCCCTGCAGGTCCGCGAGCACGATGCGCAGCAGTTGTTCGGCCCGCATGCGCTGCCATTCCAGCATCGAGTGCGGACTGAACCGGGCCTCTTCGAACAGCGTCACCAGTTCCCGGGCCGAGGCATCGCGTAGCACCCCGCGATCGAAGGCGCGGGCCAGCACCTCGGAAGGGGTGTCCGAGATCAGCGGTGCCACCTCCCGGGCCTGTGCCAGACCGCGTTCCATCGCGACGTAGCAGGAGATGATCGCGGTGCGGGCGTCCTGGCCGGATGCCATCATCGCGGCCAGGCCCATCTCGGCGACCTTCGCCAGCGATACCGCGGTCTCGGGGGCGGGCTCGGGCAGTTCGGCCACCGGCGCGCGGCGGTGCTGCCGGGCGCTCAGCGTCACCACTGCCAGTCCCACGACGGCCACGGCGAGCAGGGCGGCAGCCGAAACGCCGATCAGAATTACTGCGGTGCTGCTCAATTCGGGCATTTCGGCGCCGGATTGCGGAGGCGGCGGCGCGGTGGTTCCGGTCGGCGGGGTGGTGGCCGGTGCGGAAGTCGAGGGTGCCGAATTCGGCGTACTCGGTTCGGTATGTCCCGCGACGACCAGGTACACCACCCAGATCACGGCGGCGACGATGGCCGCCACCGCGGCCGCGGCCACGATTAGCATTCCGGCCCGGCCCAATTGCAGCGGGCGGCGGGACCGGTCGCGGTCGGGCAGCGCCAGTGGCAGTCGATGCTGGCTGGTGAGCACACCGGCCAGCAACAGCACCACCGATACCAGCGACAGCACCGGCATGAGTGCGACGCTCACCGCGGTCGGGGGTGATCCCGGGTGCGCCCCGCCGGTACCCGGGATGTAGCCACGCAGCGCGATTACGACACCGGCCATCAGGGCGATCAGCCCGATCGCGCGTGGTATCGCCGCTCTCACCCCGGCCACGGGCCACTCCCAGACATTCCGAACTGCACAAACTCCGCACATCGTTGCACGGTGGTGGCGCTCGCAACGGGGAAATCGTGACACCGGCCGGCAACCGATCCGGGATACCCGGCCCACCCCGGAGATCCGGGAGACGAAACTGTGATCGCGCACAACACCGGCGACCGCAATGCGCCGGTCAACCCAAACGAATTCGCTTCACATGAGCGGCGTACTCACCGGATTTCGTCGACGCGCGCACCCGACAATCGGCTGAGGCGGCTGGCGGTGCGTTGCAGGTCCCGGGTGCCTGCGCTGGACTCGATCAGGTCCGGCAGGGATACCTCGGCGTAGACGTTCAGCTCCAGATCGGCGTCGTAGAGTACGTCGATCAGACTGGTCCAGCGGGTGCGCCAGTCCATCGGGACGGAATGCAATGCGGGGACCTCGCAGACGGTCCAGCGGCGGTAGCTCCGGGTCAGGGTGAGATAGTCCGCGGCCGACAGGGGACTACCGCACAACTCGGCGAAATCGATGGTCAGCTCATCGTTCCCGGCGGCACGTGCATGCACCACGCGGTGGGCGATCGCGAGATCTACCCGGCCCTGGATCGGACATTCTCCGTGCACGAAAATGCCTGCGGCGAAGCCGGTGTGGGCACCGCCGAGCAGACGATAGTCCTGGCCTCCGTCGACCGGAAGCACATCCAGGTGGGTGCGGAGCAGTGCGATCGCGGGCTCGAATTTCGCGTGTGTCAGCGGGTTCGGCAACAACTGTTCCGGCGGATAGTTGGAGGTCACCACCAGTGTGATCCGGCGGGCGAAGAGGGCTTCGAGGAGTCTGGTCAGCAGGATGGCGTCGCCGACGTCGTGGACGTGGAATTCGTCGAAGCAGAGCAGTTCCACGTCCTCGAGGACCGCGTTCAAGGCGGCCGGTAATTCGCCGAATGCTGCGATCGCGTTGTGCAGCCGGGCGAAGAATTCGTGAAAGTGGTAGCGGCGCTTGCGGTCGGTGGTGACGTTCGCGAAGAACTCGTCCATGAGCATGGTCTTGCCGCGGCCGGGGCGGCCGTGCAGGTAGATCCCCCTGCCCGCTCCGCGCGGGTGCGGCCCGCGAGGCAGGGGGAGGAACCTCCCCGAAGTGCGGAATGCGGAACGTCCACGCAGGCGCCCCCGGCGTTCGAGCTGTCCGGCCAGCTCACACAGCCGCGTGGCCGCCCGTTGTTGTTCGGCATCCAGCGTCACCGTATTCACGACGTTCGCCTCCTCGGCCTCTTCACTTACCTCCTCTATAGATATAGAGCGAGATTGTGAACGGGACCAGCGAAGGTGACGATGTGCACAGCGGACGGCCGGAGTGCGGGTGGGTAGCTCGCGCCGGTATCGCTGCGTAGCCGACCGGCACGGCCTGATTGATACGCTCGTGAATCGTTCGCCCAGGGAGAGGACTCGCCGTGACGCCACCCGGTGCCCAGCACTCGCCCGCTGTGGTCGCGGCTGTGCCCCGGCCGCTGACCAAGCGGCGGGCCGAGACCCGGCAGCGGTTGCTGGATGCCGCCTACGACGCGTTCGCCGACGAAGGATTCGGCCGCTGCACGGTCGAGCACATCTGTGAACGCGCCGGGTACACCCGGGGCGCGTTCTACTCGAATTTCGCTTCGCTGGAAGAGCTTTTCCTGGCGATGTGGGAATTACAGTCGGCGCGCATGCTGGGGGAGCTGAGCGAGGTTCTCGGCGCCGGCGATCCGGTCGGGGGCGCTGATCCGCGGGCCGCGGTGGAGCGCGTGTTGAGCGCGGTGCCCCTGGACGGCAAATGGTTTCGTATCACCGCCGAATTCACCGCACACGCCCTGCGCAATCCGTCACTGCGCCGCGTGATGGTCGCCCGGGAGCGGGCGATCATGGACGCGTTGTTGCCGGTCCTGGAGACGCTGCTGGAACGGGCGGGGCGGACGGTCACCGATCGCGAAGGTCTCGGTCGTGCTGTGGTCGCGGTGCACGACGGAACGTCGGTACAGTGCCTGCTGGACCCCGGTGACACCGCGGCGCACGAGCAGCGGATCACCCTGTTCACCCACGTAGCAATGGCCTACAGCGTGGCGATTCCGGATTCGTGAGCAGGCTCGGCACGAGCCGGCGATCGCCCGCACGAATTCGAGGGAGCCGACCGTGAGCGACCGTCCTGCCCTGGCCCGGGCGCTGGATCTGCAACCCCACCCCGAGGGGGGCTGGTTCCGCGAAACCTGGCGCAGTCCGGTGCAATTCGAACCCGAGGGTTATACCGGCCCGCGCGCCAGCGCGACCGCGATCCACTATCTGTTGCTGCCACAGGACCATTCGGCCCCGCATACCGTCGCCTCCGATGAGATCTGGCTGTGGCAGCGCGGCGGCCCGCTGCTGCTGAATATCGGCGGTGACGAGGTCACCCTGGGGCCGGATGTGGAACGGGGGCAACTACTTCAGGCCGTGGTTCCGGCTGGGGTCAGCCAGGCCGCACGCCCGGCGGGTGACGAGTACGTACTGGTCAGCTGTGTGGTCTCGCCCGGATTCGATTTCGCCGACTTCCGCCTGGACTGATCCGGACACACGTCGGGCCGCATACCGTGTCCCAGAACGGTATGCGGCCCGACTGCGCCGACTTGTCAGTCGTCGATTTCGATGATGCCCTCGTCGATCGCGTACTGGATCGACTTCTCCAGGTCCGGGCACGGATCAGGCTTGCCCGGTCCCGGCAGCTTGGCGAAGACGGGGCAGTGTTCGGCCGGGCTGGTGGTGAACTGCACCGAGCGCTGATGCTGCGAGGATTTGCGCACCAGGACTTCGATTCCGCAGGCGCGGCAGGCGACCGGGGTCAGGCCGTTCTCCAGAAAGTGCTGCTTGTCCACCACTGTCTGGGCGCGCACCTGCGCCCGTTGCTCCGGACGGTCCGCGAAGTCCGGTGCTTTCGCCCAGCCGGTCATCAGGCACCCGCCTCCTGCTTGACGGCGGTTTCCTCTTCTTCGGCCTTCCGGCGCAGGTTCTCCGCGACCTCGGCCTCCCAGTGCTCGTTGGCCTTGTCGGTGTCGACCTCGAATTCGAAGCGCTGCACCATCTTCGGGTCGATATCGGCGACGTCCACGTAGAACTGCTCGTACCAGCGGCGCAGCTGGTAGACCGGGCCGTCCTCCTCGCAGAGCAGCGGATTGTCGATCTTGGACTTGTGCTTCCAGATCTCCACATCCTGCAGGAAGCCGTCACCGAAGAAGGTGGCCATCGAATTGGCCAGCTTCAGCGCCGTCTTGTCGTCGAGTCCCTGGGGGATTTCGACCGACAGGCCGTACTGCAGCACGAACGAATCCTGGCTGACCGGGTAGTGGCAGTTGACCAGCTGAACCTTGATCTCGTAGCCACCGTAGATATTGGTCAGTGGATTGAGCATGTACGACGGGCCGAAGTACGACGCCTCGGACTTCAGCAGGTTGTCGCCGCCGTACTTGGCGGCCGCACCGACGTCGGGCCGGCCCTTGGTCTCGAGGAACTGCGTCGCCACATGTCCTTCGAAGACGTTCTTGAAGTACGTCGGGAAGGCGAAGTGGATGTAGAAGAAGTGCGCCATATCGACGACGTTGTCGACGATCTCGCGGCAGTTGGCACCCTCGATCTCGATGGTGTTCCAAGTGAACGGCGTCCAGGCGGTGTTCAGCTCCTCGGACGGGTTGCCCTCGGCGTCGGTGTACGGACCCTCGATGTACGGGATCGTGACGTCGTCCGGCGGCGGCTTGCCCTCGTGGTCGTGCCAGACGAACAGCTGTCCGTTGCGTTCGAGTGTGGTCCATGCGCGGGTACGAGCCAGTGGCGGCACGCGGCGCGCGTACGGGATCGACGTGCAGCGGCCGTTGCCGCCCCAACGCCAGTCGTGGAACGGGCACGCGATGGAATCGCCCTTGACCTCGCCCATACTGAGATCGCCACCCAGGTGGCGGCAGTAGGCGTCGAGCACTTTCAGCTCGTTGTCGCTGTTCGCCCACACCACGAGCTTGGTGCCGAAGGCCTGCACGGCGTGCGGCTTACCATCGCGAAATGTTTCGGTCAGGCCCAAGCAATGCCAGCCCCGCGCATACCGCGTCGGCGCCGAGCCGACGTCGATCTCGCGGACCTTTCCGCCCCGCTGCGTGGGCTGTGCGGTTTCTGCCATCGTCATCCCTCCTCTGGAATCACTAGAACACGTTACAAAATCACAGCCACATGCGCCAGCTATTCTGCGTGCTACCAGCGATTCGCCTACAGAGTGGGACAATGAACACGCGTTCTCGACATAAACAAGAACGTGTTCTAGTCTCAAGACAAGTATCGGTCTCGCCGAACGGCGTCGGACCGACACGCACCGTTCTGAAACGACGAGGCAGGAGCAGCCCCCGAGATGACGCAAGAAGTGACCGAACGGGTCGAAGCGCTGTTGCCGAAGCTGCGCGAACAGGCGCAGGAGGCAGAAGATCTGCGCCGCATCCCCGACGAGACCATCAAGGCCCTGCAGGCCACCGGCTTCTTCAAGCTGCTGCAGCCCAAGCAGTGGGGCGGCTACGCCGCGGACCCGGTCGTCTTCTACGACACCGTGCGCAAGATCGCCAGCGCGTGCGGTTCCACCGGTTGGTGCGCGGGCATCCTCGGCATCCACAACTGGCATCTGGCGCTGTTCGACCAGCGCGCCCAGGAAGAGGTGTGGGGTAAAGACACCGAGGTTCGCATCTCGTCGTCCTATGCCCCCATGGGGGCCGGCGTGGTGAGCGACGACGGTGAGGGATACATCGTCAACGGTTCGTGGGCCTGGTCCTCGGGCTCCGATCACGCCGACTGGGTGTTCGTCGGCGGCCCGGTGATCAAGAACGGCAAGCCGGTCGACTTCGGCTCCTTCCTGATTCCGCGCAGCGAATACAAGATCAACGATGTGTGGCACGTGGTCGGCCTGCGCGGCACCGGTTCCAACACGATCGTCGTCGAGGATGTGTACGTGCCGCGGCACCGCTTCCTCAGCATGAAGACCATGGGTGACCTGAAGTCGCCCGGCCTGGAGCGCAACACCGACCCGGTGTACAAGATGCCGTGGGGCACCGTGCATCCCGCGACCATCACCGCGCCGATCGTCGGCATGGGCTACGGCGCGTACGAGGCCCACGTCGAGCATCAGGGCAAGCGGGTGCGTGCGGCGTTCGCGGGTGAGAAGGCCAAGGACGATCCGTTCGGCAAGGTCCGCATCGCCGAGGCGGCCAGCGATATCGATGCGGCCTGGCGCCAGCTGTCCGGCAATATCGCCGAGGAGTACGCCTACATCCTCGAGGGTAAGGAAGTTCCCTTCGACCTGCGGGTGGCCGCTCGCCGCGACCAGGTGCGTGCCACCGGCCGCGTGATCGCCTCCATCGACCGTCTCTTCGAGGCATCCGGCGCCACCGCTCTCGCGGAAGGCACGCCGCTGCAGCGCTTCTGGCGTGACGCGCACGCCGGCCGGGTGCACGCCTCGCAGGATCCGGAGCGTGCCTACCAGATGTTCGGCACCCATGCCTTCGGTCTGCCGATCCAGGACACGATGGTCTAGCCGATGACCGACACCATCGAAGCGAACGAGCTCACCTACGAGTCGACCTCCCGCTATGCGCAGGTGCGACCCGACCTGAAACTGCACTATCACGAGGCCGGGGTCGGCAACGGCCCCACCATCGTGCTGCTGCACGGCGGTGGTCCGGGTGCCTCCTCCTGGTCCAACTTCGCGAAGAACATCCCGGTGCTGGCGCAGCGGTTCCATGTCCTCGCGGTCGATCAGCCCGGCTTCGGGCAGTCCGACAAGCCGACCGAGCATCCGCAGTACTTCGTGCACAGCTCCTCGGCGCTGAAGGATCTGCTGGACACCCTGGAGATCACCGATCGCGTGCACCTGCTGGGCAATTCGCTCGGCGGCGGCGCGGCGGTCCGGTTCGCACTCGACTATCCCGATCGTGCCGGCAAGCTGGTGCTGATGGGCCCGGGCGGGTTGAGCACCAACCTGTTCGCACCGGATCCGACCGAGGGCGTCAAGGCGCTGGGCAAGTTCAACGCCGAGCCCACCCGGGATAATCTGGAGAAGTTCCTGCGGATCATGGTCTTCGACCAGAAGCTGATCACGCCGGAACTGCTGGACGAGCGCTTCGCCTCCGCGAACACCCCGGAATCGCTGGCCGCGACCCGCGCGATGGGTAAGTCCTTCGCGAGTGCGGACTTCGAGAAGGGCATGCTGTGGCGCGACGCCTACAAGCTGCGCCAGCCGGTGTTGCTCACCTGGGGTCGTGAGGACCGGGTGAATCCGCTCGACGGCGCGCTGGTCGCGCTCAAGAACATTCCCCGCGCTCAGCTGCATGTCTTCGGTGGCTGCGGGCATTGGGCGCAACTGGAGAAGTTCGACGAATTCAACCGGCTGGCAACCGATTTCATCCTCGGCCTTAAGGGGGAGTGAACGTGGGTATTCGGACACTCGGATACATGCGCATCGAGGCGACCGATGTGGCCGCCTGGCGTGAGTACGGCGTGAAAGTGCTCGGCATGATGGAGGGCAAGGGTGCGAACCCGGATGCTCTCTACCTGCGGATGGACGATTTCCCCGCCCGTCTGGTGATCGTGCCGGGCGAGAAGGACCGGCTGCTGGTCTCCGGGTGGGAGGTCGCCAACCGCGCCGAACTGCAGGAGCTGCGCGAGACGCTGGCCAAGGCCGATGTCGCCTTCGAGGAGGCGACCAAGGAGGACCTGGCCGAACGTCGCGTCGAGGGCATGATCCGTTTCCAGGATCCGACCGGCAATACGCTCGAGGCGTTCTTCGGCGCGCAGTACCTGGGCCGCCGTTTCGTCAGCCCGTACGGCCACAAGTTCGTCACCGCCGAGCAGGGCCTCGGACATGTGGTACTGACCTGCGACGACGATGCCGTGGCGCAGGCCTTCTACCAGGATGTGCTGGGCTTCCGGCTGCGTGATTCGATGCAGCTGCCGCCGCAGGCCGTGGGCCGTCCCGCCGACGGTGATCCGGCCTGGCTGCGGTTCTACGGCTGCAACCCGCGCCATCACGCGCTGGCGTTCCTGCCGCTGCCGAATCCGACCGGCATCGTGCATCTGATGGTCGAGGTGGAGAACTCCGACGATGTCGGCCTGTGCCTGGATCGCGCGCTGCGCAAGAAGGTCAAGATGTCGGCCACCCTGGGTCGCCACATCAATGACAAGATGCTGTCGTTCTATATGAAGACACCCGGTGGTTTCGATATCGAGTTCGGCTGCGAGGGTTTGGAAGTCGAGGACGAATCCTGGATCGCGCGGGAATCCACCGCGGTGAGCCTGTGGGGTCACGACTTCACGGTGGGATTCAAGTAGGCGGCTGATCGGGTGAGCACAGAGAGGGCGACACTATGACCACGACCGGCGAAACTCCGGAGATCGACGGCCGGCAGTTCCGTAATGTGCTGGGGCAGTTCTGTACCGGCATCACGGTGATCACGACCTTCGGTCCCGCGACCGACGGTGCCGGGCCGGCACCGATCGGGTTCGCCTGTCAGTCGTTCGCCGCTCTTTCCATCGACCCGCCGCTGGTGCTGTTCTGCCCCACCAAGGGGTCGCGCTCCTGGGCCGCGATCGAGCAGTCCGGACGGTTCTGCGTGAACGTCCTGGCCGAGGAGCAGCAGCAGGTGTGTGCCCGGTTCGGTTCCCGCGAGCCCGACAAGTTCGGCGGAATCGACTGGAGCACGTCGGAACTGGGACTTCCGGTCCTGGACGGCGCGCTGGCCACGATCCAGTGCACTGTGGACAGCGTCGCCGATGGCGGCGATCACTTCATCGTGATCGGCCGAGTGCAGGCCCTGTCGGAGTCCACCGACTCCGGCAGGCCGCTGCTGTTCTACCGCGGTCAGTACACGGCCATCGAACCGGAGAAGACCACTCCGGCGCCGTGGCGCGCGGATCTCGAGGACTTCCTCACCACGACCACTCTGGACACCTGGTTGTAGGCAACGGCAAGGACGGCGGCAACTCGGTTGCCGCCGTTCGTCGTTTCTGGCGCTCCCCGGACATACAGAAGCCGGAACCCGGTCCGCATTGTCTGCGGGCCGGGTTCCGGCTTGTCGCCGTGGTGATCAGAGAAGGGGAATCACAACGGTGCTGTCGTCCGTTCCGGCGGGGTGTGCCGGGCGGGACGACCGTGCGCCCTCCGGTGGGTTGCCGGCGGGCGCGGACCCGGGGTCAGTCGTCGCCGACTGTGATGGCTTCGGCTTCGGCCGGGCTGTGCTCGGCCGGCTCGTGGTCGTCGACGTGGGACAGGGCGGAACGTCCGGCCAGGAAGACGATCACACCGACCGCGGTGGCCGCGGCGCCGACCCAGAACGGCAGTGCCGCATGGCTTTCGCCGAGCTTTCCGGCCAGCCACGGTGCGATGGCACCGCCGACGAAGCGCACGAAGCTGTAGGCGGCCGAGGCGGTGGAGCGTTCCACCGGCGCGGAGATCATCACGGCCTCGGTGATCAGGGTGTTGTTCACGCCCAGGAAGAATCCGGCGAGCACGGTGCACACGATCAGGACGGGCTTCTGGTCGGTCCAGATCGCCATGACGGCGAGGTCGGCGGCGAACAGGCCCAGTGCGGTGGCGATCATCGGTACGGTGCCGAACCGGCGCTGCAGGCGGGGGGCGAAGAAGACCGAGGCCAGGGCCAGTAGCAGGCCCCATCCGAAGAAGATGAACCCGATCGCGTAGGTGCCCATGTCCAGTGGGAACGGCGTGTAGGCCAGCAGGGTGAAGAAGCCGAAGTTGTAGAGCAGTGCGGTGATGCTGACCAGCAGCAGTCCGCGGTGCCGCAGCGCCTTGAACGGTGCGACGATAGAGGTGCGGTGTTGCGGTTTCGGCATCTCCGGTAGCAACACGATGATCGCGACGAAGGCGATGGCCATCAGCACCGCGACGCCGAAGAACGGTGCGCGCCAGCTGAAGCTGCCGAGGAAACCGCCGACCAGTGGCCCGGTGGCGATACCGATCCCCAGGGCCGCCTCGTACAGGATGATGGCGCGGGCGACGCCGCCGCTGGCCGCGCCCACGATGGTGGCGAGCGCCGTGGCGATGAACAGTGCGTTACCCAGGCCCCATCCGGCGCGGAAGCCCACGATCTGTCCGACGGTGCTCGAGCAGCCGGCCAGGGCCGCGAACACCACGATGATCGCCAGACCGGCGAGCAGAGTCTTCTTGGCGCCGAAGCGACTGGACACCACGCCGGTGATCAGCATCGCGACGCCGGTGACCAGCATGTAGCTGGTGAACAGCATCGTCACCTGGGAGGGTGAGGCGTGCAGCTGTTCGCCGATGGGTTTAAGAATCGGGTCTACCAGGCCGATACCCATGAAGGCGATGACCGAGGCGAAAGCTACCGCCCAAACCGATTTGGGCTGCTTGGTCTTCGATGCGGTCGTCGCCTCGGTGGTGGCCTGTGATGAGAGGGTGCTGCTCATCAACGCTCCTGTTTCGAGGCTTCGTGGGGACCCGCTGTCTTCAAGGCTTCGAGGAGATCGGTCAGCTCGCTGTCGAGATAGCTGAGCCGGTCGATGCCGAAGTCGGGCAACCGGGCCGCGAGTGCGGTGCCGAACGCGCGGCGGGACGCGGAGAGTTGTTCACGTCCCGCCGGCGTCAGCTCGACGACCACGGCTCTGGAGTCGTCGGGGTCCTTGGTGCGTGCGGCTAGTCCGGCGGTTGTCAGCCGGCCGATCAGCGCCGTTGCCGAGGGCTGGGAGCAGCCGTCGATCTGCGCGAACTCGCTGATTCGCAGCGGTCCGTGCTCTTCGAAGGTGGACAACGCCCGCACCATGGCACGCGGGAGCGATCTCGTTCCCAGCGCACCGGCCAGTCGAGTGAGCCGCGCCGCGGTGACCGCGATGTCGACCACGAGCGCCTCGGCCCGGGTGTCTGGGTCGGGCATGATGAGCGGCTGTTTCGACTGCACCCGGATATTATTACATAGGCTAACTATCTATGTACATAGCCTAACTATCTAAAAAGGTGTGAGACGGCGGACAGCCGTTCGTCCTGGCTCCACAGCACCGCCGCCCAGGCTCCGCAGCACTGTTGTGCACATTCCGGTGCGCCGACTCACCCGTGCTGACGGGCCTACCGCCGACCGGGCGTGCCGCCGACAACGAGACAGGCCCCGTCTCCCCCAGGAAACAGGGCCTGTCTGGTTGTCGGGCCAGGCGGGCGGGGCGCAGAGTCCCGGGCCGGGCTGCGCTCAGGCAGGCCGGGCCAGGGGCCGCGCGGGCATCCCGAACAGTTCGGCATCACCGTGCGCCCGCTTGAAGAACAGGTGTGCGGGGTGCTCCCAGGTGATGGCGATGCCGCCGTGCATCTGGACCATTTCCGACGTCACCGAGCGGAAGGTCTGCGAGCAGTGGATGCGCGCGGCCTCCAGATCGAGCGTGGTCTCACCCGTCACCGGGCGGTCCAGGTTCGCGATCGCCGAATAGGCGGCCGAGCGGGACGACTCCACCAGCACGTACATATCGGCCATCCGGTGCTTGAGCGCCTGGAAGCTGCCGATCGGACGGCCGAACTGCACCCGAGACTTGCTGTATTCGACGGTGTCGTCGAGGCACTGTTCGGCGGCACCGACCTGTTCGGCGGCCAGCGCGGCCCAGGCGACATCACGCAACCGCGCGGTGATCGCGGCCGAATCGGCGGTCAGCAGGGTGGCTGCGGCGCCGTCGAAGGTGACGGTGCTCAACCGGCGGGTGGGGTCCATCGTCCGAGTGACGGCACGCGTGACGCCCGTCGTGGTGGCGTCGATCTCGTAGAGGCCGGCCTCGGTCACCACGAGCAACGTATCCGCGTTCACACCGTCGAGCACATAGTGCGCGGTGCCGGTCAGCGCGTTGCCGTCCGCACGCACGCCGAAGCCGGCCGGCCGCGCCACCGCGCCCGAGGGTGCCCAGCCGTTTTCGTCGGCCCAGCACACCGCGAGGGTGCGGGTGCCCTCGGCGACCTCCGGCAGCAGTCGCTGCGCGGCGGCGGTATCACCGCTCGCGAGGACGGCCTGCACACCGAGGACGGCGGAGCCGAGCATCGGCGGATTGTGCAGCGTGCGGCCGAGTTCCTCGAGCACCACCAGGGCGGTGTCCAGGTCGGCGCCGACGCCGCCGTATTCCTCCGGGATCGCCAGCGCGGCCACGCCGACCTGTTCGCACAGCAACTGCCAGAGTCGCTCGTCGAAGCCCGCGTCGTTGTCGACGGCGCGGCTCAGTGCGGCATGGTCACCGTGTTTGGTGAGCACCGCGCGCACGGTCGTGGCCAGTTCCTGCAGTTCCGCGATATCGGTCATCGGCGCACTCCCGTCTGCTCAGGTGCGGTGTTCACGCGTCGGCTCCGGCGGGCTCGCGCAGTGCCGCGGCCACGCGCGCGCGGTGGAAATCGGCGGTGCCCCAGGCGGACCGCAGCGCGGTCGCCTTGGTGATCCACAGCGACAGATCGCATTCCGCGGTGTAGCCGATCGCGCCGTGCACCTGCAGCGCGATGCGTGCGGTGCGGTACGCGGCGTCCGCGCACGCGATCTTGGCCGCCGAGACGTCGCGGGCGCGGTCGGCGGTGCCGAAGCTCAGCGCGGCCCGGTGCAGCAGCGGTTCGGCCATATCGAGGCCGATCTTCGCGTCGGCCAGATGGTGTTTGACGGCCTGGTAGCGCCCGATCGGCTGTCCGAACTGGTGCCGCTGGATCACATACGCGACGCTGGTGTCCAGCATGGACTTCCCCGCGCCCAGCAGCTGCGCGGCCGTAGCGAGGGCACCGGCATCGAAGGCGGTTTCGGCGGCGGTACGCACCGAATCGCCCTGTGCCACCACCTCGTCCGGGGTCACCGAGTACAGCCGGCGCGCCGCGTCCACCGAGGTGATGTGGTCACCGACGCGTGCCGTGCACAGCCGATCACCGTCGACGACCAGCGCCACATCGGCGGAATCGGCATCCAGCACGGGCGTCTGCGGGGACAGCGAGACGGTGCCCAGGGCGGTGCCCTCGGCGAAGCCCGGCAGCCAGCGGCGGGCGGGCTCGGTGTCGTCGAGCGCCTGCAGCAGCGCCGGAAGCACCGCGGCCGTCTCGACCACCGGTCCGGGCACCGCGGCGCGGCCGAATTCCTGGCATGCCACCACCAGGTCGATGGTTTCCGCGCCCATGCCCTCGTATTCCTCGGACACGGCCAGGCCCAGGGCGCCGGCGCCGGCCAGCTGACGGATCAGTGTCTTACCGCCGCGGCTGGTACCGCCGCTCCAGTCACGGATGACCGAGGGCGTGCCCGCGGCATCACTCATCTTGCGCAGACTGTCGGCGAAGTCGCGTTGTTCGGGGGACAGTGCAAATCTCATCGGTCGGTCCATTCGGGGGTACGGCGCGGGCAGACGGTGGTGCGCGGCAGGGCGGTCAACGCGGCAGCCCTAGCAGCCGCTCGGCGACGATATTGCGCTGAATCTCGTTGGTACCGGCGTAGATCGGACCGGCCAGCGAGAACAGGTAGCCGTCGGTCCAGGAGCTGGTCTGCTCGGCTGCCGCGCCCAGCAGGTCGAGTGCGGTCTCGTGCATCGCGATATCCAGCTCGGACCAGAACAGTTTGTTGATCGAGGATTCGGCACCGAGTTTGCCGCCCTCGGCCAGCCGGGTGACGGTGCCGAGGGTGTTGAGCCGGTAGGCCTCCGCACCGATCCAGGCGTCGACGACGCGATTGCGGATCTCGGTGTCGGCCGGGTCCGCGGCACCGCGCCACAGCTCGAGCAGCCGCTCCGCGGTCGCGTTGAACCGGCCGGGACTGCGCAGCGACAGGCCGCGCTCGTTGCTGGAGGTGCTCATCGCGACCCGCCAGCCCGACCCCGGTTCGCCGATCACATCGCGATCGGGGACGAAGACGTCGTCGAGGAAGATCTCCGCGAAGCCCGGCTCACCGTCGAGCTGCGGGATCGGCCGCACGCTCACGCCGTCGGCCGACAGCGGGAACATCACGTAGGTCAGGCCCTTGTGCCGCTCGGCTTCGGGATCGCTGCGGAACAGGCCGAAGGCCCAGTCCGCGAACGAGGCGCGTGAACTCCAGGTCTTCTGCCCGTTGAGGATCCAACCGCCGTCGACGCGCTTGGCGCTGGAGCGGATACCGGCCAGGTCGCTACCGGCCTCGGGCTCGGACCAGGCCTGCGCCCAGATGTCGTCGGCGCGTGCCATTCTCGGCAGGATGCGCTCGAGCTGCTCCGGGGTGCCGTGTTCGAACAGGGTGGGCGCCAGCAGGAAGATACCGTTCTGGCTCACCCGGCCGGGCGCTCCGGCGGCGTAGTACTCCTGCTCGAAGAGCACCCATTCCAGCAGCGAGGCGTCGCGGCCGCCGTACTCACGCTGCCACGACACCACCGACAGCCGGGCCTCGGCGAGGGTGTGTTCCCACTGCCGATGCGCTTCGAAGCCCTCCTTGGTGTCCATCGAGGGCAGCGGTTCCGCGGGCACGTTGGCGCGCAGGAACTCCCGGACTTCGAGCTGGAATTGCTGGGTGGCCGAGTCGAGTTCGAGGTCCATCTCTATTTCCCGTATTTCTGTGCGGTAGCGGTGGTCGCTGTTGCCTTCATCGACTTGGCGTTCATGCCGCCGAGCGAGTCCGCGCCGACCTCGGCATTGTGAGCGTGGGCGAAGTGATGCAACCCGAAGACCGAGTCCATTCCGGCGCGCAACCCCATCAGGTCCTCACACTGGTTGACCGCCTTCTTGGTCAGTGCCAGGCCGAATTGCGGCATGGCCGAGATCTTCTCGGCGAGTTCCATGGTGTGGGACTCCAGTTCGTCCCGGGCCACGACCCGGTTCACCATGCCCCATTCGTAGGCCTGTTCGGCACTGAACCGGTCACCGGTGTACAGCACCTCCTTGGCGCGGCGCGGGCCGAGCACCCACGGGTGCGCGAAGTACTCCACACCCGGAATGCCCATGCGCACCACGGGATCGGAGAAGAACGCGTCCTCGGAGGCGACGATCATGTCGCACACCCAGGCCAGCATCATCGCCCCGGCGATGCAGGCGCCCTGCACCATGGCGATGGTGGGCTTGGGAAGTTCGCGCCAGCGCCGGCACATCCCGAGGTACACCTCGAGCTCGCGGGCGAAACGCTGGTCACCGCCGGGGCGGTCGACGTGGTCCCACCACAGCGCGGCCTTGTTGTCGTATTCGACGTGGTGGTCGCGGCCGGGGGTGCCGATGTCGTGGCCGGCGCTGAAGTGTTTCCCGTTGCCCGCCAACACGATGACCTTGACGTCGGCATCCTCGACGGCCCGCTCGAAGGCGGCGTCGAGTGCGTAGGTCATCACCGAGTTCTGGGCGTTGCGATAGTCCGGCCGGTTCATCGTGACGATCGCGATCGGGCCGCGCCGCTCGTAGGTGACGACCTCGCCCTCGTCCGGTACCGGCCCGGGAGCCGATGCAGCTGTGGTCACGAGATCTCCTCACGTAGTTGCCGCTTGAGTACCTTGCCGGCGGCGCTGTAGGGCAGCTCGTCCCGGAACTCCACGAATCGCGGCACCTTGAAGTTGGCCAAACTCTGTTTCGCGTAGGCGATCACGTCGGCGTCGGTCAGCTCGGCGCCGGTGCGGCGCACGATGTAGACCTTGCCGACCTCACCCATCCGCTCGTCCGGAACCCCGATGACCGCGGAATCGGCGACGCCGTCCAGCCGGGCGAAGGTTTGCTCGATCTCGGCCGGATACACGTTGAAGCCGCCGGAGATGTACATGTCCTTGAGCCGGTCGGTGATCTTCAGATAGCCGCGCTCGTCGAGCACGCCGACATCGCCGGTGTGCAGCCACCCCTCGGGATCGATGGCCTTGGCCGTGTTCTCGGGATCGTCGAGATATCCGATCATCACGTTGGGTCCGCGCATCAGCACCTCGCCGTGATCACCGATGCGTATCTCGAATCCGGCGATGGCGGCACCGGAGGTGTTGGCGATGGTCTCCGGATCGTCGTCGGGCCGGCACATGGTGCCGAAGCCGGAGGATTCCGAGAGTCCGTAGGCGGTGACCACGACCTCGAATTGCAGTTCGTCGCGCATTCTTTCGACCAGCACCACCGGTACGGTCGCCGCGCCGGTGACCGCGACCCGCAGGCTGCTCAGGTCGAAGTCCGCACGCGCGGGGTGCTCGAGGATGGTCTGGTAGATGGTGGGCGGCCCGGTGAGCACGGTGATGCCCTGCTCCTGCACCATCCGCATCGCCTGCGGCACATCGAAGGTGGCCTGCGGGACGATGGTGGCGCCGGTGACCAGGCAGGCCAGAATGGCGGCCTTGTACCCGAAGTTGTGGAAGAACGGCGGAATCACCAGATACCGGTCGGAGCTGGTGAGGGTGGAGCAGCCGACCCAGCCGCGCACCACATCGAGCGCCTGCCGGTGGGCGACCAGCGTGCCCTTGCTGCGGCCGGTCGTGCCGGAGGTGAACAGGATGTCGGCGATATCGTCGGGCTGGACCGACTCGGCGCGCGCGATCACCTGCTCGACGGGGACACCGGCCCCGAGCTCCGACAGCTGTGACCAGTCGATGGCGTCGTCGTACCGGGTGCTCTCGCCCTCGGCCGGGATGACGATCACGGTCTCGATCTTCAGCTCCGGCGCCGCGGCGCGCAGTTCGGCGAGCCGCTGCCGGCCCAGGAACGGATCGGCGATGAACAGTGCCTGGGCGTTGACCCGGCCGATCACGTCTCCGGCTTCCTCGGCGACATACCGCGTGTTCAGCGGCACGATCGCGGCACCGACGTAATGGGAGGCCAGGGCGGCCACGACCCAGTGCCAGGTATTGGGCGCCCACAGGGCGATCCGGTCACCGCGTTCGACGCCGCGGGCCAGCAGAGCGCCGGCGGTCTGCCGGACCTCGTCCAGTAGTTGCGCCCAGCTCAGCTGGGTATCGCCGTCGCTGAGCGCGGGCGCATCGCCGTAGATCCGCGCCGCTTCGTGCAGGGCGAGCGGAGTGGTCTGCACAGGGGTTGTCACGTCGTCCTCGTCTTCTCCGAGCTGTTCGACGGGTCGATCCGCCGGCTTCTCCGGGCTGTTGACGGCTCATCCATCGGTCATTTCGCTTTGTTGAACTCACCGCTCTACAAAGCAAGTGCTTGGTAGGTTACTCTACCGGAGTGAGTGCGATCCAGACCCCTGATTCCGGCACCGGTGCCTCCGCCCCCGGCGTAGATGACGCAGCTGACCAGGAATTCCGTGCCGAGGTGCGGGAATGGCTGGCCGAGAACCTGAACGGACAGTTCCGCGAGCTGCGCGGGCTGGGCGGGCCCGGAAGTGAGCACGAAGCTTTCGACGAGCGCCTGGAGTGGGACCGCCACCTGGCCGCGGCCGGGCTGACCTGCCTGGGCTGGCCGGTGGAATACGGCGGCCGGGCCGCCACCCTGCGCCAGCAGGTGATCTTCCATGAGGAGTATGCGGGAGCCAACGCCCCGGCGCGGGTCTCGCACCTGGGGGAGGAGCTACTCGGTCCGACCCTGCTCGCCTTCGGCACCGAGGAGCAGAAACAGCGCTTCCTGCCCGGCATCCGCTCGGTCACCGAACTATGGTGTCAGGGATATTCCGAGCCCGGGGCCGGTTCGGACCTCGCGAACGTCTCGACCACGGCGCGTCTCGACGGTGACGAGTGGTCGATCAACGGGCAGAAGATCTGGACCTCGCTGGCGCATCTGTCGCAGTGGTGCTTCGTGATCGCGCGCACCGAACCCGGTTCCGCCCGGCACAAGGGCCTGTCCTACCTGCTGGTGCCGATGGATCAGCCCGGTATCGAGGTGCGCCCCATCATCCAGCTCACCGGCACCGCGGAATTCAACGAGGTGTTCTTCGACAACGCCCGCACCGAGGCCGGACTGGTGGTCGGCAAGCCCGGCGAGGGCTGGGGCGTGGCGATGGGAACCCTGACCTTCGAACGCGGCATCTCCACGGTGGGTCAGCAGATCCGTTTCGCGCGGGAGCTGGCGAACCTGGAGGCGGTCGCGAAGGCCGAGGGCGCACTCGACGACCCGGCGCTGGCCGAACGCATCGATCAGGCGTGGGTGAGCCTGCGGGTGCTGCGCGCGCACGCCCTGCGCACCCTGGAATCGGCGCATCAGAACGTCGATGCCCGCACGGCCGCCGGGCAGGCGTCGGTGTCGAAGCTGCTGTGGGCCAACTGGCATCGCGGCCTCGGCGAACTGGCCATGGACGTGCTGGGCCCGCAGGGCCTGATCGCCCGGAATCCGGTCGGTGGGACAGGCTCTCCACTCGACCCGCATCCGGCCGATGATCTGAACGAATGGCAGCGTCTGTATCTGTTCACCCGGGCCGACACCATCTACGGCGGCTCGAACGAAGTGCAGCGCAACATCATCTCCGAACGCGTGCTCGGTCTGCCGCGTGAGGCTCGATAGAAGGGATCACCCGTGACAGACCTTTCCGTTGCTCCCCAGCCCGTTGCCGGCCACGGCCTGCTCGCCGGCCGGATCGCCGTGGTCACCGCCGCCGCCGGTACCGGCATCGGTTCGGCCACCGCGCGCCGGCTGCTGTCCGAAGGCGCCGATGTCGTCGTCTCCGACTGGCACGAACGCCGCCTGAAGCAGACCGAGGAGGAGCTGGCCGCCGAATTCCCGGACCGCAAGGTCGCCTCGGTGGTGTGCGATGTGACCAGCACCGAGCAGGTCGACGCGCTCATCCGCGCTGCCGCCGAGAAGCTGGGCCGCGTCGACATCATGGTCAACAACGCCGGCCTCGGCGGTGAGACACCGGTCGTCGACATGACCGACGAACAGTGGGATCGCGTCCTCGACATCACCCTCAACGGCACCTTCCGCTGCACCCGTGCCGCGCTGAACTACTTCCGCACCGCGGGCCACGGCGGGGTGATCGTCAACAACGCCAGCGTGCTCGGCTGGCGCGCCCAGCACGGTCAGGCGCACTACGCGGCCGCCAAGGCCGGTGTGATGGCGCTGACCCGCTGCAGCGCGGTCGAGGCCGCCGAGCTCGGGGTGCGGATCAATGCCGTCGCGCCGAGCATCGCCCGCCACCCGTTCCTGGACAAGGTCAGCTCGACCGAGCTGCTGGACAACCTGTCCGCCGGTGAGGCCTTCGGCCGCGCCGCCGAACCGTGGGAGGTCGCGGCCACCATCGCGATGCTCGCCAGCGACTACACCTCGTACATGACCGGCGAGGTGGTCTCGGTCAGCAGCCAGCGCGCCTGACTCTCGTACCGCACCGAACGGCACGCCGGCCCGACCGGCGTGCCGTTCGTCGTTGCGGGCACGATGCCGGCGCCGAACCGAACCCGGTTGCTCGCGCCATGAGGACCGGGGTCCGCGCCGTCGCGGCACGATGTCCGTCGCCGGCCGGGAGATAGCTGTCTTCGAAATTGGGTGGCGCCCGATACCCCCAGGTGTGCGATCCTGAGATTGTCCGGTTTCGACTGGTCGAAGGGACCGAGACCAATGGGTCTGCAGGGTCGTCAGGAACGTGATGAAGGGCTGGAGCTCGAGTTGGTCCGAGAGGTGGTGCTCGCGCGGCGCCGCCAGGACAGCGTGGTGCTGGCCGCGCTGACGCTCGGCGCCGAACTGCTCGACCATTCCGGCACGACGACCGCGCGGCGAGCCGCGCAGATCCTGCACGCCCATCAGGTCGACGAGCAAGCGGTGGCGCGCGACCCGCATGCCGCCCTGCAAGCGGATGTGGCCCACGATCGCCGCCGCATCCACCGCCTCGGTCTCGGCCACGAAAGTGCGGAACGCGACCCGGCCCGCGAACGTCGCCGCCTGCAGACCGCACTGCTGTGTGAGGTGCGCGCCGACCTGCTGGCGGTGGTGAGTCGCTGCCGGCATATGCGATTCGATCGCCTCGCCTTCTCCGACGGCATCGCCGAGGGGCTGGCCGCGGCGGCCGGGAAACTCGAGAACGTCGCCGACCAGGACATTTATCGGGCCTGGCAGCGCGGCATGGTGCTGAAACTCGACGAGATCGCCTGCCCGGAGGGGCCGCCCCGGGTCCTGGCGACCGTCGATGCCGGTCCGGGGCTGGAGCCGCTGGTGGTCGAATGGGACAGCTGTGAGCGGCGGCTCGCGCTGCTGGCGCGGATGCAGCGGGCCGGTGTCACACCGGTCGAGATCTGCGATCGCCTGCTCACCGATCTGTCGATGTCCTCGCCGTTGCGCTATTCCGTCCGGTAAGCCCGGCCTGCGCCCGTGAACCCGGCCTCGGGTCCATGCGGTGAGGCCGCCGGGGAATTCACCGAGCCCACCCCATAGACCAAGCAAATGCTTGGTTGTATTATGGGCGAGGTGACCGCAACCGAGGCCTCCAAGTCCGCACGCCGCAACGAGTTGCTCGCTCTGGCCGCCGGCCTGTTCGCCGAGCGCGGCCTGCGCGCGACCACGGTCCGAGACATCGCCGATGCGGCCGGAATCCTCTCCGGCAGCCTGTATCACCACTTCGATTCGAAGGAATCGATGGTGGACGAGATTCTGCGCGGCTTCCTCGACGACCTGTTCGGGCGCTACCGGGAAATCGTAGCGTCCGGACTGTCCCCGCGGGATACGTTGGAGGCCTTGGTCATCGCCTCCTGTGAGTCGTTCGATCGCTGGCATTCCGCGGTCGCGATCTATCAGGCGGAGGCCAAACGGCTCACCGAGACACCACGTTTCGAGTACATCGCCGAATACAACCTGGAGTTCCGGGACCTGTGGCGCAATGTGCTCACCGAGGGGGTGCGCGACGGCAGCTTCCGGCCCGAACTCGATGTCGAACTCGCCTTCCGATTCCTGCGCGACACCGTCTGGGTGGCGGTGCGCTGGTACCACCCAGGTGGGCGCATCACCGCCGACACCCTGGCCAAGCAATATCTGACCATCGTTCTCGATGGTCTCACCAACCCCGAAAGCCGTTGAGCGAAACCAGTCTTCGCGGCACATCCGAAGAGGAGCGTTACATGTCTGCACCGTCCGATCGCCGCCGGTATGCCCCGGTGCGCGAGGCCTATGTCATCGATGCCGTGCGCACCCCGATCGGCAAGCGCGGCGGCTCGCTGTCCGGTGTGCACCCCGCCGACCTCGGCGCGGCCGCGCTGCAGGGCCTGCTGGGGCGCAACGACATCGACCCGGCCAAGGTCGACGACGTGATCTTCGGCTGTGTCGACGCCATCGGCCCACAGGCCGGCAATATCGCCCGCACCGCCTGGCTGGCGGCCGGCTACCCGGAAGAGGTCCCCGGGACCACCGTCGACCGCCAGTGCGGTTCCAGCCAGCAGGCGGTCAATTTCGGCGCCCAGGCAATCATGAGCGGCACCGCAGAGGTCATCGTGGCCGGTGGTGTGCAGAACATGAGCGCCATCCCGATCTCGGCGGCCATGCTCGCCGGCAAGGAATACGGCTACGATTCGCCGTTCGTCGGTGCGAAGGGCTGGGACGAGCGCTACGGCACCGGTGAAGTCTCCCAGTTCAACGGCGCGCAGATGATTGCCGAGAAGTGGGACATCAGCCGCGAAGATATGGAGCGCTGGGCGCTGCGCAGCCACGAGCGCGCCCGCAAGGCCATCGCCGAGGGCTCCTTCGACCGTGAGATCGTCCCGGTCGGCGATTTCACCACCGACGAGGGCCCGCGCGAAACCAGCCTGGAGAAGATGGCCGGCCTCAAGCCGCTCGCCGACGGCAGCCGCCTCACCGCCGCCGTCGCCAGCCAGATCTCCGACGGCGCCAGCGCCACCCTGTTGGCCTCGGACTGGGCCGTCGCCGAATACGGCCTGAAGCCGCGCGCCCGCATCCACCACGTCAGCGCCCGCGGCGCCGACCCCATCTACATGCTCACCGCCCCCATCCCCGCCACCAAGTGGGCACTCGAGCAGACCGGCCTGAGCATCGACGACATCGACGTCATCGAAATCAACGAGGCCTTCGCCTCGGTCGTGCTGGCCTGGCTGAAGGAGACCGGCGCGAACCCGGAGAAGGTCAACGTGCACGGCGGCGCCATCGCCCTGGGGCACCCCCTCGGCGCTACCGGCGCCAAACTGTTCGCCACTCTGCTCAACGAGCTGGAGCGGGTCAACGGACGCTACGGCCTACTCACCATCTGCGAGGGCGGCGGCACGGCCAACGTGACGATCATCGAGCGCATGGACTGAGGTCGCTCGGTCGATTGCATACACCGTAGGTCCCTGGCGCAGCTCAGAGATCTACGGTGTTTTCGTTTGTAAGCACCGGCAACCTGCCTGTGAGTGCTAATATGTTTTTATGCGCACCACGGTCGAACTGCCTCCTGAGCTCCTGCGTGCGGCCAAAATTGCCGCCACTGAACGCGGCGTGAGCCTGAAAGACCTTTTCGCCAAGGCTCTGACCCACGAGATCGGAGCCGGGACGCGACCCCGCAAGGCTGGGCGCGTCAGTTTGCCGCTGATCGCTGCGCCCGACGCTCAGCCGAAGGTCGACCTCACCAATGCTGATGTCGAGGCGATCTTCGAGGCCGAGGACATCGAAAAGTACGCAGGATGACCCTCGTCGATGTCGGCGTCTGGCTGGCAGCGGTATGGGGCAAGCATCAGCACCATGAGGTCGCGGCGACCTGGATCGACGAACACCCCGGGAATCTATTGTTCTGCCGAGTAACACAGACCGGCTTGCTGCGGCTTCTATCGAACCCATCGGTCATGGGTTCGGATGTCGTGACCCGTAGCGGAGCATGGCGAGTGTTCGATCAGCTGCTCGAGGACGAACGGATCTCCTGGGTCGACGAACCCATGGAACTCGAAGGGGTGTTCCGCGCAGTGTCTGCCCGAGAGGACAACAGTCACAAGCTGTGGACCGACGATTATCTGGCGGCTTTCGCGCAAACTGCGTCCGTAGAGTTGGCTACGTTGGACCGGAAGCTCGCTGCTCGTTATCCGTCGGTCCAGGTCGTCACCCTCGGTACTGGGGCGCACTGAGATGAGGGCGACTGCACAGTGTGTCGCCGCCAGGTGTGCTGACAACGAGGGTGCGGCCGTGGGCCGCCCCTTCTATAACGTCTTCGTAGACTCGCGCGACATCGGCGACGGGAGTGCCGGCCGTCGGATCCGGGCCGAGTTCCAGTGGCGTCGCGCCACCCAGCCGGGGCTGACGGCATTCAGGCGAATGTTGCACGGCAATTCGATCGCCGCGGCATGCACGAATGCTTCCAGGCCCGCATTGACCAGATAGCGAGTGAACTCCCGGACGTGGGCTCGGTGAACTGACCGCTGGTAAGCGTCACCGAGCCGCCGTCACGCAGGTGAGCGATCGCGCGTCGGGTCAGGGTCACCTGGCCGAGGAGCTTTCCGTCGAGGCCGCTCCAGAATTCGCTGTCCGACAGCGTATTCAATCGAGACATGCTTCCGTTTGCAGCGCAGCACACCACCGCGTCGACTGTACCGATCTCGGTGAACAGGGCATCGATAGTCGTGGGATCGGCCATGTCGGCGCGCACCGGCCCTCGGCGGGACACCCGCACCACCTCGTGGCGCGCTGCCAAGCTATCGGCAACGGCGCTGCCGATGGCCCCGGTCGCCGATCTGAACCGTCACGGATAAGGGACCGGCTTCGGTTTCAGACCAGCGCCGGTCGGCGTGGTGG
>NZ_BDCA01000005.1 GCF_001613265.1 Nocardia vermiculata NBRC 100427
CAACCGGCCCCGGAACCATGGTTCCGGGGCCGGTTTTCGTTCGGGTCGGCATCATGTTCGGCGCCATTGAGGGCGGTCATCTCCAGGGCGATGTCGTCCTCACCGCCTGATGTCGCCAAGGGTTCGCCCGCGAACGGGAATCCGGCTCGGGCGGTGCCGGAAGCTGCAGCGTGACGTCGGGACCTGCAACGAGCATCGCAATCTCCGGCTACGACTCCCCCTCGGTGGCGGAGAGGGTCGCGGTGATTCCGCCCAGGAGGTTGTTCAGCCCGAACTCGAATCTCGCGTCGGCATCCTGGTCGTCGGCGTACTGGATGCGGCGGTTGAAGTAGGGGTATTTTCCGGATTCGACTACAGCCGTTACGTACTCGCCGACGGCGTTCTGCCACTCCCGCTCGGTCATGCCGGTGCGGCGTTGGGTTTCGGCGTCGGCGAGTTCGGCTGCGGCGCTGCCGACGACGTAGGTGTTGATCGCGTGGGTCACCATGGTCGCTTGGCTCGGGTCGCCGGTCGCGGCGTCGATCAAGCCCAGCTGATAGTCGGCAACGCGAAGGACATTGGGGCCCAATGCGGCTCGACGCGATGCCTGCTCGGCCAACCATCCGTGCCGCAGCAGGAGCTTACGAAAACGGCGGGCATGCGCAGCCAAGCCGGAGATCACCTCCTGCTCACCTTCGGGAAGTTCGAACTCCGTGTACACCGCGTCGATCATCAACTCGATCAACTCGTCCTTGCTCGCGATATGGCGGTACAGCGATGTGGTGCCGGATTTCATCTCGGTGGCGATCCGTCGCATCGAGAGAGCGTCGAGGCCTTCGGCGTCCGCCAACGCAACCGCGGTGGCCACGATCCGAGCCTCGGTGACGGCCGGTCGCCCGGCGGCGGGGCGTTCGCGCATCCAGACCAGGGCGGCGGGCTGTGACGGAGTGGGCATAGACGCATCCTACGTTCCGGGTACAGTGTTCCCTAAGACGGGCACGGTGTTCCCAAAGGAGATTTTCATGTCGGATGTTTCGGTTCTCATTGTCGGTGGCGGCACGGTCGGCCTGGCCACCGCGGTTTTCCTCGGGCACCATGGTGTGCGGTCGATGGTCGTCGAGCGACGGTCGGCACCGTCCAACCACCCGCGGGCACTCGGCATCAGCCCGCGCAGTCTGGAACTCTTCCGCGAGGTCGGTTTGCGTGCGGAGCTCGACGCAGTCGCCGTTCGCTCGGCGCTACCGTGGCGGGCCGAAGCGCGAACGGTCGCCGACGTCGGCGCACCACCCGAACGGATCTCCGCTGCCGGGTGGCACGGCGATGACATATCGCCGGAGATCTCACGCGGACACTATCCACAGCATCGGATCGACTCGGTGCTGATCCCCGCCGCTCGTCGGTGTGGCGCCACGGTCGAATTCGGTGTTGCGTTGGACCATCTCGAACTCGACGAGGAGGCAGTGCGGGCAACTCTTTCCGATGGCAGGACCATTCGGGCCGACTACGTGATCGGTGCCGACGGTGTGCACAGCACGGTGCGCAGCCAACTCGGCGTGACGGTATCGGGGCCGGGGGAAATCGGCGGCACCAATATGAACATCCTCTTCGCAGCGGATCTGGTGGGTCGCTTCGGTGCGATGCCGGTGATGACGCAGATCGAGCATCCCGAGGTCAATGGCATCATGCTCGGTGTAGGAGAGGGGGAGTGGGTGTTGCACGTGCCGATCGAGAACGGCACAACTCTCTCGCCCGAACAGTGTGTACGTGCCGTCCGGACGGCGATCGGTGATCCCGTTCCGGTCGAGGTGCTCAATGCCGTTCCATGGCGAGCGACCGCTCGAATGGCTGACGAATTCCGGTGTGGCCGAGCCTTTCTCGTCGGTGACGCGGCCAGGGCGATCTCTCCACTCGGTGCGTTCGGTTTGAATACCGGCTTGGCCGACGCGCACAACGTGGCGTGGAAGCTCGCGATGGTGATCGCCGGGCGGGCGGGTGACGCGCTGCTGGACACCTACCACGACGAGCGGCACCCGGTCGCTCGAACGGTCACCGAACAGGCGCTGCTGCGACTGGAAAACCCACGGCTGCACTGGGATCCGAATGCGGCAGCGGAACGCGCCGCTGCTGGTCTGTACAACGCACCGGTGGTGACGATGGCGCTGCGGTACGCCTCGACCGCGATCGTCGACCCCGTGCCGGAGCTTCCGTCAACCGAGGACCTGGTGGCCGCCCTGGACGGAGCGCCCGGTTCGCACCTGGCTCATCACTGGGTCGAACGAGGTGTTTCCACTCAGGACCTCAACCGGTCACACTTCGCGATCCTTACCGGTCCCGACGGGCATGGTTGGTGTGATGCGCTCCAAACCTTGCCGGTAGCAAGAAGTTCGGATATCCGTGGCGTGACCCTCGATGCGGCGACTGCGGCGGCGATAGGGGTCGCGCCTGCCGGCGCGATCCTGGTGCGACCGGACAACTACATTGCCTGGCGCACCCAGGGGCCCGCGGATGCCGAGCGACTCGCGGACATCATCGCGACAGTGACGGCGATGCCGGTATCAAGTCCCGTCGGCTGAGGTGCCCGCGCGTCGTGCCGCTCCGGGACGCGACCGCGGTGCTGTTCGGCCGCCGCAGCCACGGGGCTGTCGAACATATCCGCCACGCCCTCGGGTCCGCCGGCGCCATCGTCTCGAGTCCGAAGGATCGCGGAGTCCGAGCCCGCGGCCGAACACACCCTGCTGTACGAACGCCTGATCAGCACGCTCACCGACATCGCACCAGGAATCCGCCTCTGCTCCAACGCTTCACCCGAAACCGCCGTCGACGCTCTCCGCCGTTGGACGCAACCTGCGTGGCAATGAGCCGCGAGGGGTGCGGGTGGATTCCGCAGTGTGTCACCGCGTGCAGTACGCGGCGATGAATGTGCGCGCGGCTGCTGCGGCCTGAAGTTCGCGATCTGTTGCCGGCGGGGGTGTGGACGGGACGAACATGGCGCGGTCCTGTGCGATGGACAGTGCCAGGTAGACGAAATGCGCGGCGGCCAGACGAATGTCGTCGGTGTGCAGCAGGCCCGAATCGGAGTAGGGGGCCAGGTGCTCTGCGACGACATCGATTCCACGCGCGGGTGCTCGCTCGTAATAGTTCGCGGCCAGATCGGGAAACTGTTCTGCTTCGGCGATGACGAGTCGTCGCAGCGACAGCACATGGGGCTGCAGCACGCTGTCGAGATAGACCCGCGCCACCGCTCGGAGCGTGGTGTCGAGTTCTGCGCAGGTGTGTGCCGGCGCGTCGGTGAATGCGGCCGTGATGCGCTCGATGATCGTGTCGGAGTTCTGCGTGACGCCCTCGACGATTTCGCGGAACAGTCCCTCTTTGTCGGTGAAATGCTTGTACACCGTCTGCTTGGAAACACCGGCGGCGGTGGCCACGTCGTCCATGTTGGTGCCGCGGAAGCCGTTACGCAGGAACAGATCGGTGGCTGCGGTAAGGATTGCTCGGCGCTTCTGCGGAGTCCGGCCGAAGGTTTCCGGCGGGGAGGTTCGGCTCATGGCACTATCCGACAACCATCGGCGTGCGCGGGGGCCGCTATTTGGTGTCATTCAATGCCGAGACCCGCAAGCGGACGGGGCGCGGTGCCGGCGACGAGGTCGACGTGGAGTTGGTGGTCGATCCGGAGCGAGACAGCGCGGCGCGCGGCTGAGGTTCGGCAACCACATCGCTCACCCCCTGGTGGCCTGATCGGGCACCGTCGTGTTGAAGACCTCGTAGAAGTGCTGGCCGGGCAGCACTTCGTTGATGCTGTGCCATGCACCCCACGGGTCACGCTGATAGAAGTGCTCCAGCCCGGTGCCGTCGTCGTAACAGACGATATTCGTGGTCCCGAACGGGCTCCAATACACCTCGGTGCCGGCGCGAGGCATGTCGACCGGGGTACGGAACAGGTGCTCGCACGGGCTGATCACGGGGTCGTAGATGGTGGGTTCGGCGGCGGCTGCCGGGGCGAGTACGGCAAGCCCCGCAGCGGCGATCACGACGGCGGTAAGACCTCGACGGGCAGGGGAACGCATCAATTCTGCTCCTCACCGGGCGGAAGGGTTCCTACGTGTGGATACCGAAGTTACCGTCGGTGCCGTTCGATCGATGGTCGACCGCTATGGGTCGACCATCGGGTTTATTGCGGCAGACTTGGTGATCCTTGCGGCTGTGGTGAGTAATGGTCCGACCAATTCGTGTCTCATTTGCGCGAGTGGCCCACAGATGGATATTGCGGCGGTCGTAGTGTGGCCGTTGCTGGTGTTCGCGTGGCCGGCACTTACTGTGGTTGCCACGCACCCTATGTCGACCAGCGCTTCGCCACGGTCCTGGGCGAACCCATCATGGCGAACTCGGGCGAGCTCTTTCGCAAGCAGGCCCCGGTCGGTGATGGTTGCTGAAGTACTACGTTTCATCGAGCCGAACGCGGGGTCCTCCAGGTGTTCGTCACCTTCGGCCGCCAGCAATGCTTTTCCGAGGGCGGTGCGATGCGCCGGCTGATGTCCGCCGATGCGGGTTGGTATGCGAATGCCGATCGCACCGGGAAGCTTCTCCCAATAGACGACGTCGGTGCGATCGAGATACGCCAGGTGAACGACCAACTGGGTACGTTCCTGTAATTGAGCGAGGTGCGGATAAGCGAGTCGGTGAAACCAATGGTTACGCACGGCTTCGGATCCCAACTCGAACATCCGGGTACCCAGCTCGTAGGAGTCGCCGACGCGTAACAGCCAACGAAGCTTCACCATGCGCTCCAAGAGCCGGTGCGCCGAAGACCGGGGGATGCCGGTCACCATCGCGATCCGCGAGAGTGTCAGATGCCCTTCCAGCTCGAGCGCTTCCAGGACGAGCTCGACACGTGCGAGCAACGACGCCGGCGGTTCCGGCTGTTTCGGCATAACGATCCTCCGACCAGCCTCGGCGACAGTCTCACTATCTTCAGCGACACCCGATCATACGTCCACGAGGCCACGGTGGCTCCCGATTAGCTGAATACACGTCGGTGGGAGAACGAGACGAACCTATCCCAGATACACCGGCAGCGAGGTGTGTCCGTTGGAGATGAAGCTGCCGATCGGCGTCAGCTCGGAGGGCTCCACGGCGAGGCGCAGGTTCGGGAACCGCTCGAACAGTGCCGGCAGTGCGATCGCCGCCTCCATCCGGGCCAGCGGTGCTCCCAGGCAGTGGTGGGCGCCGTGGCCGAAAGCGAGATGTTCCTTGTTCTTCCGGTGCACGTCGAAGGCACCGGCGGTCTCACCGTGCAGCTTCGGATCACGGTTCGCCGCCGCGTAGGAGGCGAGAATGGGCTCGCCCTTCGGAATACGGATCTCGCCGAGTTCGATGTCCTCCACCGCATAGCGCAGCGGCAGATGCGCGACCGGCGACTGATGCCGCAGGGTTTCCTCGATCAGCTCGGTCCACGCCACCTTGCCGGAAGTCACGTCCTCGCGCTGCTGCTGATAGGTCAGCAGCGCCGTGATCGACTGGTCGAGCAGGTTCACGGTGGTTTCGTGGCCGGCGTTGATCACCAGCATGATGGTGTCGATCAGTTCCTTCTCCGACAGCACCGTGCCGTCGTCGGCATGTGAAGTGATCATCACGCTGGTGATGTCGTCGCCCGGAGTTTCTCGCCGGAATGCCACCAGTTCACCGATCAGGCGGCCCATCTCGATGTAGTTGGCCTGCGCCTGCTCGGGGGTGAACGAGGTGTCGAAGAAGCCGTCGACACAGGCATGGATGGGATCGTCGAGGTGCTCGGGCACACCGAGCAGTTCGCTGATCACCCGGATCGGCACCGGATAGGCATAGTTCGGGCGCAGATCGACGACCTCGCCGGGCGTCATGGCATCCAGTTTGGACAGCAGATCGGCGACGATCGTCTCGATCCGGGGCCGCATCGCGGTGGTGCGACGATGCGTGAACGCGGGGGCGACCAGTTTGCGCAAACGGCGATGGTCGGTGCCGTAGGCGGTGAACATGTTCTGTGCGGCGATCCACGGCTGCAGTGGCCACGTTTCGTCGATCTCGCCGCTGGCGTAGGCGGGCCAGTGCCGGCGCGGATCCTTCGACACCCGTGGATCGGAGAGCAGGTTCTTCAGTGTGACGGCGTCGGTCACCGACCAGGCCGGCACGCCGCCGGGAAGCTCTACCAGCGCGGCGGGGCCGCCTGCTCGGATCCGCTCGTTCTCGGCCTGGATATCCGCACCGGTCAGGTCGAGCACAATCGGTTGGTTCATCGGAAGCTCCTTACACCAAATTCAACGGAGGTGATGCGGGGAAGGTGACCGGAAGGGCGGCCATGGCGCGGTGGAACGGGCCCGGGCGCCAGCTGATTTCGCTGGGGTCGATGCTCAGCCGAACCTCCGGCAGCGCGTCGAGCAGCTGATCGATCGCATCCTGCACCACCAGGTAGGCCACCGAGCGGGCCGGGCACGCGTGCGGGCCCGCGCTCCAGGCCAGGTGGGAGCGGTTGCCGGTGCGGTCGCCCCCGGCGATCACCGGATCGTTGTTGCATCCGGCCAGGCTGATCACGACCGGCTGGTGCGCGGGCAGCCAGGCATTGTCGATCAGAATCGGCTGGCGCGGATAGCTGATGGAGAAGTTGGCCATCGGCGGGTCCTTGAACAACACCTCGTCCAGTGCATCTCGCGTGGACAGGCTGCCGCCGAGGAAGGTGCCGCCGAAACGCTCGTCGGTGATCATCAGCAGCAGCGTGTTGACGATGAGGTTCTGCTGCGGTTCGATCGCCGCGCCGTAGAAGCTGATCAGGTTGTAGAGCATCTCCTCGTCGGAGAGGTTCGCCGGATGATGGGCCATGCGCGAGGTGACGTCGTCGCCCGGCTCGGCGCGGCGCAGCGCGATCAGCTCCATCAGCGCCTGGCTCAGGTGTTCCATACCCCAGGCCGCGTTGACCGTGTCGAACAGGGCGGCCATGCCGGTGGCGACGCGCTGGCCCAGTTCGGCCGAACAGCCCACGATATTGTTGACGGCCTCGAAGACCAGCGGGAAGGCATACTGCGACACCAGATCGGCCGAACCCGTTTCGCAGAAGGTATTGATCAGCGGGACGGCGATCTTCTCGACCGTGGTGTGCAGCTTGTGCAGGTCGATACCATCGATCGCGGCCGTGTACGCCTGGCGGTAGCGCAGGTGGATATTTCCGGCGTTGCGCAGTGCGTTGGGATACCACTGCATCATCGGGCGCACCGGGCAGTCCTCGGGCACGGATTCCTGCCAGGTCCGCGGATCGGCCGGAAAATGCTCGGGATCGTTGAGGATCCGCAACGCGGTGTGATAGCCGATCACCAGCGTCGCGGGTACTCCGGGCGACAGTTCGATCGGCACCAGGGAGCCGTAGCGGCGGCGCATCTCCTGGTAGGTGCCGTGCGGATCGGCGGCGAATTCCGGTGTGTCCAGCAGGATTCGGGGATCGTCGGAATCGACCGGTGATCCGGTGTGCTGGACCGGGCATCGGGGCGAGGCACCGGGGACCGCGGACAGTGCAGAACGTGGTGTGGTCAAGAGAGGAGACTCCAGAGAATTAACCGTCGAGCACGATAAAGGCTACGCTGTCGGTAGCGTTCCTACAGCGTCACCTCACATCTGTTGTGGGACAATAGGCTTCGAACCCCCCAGCCAGGATGCTCGTAAACCGGACTGTCGGCCAGGGTAGCAGGAATTCGCCGAACTCTCTGTGAGAGTTCTGCTCCGGAACCTGCTGCGGCATCCTCGAACCTGTCGGCGCCATGTGATTGCATATTTCTATGACAAGCACCGATCTGCTGATAGACGCCTTCGGGCGAATCAAGGAGAACGTGCACGGCGCGGTCTCCGGCCTCACTCAGGAGGAACTGGGGGCCCGGCTCGATCCGGGCGCCAATTCGATCGCCTGGCTGGTCTGGCATCTGACCAGGGTTCAGGACGACCATGTCTCCGAGGTAGCCGACTCCGAACAGGTCTGGACCTCCGCCGGCTGGGCGAGCCGTTTCGAGCTACCGTTCGACGATGCCGCCACCGGGTTCGGCGACAGCTCCGCCGATGTGGCTGCCCTCGGCAACGTCTCGGCCGAGTTGCTGCTCGGCTACCACGACGCGGTACACGACCGCACCGTCGAATACGTCCGCGGACTCTCGGACGCTGATCTGCCCCGAGTGGTGGATACCAACTGGGACCCGCCGGTGACGCTGGGGGTGCGGTTGATCAGTGTCGTGGACGACGACATCCAGCATTCCGGGCAGGCCGCCTTCATCCGTGGGGTGCTGCTGCGGCGCCGCTAGATCCGATCGCCGGGTGACCGACCGCTCCCGGCGTCATCGGCTGCGCGCTCGCAGTGTCACCGGGATCGCGGAGGGGGAGAGGACGAAATCCCGGTTCGAGGCGCGTACCCGATACCCCGGATCGGGGACCGGCTCCCACCGGGCCAGCAGCGCGGCCGCGGCGAGGGTGATCTCCAGCAGCGCGAAGTGGTCGCCCAAGCAGCGGCGGCGGCCGACGCCGAAGGACAGATTCGCCTTCTTGTCGACCTCGTCGCTGCGTTCGGGTGACCACCGGTCCGGGTCGAAGGCCTCCGGGTTCGGGAAGTGTCGTTTGTCGTGCTGCACCAGGTATGGGCTGAACATGATGGCGGTCCCGTCGGGGATGGTCAGTCCGCCGACCGGCACCGGGCCCGAGGCGTTCCCGGCGCTGATCCACGGCCCCCAGAAGCGGAGCGTTTCGGAGACAACCTGTTTCAAATAGGGGAGGCGGGCGAGGTGATCTGCACGTACCGGTCCGTCGCCGATCACCTCGTCGAGTTCGCGGCGCAGCCGCTCGCCGATATCGGGGCGCCGCATCACCTCGTGCCATACCCAGCCGGTCAGCGAGGCCATCGATCCCACACCACCGGCCAGCATCAGGATCGCTTCGTCGATGATGTGCTCGTCCGAGAGCCGGGCGCCGGTTTCCGGATCGGTGTGGCGGATCAGCGCCGACACCACATCGTTGAAATCCTCGTCGCGGCGGCGATACTCGGCGATCGCCGCGCCGATGGCGGAACGCAGGTGACGCGCCTTGCGCTCCCACCGCCGATTGGCGATCACCCGCAACCGCCGGACCTGCGGCGGCATCGCGGTGCGCACGATCACCTGGCTGAGCAGCCACGGCACATTGTCCCGGATCTGGCGCCGCGCCGCGGCGCTGAACTCGGCGGTGAACAGGGTCGAGGACACGGTATCGAGGATCAGGCCGTGGGCCTCGTCCATCAGATCCACGCGGCCACCCGGCCGCAGCCCGGACGACCAGGTGTCGGCCAGTTCGGCTGCGGTCACCGTGTATTCGGCCAGCCGGCTCTGGCGCAGTGCCGGTGCGATCATCCGGCGCCGCAGTTTGTGTTCGGCCCCGCGCAGCACATTCACCGAACCGCCCGCCACATCCTCGATGGCCTCGCGCAGGTCGTCGCGGTTCAGTTCGGCGTCGCCGAGACCGACCTCGCGCACCAACTCCGGTGTGGTCAGCACGTATCCGGTCTTGCGGCCGAATCGGATCCGCACGATCGGGCCCAGATCCGCGAGCGAGGTGACGAATCCGGGCGCGTCCCGCAGCGCCCGCAGGCTGTGCCCGAGCAGCGGCACCGCACCCGGTGCGGTGGGCACATCCGCGAGTCGCTGCGGCACTGCCGGTTGCGCCCTCGGCTCGTTGTCGGCGCGAGCCTGCCGATACACCGCCACGATGGCGTCGATGCGGTCGGACTGGCGCACCGACGCACGCGATGGTGCCAGCGCGGCGCGCATGGTGGCCACGGCGGCACGGTCGGCGGCGAGAGCTGCGATGGTTTCGGCCATCGCCGCGGGGGACGGACCCGCACTGCGCGCACCCGCACCGCCAGGAATGGATTCGGCCAGATCAGGATCGCAATACAGGATGGGCAGCCCCACCGCGACGGCCTCCAGCAGCACCATGCCCTGTGTGTCGAACCCCCAGGAGGGGAACAGCAGGGCATCCGCGCCCGCCATCGCCTCGAGACACTGCTGCTGCGAAACCCGCCCGTGCAGGGTGATTCTGCCGGTGAGTCCGTTCTCGGTGACGATCGCGGCAGCGCGCTCGGACAGATCACCGTCGCCGTAGACGTCCAGGGTGCAGTCCGGCACCCGGCGCACGGCTTCGATCGATTCCAGCAAGCGCTTCTCGGCGGACAATCGTCCGCACCAGATCAACCGCAGCGGGCCGGTGGACGGCTGTTCGTCGACCTCGTGGCCGGCGCCGGCCGGCAGCGTCTGCGTGTGCTGCAGCAAGGCGTCGTCGACCCCGTTGGACACCACCCGCAACGGCCGCGTCAGGCCGTGGGTGCGCAGCAGGCGCGCGAAATGCTCGGTCGGCGCGATCACCCGATCGGCCGCCTGAGCCTGGCCGACGATGGTGTGCCAGGCGTGGCGGGCCGCCCGGCTCTCGGCTGTGCGCGGCATCCGGCTCGGATGGGAGACGAAGCGGCCGTGCAGGGTTCGCAGCGCCAGCGCGGACAGCAGCGGCGCCGGTGCGGTGTGTTCGATGAACGCATCGTCGCGACTCTGCGCGGTGTGCACCAGCGGAATCCGATGCCGGCGCGCCGCACGCATTCCTGCGATCGCGACGCCATAGGTGGTGTGGGTGTGCACCAGATCGATCGGCCCGCGCGCGGCGAACGCGGCGTCGATCAGCGCGGCGTTGCGAGCGGTGGGCAGCACCATCGGAAAGCCGTTCACCACGGCACCGGCCAACGGTGCCAGCTCGACCACACCCTCGTCCGGGTCGGGTGCGATGCCCGGCTGCGGCGCGACGAACAACGTCACCCGATGCCCGGCCCGTTCCAGGCCGTGCCGCAACGACGCGACGGCGGTTTGCACACCGCCCAGCGTCGCAGGGTGATAGTCCATGAACATGGCGATATGCACGCCCGGCACGATACCTACGTGCGCGGTGGTCTGAGAGCCCATATCGATGCCATCGGGTTTCCGAGCCGAAAATGTTGCGCTCGCGACGAAAGTGGAGATAACTCGGCATGATGTCTCGGGGAACGACTGTCCGGGGGCCGGCTGTGCGGCCCGCCCAGGCTCGCCGCGCGGAGGTGGCACCGTGAAGATCGCGATACCGTTGACCGGCACTCGCGGCGATGTGCAACCGGTGCTCGCGCTCGGGCTGGAGCTGCGCCGTCGCGGCCATGCGGTGCTGCTGGGGGCGCCGCCGAATCTGGTGGACTTCACCAGATCGGCGGGGCTGGACGCGCGCGCCTGCGGTCCTGATGTGCAGCAGCTCTACAGCTCGGAGGAGGGGCAGCGCGCACTGGCGACCGGCAACACGCTGCGGCTGATGCAGATGGTGGCCACCCAGATGTCCGGCTATGCCGAGCAGATGAACCGCGAAGTGGTCGACGTCTGCGCCGATGCGGAACTGATCGTGTGCAGCACCGTCACCGAGGACCGCGCCTCGTCGGTCGCCGAGGCGATGGATGTTCCGCTGGTCAGCCTGCACTACTACCCGGCCCGGGCCAACAGCGTCTACCCGTTTCCGGGGGCACTACCCGCACACTGGGCACCGCCCGCTCCGGTCAACCGGGCCACCTGGGCGGTGGCGGAGAATCTGCGGCGGGTTGTGTTCATGCGATACCTCAACGATCTGCGTGGCAGCCTGGGGCTGCCGAAATCGCGGGCGAGCGTCGCAGCGGTGATGGCCCGCCGCGGCATCCCCGAAGTCCAGATCTACGATCCGGCGCTGGTGCCGGGCCTGCCCGCACAATGGGATGCGCGCCGCCCGTTCACCGGCTTCCTGACCCTCGATCAGGACACGCGCCGGGCGATCGGCGAACTCGGCGACGACCACACCGACGTGCTGGAATGGGCTCGAGCGGGGGAGCCGCCGGTGTTCTTCGGCTTCGGGAGTATGCCGATCGCCGACCCGGCCGCGGTGGTCGAGATGGTGGAGCAGGTGGCTCGCCGACTGGGAATTCGCGCGCTGATCAGCGCCGGCTGGAGCGGTTTGGAAACCGCCGGCACCCTTCCCGACAGTCAGGTCCGGGTATTCGGACCGTTCGCGTTCGACAAGGTGCTGCCGCACTGCCGGGCAGCGGTGCACCACGGCGGTATCGGAACCCTGTTCGAGGGACTGCGCGCCGGACTGCCGACGCTGGTGTGCTCGGTCTCGTTCGAACAGCCGATGTGGGGTGGACAGGTACAGCGCCTCGGTCTCGGTGCGCATCTGCGCTTCACCGACCTCACCACCGAACGACTGGTGGACGGCGTGGCCACCCTGCTCGCACCCGAGCGCCGCGCCCACGCCACGGAATTCGCCGCGACACTGCGCACGGAGGGGGCTGCCGCCCACGCCGCCGACATCGTCGAAGCAGCCGCCCGGTGCTGACGGTCGCCGCCGATTCGGCGGTGATGTTCCGCCGCTGTGTCCGCCACACCCTGCGCAGTCCCGATACCCTGATCATCTCGCTGCTGATGCCGATTCTGGTGATGATGCTGTTCACCTATGTCTTCGGCGGCGCGATCGAAGTCGGTGAATCGTATATCGACTACGTGGTGCCCGGGATCATGCTGTTGTGCACGGGTTTCGGGGCGTCCATCACAGCCACCGCGGTATCGGCGGATATGACCAGGGGCAGCATCGATCGTTTCCGTACCCTGCCGATGTTCCGGCAGGCGATCCTCGCCGGGCACGTGGGCGAAGGGGTGGCACGCAACATGCTGGCGATCGCCGTGGCGGTGGTCGTGGCACTGGCGCTCGGCTTTCGCCCGCATGCCGGCCTGCTGGGATGGTCGGGTGCGATCGCGATGATGGTGCTGTTCGTCGTGGCGATCTCGTGGATTGCGGTAGCGCTCGGGCTGGTGGCGAAGAATCCCGAGGCCGCGGGCGGTATGACGTACGCGATCATGTTCATCCCGTACATCAGCAGTGCCTTCGTGCAGACCTCGACCATGCCGGGCTGGTTGCGCGGGTTCGCGGAGTATCAACCGGCGACACCGGTGGTGGATACCGTTCGGGGATTGTTGAATTCGGCGCCGGTCGGGAACAGCGCACTGCTCGCCGTGCTGTGGTGTGCAGCTTTGGCGGTCGTGGGATTCGGTGCGTCGAGCATGGTGTTCGCCCGCCTGTCGCATCGATAGGGCGCCTGCGTCGTGGGCCGCTCAATTAGGTATCGGAGGGGTGAAGCCGGCGAGGTCGTGGATGCCGAGCTGTTGTTCGATCCGGTCGACCTGATCGAGGTAACCCGACATTCCCTGATCGCCGAACCTTTTCTGCTGTGCTTCGGCGATCTGTTCGGAGACCTGGTCGAAAACGCTGCCGTCCGCGGTTACATCCCGGAAGGCCGGGAAGACGACGGTGTCCTCGCGTGCCTCGTGTGGCTCGTACATGGTGATGAACTGGTTCAGGGTGCGCGCGAGTGCAGCCCGGCTCTCGGCGGTGGCGAATCCGGGCGCCGCGCCCGTGCCGGGCATGTCCATCGTGGTCGACGACTGGATCACTGCGATGGTCAGCTTGCGTCCCACATCGTGCTGAATCAGCAGATTACGGATGGTGTCTCGCAGTTTTCCGGCGCGCAGCAGGCGAGGGAAGATGTATCCCTCCTCGATACCCTCGTGGAAGTCTTCGATGTAGGAGTGCACCATCTGCGCGGAATGGAACAGCGCCGCGGGATCGAGCTCGTCGCCGGTGTTCAACCGGTCGGCACACTCGCGATAGATCAGCAGAATCCGTTTGAGCAGACCGTGATCGGTCATCAGTTCCTCGGTCGCGGGTACCACCGGCGTGCTGGGTGCGGCCGCGAGGGCGTGCTGCGTTGCGAGGGTGAGCCCGGTCCCGATCGCCAGTCCTCCGATGCCGATGCCACCGAGTAGCATCGCTCGGCGGTTCGGACCGGCCCGATCGGCCGATTGTGGGAGGTGGCTGGGCCAGGTGGTGTCGCTGTGACGGCTCGGTTCCTGGTCGTGGCGCTGTTGGTCGGTCACCGGTGTGCCCCGTTCGTGTTCGGCATGGTAGTCGGCGGGACCTGGCTCGTTCCGGGCATCGCCGTTGTCGTGGGCGGGCCGCTGACGAGGTAGGTGCCCTCGGGCATCACGCCCTGCTGGTCGGGCGGCACCAGCGCCTTGCCGTCGGCGTTCACCACGAACCAGGAATCTCCGTTGAGGTTCAGGCCCTGACCGTTGGCCTGGCCGGGGTCGACGTCGCCGGCGTACGCGTAGAGCGGATGCCCCGCGTAGGTGGCGATCCGCTCGCCGTCCGGTCCGGACATCGTGGCCAGTAGATTCCGGTGCACACCGTTTCCGGCGCGCAGATCCTCACCGTCGGGCACGATGACCGGCGGCCAACTACCCAGGCAGGCATCGCTGCAGCCGAGGGAACCAGCGGTGTCGGCCGGGAACAGGTACAGGGTGTAGCCGCGCGCATCGACCAGGACGGGTCCCAGGTTTCGGACTTCGTGCAGGCCGATGACGACCGGGCCGGGCTTCGGTTCGACCAGCGGTTGCGGGCCGCCCACCGGTGGTCCGGTTGTGGTGGTCCCGCACGCCGCCACGGTGGCAACGGTTATCAGGGAAAATAGAAGTGTCAGAACGGTTTTCATAGCAGGTGATCCCGGGCGTCGGAGCGGGCTGTCGCTGCGGTGGTCGAAGTGTCCGGTCGTGCACCGGTACGGACGCCGCCGTGTGTGCCCGAGCGAGGTCCGTTCAGCTCGGCCATCCGCGCGTTGTACGCATCGAGTGCGGCCTGTTCATTGTCGATATCGGTGGTCGCGCCGGTCGCGCCCAGCAGGGAGCGGGAGCGGATGCCGTCCAGCCAGGGGCCCAGGCTGCTGTCGCGGTCGCCGGTGCGTACCCATTGACCGGCGACAATGATCATGATCACCATCATCAGGCCGTCGCCACCGAGCCACATGACGATCCCGGCCAGGTTCTGGTCGGCCAAGGCACTGGGGCCCCAGTCTCGTGCGGCCGCGTACGCCGGGGCGCGCACGGTCGACGACATCATCAGGGTGACGCCGACCAGGGTGTCCGGGCCGACACATGCTGCCAATACGACCAGGCGCAGTGCATACGGCCGCTTCGGTTCGACCGTCGATTCGTCGCCGGCCAACGGCAGTAACAACAGATAGCCGGTAACCAGGTAGAGCACGAGCTCGGCGTCGTGGATCCACATATGTGTCGACATGGCCTGCTGGAAACCGGTGAGATGGGTCAGCAGCAGGACAGCGCTGTAGAGCGGCAGGGTGAATCGAGGCGAAACCGAGATCCGGAAGATTCGGCTCGCGCGCACGCGGTCGATCGTCGCGGCCGTGCCGGGACCGGCGGTGTCGTGCAGCAAGCGGATCGGCTGTGCCCACACCAGCAGTGCCGGAATCACCATGATCAGCAGCAGGTGCACCACCATGTGCACGGAGAACAACACGTGCGAGTAGGTCCCGAACCAGCCGTCGAGGGCAAGGACTGTCAGCCCGAGTGCGCTCAGCCAGCAGATCGTTCGCAGCGGGGGCCAGTGCAGGCCGCGGCGCGTCGCCCGCCACAGCGCGGCGAGGTAACCGGCTGCGGCGGCCACGACGAGAGTGATCACCATGGGGGACCAGGTCCACGTGGTGACAATCGTCGCCCCGGTCGGCGGTGGGATGCCGAACATGCCGGTCACGGCCGGCCTCCAAAAACGAGCACAGTACAATTGTTGCACTGTGCATGCTTTTGGTTTCGAGTGAGGGGGGTCGAGTGGTAGTGCGGTCTTCGGACGCGGTCGGCGTGCGGTGGTGGTCACTTCCGCTGCCCGCCCGGACGCCATGGCGGCAGTGGTTGCGGGACAGTCGTGGGGGTCTGGTTCTGCTGTCGCTCCTGATCGGAGCCGGCGCGGGCGGCGGGGCAGTCGTTTTCCGGTGGCTTATAACGACTTTCACGCAGATACTGTCCGGGTATTCCGACTATTCCGCAGTCGGTCACGCAGTGAATTCGCACATCCCGGCGCTGGGCCCGTGGTTCGTGGTGCTGGCGCCGGTGGTGGCGGGTCTGATCTACGGACCGTTGGTCTACCGGTTCGCGCCCGAGGCACGCGGACACGGTGTGCCCGAGGTGATGTACGCCGTCGCCGAACGTGGTGGCCGGATTCCACCGCAGGTGACCGTCGTGAAAGCACTCGCATCAGCGCTGTGTATCGGTGGTGGCGGCTCGGTCGGCAGAGAGGGGCCGATCGTGCAGATCGGTTCGGCGTGGGGTTCGAGCGTCGGCCGGTTGACCAGGATCTCGGAGCGTCGCTTGCGAATACTGGTCGCCTGCGGTGCGGCCGGTGGAATCGCGGCCACCTTCAACGCGCCGATCGCCGGGCCCTTCTTCGCGATGGAGCTGATCCTGCGGGACTTCGCTGCGGAATCGTTCGGTGCGGTGGTGCTGTCCAGTGTGACCGCCGGCGTGATCGGCCGGGCAGTCCTGGGAAACGCGCCCTTTCTGGACCTGCCCGCGTTCGCGCTGCGATCGGGCTGGGAATACGGCGCTTTCGCTCTGCTCGGGGTGGTGGTCGGAGCGGTCGGTGTCGGATTCACCCATGTGCTGTACCGCATCGAGGATCTGTGTGACTGGGCGTGGCGCGGGCCCGAATGGTTGCGCCCGGCGGCCGGTGGGCTGCTCTTGGGGGTGGTGTTGCTGGTATTGCCGCAGATGTACGGTGTCGGCTACCCAGTGCTGTCGGATGCCATCGATGGTCGATACGCACTCTGGATGCTGCTCGTGCTCATGGTCGGGAAGATGCTCGCGACGAGCCTGACGATCGGAATCGGCGGCTCGGGCGGGGTGTTCGCGCCGTCGCTGTTCATCGGTGCCATGGCCGGTGCCGCGTTCGGACTCGTGGTCCACCAGCTGTTCCCCACGGCGACGGCCGCACCGGGCATGTACGGGCTGATCGGTATGGGCGCGGCCTTCGCGGGTTCGACCCGGGCCGCGATCACCGCGGTCATCATCCTGTTCGAACTGACGGGTGAGTACTCGATCATGCTGCCGCTCATGCTGGCCGTCGTCGTCGCGGCCGGATTTTCCCGGGTGCTGTCCGCGGAGACGATCTATACGCTGAAGCTGACCCGCCGCGGCGTGGACCTCGATGCGGCTCATGCGGGTCCGGCCGCTCGGCTGGAACACATCCGGGTCGCTCAGGTGATGGAGCCGTGCCCGCCGCCGGTGGCCGCAGCGGCCACGGTCGACGAGGCGCGCCGTGCCGTCCGGTCCTCCGGGCACTCGATGGTGCCCGTCATCGGAACCGACGGCCGATATCGGGGATGTATTACAGCGGCCGCCGTTGCCGAGACGCTCGCCGACACCGAATCGGGTGACCGCACGGCAGCCGGCCTTGCTGTGTTACCCCGAACTGTCACCGAAACCAGCACGCTGGCAGCATCTCTCGATGTGCTGGCGGAAGAACCCGGGACCGGGGTGCCGGTAGTCGCCGACTCCGGGGAGAACGTCACTGGTTGGCTGACACACAGTGCCGTCCTCGGCGCGCTTCGTCCGACGAGCGCCACACCGCCTCACGATGCGGATCCGGTGCCGGTCCCCGCATCGAGTTCCGTGGGGTGGACCGATCGCCGGGCCGGCCGCGGCGACACCGTCGCTAGAGCTGGTATTCGTCGATCTCGTAGCCCGGCGGTGGTTCACCACCGGCGGCGGTGAACGCGGTCAGCGCGTGGACCAGACCGTCCCGGTCGGCGACCGGCATCCGTGCGGCGACGGCGGCGATCTCGTTGCGGCGGTGAGCGGTTGCGGTATCGACCACCTGTCGGCCTCGCTCGGTGAGCGCCACGATCTGCTCCCGGCGTGAATCGGGATTGGTGCGCCGGTGCAGTAGCCCATTGCCGACGAGCCGGTCGACCATGCGGGTAGCGGTGGAGGGCTGCACATTCAGCAATCCGGCCAGCGTCGCCAAATTCGCCGGTCCCCGGCTGGACAGGATCACCAAGGTGCGGAACTGCGGAACCGTGATCGTCTCGTCGACCGCCGCGATGGATCGGGCCGACAGTGCGACCAGTAGTCGGGAGGCGGTCAGCAGAGCGTCCGTGAGCTCGTCGATATCGCGAGCTCGAGTCGACCCGGCCTTTGCCACCACACCCTCCAACCCATTGTTCGCGCACGTCGGCCCGACCCGGCCCGTGTCCGTACTGTCCAATTCTATTGGTCGCCGCAGCGGCATCTGCGGTCGGATCCGGGACGTAAGTGACCGCCTGCACGCTACCGCGTCCGGAGCCCGGCGAGCGCCGAGCGAACCTGGGCACGTGCGATCGTCCCGAGTTCCGCCCAGCTTGCCGCCTCCTGCTTGTCCTCGCGGCTGTAGCCGATCCGGACTCGAACCGAGACGTTGCCGTCCTGGGCCGCGGCCGCGTAGGCCCGATGGGCGGTGAGGTTGTCGGTGTTCTCCCAGTGCCAGTAGCCCTGGGTGCCGACGTCGGTCAGTGGTCCCGAATCCGTGCCCGGCCCCGCGTGGGTGACGGTGTCGGCATGTTTCCAGTGGTCGTAGAACGGGGGTGCGCTGCCGTTGGTGAACTCGACCTCCAGGAGCAGGTCGGCCCGATCGAAGGAATAGGCGCGGTCGGGCGCGGCGGTGTAGTCGAGGTGACAGCTCAAACTGCCCGCATCGTCGGCCGACGGGGGAATTTCCTTGTGGTCCGACAGGTTTCGCGGAGTGGGTGCCCATGCCGTCAGCGGCGCGGGATCGACCAGATCGCAGGCATTGCCGATCGTTGCCATCGAGTACGTCGCAGGCGCGGATGTCGCGGCGGGCGCGGGGGGTTCGCCACGCCCGAACCAGAATCCGGCTGCTACACCGATTCCCAACACCGAGAGTCCGGCCACGGCGCCCGTGACCAGCCACGCGGTGCGGGTGTTGCCGGATGCGGTGTGATCGTGGTCGTGCTGAAGCACCGTTACCCCCTCCGTGACGGCTCGTCCCCCGTCAGCTCCGGTCCGAGTGTATTCGGCGAACGCGTGATGCGGAGGAAACCCCGCTCGGCGCGGAGGCGTCGAGTCGTTGCGGTGGTGCGGTCAGAGCAAGGTGGGCGCCGGCGGTCGCATCCAACACGGCCATGCACATCCGGAGTACCTCGTCACGGGAGAGATGACGGCGCTCGAGCCATTCGACGCACACCTCGCGGATGAAGGCTATCCAGCCGGTCAGTGCCGTGGACGCGATCTCACGAGTGTGGCCGGTGGCGCCGCAGGCGTCGAGGATGCGTTCGCACAAGGTCTCGAGGTCCGCGTTCACCGGACCGCGCACTGCCGGGTCCGCGGCGAGGGCGCTGCGGTTCGCGATGAGAACCAGCGGCGTGTGGGCCTGGTAGAAGTCCAGGTGAGCGGCGAGAGCCCGGTAGACGGCGGTGCGGACCGGCTCGCCGGGGTCGATGCGAAGCTCTGCGAGCAGGCGGTCGTGGGCTCGTTTCCAGATCGCGGCGAAGAAATCTCCCTTGGTGGGGAAGTAGTGGTACATCAGCGCTCGGGAGGCGGTGGCGCGCGCTGCGATGTCCTCCATCGCGATCTCGTCGTACGCTCGTTCGCCGAACAATTGCGCGCCCGCGTCCATCAGTTCGTCGCGGCGCTGCTCGGGGGTGAGGCGGCGTCGGCTCGGCATCTGCTCATCGTAGGCGCGCGACCGTTGACGGTCGCCGGGTCGCAGGCTTACCGTAGAGCTTATTCAACAGCTGTCTAATAGGAGTCGGTATGCGGCGAGTATTGCAGGGCTGGTTGTTGTTGTTCGGGCTCGTGAGTGCGGGGATCGGAGTGGCCCACTTGTTCTTCGGGACCGCGAGCATCATCGGCGCCGGTTCCGTCGATGCCACCGTGGATTCGGATATGCGGTTCTACTCCGTGCTGTTCACTGCCTACGGTCTGGCATGGGTGTGGTGCGCGCGTGACGTCGAACGCAAGGTGAACATGATCAATGTTCTGGGAGCTGTCTTCTTCGTCGGGGGCGTGGCACGGCTGATCGCCTGGGCCGCTACCGGCGAACCCAACTGGTTCTATGTGCTGATGATCCCGGTCGAGCTGGTGATTCCGGTCCTCAACTACCTGTTGGTGCGCAGGGTTCGCGTTGTGACGGAACGTCGGACGGCAGGCTCGGTGGCCGATCGGCAGCCCACCGGCCGGACCGATCTCGGGCAGGTCGACGACCCGATGGTTCGTCCGCGGCCGTCTTGATCGGAGAGTTCCGTCGGAAGTCTGCAAATCATGAGTCCGGTGCCGCACGGAGGGCCGGAAGCAGGTACCGGCGCAGGTGGTGTTCGACGGCGGTGCTGTCGTCGGGGTCGATGGTGTCGCCGGGGACCGTGCCCAGGCTGATGAGGATGCGGGCCACCCATTCGGCGACCTCGGCGAGGTCGTGGTCGGGGTGTACCTCGCCGCGGGTGGCGGCACGGTGGATGTAGGGCCGCCAGAAGTAGGCCAGGGCGGGGACGAGTGCGGCGACACCGGCACCCGCGCAGGCAGCGAATTCCTCGGGCTCGTCGACCCGCAGGCGCATCAGGAGGGCGCCGGGGTCGTCGTAGGCACCGCGACCGATCCGTACCCCCAGGATGAGCTGCTCGGTGAAGGTGTCGAGGGTGTCGAGTTCGGCGCGGGCGTCGTTCCACCAGGTATCGGTGAGGCGCACGATCGCGGCGCCGATCAGGGCCGGCTTGTCGGGGAAATGCCGGTACAGCCAGGCGCGGGAGACCCCGGCTTCCTCGGCCACCTCCATCATGGTGGTGGCACGAATTCCCTTGGTCGCCAGCAACTTCTGCGTCGCTTCCAGTAGCCGGTCGACCACTGCCGTGGTCGTCGCCTCGCTCATCTGCCGCCCTTTCGCCGCGCCGCGGAACCGGCCTGCCGTGCGCACCGGAACCGGATCGCCGGGCCCGGGTTCGCAGAAAACCCTAGCAATGTGTGGACAGATCTGAGAATGTGTCTACTAGTAGACAGATATTGGAATCTGTCTACTCATGGTTCGGTGTGAAAGGAGTGGTGATGTATCGACCGCGTACCGCGGTGATCGGCGCCGGAATCAGCGGGTTGACCGCCGGTAAGATGCTCGGCGACTACGGAGTCCCGTATACGTGCTTCGAGATATCGGACCGCGTCGGCGGCAATTGGGCGTTCGGCAACCCCAATGGGCACAGCAGTGCCTACCGCTCCCTGCACATCGACACCTCGAAGCATCAGCTGTCGTTCCGGGACTTCCCGATGCCCGAGGAATTTCCGGACTTCCCGCACCACACCCAGATCAAGCAGTACCTGGACTCCTATTGCGAGGCGTTCGATCTGTACCGGTCGATCGAATTCGGAAACGGAGTCGAGCATGCGCGCAGGCTCCCCGACGGCGGCTGGGAACTGCGTACTCAGCGGGGCGAGGTACGGCACTTCGATTTCCTGGTCGTCGCCAACGGACACCACTGGGACCCGCGCTATCCCGAGTTTCCGGGTGAATTCACCGGCCGCACCATGCATGCGCACCATTACGTCGACCCGCGCACGCCGATGGATTTCTCCGATCAGCGGATCCTGGTCGTCGGGATCGGCAACAGCGCCGCCGACATCGCGGTCGAGTTGTCCTCGAAAGCCCTGGGCAACAAGCTGACCCTGTCCACGCGCTCCGGCGCCTGGATCGTGCCCAAGTACATCGCCGGCAAGCCGGCGGACAAGTACTACCGCACCAGCCCGTATATCCCGTTCTCGTGGCAACGCAAGATCGCGCAGTGGGGCCAGCCGCTCACGGCGGGACGCCCGGAGAACTTCGGCCTGCCCACCCCCAATCACAAATTCTTCGAGGCCCATCCCACCCAGTCGGTGGAACTGCCGCTGCGATTGGGGTCCGGTGATGTGATCCCGAAGCCGAACGTCGAGCGATTCGACGGCGAGACGGTCCATTTCGCCGACGGGACCTCCGACGACTTCGACATCATCATCTACGCCACCGGGTACAACATCACGTTCCCGTTCTTCGATCCGGATTTCATCAGCGCACCGGACAACAAGATCGACCTGTACAAGCGGATGTTCCTGCCCGGTATGGAGGATCTGGTGTTCGCGGGCTTCGCTCAGGCCACCCCGACCCTGTTCCCGTTCGTCGAATGCCAGGCCCGTCTGATCGGCGCCTACGCGGTCGGCCGTTACCGGCTGCCGTCCTCCGATGAGATGCGACGGGTGATCGTCGAAGAGCAGCAGCATTACACCGGCCATATGGTCCCGACCGCCCGGCACACCCAGCAGGTCGACTACTTCCTCTACGAACACGATATGCGGGCCAAGGAGATCCCCGCCGGTGCACGCCGGGCCGAGGTCTACGGACCGCCGCGGTGGGCACGGACGGGTGAGTCGGAACAGCCGGTGGGAGTGGGACAGTGACGGATTATCAGCAGGTCGGCTTCACCTCGAACGGAACCACCTGCGACGGATGGTATTTCGCCGGGCCCGCCGAGAGCCCGTTCGACGGCCCGGACGGCCGGCCCGTCGTGGTGATGGCGCACGGCTTCGGTGGCACCAAGGACTCCGGGCTCGAACCGTTCGCCCGGCAGTTGAGTGACGCGGGCCTGGCCGTGTTCGCCTTCGACTACCGCGGCTTCGGCGCCTCGGGAGGTGAACTACGCCAGCGGGTTTCGATGGCCGAACAGGCCGAGGACTACCGCGCCGCCTTGGCTGCGGCCGCCGGTCGCCCCGGTGTGGATCCGAAACGGCTGGTGGTGTGGGGCGTGTCGTTGTCGGGTGGTCATGCGTTGACCGTCGCGGCGGACCGGCCCGACATCTGCGCAGTGGTCGCGGTGGTGCCGCTGGTGAACGGGATGGCGGCGGGCCGGGTCGCTTTCGGTCAGGTCGGTGCCGCTGCGCTCGCCAAGTCGACGGTGACCAGTGTGCGCAGCGCACTGGCGGGCAAGCTCGGCGGCCGCCGCGTGATGATGCCGCTGGTCGGACGGCCCGGTGAACCCGCTGCCTTGACCGCGGAGGGCTATTACGACAGCTATACCGCTATTGCCGGCCCGACCTGGCGCAACGAGGTGGATGCAGCGATCGGCGTGGAGTTGGGCGGCTATCGCGCCGACCGGGCCGCGAGCCGGATCATCGCGCCCGTCCTGGTGCAGATCGCCGATTTCGACCGGGCGGCACCTCCGCATGCATCCGCGAAGGCGGGGTTCGCCGCACGTGCCGAGGTGCGCCACTATCCCTGCGACCATTTCGACGTCTTCGCGGGCGGGGACTTCTTCGAGGCCGCGGTCCAGCATCAGGTGCATTTCCTGACGCGTCACCTCGCGCCGAATCAGGTTCCGGCGTAGCAGATTTCAACGCCCCGAGTGGGGATACGTGTGCTGATGCAGGCGATGTAACAACGTCTGCATCAGCCCGGTCTCGAATGCCGAAGTCAAGGTGCCCTCGGTGAAACGGTCCGCGCGCACCAGTAGGGTCAGGTATTGCAGGCATTCCTGCGGCGAGGCTGCCGCGAGGACGGGGCGGTCTCCTCGCGCGATCACCTGCTGACCCTCTTCCCAACTGCCCCAGTTGAAATGGGTCAGCAAGAGGTGTTTGTCGACGAGAAATCTGACGATCTCGTCGATGATCCGATCCTTGCGCGCCCACGGCGGACTGCCGCCGGGTCTGTCGGTGACCTTCTCGCCGAACGACCCCTCGTGTTTGTCGACGCGGCATACCAACTCTGTCAGCACACCGCGGTCGTGGGCTGTGAGTCCGCCCAGTGCGGCATCGGCCGATTCGACCATCGTGGGGCTGGCCTGTGTCACCTTCGGGCACCTCCATATGTGAAAACTACAGATTTCATACCATGGAGTAACTTGTCGCGCAGAGTTATCCGCGCGGTGACGGACCGCGCGGGCCTACTGCTCGCCGTCGCGCGCCGGCGGAATTTCGGCGTGCTGGGCGAAGGCCTGATCGACGAGTTCGGAGGCGGCGCGAGTGACGATCAGCCGTGCGATGGCCAGATCGGTTTCCAGTCGCGCGCGATCCTTGGCCGTGCGCGGGGAGGCTTCATAGGACTGCCCGGCCAGGCAATAGAACAGTTCGGTGGCGTAGCGGTCGGCGATCTGATTGCAGTCCGCGCGCAGGCGCTCGACGAGCTGGAAGGCCGTGCTGTCCGGAACGCCGTTGTCGATCAGGCGGCCGGCGAGATCGCCGCAGCGCGGGTTGGTGACGCGATACGCGTCCAATGGATCGGTACTGCCCGCCAGTGCCTGTTTCACGTAATCCGGGAGGTCGGCGAGTGGATCGTCACTCACTGACTGATCCGGTTCGGCCGCGGGTTCACGCTCACCCGGCGGTTCGCTGACGCCCAACACGTCGGCGAGCCCGTCGCCACGGTCCCACGCCTCCAGCAGTTCGCGGATTCCGTTCAGTTTCATGCCGCGGCTGAGTAGTCGGCTGATAGTGTGCAGCCGGTCCAGGTGGTCGGTGTCGTAATAGCCGATCCGCCCTCTGACCTCGGGCGATGGCAACAGGCCACGCTCGTGGTAAACGCGGACGCTGCGTACGGTCGTATCCGCTGCCCGCGCGAGCTCGTCGATTGTGTACTCCGAGTGCACAGCCATACCTCTCAGGAAATCACACTAACCCCGCAGAAAAACGGACCGTACAAAAACGTCCCGTTAAGGAACGATACAACCGTGCAACGACTTGGTCAATGAGCCGTTAAATAGCGGCAGAAGTGGTTGCCGCCAGTCGAATCGTGGGTTAACGTGCCGAGTACAGCAGTTCGCTGCTGGTTGCCGGGGACTGTTGAGCAGCCCCGATGCCCGACCGCCCCCAGGCCATGTCTGCGAGTCGCCACGCGCCGCCGCACACGTGTGTCCTCGGCATCCCCGGAGACGAATATGACCACCATTCACTCGCGCCGTTGTTCTGTCGAATCCACCGCGCTGCCGCGTCTTTCGAGCACTCCTGTGCCCTCTTCCAAAGTATCCGCACCGGCCGGCAACCGCCCGCCGTGTGCCGACGGGCCCGACGACTGGGATCTCGACGTGGGTAATCCGGAATCCTGGCGTTCCGCGGTGCGGACGTGTGCGGCCTGCCCACTGTTGGCCGAATGTTCGCAGCTCGCGCAGGCATTGACCGCCCGGGGGGACGGGCCGCGAGCCATGATCTGGGCCGGGGTGGCCTACGACAGTGCGGGACGGGTCGTGGAGAACCTGGATCGGCACCGGACCACACCGCTGGATCACAAGCGTCCCCTGCGGATTATTCGCACCGGAGCCCGGCCGGTATGTACCGAACCGGCACCGGCTACTCCGCGTCGTCGTATCGTGCTGGGGCGCCGGTTGCGACCGGCGGCGACCGGTGGTTGCTGACTGCAGCACCGGTTGACAGGCGCAAATAAACTGTGACAGTGGGTATTTCATGACAGTGCTGGCGTTGGAAATCGGGCCCGCGGGGTTCGCGGCAACACGTGTCGCCGACGATGTGGGTGCGGACGAGATCCGGCGTGCGCCGATTCCTGCTACCGGTGCCTGGGATGTCTGCCGAACCTTGTTGCTCGATGCCGCTGCGGGCGAGGGTGTCACCGCGGTCGGGATAGCGTCCACCGGGCCGATCGATATGACCGCGGGTGTTGTCGCTCCCGCCGCTGTGGCCGAATGGCAGACCGGCTTCGAGCTGGTCGAATCCATATCGAAGGCCTTTCCGGATGCGAGTGTGCAACTCGGTCTGGACGGTGTGTGCCTGGCGCTCGCCGAACAGAACTTCGGTGCTACCGCCGGGGTCATGGACGCGATGTCGGTGACCGTGTCGGATCGGATCACCGCGGGGGTCATGGTCGGTGGACTCGTCGTAGTGGGGCGTACCGGTAATGCCGGGCATCTCGGGCACATGCTGGTCCCGGGCTTCGACGAACTGTGCGAGTGTGGCGGGACCGGCTGTGTGGAAGCTGTCGCCGGTGGAGCGGCCGCACTGCGCTGGGCACGGGCCCGCGGATGGGCGGGTACGTCGGTCGCCGACCTGGTGGCGGCGGCCCGGTCCGGCGACGACACCGCGACAGCCGCCTTCGATCGAGCGGGTACCGCGTTGGGCCGGGCCATTGCTTCGGTTGCGCCGCTGCTGGATATCGGCCTCGTCGTTGTCGGTGGTTCGATGGCGGAGGCCGGCCCGGCCTTCTGGACACCGTTGAACCGAGCGGTGGCCACCCATGCTCGAGCCGGCTTCCTCACCGCGCTGCGGGTCGTACCGTCGGAGTTGGAGGACTTCGGTTCGCTGGCGGGCGCGGGTGTCCTCGCCCTCATCGCGGCGCAACAGTAAGGGGCTCGTCGCGTCCGGTCTACCGTTTCGGGTCTCTGTTACCTGTTGATCGCACCGCTAGTTAACGGTACATTGTCCAAGTCACGATGATCGTTCGATTCGTTGATCATGAGTGCGGAGGACGGCTGTGCAGGGCAAGTGCGATGAGTGACGTGACGATCGGCTGGACGACGATCGAGACGCTGTCACCGGAGACGATGTCGGTGGCCTCGGTCGGGGACGCGCCCCGCGGATTCGCGGGCTGGCAACGTGTGCTGCAGCGGCAACTGGCGAAGATGCCGGCGATCTACGACGGCCTGTCCACCGCTCGGATCGCGGAGGCGATGATGTCGGCGCGTGATCACGCACAGGACGTCGATCTGCGCATAGCTACCCGCTCGGGTCCGCACCGGATGCTGATCAAACCCGTTTTCGGACCGGGTGGCGACGTGCACGCCATTCGGATCTGGCTGGGCCCGGCCGCGGCCGAGGTGCCGCCGATGCGCCCTGCGGTCGGCGCGATCTGGGACCTCGGCACACAGACATTCCAGCAGCCCGGCGGTATGGCCCGGCTGTCCGGGATGTCCGCCGAGGAGTATGCCCCGGGAACATCGGTCGCCGAGCTGTTCCACCGGATGTCCGGGTTCGACCGCCATGCCGAGATGCTCGATCTGTTGTACGACCCCAGCGGCGGCGGGAAACTCCAGTTCGACACCACGATCCGCTCCGACGGTGAACGCCCCGGACGATGGCGCATCAGTATTCGGGCCCGCGACGACGCACGATCCAGAGGTGCCTGGTTGCTGATCGAGGAGATCGATACCGAGCACACCCCGGCATCGTGGTCGACCCTGGAACAGGTCGGGCTACGAGAAGCGCACCGCAGGGCCGGTACTCATCTGGCAGTGCTGCAACTCGAGTACATGAGTATTTCGCATTGGCTCACCGATCCGGCACCGTGGATGCGCTGGGATTATCTGTTCCGGCCCACAGACGTGTTCCATCCCGACGACAGATCCCGCCTCCCGGAACTGGAAGCTCGCCTGCGGGCCGGTGATTCGGCGGGCGTCACCATTCGAGCGCTGAACTACGGCGGCGGCTACACCCCTACCTCGTTACTGCTCTATCCGTATCCGGGGTATTCGGCACGGCAGCTGGCCATCGCGCAACTGGTGCGGGTCGCTGACGACCTGCCGGTGATGGAACCGCACCGGCAGCCGCCGGGGCTCGTGGACCGGGGTGGACCGATCGGTTACGACGACCAGCTACGTCACCGTCTGGCGGGCCGCATGAAGCGGAGCGCGGTGTGCTGAACCCGACTCTACTTCCCATCACAGGGAACAGTCGCCGAGGTGAAAGACGTTGCTCTCTCTACCATTCCGAGAGTGCGGGCTAATGCTGGTAGATCGGCGGATTCGGGTGAGGCGCTGCTTCGCCGGATGGCCGCGCGACGCCGGCGTGACAATATCGTCGTCGCGGTCCTGGCAGTGCTCGCAGTTCTCGGTGGTGGGCATGCCGTGCTGTCCTGGTTCGACGAACCACCGCACGGCCCGTCGGATGCCGACACCATCACCGTCATCGGCCATGCACAGCTGGCCTCCTCGTTCGCCGAGGATTTCGTCGTGTCGTATCTGGGGGCCACCGCAGGACAGCAGGACCGCATCTCGGAATATGTCGAGGCCGATCAGCAGATGCGGTTACCCTCCACCGCACATCCGGTCACCGACCCCGTCACGGTGCACCTGAGCCGAGCCGAATCCAGTGCGAGCGTCGATGTCTGGACGGTAACCGTCTCGGTCCACGAAGGTCGTAGCGGGACTACCGCCGGCACGCGCCGTTACTACCAAGTCGCGGTATCGGTCACGCCGGACGGGCGCCGACGGGCCCTCACCCTCCCGGCAGCAGTCGATCCGCCCGGCCGGGGCCCGGACATTTCGCTCGCCTACGCCACGCCGTGCTCGGCGGAGACGCCGCTGGCCGACGTAGCCTCCGGCTTTTTGAAGGCCTATCTGACCGGCTCCGGGGATGTGGCCCGATACATCGCCGCCGGCGCGGGCATCACCTCGCTGCAACCTGCGCCGTTCACCGACCTGGACAGCGTCTCGGTCACCTCCGCGGACTCCAGTTGTGGCAGCAGTTCCGAGGCCGCGCAGGTACTGGCCACGGTGTCGCCGAAGGGGAAGTCGGGAGCATCGGCGTCGCTGTCCTACCCGCTGAGTATGGTGCGGTCCTCCGGACAGTGGCAGGTACAGGGCATCGATCGAGTTCCCGCATTGACCAGCCCACTGACCGTGGTCACCGAGACCGGCCCCGCAGGCGCGGGGGGACCGGTGCCGACCAGCAGTTCGCCCGCCGTGCCGACGACGACGGTGCAGATCCCGCCGGCGACGCAGAACTGATCGAGAAGGGATACCCATGCACAATCTGAACGCGCTGCTCTACTACATCCTGCTGGTGGTGCGAGCTCTCGGAATCATCGTCATCACGATTCTGGCCATGGGAATCCTCATCTCCGAGGCAGCCAAGTCGAAGCTTTCGCCGACCAAGGTACTCGGTGTGGTCGGCTCGGCGATCCTGGCCGCGGTGCTGTTCTGGATGCTGCCGACCCTGGTCAACTACGCGCGTGCGGACGCGACGGGCGTGGTCCCGGACCAGCCGGTGGGGCGGTACCAATGACCCAGCTGATCAAGGTGTACACGCCGATCAAACGGGTGCCCACCATGATCGGCAAGGCTCAGAACGGGCAGAAACTACCGTTCGGCCCCTACACCTTGCCGCAGGTCGCGGGTGGCATCGTGGTAGTGCTGGTGACCTCGGTCCTGGCGATGATCCTGCCGGTGAACCCGGCCGTCGTCTTCGTCGCGGGGCTGATTCTGACGATCGTGGCGGTCTTCGGACTCGGACTGCTGCCCTACAGCGGGGTACGGGTCATTTCGCGCGCGCTGTGGTTCGCGCGCCTGGTGTTCGTCCGCGCACCGGTCTCCGCGTCCGGGTTCCCGGTCACGAGCGAGTCGGCGCGGCACACCATGTTCATCGAGGAAACCGTGGTCGTCATCTTTCCCGACGGCCCGGTCGAACGAGTGCCGGACAAGCCGACACCGCATCCGGAAAGCATCGTGGAACTGCTTGCCTCGCAAGGGACCACGTCGACCGGCGGCGGTGAACGAGTTCCGGCGGGAGGGACCCACTGAATGGCGTTCGAGCGAGATCTGCAACCCACCGCGGCCGTCCGTGGCAACCTGCAATTCACCCATTCGGGAATGGTCACGGCGACCTACTTCATCAATCCGCTGGGATACGGGTTGCGCAAGTCGGCCGACAAATTCGATGTGAAGGCCGCCCACCACGCGCTGATCAACAATCTGCCCGACGGTTCACTGCTGCTCGGTATCCAGGCGCGGCTCAACACCATCGACGTGCTCGGCAAAATGGTCGAGGGGGTCGATCTCGACGAATGTGAGGATTACGCACTCGAGGTTGTCGCGGCATTCGAGCGGGTGCGTGCCATCGTCCCGCAGACGCGCATCTTCCTGCTGACGATTCCCGTCGGATCCACCGGGCCGGCACTGAGCTCACTGTCGCGCGTGTGGCGGGGCAGCACCACCACCATCGACGCGACAGCGCTCTCGCGCGCCGACCTGGAAAGCTACGACGAGACCGCGAACGAGATCCTCTCCCGGATCGGCGCGGACTTCGAGCCGGTGCCGGTGCCGGCGGCCCTGTTCCAATGGCTGTGGGAGCACTATCTGTCCCGCGGATCCGTCGGCGATCCGGTCGCACCCACCCGGGTGGGTGTACTCGACGACGCGACCGCGGCGGTCTTCCGGTCCGCGGCACTGGACGAGGGGGCCCAGGCGGACAGCAGTCGCCGGCTGCGCCCCTCCTTCGTCCCGGTGGTCAAGGTCGTGCAGCCCGATTTCGAGTTCCGGCCCTCGTATCAGGCGATGCTCACCCCACATTCGTTCCCGTACGGCGGAATGACCTTTCCCGGCGGCAGTGAATTCCTGAACGTTCTCGACGGCATCGAGAACGTGACGATCGACTGGGGAATGCGGATCTCGACCCGGGCCGCCGATGCCGTGCTGAAGAACAACGAGCAGAATCTGCGGCGGCTCGGCGAGCAGATGGACCAGCGGGACCAGGAGGTGTCGTTCGCGCAGAACACCTTGATGTCCAAGGTGCAGATGCTGGGCGAGTACAACAACCATTTCGAGGTGAACGGCGGCGAATCCGAGGTGTCGTTCACGACGGTGATCGCCGTCGGGAGCGAATCACACGAAACCACCATGGATACGGTGAACGCGCTCAAGCGCCGTTACAAACGATTCCAGGTCGAGATGACCGCACCGGTGGGCGCACAGGTCGACCTGTGGTCGATGATGATCCCGGGTAGCCCGCCGCGGCGCGCCTACGACGACTTCGCGCACATCGTGCCGTCGGACATGTGGTCGGGATTCGTGCCGTTCACCACCAGCCAGATCGGAGACGACAGCGGGCCGGCAATCGGAGTGAACCTGCTCTCGGGCAATTTCGAGCCCATTCACTTCGGCATCATGGAGGCGGCGCTGCACGATCTGTCGGCCTCGTTCGCGGTGACCGGCGAACTCGGTTCCGGCAAGTCGTATTTTCTCAAACTCGTCGCCGCCCTGGTCCACGATATGGGCGGGCAGTTCCTCGCCATCGATCGAAGTCAGGTCGGCGAGTGGGAACATTTCGCCACCGCGATCGACAATGCTGTGATCGTCGACCTCAGCAACCCCACGGTCTCGCTGGATCCGTTGCGCCTGTTCGCTCCGCGGGTGGCCGGGGAGCGGGCGCTGGATTCCATTCTGCCGCTGCTGGATCTGTCGCCGACCAGTGGGGCGGGCGCGGTCATCGGCAGCATGCTCACGCCGAAAGGCATCGCCGAGTTCGGAATCGGGAGCTTGCTGGATCTGTACCGCGTGATACAGCGGATGCGGGACGAGCCCGGCAGCAGTGAGGAGTACGCCGACCTCGCAGCGCGCCTGGGAGCCATCGTGGAGCGGGTTCCGGTCCTGTTCGATCCCGCTTTGCCGCCGCTACGGCTCGATGCCGCCGCCACCGTCATCCGCAGCCACAACCTGGCCCTGCCGACCGCCGAGGAGCTCACCACACCGCACCTGTACAACCGGCTGCCCCTGACCAAACGACTCGGTACCGCGCTGTACGAGCTGGTGGGCGTGACTGCGCGGGAGGCGTTCCTGTCCGACAACGGCCGCTTCGGCCTGCTGGTCGGCGACGAGGCACACCATTTCACTCAGACTCAGGTCGGCGCGGCGGTTACCAGCGACTTCAGCCGCGACGGCCGAAAGCACCTGGCAGCCATCGGGCTCGCATCGCACGATCCGGCCACCGACTTCCGGGGCGCCGCACACAACCTGATCCCCAACCGTTTCGTATTCCGGCAGCGCGATGAAACGCTGGCGCGCAACAGTTTGGAATGGCTCGGAGTCGACCTCGACGAGGCGCCCTTTCTGCTGCAGATCCTTCGGGAGGAGACCTCACCGCCGGTGGGACTCGGACGTCAGGTCCCGGAGGAACGCCGCGGTGAGATGTTCATGCGCGATGCGTTGAACCGCATCGGCCGCGGCAAGGTGCTCGGGCCCGCACGGCCGGATCGCGCCGAGGCGATCAGCAGTACGCCGTCCGCACCCAACTCGCGAGCAGTGACCCGGGCGGCCCTCGAAAGACAGGCCGTGCCATGACCTTCGGCACCCGAGGTGCGAAATCCGAGGTTCCGCAGTGGCGGTGGGAACTCGATTTCTTCGACACCGCCCGCTGGCGGCCGCGTGCGGTGCGGGGCCGCTGCGTGGCATGGATCTCGGCGACCCGTCGGCGCCGGTGGACCATCGGCCTGCTGCTCTCGGTGACGCTGCTGGTGGTACTGCCGGCTGTTCTCGGTGCGGTGGCATACGCGCAGAGCGGTGCCGAAGAATCCAGTGGATCGTCGGTCAACAGTGGCCTGAGCTGGATGAATGTGCGTGACTCTTCTGGAGTGGACCTGTCGCGCTACATCTTCGCCACCGACCACGGCAGCCTGTTTCATCCTGGCAATACGGCGATTTCGATGATCATCGGCCTCGAGTTCGCCGGGTGGCTGGTGATCGTCACCAGCGCCATCTGGTTGGTCGGATTCGCCATCAGCTTCGAATGGCTCAATCTGTTCAGCGGTCCACTCGAAGGTGTCGCTCACCGCCTGTCCGGGCAGATCGCGATTCCCATGTTGCTGACGCTCGCGGTGACGATCGGGGCCTTCTTCGTCGCGTGGTTCGTGGTGCGCGGCTTCCACGCCAAGGCCACCATGCAGGTGGTAGCGATGCTGCTCGTGGCCGTCATGGGACCGATCTATCTCGCTGAGCCCCTTGCCGATGTCCTGTCCTCGGACGGTCTGCTGGCGAAAGGGCGGGATATCGGAATCTCGGTGGGCGCCGGCCTCAACGGCAACAGCAGTCCGAACCCGCAGGCCCTGGTGCCGCAGATGCAGCAGGATATGGCGGACAATTTCGCTCGTCGGCCGCTGCAGGTGTGGAACTTCGGGCACGTGGTGGACAACAATTCGTCCTGTAAGAGCGCCTGGACCTCCGCGGTGATGTCCGGTGACGACGGTCAGGTCAAGTCGGGGATGAAGAACTGCGACAGCAGTGCCTACCAGGCGACCCGGGAACCGACGATGGGACAGGTCGGTACCGGCGTCATTCTGCTGCTCGCCGGGACCGTACTGCTGCTGTTCGCGGTGTACCTGTCGCTCAAAGTGATCAAGGCGGCGCTGGACACCGTCTACCACGGCTTCATGGCGATATTCGGATTCGCGGCCGGTGGATTCATCTACGGACCGACCCAGACATTCCTGGTGCGCAATGTGGTCGACGGCTTCATCGCCGGAGCCAGAATGGCCTGCTACACCATATTTCTGGCCGTATACGTGCTGTTCCTCGGCGATCTTTTCGACGAGGCCGACGGCAATGTGATGGCGATCTTCATCATCGGCGCCGTGGTCGAGGTCGTCGCGATTTTCCAGCTGCGCCGGCTCAGCAACAGCCTGACCGGCGGAAACGAGTTCGTGGCGAACCGGTTCGCGCTGGCGATGCAAGGCGGATCCGGAGGCGGCGGCGGTGGAGGCGGTGGTGGCGGTGGTGGCGCCACCGCGTTGGGTATGGGGGACATGGGAGCCAAGGGCGCGATGTCCGGACTCGGCGTGCTCGCAACACTCGGTGCCTTCAGCACGTTCAGCAGTTCCCCACTCACCGAGCTGTTGTGGGGGCGCACCCGGACCCCGCTGCGGCCGTTCGCCCGGATGGAAAGAGATTCACAGGTGGCGAACTGGGGAGCCTGGGGCAGTGCCGGTTTCGGTGGGCCGCGCGGAACCTACGTGCAGTCGATGGCGAATCGACCGCAGTTCGCGACAGCGGCGCGTGAGGCAGCTATCGGGCATGGCGGTATCAACACCGCCCAGGGCGCGGCCGCAGCACTGCAAGGTCTGACCGATGCCGGTGGTGGGCTCGATTCCGCCCGTGGCGCGTTGATGGGAGCCGGTTTCACCGATGAGCGCATAATGTCCCACGCGATCCGCTCGTGGGGCATCGTCGCCGATAATGCCGATGACTGGACCCTGGCGGACAAGCATCTCGGGCATGTGGTGGCCGCGACCCGGCGCGCCCAGGACTCCTCGGCGAAGCTGGCCCGCGGCGAAGGCAACGTCGACGAGGTCGCCGCGGATCTCGCGACCCTGCAGGCCGCCACATTCCGGATGCGCCGCAACAGTCCTGGTGGCGTGACACTCGACGGTGGTGCGCCGATGGGACGCGAACGCCGATTCGTAGAGGACTACATGGCGGCGCCGACCAAGGAGAAGATCGAGGCACTGCGACTGGTGAGTGAGGGTGGTGCCGGCACCGGGATGCTGGCGAACATCGATCAGGAGTCGGCCGCCCGCATGATGCAGTGGGTCGGTAACGAGCATGCCTACCGGGTCGAGGGTGCGGTGCAGCACCTGATGGAGGATCCGAGTGATCCGCAACGGATCCGCACCGTTCGCCGTCACCTGTCGCGAGCGACCGACACCGACGCCTGGGCCTCCGACAACCGGCGTACTCCGTGGAACGCGCTGCAGCCGCCAGGCAACAACCCACTCAATCCGAACTGGACCACCGCACACCAGGCCGTGGTTCAGCGAATGCGCGGGCAGTGACGTGCCGGCGCAGCGGTGCGGCCGGTAGCCGGGTCAGGACGAGGGGAAGCGAGAATGGCGCCGTCGGAAAATAATTCGCCACCTCGAGGTGGCATGTCGCTGCCGTGGTGGGCCTGGGTGGCCGGTCTGCTGTTTGCCGTGCCTTGTCTGATCGGCTTGCTGTTGGCGCCGGTGCTCCTGCTGTCCGACCAGGCCGAAGCGGTGAACAACGATCTGTACGACCAGTGCGAGAGCGCTATCGGGCCCGATCCCGATGCGACGGAAACGAGGACTCCCGCACGGGAATCCGATGTCGACGACGAGCTGGATCACTCCGATGTTCCGACCGCCAACCCGTATGCCAGTGCAACTGCCGAGCCCGACGATGCCTCCGTCTCGAGCTGGATGCGCCGCTGCCTCAACGGGCCGATGAGCTCGGCGGCTTATCAGATGCCGCCGCTCACCCAGCACAACGGCGGATTCGAGTCTCGTTGTGCGGCGGTGCTGGCACGGAATATCCACCTTGCCGAGGTCGCCGACCCGCTGAGCGACATGATCCGCCGGATCGTCTACCAGGCGTCGATGGCGGGGCTGACCGATACCTGCGATCCTGAGGTTCCGGCCCGGATTCCCGCGCCGGCGGCCGACGACTGCCGCCTCTCCGCACAGGTGGGACCCGTGCCGCGGTCACGCCCGGTGGTGCTGCCGGAGGCCCTCGAGCAGCAGGCGTACTGCGGGCAGCGAGTCCGGCTGTCGGCGTTGTCCGCCGGTGACGTGGTGTTCTGGGACTACGGCCCCCGGGGACCGCAACGAGCGGGAATCGCGCTGGGAGCCGACGGCGTCCTGACGGTCGATGCGGCGACCGGGAGGTTGGCAACGCTACGGATCTCCGAGGTCCGCTACGTTCAAGTCAAACGTGTGTTGAGGGCGGCGCCATGACATCACCGGCACAGACTCAGCCCGGAGTCACCACCGACGACGCGGGGGACGAGCAGTCTCCGGACTCGACGACGCCGTGGACATTGCGCCGGATGGAACAGCGAGGCAAGCCGGACAAGGATTCCGCGCCGACTGTGCCGTCCGTACCGCCGTCGACCGCTGCCCCGTCCACCACGCCCCCTGGGCCGGCACCGGCCCCCGGTGCGGCCGCGCCACCGCCGGCAGCATCGACGGGCGCGGGAGTGGTCGCGCCACCCGGGTCGCCCACCGCCCACGTCGCACCCGGATCCGCACTGCCGCCGACGGCCGGTGCGGGCGCTCCGCCACCGGCTGCCGGAAACCGGGCGACGCTGCAACCCGAGCCGGAACCGAGCCTCGTTCCCGGAATCGACGATCGAACCCTCGCCCAGGTGGCACCGACGGCGATGATGGGCGGGGCCATGGCCCTGTCCATGTTGCCGATGCTCGCCTCGGCGCTGTCCGGCTTGGCCGGTGGAAACGGTAGCGGCACCGGTGGAAATGCCGGTGACACCGGTGGCGCCGGGACCGGCGATGCGAGCGCGGCGGAGGCGGGGCTGTCGCCGCAGGCCCAGAAAGCCATCGCCGCGTTGAAGAAACTCGCCGCCGCCTACGGCGACAAGGAGTCCGACGACGCCGGCGCCGGAAAAGCCGGCAAGAAGGTGCCCACCACCGACGGTCGCGGCTCCGACTCCGTGGGGCAAGGGGCGACCGCCGATGCGATGAAGGCCAAGCGGATGTTCCACCGCACCGCCGCGAAGGCCTTCAATATTCTCGACAACGACCTGTACGACTACATCCACTCCCACGCCGGAAAACACAAGGTGGACAAGGCCGCGGTCCGCCAGTTACTCCGCGATGTCGATGCTGCGCTCGCCGAGCTGGGGCCTGCCGCGTACACCAAGGCCGGCCAGCAGAAGGTCCACCAGATACTCACCATCGCGTTGAAGAAGGCACAGGCCATCGTTTCCGGCGGCAATGTGAGCTCCAGCGAAACCGCCGCAGAGATCGACAGACTCACCAACCAGTACCTGTACAACATCTACGGCAAGAAGTATCCGAAAGTGGCGGCGTCGGGCTCACCGAAGGCGAAGCGCGCGCTCGAAACGGCGCTGGCCAAGTTGGGCAAACCATACGTGTGGGGCGCCGAGGGGCCGAATTCGTTCGACTGTTCCGGTCTGACCCAGTACGCGGCCAAATCCGCCGGGGTGAACATTCCGCGCGTGGCGGCCGACCAGTATCAGCAGTTGCCGAAGGTGGCGGGCAACAAGATTCAGCCGGGCGACCTGATCTTTCCCGCCTCCGAATTCAACGGTGGCAGTCCCACTCACGTGATGATGTATATCGGCGACGGCAAGGTCGTCGAGGCGCCCCACACGGGTGCGACGGTGCGGATCAAGGCGCTGCCCGGCAGTTATTACGCCACGCGCTGGGCCTGAGCGTCGTCAGTATCCGACATAGGAGCCGCCGCCGTTCAGTTGCGCAACCCCCGGAACGTTGTTCACCGATCCGTAGCGGTCGATCGAGTACCGCACCCCCGCGATGATGTTGTCCACCGGATTCCAGATATCGCGATGGCCCGGCAACGCGTAGGCGTCGAAAGTCGAATCGATGGTCTGCATCAGCCCTTTCGATGGGTGCCCGGCCGCTGCGTTGCTGTCCCACAGGTTGATCGCATGGGGGTTACCCGAGGATTCGTGCGCGATGATCGTCGCGATGGCGGCCGGATTGATCTGGTCGGTGTCGTATCCGTTCTGCGCCAGAACCCGCAGCGCCTCGTCGATCCACTGGCCCTGGGTGCCCGCGACGGCGCCACTCGGGAGGCCGTATCCAGCTCTGGAGTGGACTGCGGCACGCGATGGTTCGGCGTGCTGCGCGTATTTTGCTGCCAGATCCGCGATCCGATCGGAGTTCGCCGCCGCGGCGATCCGGCTCTGATCCACCGTATTTCCTGCGCGTGCCAGCGCCTCGCCCAGCGTGACCATCACCTGGCGGCGCCCGGTCGCGGTATTGCTCACCGGGCCGAGCGCGGTGAGTGCGGCGTCGACTTCGGCGATGATCGCAGCCATCCCGGCCCGCCCGCGCGTCGTGGAATCGGCTCCGTCGGCGAGTACTTGCGCGAGTTCGGCATTCAGTTCCCCGATCGCACTGCCCTGCCCGGATCGGGCAGTGTCGGTGGCGGTGTACCCGGCGCCGGCGCCGCTGTCCCACGCGATCGGTCCGGACGGTGCGCCGTCGCCGACGGCCGGGGGAGCGAAGGCCTGTCCGGTATCGGCTGTCGGGGTGCCGGCACCGAAACCGGAGGCCATCACGGCGAGGCTACCGAGCGCGGCGCTCGCCATCGGAATCGAGGCGCCTTGTGCGGCCATGGATTCCGCACGAGCGGCAGACGCACTGCCGGTGCCGGTTGCCGTGCTCCCGGGAGGAGGGGCAACACTCGGGCCGGTGCTGTTCGATGTCCTTCCGCCGCTGGTATCGGCAGGGGCTCGGCGCTTGCCCGAGGTCCGTGCGGGCTGTTCGTCTCGCTCAGGAGGGGGAACAGCCACGGCACCGGGCCGGGCGGTTTCCATGTCGAACTCACGGTCACCCGGATGTGCCTGTCGTGGTGCGGTAGCCGATCTACGCGCGCCGGTGGGTGGCGAGTCCGGAGGGTCCACCCTGTCAATCCTGAAGACCTGACCGCGCACCCGGTTCCCAGCTGTGGGAATCGCTGAGAATAAGGCCAGTCGGATGAACGGTAGAACGGGGATCGTGGCCATGAGCGGTGCTCGCTGCCGGCGAAGCAGGTGATGACGTGGGCCTGTTCGGTGATATCGGCAAGACGCTCGGAAATGTGGTCACCAAGCACTGGGACGACGTTCTGGTCGGAGTCGCGAGCGGGGTCGGCTTCGCATTCGGAGGGCCGGTGGGGGCGGCGCTGGTCGGTGGGGCGGCCAGTGCTGTGCAGGACGGTGTGAAAGAGGGCTGGGGCTGGCACAACTTCGAGGCTGCAGGCACGGGGGCGCTCGGTGGTTTGTTCGGTGGCGCACTGGGGCTCGGCGGTATGGGCGGCAAGTTGCTGACCAAGGGTGGCTTGGCGCTTGCCAAGGACAGTCTGGTCGAGGGGTCCCAAGGGGTTGCCAAGGGATACGGCAAAGACTTCCTCGCCGGTGGCTGGAAGACGCTCGGATTACGCACCGCGGTACCGGCCGGCTGGAAAGGCGCACAAACCGGGTTGCCCAAGACCTTGCGCGGCATGCTCGGCACCACGGTGCCCAGTCTGGTGAGACCAGGGATGGAGGAGTTCGCAAAGCTCAACGCGCCGAAGCCGGTTCCGGTTATCAATATCAGCAAACAAGAGCTGAGCCTCGATGCCTGAGATGCCGCCCATCTACATGCCGGACCCGGACAACCTGCCGGACGGTCTGGTGCTTTCCCCCGCCGTGGAGGCGCACTACCGCGGACTTCCGAAGATGTACAAACTCAACTGGGACAGTTTCGGGAACGGAGGGGAGTTGGAGATACCCGAACAGCGCCCGGTTGCCAAAGTGCGTGGGAGCGAGAAGGCCAATATCGCCAACTATGCGGAGTGGGTTCAGCTCCTCGACAAGACGTACGAATACCTGGCGGCGGAAGCCGGGAATATCGCCGATATCCCGGAGAAGACCGCTGCATTGTGCGACGAAGGCAGGGGCGGACTCGGATCGCTGATCGACGACCTGCACGTGATGGCGCAGGTCAATCCGCAGGACATAGCAACGATCGAGGCGCTGGTGGCGCAAAAGAAGCTGAGCCTGACCGCCCCCGACGGCAGCGGTGAGATCTCCGAGAACAACTTCGCGATGGCATTGGTGTCGACCACGACCGCGATGGTCGAGGCGCAGATGTTCCAGATGAGCAAGAAGTTCACCGAGCTCGGCGGAAAGGTGAAACCGCCGCCGAACACGGTGCCCGATCCGAAACGTCGGAAGCAGCAGCCTTTTCAGGTGAAGGAGCCAGGTCCGGACGGCGAGCGCAAACCCGGTCCAGCCACACCGGAGGCGACGACGTCGAAGCCGGGCGCGAACCCGACGCTCAACGCCGGCATTACCACCACCGACGGGGAACAGCCGGGCGCGCCGCCGGTATGGGACTGGGATGCCGGCAGCGACACCGCAGCGCCGCCGCGAACATCCGTGGTGGCCGCCGCGCCGGCAGGCGGGGAGCCGGTGTCCGCGGCTGCCGACCGATCGGATGGTTCGGTGTCGTCATCGACTCCGCAGACTTCGTCGCCCGCCGAGGCGACGCCCGCGTCATCGGCCGTCCCGGCGTCCTCCAGCGGTCTGGCGCAAGGTTTCTCGCCGGCAGCGTTCGCACTGCCGGCGGCGATGCGACAAAGCATGGCGAACCCCGCCAACGTCAACCAGCAGCAGCCCACCGAGCCGGTAACGAGGTCTGGTCGGTCGGCCGGCGCCGCCACGCCGGTATCCCGACCGGCTGCGGCGGCTGCTACCTCGGCCTCGGCTGCGGTCCCGTCGCCGGACTCCCCGCCGACTCGGGGGGCCCAGTCGTCGCAGACCGGACAGCCTGTACACGCCCCGGCCACCGCGACTGGAGCAGGCGCCCCGGATACGCAGCATCGTCCGGCAGGGCCCTCCGTGGCGCCGGCGTCCGCCGCGACCACCGACAAAGAGCCCGTCGTCTACACGTTTCCGGACGGTCGAAGTCAGAACGTGTCCCCGGTGGTCCGGCAAGCCTTGGACGCGGCCTTCGGCAATGCCACCGGGACCGACGCCCGCCAGGCATACGAGAGGACGCCGGCGAAGTTGCCCGAGGGGAAGGAACTCGGTGTCGCCGTCGATCCGAATCAGTTGGTGACCGGTGACATCGCCACGTGGGAGGGGCGTCTGGCCTTGGTCGTCGCGTTGGGTGACACCACCGCCGCGCAACTGGAGGTGATCGCCCAAGGGGAATTGCAGCCGTTCGCCGAGCAGATGGCCGACCGGCAGGGAGATTTCGGTCCGTTCACCGGGTTCGTCCACCCTGCAGGAATCGATCTGGACCCGTCCGGTGGGTCCTCAGTGATTCCGATAGCTCATTCGGGGGTCGAACAGATGACGGTACCGGCGTAGGAGGATGCGATGGACTGGAAATCAGTAGCGGGCCTCGGTGTCGAGGTCGGGGTGAATGTGGCGGTGAGTCGATTCGCTCCAGGAGTAGGTGGCTCGATCGTGGGAGGGCTCGCAGGCGGTGCCGCCAAATCACTGACCGAAAGCACGCTGAAGGGACAGGGCATCGATGTCGAGGACGCGACCAAGTCGGCATTGTTCGGTGCAGGCGGCAGTCTGGCCGGCCACGGCGCGGCCAGTGGTATCGGAGCATTATCGCGAGTGGGGGCCAAAAGGGTCGGCGCAGAACTGGGGCAAGCAAACAAACTGGTGTCCGACGCCACCAAGGCAGGCGACGAACTGACGAAAGCAAAAGACGGTCTCACATCAGCAAAAAAGGGTTTGGCGGACGCGCGCAACGATCTGGCCAAAATAAATCGAGCGCTCCATCCTATCGACTACAAGAAGGCGCTGGACTCCGTAAAGCAGGCCAAAACTGCTGTACAGCAGGCCGGAGCCAAAGTTGGCCCTGCTCGTATGAAGCAGGTCGATGCCGACCTTCTGGCCAGTAGGTCACGCTCGTCCATTTCAGGTATGCAACGCCGACAAAAGGCGCTGGATGCGGCAGGGAAGCATCTGCGTGGTGGAAAAGGAAAAGCCAGCAAGCAGGACAGCTTCGAAGCCGGTGGCTGGGGAAATACCGGTCTCAGGGCCTTGGGTGGGTCCATTGCGGCGGGGCGGGCGGATGGACGAAATCCCGCACAGAGTTCCCCGGGCAACGGGAAGGGCGGCGGTAAGGACAAGCCGGGCAAGACCGGCCCCCAGCTTCAGCAGATCGAAGTGGCCTGGGGAGGGGCGAAGTACATGAAGGGGGAGCAGAAGGAGCCGTTCGCCCCCGATCCGAACTACAAAACCAGTGGGAGTACGACGGGCTTCTTGTTGTATCCGGTCGGAGTGAACCAGCAGATTCGGGACTGGTATGTCGGCTGACTCCCTGGCGGCTGCACTGCGCGAGAACTACGACCTCTTCGGTGATCCGACGAAGGGAGAGAAGTTGGAGCTGACGCCCCCACCGGCCATGAAATTGCAGAATTATGCCTCCCTCGCCGGCAATTCGGCAATGGGGGATACCTATGAGGCTGCGGTCAATCTGATGAATGACAAGGGGGCAAAGTTCCATGAATCGCAGCAGGCCATCGCGGACAAGGTGAACAAGGATACCGACAAGGTCTCCAAGGAAGGTCGCGAAGGAATCGCACAATTGATCGGCGGTATCAACGCGGCGGTCGCCTCGAAGACGGAGATCGACATCGGCAATGCCAACACCTATATCGTAGATATGCTCAATCAGGCATATTCGGAACTGATCGATAATACGGAGACCGGGTCGGAGAAGGCCACAGGTATATCCAAAGACATCCAGGACTGGGCCAGTAAGTTCGAGAAGGATCAGGCGGCTCGCGATGCCGCTATGCAGGGGAAGCTGAACAATGCGCTGGGATCTCTGAAGCCGCCGGGGGTGACCGAGGACGGTACCAAGGGGCCCGGCCTGGAAGACCTGAATCTCGGGGCGGACAAGGATCTCGACGGTATCGGCGGCGCCGAGAAAATCGCCGACAGCGACTTCGATCCCGAGAAGGGCTTGACGCCTGTCGACCCGGACGCCGAGGCTGCCGGTTCGAAGATCGACGACGCGAACGACAGCATTGTGGATTCGGCACAGACGCCGGACACCTCGGTGTCGAACCCGGCACTCGACACGCCTTCGTTGGGAGCGGGTACGGGGAGCGGCCTGATGGACCCCGCCGCGATGATGGGCGGAATGAACCCCTTCTCGAATCCGATGGGGTGGGGTAACGGGATGGGCCCGTACGGATCGCTGGGCGATTCGGTCCGGAACCGGACTGGCGACCTGGACGCGGGCCGGATCGATCGGGCCGTACGACCGCTGACGCCGCAGGTGCAACCGCAGCAGCCCGCACCGTCCACTCCGTGGTCGAATCAGAACAACGCCACCCAGGTTGCGCACGGCGGTGACGCGGCACCCGGGACGACGTCGGATCAGGCGGGTGGCACCCCGCCGCCGCGTGTTCCGCGGTCCGACGGGAAGGTCGAATACCTGTTCCCGAACGACCGCAAGCAGTGGGTGTCGCAGGTCGTCGCGCAGGCGCTGGACGCCGCTTTCGCGAACACCAAGGGGACCGACGCCAAGGCGGCCTATTCCGGTACCTCGGCGAAATGGTCGGACAACAAGCAGATCGGTATGCGGGTGGATCCGAGCCAGTTGATGACCGGTGATGTCGCGCTGTGGGCCGCGGAACATACCGCGATTATCGTGGCCTTCGGTTCCGCGGAGGGTGGGGCAGATCCGGCGGCCGCCGAGCCGGCCGGTGTTTCCGACAGTGTGACCGGCGCCCCGGTCTCCGGTAACCCCGATTCCGGGGCCGGTGAGGGGAGTGCGGATCTGCAGGTGATCGTGGCGGCCGAGATGAAGAAGTTCGAGCCGCAGATGTCGGACAGCGGTGGGGATTTCGGTGATTTCAGCGGATTCGCGCATCCGACGGGAATCGAAGCTGCCGGCAAGGGCGACGAGGATCCGGGTGGCGGGGTTCCGGGGGACCCGTCCGCCGGCCCGACGATGTCGGCCCTGGCGGGCACGCAGTCGGTATGAGCACAGGGTGAGAGGAGGCTGTTGTGGCGATGAATGTTGATCCGGCGGAGCTGGTATCGGCGGCAGCGGCGCTCGCGGATATGGCGCGTACGACCGGCGGTGGGCTTCCGAAGAGCTGGGTGGTGCCCGCCGGTGCGGACCCGATCTCCGCACAGGCGGTGCCGCAGCTCAATGCCGGTGCTCAGGACCTGTACAACGGGGTACTCGGGACGCTGAACGAGGTGCACCGGACCGCACACAACATCGGCGCTGCGGCGGTGGACTACACGCTCGCCGACGACGAGGGGGGCCGCGAGGTGGCCGGCTCGGGTGCCGATCTGGAGTCCAATCCGGTTGCCGAGCTGCCGCCTCATACCGCGCGTTCCGCGCCGCGATTCACGTTGCCGGCGGTCGGTGCGGAAGTGGATCCGCTGACCTTCGCCAAACAGTTGCACACCGGTCCGGGGCCGGGCGGGGCCGCGCGGTTCGCCGAGAAGGTGCGGACGTTCCTGTCGACCACACACACCGATGCGGTCACCGGTTTGGATCGCGCCGCCCAGACCATGCAGCACTGGACGCCGGTGGGGTCGCAGGCGGCGCTCGAACTCACCGAACGCCGTGGCTGGCTCGACGAGCTCGGTTCCGCGCTGGGCCGGCTGGCTGACGGCGCGGAGAACTACAGCAACGCCTTCACCGCGGCGAAGGCCAAACATCCGACACCGCAGGAGATCATCGCCGCGCGCAAGGAGCTGGTCGCGGCGATGCGGTCGAAGAACGAACTGGGCGTGCAGGACGCGCTGGCCAAAACCCAGGAGCAGAACGCACGTTCGGCACAGACCGTCAGCGACTACAGCATCGCCGTCGGATCGGAAACACCGAGTGAGTCGGGTAAATCGGGTGAGTCGGAAGCCGGTGCGGCACAGTCCGGCTCGAACGGCAACGAGATGAACATGCTGGCGCAGATGCTGCCGTCGCTGCTGAGTTCGCTGATGCAGGGCGGCATGATGTCGCAGATGGGGGACAGCACGGACGCGCTGACCGGTCTCGACGATTCCGAATACGGATACGACTACGGCGGATACGAAGACTACGGCGCCGGTGGCTACGGCGGGGGCAGTGCCATGCCGATCGGCGATATCACCAGCGGTATCGGCGCCGGCGGGGACGTCCCGGCAGTGTCGGTCGGAGCCATGCCGACGGTCGCCTCGGCATCGACGTCGTCCACCGCGGGTAGCAACGCGCCGAATCTCCCGCGCGCCTCGGTCATCGAACCGCTGTCCTCGTCGGCATCGTCGGCGGCACGGGGGATGCACCCAGGGGGCGGGATGCCTTATATGCCGATGGCTCCCGGGATGGGCGGCGCGGGTGGCGGCAACAACGAACGCAACCGCGTGGTCGCCTGGCATCCGGACCGGTTGATGTACGTCGACGACACCCCGCATACCGAACAGGTCATCGGTGAGAAGCCGACGATCGCACCGTCGGTGACGCCACCGACTCCGTCACCCGCCAACCAGACCCCGAGTCGATCCGGAGGCAGTGCATGAGTGGAATCCACCCCGATGTCCAGGCGGCCTTGGATGCCGCCCGCGAGTTGCGGCACAAAATTGCCGATCTGCGCGAGCGGATCGATTCGATCCGGGCGCGGCGCCCGTCGCCCAGCGGCTGTGTCATTCCGGAGGTCGACGCGATGGGCCGGCTCACCGACCTGTATCTGGCCCCCGGGACGGTCGACCGGTTCGAGGCCGACGAACTCGTCGCCGAGATCATGGGCTCGATCCGGGAGAGTTCGGCAGATGCGGGACGCCAGTATCAGGTGATCATGGAGGCCGAGCCGACGCCCGATCCGGACTCGGCCGGTGAACAGGTGGAGCACGCGTCGTGACGGACCCGGGCGGTGTGACCGCCGCGGACGCGATCCGCTGGCTGCACGAGGAGGGTTTGTCACGGCTGGCGGGAGTGGGTGATCGCAGTGCGCATCCGATCGCCGCGTTCACCGTCGATATCGCGACCGGCACGGTCGGCGCGCATCCCACCTCCGGCTCCGGCTCCGATGTCAGCACGTTCGCCGCCGACGACCTGCCACATCCGGCGGGTACACCGAAACGGCTCGTCGTAGTCGGCATCACCGCGGCAGAGGCGATGCTGGTGGTGGATCTTGCTGCGGCGTTGACGATTTCGATCAATGCCGATCAGCCTGAGGCAGCAGCACGTTCCTGGGTGTTGCAGTTGCTGCTGAATCCCGAGATCACCATCTCGACCAACAGTGCGGCCGTCGCGATCGGTGACAGTCCACGGTGCCGCCGCTCGTTCATTCCGGGTAGCGCCGCCACCATCGTCAATATCGACGATATGAATCCGCCGCTGACGACCGTGACGCTGGATGCGGCGACCGACGGCCCCGACCACCTGGATATCGAGGCCGACGGTACCGGCGAAATGTATCTGGGTTCGCGGTTCTGGTCGTTGCGCCAGGTGCTGACGGTCGGCGATTCCGCCTGGAGAGCACTGGTCGACCAGATGTCGCAGACGTCGGAATCGGAGGCCGCGTCGCCGGGCTCCGCGAATCCGCGGCCGCGCCCGGCCACGAGTGTGGCACCGCCTGCCGGTGCGCTCGCATCACCGCCCCGGGGCACCTTCGCCCCCGACCTTTCGGAGAACCGATGAACGACGTGGAATACGACGACTATCTGGACGAAGCCGGTCCCGTGGCGCCGGACTGGAAGTCGATGACCTATGAGGTGTTCAACCCCGATCACAGTGTCGGGGTCGCCTGCGATCGCGATGGTGAGATCGTCGGTTTGCACCTGTCCGATGAGGCCCGCGACAACGGCGACAGCTGGCTCGCGCAGGAGATCCTGCGGCTGGCACGGCTGGCTCATCTGAAATCCCGGGTCGGTTTGCGTGCCGAGATGGAATACAACGGTGCGCGCCCCTACACCGTCGATTCGTTCGATCTGCCGACCGAGGCGTCGTATCGGGCGATGGAGAACGCCGAGTTCGGCACCACGCTCTGACCGAGCGCACTACGGCTACCGAAGGGAAGTCTGTCATGGTGGATATGGACGACACCGACGACGTCGTCGGGGCGTCGAGCTTCTTCGCTCGAGCTCTCACCTCCAATACCGGTCACATCTCCGGGGCCGCCGGAGATTTCGGGTTGCTGCACCGGCCGGAATCCGAACTCGACGACGGACAGGTGGCCGTGTGCAGCAAGATGGTGTCCTGGTTCCTCGACGCGGGAGCCACCCGCGACGATCACAGCGCCGCCACTGCGGGCGCGGTGCGTGACGCGGCGGTGACGATCGGCAATACCGACGTCGACAACGGTGCGCACGTCCGGTCGGTCTGAGCACCGATGGAGTCCGGGCACGACAGCCGGTTCTGGGACGAGATCGTCGGCAAGCACTGGCCGGCGATCCCGCCGTCGGATCTGCATCGGCTGCAGTCGATTGCCCGTGATGCTGCCGAGAACACCGATCCCGAGGAGGCCGATCGCGCGCGACGTCTGTTTTCCGACCGCGTCCGTGTCAGCCGGGGACTACAGCCGGCCAAGGACGATATGGCTGCTCAGGTCGGCAGTCTGCGATCGATGGTGGACGCGCTGGTCGTCGCCTCGGATGTGTTCGGGCTGCTGGGAGACCTGGCGTACCGCACCCGCCACCGGATACTCGACATCGTCGAGCGTGCCGACGCCGATATCGAACGGGTGCGTCAGGAACAGAGCGACGCGGACAGTGCCGAGGAGCGCGAGGAGGCCGAGGCGGATCGGGAGCGGCGCATCTCGGCGATTGTGCGCGAGGCGCGCGACGATGTCGCAGACGTCGAACGAAACGCCCTGACCATGCTGGGACCGCACGGGCTCCCGGAGCTCGCGACGCTGGCCGAACTGCTGGGGCAGCCGAATCCGTGGGCGCCGTCCGGCGGTGCCGGCTCTTCGCCGGGGCATCGTTCTCCGTCCGCCGGCGGGCGGGGAGCAGGCGGTCCGCCACATCCGGTAGGTGCCCCGCCCCTCCCGCACGGACCCGACGGCCGGCTGGTGTCGGGGCCGCTGTTGCCCGGCCTGATCCGGCTCGATCCGGGACTGTTTCCCCATTCGCCGCTGCCCTTCGGCGATCTGACGGAGCGGTTTCGGGACGCACTGTTCGGTGTGCCCGCCGAGGACCGTATCCCGCTGGTGCAACCGCCTGCTTCGACCGCGCCGAGCCCGCCCCCCGAAGTATCCGGTGGTGCCGGACCCGATGTGCACGGCGGGCCCGCGCCACAGAACGGTGCCGGATGGGCCCCGGCTACGCCGGGACCCACGCAGTCGCCCCCGCGAGTGGTCGGCATCGCGCCCGTAGGTGGTGGTGAGCATCCGGACGAACTCGACGGTGCTGCAGGCGCGGAACGGCAGGAGCCGCAGGCGCACCGAGACGACCGTCCCGAGTTGGACGGAGCAGCCGGCAACCACTCGGATCCGGGGGCCGGCGATGACGACGACCGGACCGCGACCGATTCGGAACCCGGTGCCGCGCATCTGGTTCGAACTGCCCGCGACGATGCCGAGTTCGACGAAGAGTTCCCGGGCACCGACTCAGGCGGATCCGGTAGCCGTCCCGCCGCGATGGCTACCACCGACGCAGGTGAGGTGGCGCCGACACCGATCCCACTGGCTGCGCCCGCTCCCGGCGTCCCGGCGGTGTCCGCCCCGGCCGACCGGATGAACGCTCCTGCAACCCAGGTCAATGCCCCGACGGGTGCTGCCGGGGCCGGGGCCGAGCCACGCGCGCCGTCACCACCGGACACCAGGGCGGCATCGGCTGCCGGGAAGGGGCCCCTGGTGGGGCAGCCGCCGGGCGCATCGGTGACCGCTCCGGCGAAGGCACAGTCTCCGCTGCCTCTTCCCGACGCCGATCGATCGGCCGGCCCGGATGGGGAACGCGATCCGGCGGACACGGTTCGAGATGCTGTCGGCGCGGCGATGGTGGCAGCGTCGGCACCGGCGTTCGTCGTGGGTGAGCGGGTCGACGGCGATCTGGTCCTGGCACGCAGCTTGCTGAGCAGCCTACTTGCAGCGGTGGGTGATTCGGCGCTCGGAGTCGATTGGGCAGTGGCGATCCTGCGTCACTCCGGTGGCTTGACCGCCTTCGTCACCTCGAACGAGGGGCGGGGCTGGCTACCGGCCGGACTGTATCTACCGCGCGAATTGTCGACTCCGTGGGTATGGTCCGAGTCCGATAACAGCGGTTGGGAAGGTGTCGCCGATCCGGCACGGGTGCTGGTCGAATTCGGGCTGGCCTGGGGGACGAAGGTCGGGGCTCGCCTCGCCGCGCTGGTGTCGTCCAGACCGATCGATCCCACTCTCGCAGCTCAGCTCGGGCCGGTGGCCGTGGCGGGCGAGACGGGCCCGGATCCGGTGATGGACTTCGGCTCGGCAGCACCGGGATCGGTCGATCGCCTGGAGTTGGTCGGGGCGGCGCAGCTCATCGATCGGGTGACGGCGACGCCGCCCGATCGGATCGCGGAACGCTGCCTCGCACTCGCCCGGGACGCGCACACGCGGGCCGCCGCTGCGCCGGATGCCCTGGGCGTCGCCGCGATTCGTGATGCCGTGCTTCGGACGATCGCGCAACGGCGGCCGGTGCCGGAGCAGCTGTGGGAGGAGTTGCGCGATGCCGACGCCGTGGTCGCGGCGTCGATCCTGCCGTTGCGCTCCGATGTGTCACGGGTGGCGCTCGGAGAGTTGCGATCCGAGACCGGTAGCGGCAGGCGGGGCGAGGCCGCCACGCTGCGCGCGCTGGTGTGTCAGCGGCGCTGCGACGAGCTGGTGCTGTTGCTGGCGGCGGCACCGACCCGGCAGTTGTTGCGAGATGCCGTATACGCCCACGCGCAACTTCTCGAGCTGGGTCCGCCGTCTGCCGGGCCGGACGGTGCCGGCCCCCCGCCACGCGTGTCGTCGGTGAGCGCGGGGCCGCGCAGATGAGCGGGTGGCAGCGGAGGTGGTGCGGGATGCGAGGGGATCGCGCCGTCGAGTTCGACTTCCCTCGATTGGGAACAGTCGCGTGTGGCCCTACGGCGCGGTGTGCCGACAATGGTGGTGTCGGCGGAGGAAAGGATTTCGGAAATGGAGATCGACCTTCCGGTGCTGCGCCAGCTCGAAGAGCAGCATCGCCGGGTCGCAGCTGAGATCCGGGACTGGGCCGAACCTCCGCACGACTGGCTCCGCAGCTTCATCCCGACCTACGGCAAGATCGCGCAACCGGTCAAGGATGCGCTCGACGACTATTACGACGCCCGTCAGCGCGCGGGAAACGCATTGGCCGACGACCACGACGCCACGGCCGACTCGCTGGCCGCCGCCGCTCGCGCCTATGAAGAAGGCGACAACGAGCTGGGTGCTCAGATTCGGCGGGCGGGCGATGAAACGTCCGGTGGGACACCACCGTCGACATCTTCGCCGACTCCGGTCAGCTCCGGACCGTCGCCGATCGGCGATCGGGTACCGGGGGTGGATACGTCACCGGCCGCCGCGCAGCCCGGCGAGGTGCCGTCGGCGCAGTCGCCCGCGGCCGTCGGACCCGATGTGACCGCACCGCAGGTCCCGGGGGCCGGTGGGCCGGCAGCGGCCGGGGACGACCCCGGCAGTGCTGCACCGGGAATTGCTGCATCGGCACCGGGGGCGCCGACCCAGCTCGGAGCCGCGGCACCCGACGGTGGGCAGGCCGGAGCCGGTACCACTGCGGGAAGCGGGGTGGCCGCGGGGACCACGCCGCTCGCCGGTGTTCCACTGGCAGGTACGGCGGCCGCATCCGCCGGCGCGGGCCAGTCCGGATACGGCACGGACGATCGCAATGCGGGCGGACAGTCCGCTGCGACCGCGGGACGAAGCGATGCGTCGCCGATGCCGGTCGTCACCCCGTTCGCCGCTGCGGTGGCCGCCGCGAAGGACAAGAAGTCCGAGCCGGACTACGTCGTCGGCGACCTGATAGACAACGACCTGTTGGTCGCCCGTACCCTGCTCGCGGCGGTGCTCGCGGCGACGGAATCGACCACGGTCGGCATGCACTGGTCGGTCGCGGTGATGCGCGGTCCCGCCGGTGCGGGAGTGTTCATCACCTCGAACGAGGGGCGTGGCTGGCTGCCGGCGCAGATGTATCTACCGCGAGAGGTATCCACCCCGTGGTCGTGGGACGACATGCTCGACGACGGATCGGGCACCACCGCCTCGCCCTGGGAGGGCATCACCGATCCGGCGCGGGTCCTGGTCGAATTCGGCCTGGCGTGGGGGCCGAAGGCGAATGCCGCGCTGGTCGCGCTCGCGTCCTCGGCACCGATCGACGGCGGGCTGCGAACCCGGTTCCCCGACGTGGCGATGGAGGGCATGGTCGGGCCGGAATACGAGGTGGATCTGCGGGTACATACCCCGGACACAGTGGATCGCCTGGACCTCACCGGATCTGCCGAGGCCGCCGCGTCGATCGCCGCGGTACCGGATTCGCAATTGCGCGAATACTGCGCCGCCTTGGCCGGGGACGCCCACGGCAAACTCATCCGTACCGCACCGGCGATACCGGAGGCGAGCGAAACGCGCCGCATCCGCGACCGCATCCTCGCCGTAGTCGAAGCCGGGCAACAGGTTTCGCCACAGTGGTGGGAAGAGTTGCGGGAGGCCGACGACATGCTCGCGGCCGCCATGCTGTCACGCCGCGTGGATGTCGCGCGGGTGGAGCCCGGTGAGCTGCGACTCGCCGAGGAGGGCGCGGTGCTGCGTGCCCTGGTCTTCGAACGGCGCTGCAACGAGCTGCTGCTGCTACTGGCCGACGATCCCACCCGACAGCAGCTGCGTGATGCCGCCTACGCCCACGATCAGGTGCTGAACCATCCGCAGTTCGTGGAGGTTCCGGCGACCGTCAGCACCACGGAAGCGGCCACGGTGGACCGTGCGGTTCCCGCGGGCACTCGAGTCACGGCGCCGGGCGTCACCGCCGGCCCGCCGAACGGTGCGGTCGTGGCACCGCCGTCCGTTCCGCCGCCCCCGGTGGTCACACCCGGGCCCGGACAGGGACAGGGGAACTGACACCCGGTAGCCGTACGACCGGCGTTGGCCGTGTCGCCGGGGCGGACGAGACCAACAGTGCCGCACGGGCCGGACCGTCGGTCGCCCGCCGGGCACGGGTACTGGGGTGACTACAGCCGAAATGCGGTCAGCAGTAGTGCTTTCGGCGCTGCTGCCGGTGCGCGGCGGGGTACCGCCGCGGTGCTGATGTGATCAGGACGGGGCGCCCGGGATACTTCCCGCTGCGGGCGGGGTCACCGATGGCGCGGCAGTCCCTTCGGGACCGGTCGTCGGCGCCACCGGCGCCGACGGGCTCGCCGGGGTCTGGAGGTCGGGTGGTGTGATCACCGCGGGGTCGGCGTTGAGACCACCGGGTTGTGGGGCCGTTCCGGCCGTCGCCGCACCGGTGGCGGGCGCGGCCTGGGCCGGATCGGCCGCCGGTGCTGCGGAGCCCGGATCGGTTGCGGGGGCGGTGCCGTTCTGCTGGGCCTTCCGCTCTTCCTCGGCTTTGCGCTCTTCTTCTTCCCGCTCGTGTTGTTCGGCGTTGCTCTGGATGAACTGCTGCACCATCGGCGCCAACGACATCAGGCCCATCGGCACCATCATCGCGAGGGGGCCCAGCATCTGCGCCAGGCCACCGAGACCACCGTCCCCGCCTCCGGCCGCTGCTCCACCGGAGGCTCCGGTGCCCGTCGAGGTGCCGTTTCCGGTGCCACTGTCGCTGCCGGATTTGCCACCGGAGCCCTTGGCGTCGCCACCGGCCATCGACTTGTTGTACTCGGCGACCTCGGAGACCCGTCGGCACACCGAGTCGAGCGTGTCGGCGATTCGCTCCATGAGTTCGAGTTCTTTGGCGGCCCTGGCCTTCTTGCCGACGGCGCTCAGATCGATGCTCAGCGCATGGCGCAACTTCTTCACGTCGGCGAGTACCGCGGCGAGGGTTTCGTCCTTGCCGGCGGCGACTTTGATCGAGGTCTTCACCACTTCGGCATCCATGCTCAGCAGGTGGCTCTGCATGCTGCGCACCTTGCTCAGTGTCTGCTGATACGCCTTGTCGGCCTCACCCTTGCCCAGATTCTTGTAGACGACAGTGGTGAGAAGCTCGTCGAGATTGGGTGGCGGTTCGGTGATACCGCGGCCGAGCAGGTCCACGGTGGTCTGAATCGCGGCTTCGGCCAGCGCGACGAAGCTGACCAGCGCCGGTGAGGCGCCCCGGGGTGGTTCGAGCTCGATCGGCTCGCCGTAGTGCTTTCCGCCACCGGCGGCCGGTGGTTTCCCGGCGGGGTCGGCGGGAGGTTTCTCCACACCGTCGGCGGGTGGTTTCTCGTCGGGATCGGCCGGTGGCTTCCCGCCACCGTCCGACGGTGGTTTCTCGCCGGGGGCCACGGGGGGCTTCTTCTCACCGTCCGCCGGTGGGTTCTCGTTCTTCGCGGTGGCGGAGACGGCTGCCGACGACATTGCGGGCAGGCTGAGAAGGTTCGCGTCGGTGGCATCCACAGTCATACCCTGCACCCGCCTCTCGTTCCTCCTCATTGTCGGGGCTTCCCGCAAATGGGAAGTTCATCCGCTCGTTATATCTCGGGTGGTACCGCATAGTCGGATCACGGTTTCGGCATTGCGAGAGTGTCGAATTCACGTCGGCGGCACGTGAGGGGGCCGGCATGAGAGGCGGGCGGCGATGAGTGGGAACAGGGCGGTTCGATGGCGCCCGATCTGACCACCGACCTGCACGGCGTGTTGAACTCGCTGCTCGGCTTGTACGGGCAGGGGTCTCCCGGAGGTGGGGGAGCGTCCGGGCAGGTCGCCAGCACCGTCGCGCAGTTGGACTCTCGTGGCGGCGCGATGAACCGGGATTACGGCGACTCCCGTGGCATGCAGGAGTCGGTGGCCCGGGCGCAGGCCGACAAGGACTCCGTGGTGCACAAGGCAGTGGCGGCGGCCGGAGACGGCACCGTCACCGGCCGCACTGCGCTCACGGGCCGCATCGCCGATCTGCAGACGCGCTTGCAGGCTATCGCCGGGGTGGGGGATGCACGCTTCAGCGGCCCGGCTCTGCTCAGTGCCGCGCAGACCACGATCACCGATGCGACCCGGCAGGTCGATGCCGATGTCGCGGCAGCGCGCAAACATGCCGATGCCATTTCGCCGCCGTCGGCGCCGGTGCGGTCGCATCGTCGTGTCGCACCGGTGAAGCGGGCGCGGCGGCGCCCGCGGCGGCGAACTCGCCGCGGAGGAGTGCAGGCTGCCGCGGCGGCGGTGCCGAAGTACGGCCGCCCGGTTCCTTCCGACGGGACCAACGGCGGCCAGGCCGTCAGTGCCGCCAGTGCCTGGCTGGGGACGCCGTATGTCTGGGGTGGTGGAGGTGCGGGCGGACCCAGCGGTGGTGGGTTCGACTGTTCGGGGCTGACCCAGTACGCCGTGGCGGAGGCCACCGACGGCCGAGTCGTCCTGCCGCGCACCACCTATGAACAGATCTACAGCGGTGTCCGCGTTCCGGTGAGCGAGGTGCGTCCCGGTGATCTGGTCTTTCCGGCCGATTCCTTCTCCGCTCGGGGCCCGGAGCACGTGCAGCTGGCCGCCGGCAACGGAATGGTGCTCGAGGCGCCCTATACGGGTTCGACGGTGAAGTGGTCGTCGATGCCCACCGATGCCGTGGTCATTCGAGTGATGTGAGCCGCGCTCCGACGCCCGGTCTTCCCAAACCTGGGAATGAACTTCCTGTGGTGGGGAGCAGTGGATGTCTAAGGTTCGGGCAGGCGAATGCGGCGGAAGGGATGTCGGGGTGTCAGCGGCCGAAGACGCGTTCTACACGGGTGTGCAATCTCTGGGATTGGTCGCCGGCGGAGTACGCAACGAAGAACATGCGCTGGCGGCGTTCGGTGCCGCCACCGATCTGGATCCGGATATGTGCGACGCCTGGCTGGGGCGCGCGATGGCCGGGGAGATCACCTCCGAGGTCATCTACGGTGCCTATCGTTCGGTACACAACCTGTATCGGGACCAGCAGCGTGCGGGTCTGGTGGATCGCGCGCTGTGGTGTCAGGTGGAGTTGGGGATGTACGGCCTGCGCGTGGCGATGGCCGATCGTGACCAGATCTCCGTCGCGCAGGCCTGCTCCTACGCCCAGGGGGGCGAGTGGAGTGAGGCCGCCGCGATTCTGGACCAGGTACCGAGCGACGATGTTTCCGAGTTCGTCCGCATGTCATTGTTCTTCCGCACCGATCGCTGGATCGATGTGCTGGAGGCGCGGACCGCCAAACCCACGCTCGACGACGGACTGCTCGATATCGCGGCGGAACTGATGGCCGCCGAATCCCTGGCCCGGACGGGACGTATCGGTGAGGCGCTGCCACGAGTGCAGCGCATCGTCGAAGACAGTTCCTCGGGCAGCCTGTCCTATATCTGGGCCGATGCGCATTTTCTGCTCGGAATGTTGCTGCGGCACACCGGCGAACACGACACCGCCGAGAAGGTCCTGGCCGGATTGCAGGGGTCGGCGCTGTGGCCGGAGCGGCCACTGTGGCAGCGCGCGGTGCGCGACAAGTCGTATCGGTTCGATGTGGTGACCGCGGAGGTCATCGGCTCTCGTACCGATGTCTGGGATCCGTCCTCGGGCGACGATCCGGCGGAAGTGGCCGCCACCGCCGCACAGGCCGAACGGGACACCCTGCTGGCCGAGGCCTCGGATCTGCTGCGGGCGCAGATCGGTATGGACTCGGTCAAGGAACAGGTCGACCGGCTCAAATCCGGTGTGCTGATGGATCAGGTGCGCGCCAAGCGCGGCCTGGCGGTGGAATCCAAGACCCAGCACCTCATCTTCTCCGGCCCGCCCGGCACCGGTAAGACGACGATCGCGCGGGTGATCGCCAAAATCTTCGCGGGGCTCGGGGTCGTGGACAACGCCGAGGTCATCGAGGTCTCGCGCAACGATATGGTCGGCACCCATCTCGGCCACACCGCGCCGAAGACCAATGCGCTCATCGACTCGGCGCTGGGCGGGGTGTTGTTCATCGACGAGGCCTACACCCTGATCCAGGAGGGTTTGTCCGGCGGTGACGCCTTCGGTAAGGAGGCCGTGGACACCCTGCTGGCCCGGATGGAGAACGATCGCGACAAGCTCGTCGTGGTGATCGCGGGCTACGAGGATCAGATCGACCGCTTCCTGGCCTCCAACGACGGTCTTGCCTCGCGCTTCACCAAGCGGATCCGCTTCGCCAGCTACGACGCCGAAGAGCTGGTGCAGATCGCGGACCACATTGCGCGCAAGAAGGATTCGATCCTGTCCGAACAAGCTCGTGAAATCCTGCGGGAACGCTGCGCCGAACTGGCACAGCAGACCCGTAACGGGCGCCGGCTGATCGATCTGGCGGGCAACGGCCGCTTCGTCCGTAATGTGGTCGAGGCGTCGGAAGCCGAACGCGACTACCGGTTCACCCGGGACAATGCCGACATCGCGAATATGACCGACGAGGAGTTGATGACGGTCGACGCGTTCGACGTCACCACCGCCCTGGCGGGGCTTGCGCCGACGAGCTGATCGGTGGCCCGCTTTCGGGTGGTGACCAAACACCAGATCTCGGGGTGGCGTTTCCTGCTGCGCCGCATCGAGCATGCCTTGCTCCGGCGCGACGCCTCGATGGTCGACGACCCGCAGCGGGGCCGGTCCACCGCATTGACGATCGGCGTTGCTCTGGCCTGCTTGATGGTCGCCGGGTCGGCGGTGCTCGCCTTCTTCAAGCCCGCCAAGCAGGTGGGGGATTCGAACCTCGTGTCGGAGAAGGACTCCGGTGCGCTGTTCGTCCGGCTCGACAACCGGCTGTATCCCGCTCTGAATCTGTCCTCCGCGCGTTTGATCACCGGGTCTGCCGGAGTACCGGTGCCGGTCTCACGTGAGGAGCTCGCGAAATACCCGCGCGGCCCGTGGGTCGGGATTCCGGGGGCGCCCGGCGTGATGAGCGATACCGGCGGCCGCGACTCCTCGTGGTCGGTGTGCGATACGGCTCGTATCGGTGCTTCCGCTCCGGTCGATCGTCGGACCGGATTACCCACCGCCGGAACAGGAGTGACGACAACGGTGATCGGTGGGCCGGTGACCGTGCAGGACGACGGGAAAGGTGCCATCCATTCCCTCGGCGCCGACGAGGCGCGACTGCTGCGTCAGGACGGCAACACCTGGCTGGTATACACCGACGGTGGCCACGGAGTGGTGCGTGCTGCCATCGATCTGGCGGACTCCGCGGTCACCCTGGCCCTCGGAATCGATGCCACCGCTCCGGTTGTCGAGGCGTCCCGCGGACTGATCGCCGCAATCCCCGAGGCGCCGCCCTTGCGGGTGCCCGAGGTGCCCGGTGCGGGGGAACCCGCGGTGCTCGACGGTGGTGTGTCCGCGCCGGTCGGTGCGGTGGTGACGGTGTCGAATCCCGGGCGCGGCGCGTCCTACTACCTGGTTTCCCAGTCCGGACTGGTGGAGGTCGGCTCCGTGCTGGCGGCCATGATCCGGAACGCGAATTCCCGTGGAGCCGTGGCCAGTATGACCGTGGGTCCCGACGCGGTCGCGAAGAACCTGCATCCCGGCGACTGGCCGGGCACCTCCGCCTATCCGACCCACCCCGTGACCGTGGCGAACCCGGAGAAATCGGGTGTGACGTGTGTGCACTGGTCGCGAGGCGCGGCCGAGGAGAATGCCGTGACACGGCTCCTGATCGGTCGCCGGCTGCCGCTGCCGGCCCAGGAACAGGGCAGTGTCGTCCCGCTGGTCACAGCGCCCACCTCACACGGTGCCACCGCAGACCACGCATTGCTGTCCGGCAGCAGTGGCCGCTTCGTCCAGTTGACCGGGAACGAGCCGGACTCGCCGCTGCGTGAGTCGCTGTACTGGATTTCCGACAGCGGGATCCGGTACGGCATCGCTGTGCAACCAGGCGCGGGCGATCGGACGGTGGCCGCACTCGGCCTGAAATCTCCGGTGCCCGCCCCCTGGAGCATCATCTCGCTGTTCGCGGTGGGGCCGACGCTGTCGGAGAGCGACGCTCGTATCCAGCACGACGGAATCGCACCCGACAAGGCCGCGGTCGGCCTGCCGGAGAAAGCCGGTGGAGGCGCCTGATGACCACGACCCGGCGTTTCGTTCGGCCTGCCAGGCCCGAGAAGGGGCCCAAGGCGCCCGCGGTCACCGAGCTGCGGCTCGAGCCGCCCACCGAACTACCCAAACCCGTTCCGCCCTCCCGGATCCGGATGATCATGCCCGTGATCATGGTGATCGGCATGGGCGGCATGATGTTCATGATGTTCCGCAGCAGCGGAACCTTCTCGCCCACCATGCTGTTCTTCCCGATGATGATGCTGGTGTCGATGTTCGGCATGATCGGCGGTGGTCTCGGCGGTAACGGTGGTGGCGGGGCGGCGGGGCTCAACGAGGAGCGCAAGGACTATCTGCGTTCCATCGGCGACAACCGCCGAACCGTACACACGGCCGAGGCCGAGCTCTACGAGTATCTGCGCCACACCCATCCGGGGCCGGCCGAGCTCGCTCGCCTGGTGGGCGGGAAACGCATGTGGGAGGTTCAGGTTTCGAGCCCGCAGTTCCTGCGGGTGCGGATCGGGCGCGGGCGCATCGCCAATCAGGTCCGTGTCATCGTGCCGGAGGCCGCGCCGACCTCGGATCTGGACCCGGTCGGTGTGGTCGAGGTGACCCGGTTCGCGAAGGCCTATTCCACGGTCGGTGGGATGCCGGTGGCGATCAATCTGCTGTCGGTGCCTCAGGTAGGGTTCGACGGCGATCCGGAGGCGATGGCCGCGCTGTTGCGAGCGATGCTCGCCGAGATCGCCGTATTGCACGGACCCGATCAGGTCGCGATCGCCGCGGTCGTCGCGGACCCCGACGCGCCGCGGTGGAGCTGGCTCAAGTGGCTGCCGCACACCCAGCATCCCAGTGAGACCGATGCGCTCGGGTCCAGCCGGATGGTGTACCGCTCGGTGGGTGAGCTGCGGTCGAAGGTGCTCGCCGGGCTCAACCGCGGCCCGTTCTCGGCGAATACCCAGCCCACCATGGACCGCACCCATTATCTGCTGATAGTCGACAGCGAGGGGCCGACGAACGAACGGGACATCTCCGGAATCGATGGATGTACCTGGCTGCGTCCCGGTGTCGGTGAACAGAGTGTGCCGCGTGCGCTGAAATTCCTGGTCGCCGAGGATCGACGGCTGCAAGAGGTGACCTCCCGGGGGCCGCGCGCGGTGGGCGTCGGTGACACCATGTCGGTCGCCGCGGTGACCGCGGTGGCGCGCAGCCTCTCCTCGTATCGGCTCTCCAGCGTGGTCGAGGCGGTCACCGCAGATCAGACCAGCGTCGGTACGAGCTGGGAGGACCTGGTCTCGATCGCCGATCCCGGAGCGGTCCGGGTCGAGCGGCAGTGGCCGCGCCGGCGCGATAGTGACCGCGGGCGGCTCAATATCCCGTTCGGTTACGATCCGACCGGGCAGATGGTCTACCTCGACATCAAGGAATCTGCTGAAGAGGGAATGGGCCCGCACGGCATGTGCATCGGCGCCACCGGATCGGGAAAGTCGGAATTCCTTCGCACCATGGTGCTTTCGGCTGTCGCCACACATTCACCCGACGTGCTGAACCTGCTGCTGGTGGACTTCAAGGGCGGTGCGACCTTCCTCGGCTTCGACCGGCTGCATCACGTCACCGCCGTGGTGACCAACATGGAGGAGGAAGCCGATCTCGTCACCCGTATGGAGGACGTGATCAGTGGTGAGATGGCACGGCGGCAACGTATCCTGCGCGACGCCGGAAACTTCGCCAGTGTCGCCGACTACGAGCGGGCCCGGGAGCAAGGGGCACAGCTGGCACCGCTGCCGACGCTGCTCATCATCCTCGACGAATTCGCGGAATTGCTCGAACAGCACCCCAATTTCACCAAGTTGTTCGTCGCGATCGGCCGCCTGGGCCGATCGCTGCGCATCCATCTGCTGCTGGCGTCGCAGAAGGTTCCGGCCAACCGGATGGGTGAACTCGAGGCGCACCTGTCCTATCGGATCGCGTTGCGCACCAACCAGACCAGCGATTCGCGCGATGCCATCGGCACCGCAGACGCCTATCACCTGCCGAAGAAGCCGGGCGCCGGATATCTGCGGGTCGGCTCGGGTGACCTGCAACGATTCCAGGCGGCCTACGTCGGCGGTGCCTACACCCCGCCAGCCCAGGCGGCCGCGCTGGGCACCCAGCGCGCGCGTCGGCCCGGCGGCGGCTACCGGCCGCCCCAGGCGTTCACGGCGGCCCACATCGCGCCGAGCCGCGCCGAGCCGGTCGCCGCACCGGCGCCGGTCGTAGTGGAGCCGGAGGTGCCCGATGCCGAGCCGGTGACCGTGATGGAAACCGTCCTGCAGCAATTCGCGGGCCACGGTCAGCGCGCGCATTCGATGTGGTTGCCGCCCCTGGGGGTTCCCGCAACATTGGACCGTCTGGCCGGTGCGGTGGAACCCGGGGTGCTGCAGTTACCGCTGGCCGTCGTCGACAAGCCACGCCAGCAGCGCCAGGACGTGTGGTCGGTGGACCTGTCGGGAGCCGGCGGTCATATGGCTGTCGTCGGCGGGCCGCAGTCGGGTAAATCGACGGCACTGCAGACCCTGGTCGTCTCGGCCGCGCTCACCCACACTCCCGAGCAGGTGCAGTTCTACTGCCTGGACTTCAGTGGCGGGCTGTCGGGACTGCGCTCGATTCCGCACGTCGGCTCGGTCGCCGCGGCCCGGGATGTGGACCGCGTCCGGCGCACCTTCGCACTGGTGACGAATCTGCTGGCGAGCCGGCAATCGATGTTCACCGAGCTCGGCATCGATTCGATGCGTGAATTCCGGCGGCGCCGTAACGACCCGGTCGACTCCGCCGAGCTGACGAAGTACGGGGACGAGTGCGGTGACGTCTTCCTGGTCATCGACGGCTGGGATATCGGCTTCGCGGTCAACGGCCCGTTCTACGACGACTATTCGCCGGTTCTCGAATCTATTGCCGTACAAGGGCTCAACTACGGTATTCACCTGGTTCTCAGTAGCTCGCGCTGGGCGGCGTTGCGTCCGGCTGTCCGGGATATGTTGCAGACCCGCCTGGAGATGCGCCTCGGCGACCTCACCGACACCGTCTTCGGCTCGCACCGCGGTGTGGTCGCCGCGATACCTCCGGACCGCCCCGGGCGCTGCGTTTCCGGCGAGGCGCTGCATATGCTGACCGCCCTGCCTCGAATCGACGGTGTCGGCGATCCGGAATCCGTTGCCGCGGGGTTGTCCGCCGCGGGCACGGAATTGACCCGGCGTTACGCAGACCGCCGCGCACCCGAAGTTCGGTTGCTCCCCTCTCAGATCGCACTGGAACGCATCCACGAGGTGATGCCCCAGCCGGCGTCGCTCGCGCAGTCGCTGCTGGTGCCGTTCGGAGTGCGCGAATCCGATCTCGGCGTGGCCTCGGTGGATTTCGGGCAGTCGAGTCACTTCCTGGTGATCGGTTCACCCGGGAGCGGCAAATCGACCGTGCTGGCCGCGTTGATGCGCTCGATCGACCGGAACTTCGAACCCGAGCAGGCTCGTGTCCTGCTGGTCGACTATCGGCGCCAGCATATGGATGTGCTTCCCGACGAACGGCTGATCGGCTATCTGACCAGTGAGCGAGATCTACAGGAAGGACTGCCCGGGTTCGCGGAGAAGATTCGCAACAGGCGACCGCCGGACGGAGTGACCTCACAGCAGCTCAAGGAACGGTCGTGGTGGAGCGGCCCGGAGATCTTCGTGGTGATCGACGATTACCACATGGTTGTGCAACGAGGCATGCTCAACCCGCTGGACCCGTTGAAGGACATCATCGTCGACGGACGCGATACCGGACTGCACATCATTATCTCCCGCAATATCGCGCAGGCGGATTCGGCGATGTACGACAACATCATGGGGCAGATCAAGAACCTCAATTCCTCCGGTCTGATCATGGACGGCACCAAGATGGACGGCATGCTCATCGGTGACGTCAAGGCCACGAAACAGCCTGTCGGGCGCGGGATACTGGTCGAGCCGTTGCATTCGCGCAAGGATCTGGTGCAGGCCGCCTGGGTACCGGACGACCGGTAACGACGACACTTCCCACGATTGGGAATGGCCTAGCGTTCTTGCTGTATCCGCTCGTAAGCGGCGGTATCGGTCGTAGGAGAGGTCATGTCTTTCAGCGCCAGTCCTGAAAACTTTCCGGGTCTCGCATCGCAGATAAACTCCACCGCAACGGGTCTGGTTTCATCGTTGGGTGCACAGGCACCCGCGTGTGTACCGGCCCCGCCCGGACTCGATGATGTGAGCGCTTTGATTCCGAGTGTCTTCTTCCCCTGGGGTGAAGGCTTTTTCACGTGCACCGCGCACGGTGCGGTGTTGCAGACCGAGGCGTCGGCGACCATGCCGCAAGTCGGTGCCGCCTACTCGGGCGAAGATATCGTCAGTGGCGCCACCGTCACATCGTCGGCTGCCACGCTGAGCGAATACTAGGCACCGGACGCAGAGCTGGGCTGACACCATGCTGCCCTTCGATTTCGCAGCGCTACCGCCCGAGGTGAACGTCGGACGGTTACTGGCCGGCGCTGGAGCGACACCAATCCTCGAGACCGCCGTGTCCTATGCCAAGCTGGCGGCGGATCTCACCTCGGCGGCCGCCGCCACCACCGGTATGGCTGCCGATATGACCGGTTCGTGGCAGGGGATGTCCGCCGAGCAGGCTCGGGCGGCATTCGGCAAACATGCGACGTGGTTACAGGAACAGGCGGCGATCGCGACCGGTGCGTCCGCGGCCGCCGCCGACGCCGGCGCGGCCTTCCTCGGGGCGCGCAGTCTCATGGAGTTGGTAGCCGCTCAGTTGGCGGAGAACCGGGCCGAGCAGACGGTATTGCTCGGCGCCGCTACGACGCCGGTGGGGATGGGGCTGCTGGCGGCCAACGAAATGCACTACATGGCGATCTGGGCCGAAGCTGCCGGGGTGATGGCCGGTTACGCCGGTGCGGCGGTTCCCGCGCTGGAGAGTCTCCCGCAGCCACTGACACCACCGCCGATCGTGAGTGGGCCGGTGCCGCCGCCGACCGACTACAAACTGCCTCCGAGACCGACGGGATGGCAGGGGACTAATACAACTCATGCCAATCCCGGTGGTGGCGGCGGTGATTCACACCCGGGTGGTGGATCCGGTTCGTCCGGTGATCATGCCGGCGGCGACCACCCCGGCGGTGACCAGCCGTCGGGCGGATCGCAAGACCCTACCGGTCCGGGCGACGGACCGCAGGGGCCCGATCCCAGCGGTTCCGGCCTCGAGGACGGATTGACCGATCCGGTGTCTCCGGACGACCCGCTGTCGTCGATGCCCGACTATTACGGCGGTGAAGACGGATACGGCGCCGACGATTCGTGGTCCGGACAGGACGGCTTCTACGGCACGTCACCCGAATCGTCGACACTGACCGGGATGTCCGCCGGGGTCGGCGGTGCCGGTGTGGCGTTGTCGATGGCACGCGGCGGCATGAGTTCCATGGCCGGTGCTGCTACCGGATTTCGGATGCCGGGGAATTGGAACCCGGCGTCGACCCGGGCTTTCGGTGCCGCCCCGGAGGGCCGGCCCACCAGTGCCGCACCACCGCGCAAGGGGCCGCCGCGCGGTGCCACCGCACCGGCGGCTCGGATGCGGCGCCGCAAGGACGAGGAGCGCAAGTCGAAATCGACGGTCTTCGTTCCTGGTGAACCGATGGAGGTGCCGGTCCTCGAGAAGGCACCCGTCATCGGCGTTATCGAATATGCCGGCGAGTACGTCGACGAGGTGGCGCCGGAATCTCGACCCGCGGTCGGAGTGATCGAACACGTCGAAGAGGACGTGGCGGTCCTGGCTGCTTCTGATCGTCCCCGGTGATCGGCACCGAGGTCGTGTAAACCACCACCGGAAAGGAACAAATAATGTCCGGCGAAATGAATGCTGATCCCCAGGTCCTGATTCCTACCGCCAAAACGGCGTTGGGACTGCAGGGTAATCACGAGGGTTATCTGAAGAGCCTGCTCGGAGTGAAGGACGAGCTCGAAGCGGCGGTCAAGAGCCAAGGCGCCGGCGGTGCGATTCAGACCACGATGATGGACTCCTGGGAGAAGGGCACCTCCCTGGGACGGTCGCTGCAGGAAATCCTCGACACGCTGCTCGATACCGCCAATAAGGTAGACGCAGCCGATATGGACGCCTATCAGCAGTTGATTCGCAACTTGTCGGGTAGCGAGAATGCCGTTTCGATGGGTTCCGACGGCCAATTCGGGGCCGGCGGGAAGATCAGCGGCGACTGGACCTGATCAAGCAACCGAAAAAATTCGTCGTATTCTTCTCTCGGAAGGTAGAACATGAGCGGCAACATGAAGTACAACTTCGGGGCGGTGGACTCGCACTCCCTGACCTTCGGTTCCATCGTCGGCAGCATCCAGGAAAACAATGACGCATTGAAGAGCCTGGAAAAAGGTCTGCGTGAATCGTTCACCGGTGCGGCTGCCGAACAGGGCTGGCAGCCGCAGATCACCGCACTGATGGCCAAGATCGACGCGTACCGCGCGTCGCTCGAAAAACTCAAGGCGACGGTGCAGAGCGTGGCCGGCGGTGGTGGTCTGATGCAGATGACCGACAAGGATCAGGGCGGGCGCTTCCTCGCCCTCAAGATCTGAGATTGGTCACCGCAACCTCGGCGGATGGTCCGATCGCGCTCGAGCTGAATGTCGATGCCGCCCTGCTGCTGAAAGAGCTGGTCGGCATCGACACCTATCCGCCGGTGCTGGCCCTGATGCCGAATGTGTATCACCTCGACGATCGTCGGCGGGTGCACCAGGCTGTCGAAGCGCAACTCGCCGAGGCCGGTGTACTCGTCGACGGGCGAGTGCATCCGGTGGTCGAGCGGTGGCTGCAGTGCCTGTACCGGCCGGACACGGAGATGGTCGCCCGGATCGTGGACACCGGCAGAGACGGCGAGGCGCGGGGCATGTTGCGGATGTCGTTGGTGCGTTCCGGCTCGGACCATGTGCTCGCGGTGCGCAACGACGATCAGATCGTCGTCCAGTCGATATTCCAGGAAGGGCACAACCTCGAAATACTGTCCGCCGCAGTGCTGTCCGCGATGGGAACGGTGCCACCGACGACTTTCGAACCGTGGCGGGTCACCGCTGCGGAACTGACGGCGCTGCCGGTCGAGACGGACGAACGTCGCCGGGCCATCGCCGAGTTGGGTGCCGAACCGAAGACGGCGGCCGTACTCGCGCGGGCGCTGGAGACGATCGTGCGCTGGGCCGAGGTGCTGGTGATCGAACATCACGATGGAGAGACGCCGCGGCCGCAGGTGGCGATGTCCGTGGTCGATACGTCGGCGGGCCGGTTGGTGGTGAGCCCCGCGATAGCGATGGACGGTGAGGTGTGGTCGACGTATCTGCCGGGCGATGATGCCGCGCTCCGTTCCGGAATCGGAGCGCTCGTCGAGTTGCTGCCCGGCCGAAGTTGGTTCGAAACCAGCCGAATCGGCTGAATTCACTGCGGGTTTCGAGAAGGATGAGGATATGAACCCAGTACCGGAAACCAATGGTCATACGGTCGGGTCCGTGCGAGATCGGGGCGGTTACGACGCCTACTTCACACCGGTAGCGGAGGCGGCCGCGCCGGGTGTCGAGCAAGGGCGGCATCCGGAACAGGCCCCGCAGCCCGGAGCGGTGGCACCGTCACCGGCGGCACCGCCCTCCGGTGACGGCGCGACGACAGCGTCCGCTCCGCCGGCCTCGTCCGCTGCGCCTGTCTCACCCAGGCCTTCCGCTGCGCCACGAGAAGGGCGGCCGCAACCGGACGGCGGCTCGTCCGCTGCGGCACCCCCGGGCACCGCCCAGAGTTCCACCCCGCCGAGTGGCCACGACAACGCCGCCGGTGCGCCGCCCGAGCCCCCGTCGGGGGCGTCGGTCGGCGGCGAAACCTACACGGGCTTCGATGATCTGAGGGAGACAGGCCAACGAAAGGGCACGGCCGCCGTGGGGCACGAGAACAAACCTGTGCCCGACCCCATCGGCATGCGGCAGCCGCAGTCGGGTGGGAACGCGGTCGGTCGACCGGATGCTCCCGCCGCGACACCGCCGCCGACGGCGCCCACGCCGCCATCCACCGCGGGGCCCACCCCCGGCACCGCGGCCGGCGCTGCCGGTCCAGCGAACAGTGCCGTGTGGAATACCCCGGCGGCGCAGCACCGGTATCCAGCCACCGGGGACGGCCGGTCAGCGACCTGGCAGCCCGCGCCCCCGCCCGGATCGCAGCTCCCCGACCGGCTCGGTCAGGCCGAGGCGGCGGCCCGGGTCGAAGTACTCCCGGCGACACTCACCTCGATGGATCTGCTGGCCGACATCACCGCGGCGCGGCGAGCCCAGTTGAAGTCCACCAGCGGCATGCGCGGCGCGCTGAACAAGGTCGGCTTCAATCTCGGACTCTCACCTGCCGAGCAGCGCACCGAGGAACGCCGCGCCCGGATCCGCCGACAATTGAACGATCCGTATCAGATCGCCGTCATCAGTGTGAAGGGCGGAGTCGGGCGTACGACGGTCGCGGCCACGCTCGGTTCCACTTTTGCGGTGCTGCGGCCGGATCGGGTCGTCGGGGTGGATGCCAATCCGGACTTCGGTGACCTGCCTGCCCGTACCGCTCCGCATCCGTACGGGTTGACGCTGCGAGACATGGCCCTTGCCAACGACCTCGATGCGTTCTCGGCGGTGCATTCGTTCACCTCGATCAACAACTCCGACCTGGCGGTTGTGGCATCACCGTGGAGCACCGAAGCCAGTGAGGCGCTGTCCGGCGGTGAGTACAACACGGCCGCAGCGACGCTGCGCCGCCACTACAATCTGCTGATCGCCGACTGCGGAACGGGCGTGCTGGACTCCATCACTCAGACGGTGCTGCGCACCAGCGACGCGGTCGTCGTCGTCACGCCACCGACCGTCGGTGGTGTGAAAGGCGCTGTCGCCACCTTGAACTGGCTCAATTCGCATGGTCTGCAACATCTGATCGCAAGTTCTGTGATCGCGATCGTGCATCAGCACCCCGTCAAACCGACGGTGGACGTGGAGCAGATCGAGAAGTTGTTCGCCACCGCCGGCCGACCGACCCGGGTGCTGCCCTACGACGAACATCTGGCCGAAGGCGGAGAAATCGACCTGCGACTGTTGGACAAGGACACGGCGCTCGCCTTCGAGGATCTGGCGGCCGGACTCGGTGACGGGTTCCCAGGGCAGGGGCGCACGGCCGATCGCGGGGGCCGCCGATGAGTACGGCCGTAGCGCCGCCGGCGACAGCCGCCCGCTCGGCCCAACCGGCCGAGGTCGCGCGCGCTCGAATCGCGGTGATGGTGGCCACCTATCAGGTCGATGTGGTGGTGCCGACGAAATTCGCGGTGGAAACGTTCATCGACGATCTGCTCGGTGTGCTGAACCGGGCGATCGAGGACGAGGAGATCGATTTCACGCCACCGACCGGCCAGTGGAGTCTGGCGCGGCCGGGGGAACAGCCGATACCGCGATGGCGCAGCCTGGCAGACCACGATGTCGTCGACGGCGCCGTATTGATGCTGTCGGTGGTCGAATCCGCGGAGATCTTCACACCGGTCATCGAAGACATCACTGATGCGCTCGCCACGATCAACGAGCGGGAGTTCGCCGAATTCGACGCGCGCACCGTCGCCACCGTGGGCTCGGCCGCGATCGGGGTCGGCGCGGTCGCGGCAGCCCTGTTGCTGTCGTGGTCGTGGACGCGCAGCGGGTCGGTGTGGTGGTGCGGGCTGCCTGCGTTACTGCTGGGCGTGTCCTGCTGGGTCGCCGCGGTGGTGGCGGGCCGGTCCAAGGCACGGACAGATCTGATTCTCGGATGCCAGCTGTCGTCGTTGCCGCTGTTGTTCGCCGGCGGTGCGATGCTGGTGCCACCGGCATACGGGCAGCCGGGCGGTTTCGCCGCGGCCAATATTGCCGCCGGCTCGGTGGTCGCCGCGGTCGCGGCGCTCACCATGCTGCGAGCGTCCGGTCTGGGGACGTCGGTGCTGACCGCGGTGGTGACGGCCGGGACAGTGCTGACGGTGGCGGCCCTGGTGCCGTCCTACGGCGATGTCGATGTCGAGAAAGTCGCCGGTGGCGTGGTTTTCGCCGCGTTGATTCTGCTGACCATGGCGCCGCGGCTGGCGGTGGTTGCCGCGCGGATTCGTCCGCCCGACCTACCGGATCCCGGCAACGAAGTGGCGCCGGCAACGCTCACCGACATCTTCGATGCCGAGACGGTCCGCGACGAACACGCCGACCGGGAGCCGGAGGCCGATCGGGACGCGCACGTGAACACCGGAATCGAAAGCAGGGCCCGCCGCGCGGTCACCAGCCTGCGCGGATTGGTGATCGCGGCATCCGGGTTGTTCGCCGGTGGTGTGATAGTCACCGCCGCCGCGGCGCCCGGCGGCATTCGAGAGCTGGTCCTCGGGGCAGCTGTCGCGGGCATCCTCGTGATGCGCGCACGCTGGTATCCAGACCGGGTGCAGGCGTTGTCACTGTGCGCGGCCGCCGCCTCCACTGTCGTGGGGGTCGCCGCGGTCACCGTGGGTGCCTACGCCACTCCCGGCGCCCGGCTGGTCGTCGTCGCGGTGGTTGCGCTGGCGGCGGCAGCCGGATGTGTGGCAGCGCTGCGTCTTCCGGGTAAACGGCTGTCACCGGTGACCCGTCGGGTCATCGACCTGGTGGAGTACGCGCTCATCCTCGTGGTGCCGGTCGTGACGTTCTGGATCATGGGAATCTACACCGCGATGCGGGCGATCTGATGGTTCTTCGCGTGCCGGTGAGCTTGCTGCTCACCGGTTTGGTGGCAGTGCTGACGGCAGCGCCGGCGGCCGTACCGGTACCGGCTGCGGCGGTGGATCCGCCCGAAGCGGTCGTGGGAGCGGAACCACCGGACGGTCCGCCGGGGCCGGAGGTCCCGACCAAACAGGACAAGGGCTGTCTGGCCACCGGTGTTCTTCCCGGCAGCGACCCTGCTCAGGCGCCGCCTCCGGACGGTGCCCTGGATCTGCGCCGGGTGCGTGCCCTGAGCAGCGGCAGCGGGGTTACCGTCGCGGTGATCGATACCGGTGTATCGCCGGGGCCGCGCTTGCCGAACCTGGTGGGCGGCGGTGACTACGTGGCGGCCGGTGGCGACGGCCTGGCCGATTGCGATGCGCACGGCACGCTGGTCGCCGGAATTATCGGCGCCGCAGACGATCCGGCCGACGGCTTCGTCGGGGTAGCGCCGGACGCGCGGCTGATCTCCATCCGCTACACCTCGGGCGCTTTCAGTCCGGAACGGCCGGACGCGGGCAACTCCGATGCGAAAACCAGCCGCGACATCCGCACCTTGGCCCGGGCTATCACGCACGCCGCGAATCTCGGAGCGGGTGTGATCACCGTGGCGCTGCCGGTATGTGTCGCCGCCGGAGCGCACGTGGACCAAGCCATGCTCGCTGCCGCGATCGGTCACGCGGTGCACGTTCGTGGCGCACTGATCGTCGCGGGTGCCGGAAGTACCGGTTCGTCGGGTTGTTCGCAGAATCCGGATGTCGACCCGAGCCGGCCGACCGACAGTCGTAACTGGAAAGGGGTACAGACGATCTCGGCGCCCGGGTGGTTCGCACCCGACGTGATGACCGTCGGATTCACCACGGCAACCGGCGCACCGATGGAGGAATCGCTCTGGGGCCCCTGGGTGTCGGTGGCTGCGCCCGGCACCGGGATCGAATCGCTCGGACCCGGCGGCAGCGGTCTGATCAATGCCGTGGGATCCGCGGACAAGATGGTGCCGGTCGGTGGTGCGTCCTTCGCCGCCGCCTATGTCAGCGGGGTGGCGGCACTGCTTCGGTCCAGGTTTCCGAACGAGACGCCGGGGGAGATCGCAGCCCGGTTGCAGGCGAGCGCCCACGCGCCGGCGCGCGGTGTCGACAACGTCGTCGGAGCCGGCGTTATCGATCCGGCGGCGGCGATGGCCTTCTCCGAACCGCCGAAGCCGCCGAACGGTCTGTTCCGCAGTACGGAACTGGCGATACCGGACCCGCCTCGTCCCGCCGATCGGCGCCCCGGCATCACCGCACTGGTGATCGTGGTGGTGATGGTGGTGTTCGGCGTCGCGGCCGGTAGTGCGAACTCCATGATCCGGAGGCGTGGGTGAGTTTTCCGAAGATCGGTGTCGGCGCGGCCGAACGCGGTCCGCTGGCCGCGGTGGTCGTCGTCGGCAGCGTCGCCGGGGCGGGGCTGTGGGGGAGGGCGCCCTGGTGGGCCGGCGCGGTGACGGTCTGCGTCGTCGTGGTCACTCTGACCGTTCGGGTCGGTGGGCGTACCGGCGTGCGGTGGTTGATCGACTGGTGCAGCTACCGCCTCGACCGGCAGGCGCGGGCACAGGCCCGCGGTAGCCTCGCGGTGTTGCGTGATGTCGAAGTCGCCGCCGGGCTCTGTGGAGTCCGCGACGACGACTCCGTCTATGTCGCGATGATCCAGCTGGCGCCCAACCTGGATCTGCCGACGGTGATCGCCGAGCGTGAGCTCTATACCGAGGACACCGTGCCGGTTCAGGAACTGTTGCACATGCTCGACCAGTTCGGGATCGACATCGGAATAGATATCGTGACGACCGGGCAACGCGTCCGGCCCGCCGGTGGGTACAGCATGTTGTACGACCAGCTCATCGGCGCGCACCCGGTGGTCGGTGACCGGATGACCTGGCTGGTGCTGCGGCTCGATCCGCAGCGCAATCTCCTCGCTCTGGGACAACGCGGCCCGATCGCCGAATCGGGCCCCAAGGCGCTGGCTTCGGCGGCACACCGCATCGCCGGACGGTTGCGCGAACGCGGGATGGAGGCACAACCACTGCCCGCTGATGCGCTGCGGGACGCCATTCGCCTGCTGCACAGCGGGGTCGAGCTCACCGATCTGCGCGAGACGTGGCACCGCTTGGAGTCCTCGGTGCCCAGCCGAGGTGTGACCAGCTACCTGATCGACTGGTCTCGTCTCGACGGAGCCGGCCTCGACGACTGCTGGTCGTGGAATCGTGGCCGGACGACGGTCGTGATCAGCCTGGCGGGCGGTGCGCTGGGTGCTCGGGGCTTGGTGCGGTATGTCGGCCCGGCGGCCGCGGTGGCCCCGCCCGGGTATCTCCGCCCGCTCGGCGGACACCAGTCCGACGCGCTGCGAGCGGGGCTGGCCACCGCGACCTCGGTGCACCGGTTGCCGGTGGCCACCGATTCCGCAGGGGACACCGCCACACCCGAACAACTCGCGGGTCTCGCCATCGCGATCGGCCCGAGTGGCCAGATTCTGGGCTCGATCAGCGGCCGGCCGAAGCACACCTTGGCGCTTCCGCTGTTCGATCCGGCGCGCTACAACCCACGTCATCGCAGTATCGATGTGTACGCGGATCTGCCGGTGGCTCAACAGATCGTGCTCCGCGCCATGGTCGTCGGCGCGGATGTGGAGGTGCATTCGTCGCGGCCGCAGCGATGGCAGCAACTGGTCGCGGAGGTGGGTGACCCCGACTCGCTGCGCATGGCTCCCGATGCCGCGGACATCGGTAGCGATTCCGCGTCCGATGGTGTGCAGGCCACGATCGCGGTCTTCGATCAGGTGCCGCCGCGCGTGTCCGCTGCCCATACCACCGTGACTATCAGCGATCCCGGAGCGCCCCGGCGGCGTTCGGCCGACCTGGCCATCGACCAGGTCGGCGCGAGCGCGATCGACGTCAGTATCCCGATGCGTACGGTGCGGGTGGACCTGATCGAACCACGTGGTGAGACAAGATATCTCGACGCCCCGGGCAACGTGCCGGCATCCGGTGTGCCGGCGGGTGCGGTCGAGGCCGAATCGAACAAGGCGGGACGGTAGTGTTGATCAACGTATTGGCGGAATCCGAATCCGACAGCAGGCGAACTCCGGAGCGAGATCCGCAGCGTGAGACCCAGAATGGAGGCGAGGTCGGCGTGCTCGAAGCCGATAATCGCACGAGCGGCCCCGACGAGCAGCTCACGCCGAGGCAGTCGGCGGCGGCCATCTTCTCCGCCCGCCTGTCGGACCTGATCGCGGAATCCGTGGTATCCACCGAGGACGGCTCGACGCGCTCGCTCACGCTGTATTCCCTCGCCCAGCACCTGGAGCTGGCCTATCCGGACGTACCGGTGTCGCAGTCGGGCCTGTACCGGCTGGTGCACGGTGAGGCGATCCCCCGACTGGATCTGATCATCGCCTTGGCGCGGGTTTTCGACGTTCCTCCGGAATACTTCCTGACGGCCGACACCTCTCGCTGATCGGCGCCGTGCCGGCCTTCCCCGCGGAGGGAATAGTGTTGCGGTAGCGCGTGTTCGGCTGGCGATACCATCGCTCACATGTCCGACCAGGACCCCGCAGATCCCTTCGAACGTCACCGCGGTGCGGTCCTGGATGCGCTGTTGTCGGAGCCGGGGCTGTCCTCCGAATCGGCGAAAGCCGAGTCCGGCACCGGATCGTCGCTGCCGCCCGGCCCGACCGGGCAGGTGGCACCGGACGGGCCGACACCCTCCGCGCCGAATGCGACGGCCCGGCCCGCCGGTGGACCGAAGGCCAGCGACCGGATCATGGCGCTGCTCAACGGTGAGTCACCGGACAAGCCGTCGGGATTGGAGTTCACCTCCGGCTACGCCGATCGCGCCGGTTCCAGGGTGTCGACCGCTGCGGCCGCGGAAGGTTCCGCCACGGCAGCAGAACCCGAGCAGCCGGCACCCGAGACCAAGCAGTCGCGGGCCGGTCGCGCCGATGTCGCGCAGCAACTGCTGGCGACGGTACGCAAACCCAAGGTCGCCATCGCTGTCGCGGGTGTCTTGGCCGTGGTGATCGTGTTGTCGCTGATCAGCACGGGCGGCAAAGAGGACGGCAAGGGCCGGGCCGAGGTGGTCACGGCGGCCGCTGCCGCGCCGTCGTCGGCGGGCCCGGCGCCGTCGGAGAATCTCGCCGCGGGCTCGGCCATCGAGGTGCAATCCGCCGAATCGCAGTGCCCGGCGGGAGGTACTCCGGGGATGGATGCCTTTTCCGGTCAGGCCGACAAGGCATGGTCGTGCCCACGCGCGTATCGGGTGGATGGGCAGATCCTGACCATAGACCTGGGCAAGATCCACCGGATCGATTCGATCGGGATCGTGCCGGGCTGGGACAGTATCGGGGCCGACGGCGCTGATCAGTGGACCAAGTTCCGAACCGTCAGCCGAGTGTCCTACCGGTTCAACGACCCGGGGATCACTACCTACACCCAGCAGACGATGGACCAGCGAAGCCTCGTGGTGACCGAGATGAGCCCACCGGTTACCGCCTCCAAGATCACGCTGACGGTGCTGGACTCCTCCGGTGACGCCACGGTCAACACCACCGCTATCTCCTCGATTGTCGTGAACGGCCAGTGAATTCACCGCATCAAACCTGCGAGTACTGTTCCCACCGCAACGACGGTGCACAATCTCGATGTCTGCATTGCGGAGCTCCGTTGCGCGCACTCGGCACCGTGATCGAGGGGCTGGGGAAGGCGGCGGCCGGGGTAGCGCCGGTCATCGTCGGGGCCGAGCGACTCGTCGGCGGGCTGGAGAAGGCTGCCGGTGATGCCGAGAAGTCGGCCGAAGACACCAAAAAGGAAGCGAGCAAGTCGTTTCCGGCCTGGCAGTGGAAGGCCGCGCTGGCGGGCATCGCCGCCATGGTGGTGCTGGCGGTGCTCATCCTGCGCTCCTGTTCGGTCGATGCACCGGCGATCGGTGATCTCACTCCGGTGGATACTCTGCCCGAGCTGATGCGTGCGGTTTCGACCTGTCATGAGGCGCCGGACGGGGAGGCCGACGTGTGCGTCGTCGCGGCGGACGACCCGTTGTTGTCCGGTGGTATCACCGGTGGCGGGGCGCTGACCTTCACTGTGCGGCATGACCCGCCGGACAGTATCGGCGCCACCATCGGCCGGTGGCGGTCCTCGGGTGGGGCGATCGTCTCCGACGGTACTGCCTTCGTGGCGATCGGCCCCGCGGTTACCGTCTGGTATGCCGATCGCCATTCGGGTCTTCGGCTGGAGACGAGTAGTTTCGCCAATCGTGCAGGCGCGCAGACATTTTTGTTCCGATCAGGTTTGGTTCGCTGAGAAGCCGGTCGCGCCGCATTTTTCTTGTTACACTGAACAACGTACCGCTAAATAACGGCACATTCCGACCGCACGAGGTGCGGCAATCCGATTCCGATCGCGGGAAGGCACGGGTCGATGGTGGCTACAACCCAGCAGACGATTTCATGGAAGAGGTTCCGTGATGATCCGACGGATCTGGAGGCGGTGTACTTCCGGTGGATCCAGCCGGGTGCCGCGGCACCGACGATCACCGGGCGCGCCGAGCAGATCTTCCGGCATCATCTCGAGCTGGCTTCGGTACGACAGCCCGGTAAGGCGCTGACCAGGCTGTATCGGTCCGACGACGGGAGCGGGCTGGGTCCCGCACTGCAGATCGTCAACGACGATATGTTGCTGCTGGTCGACTCGCTGACCGCAGCGCTGCAACGGCTGGGCGCCACCGTCACCGAGGTCGTGCATCCGGTCTTCGACGTGCTACGTGATCGCCGTGGCCGGCTACGCGCCATCGCTCCGATCGAGAAAATGGATCCCGCACAACCACATTCGGGCGCATCGAGCACGGGTGGCGGGAACGTGGTCACCGAGTCGTGGATCCATGTGCAGCTGGATGCGCAGGATTCCGACGAGGTCCTGGCTCGGATCGAGGGGGCACTGCCACCGCTGCTCGCCGAGATCCGTCAGGTCGACCGCGACACCGACGCGATGAACCACACCATGGGCTCGCTCTCCGCACGCCTGGACCTGGCGCCACCGCGATCGGAAGCCTCGGACTGTGCGCAACTGCTGCGTTGGCTGGGTGCCGGGCACTTCACTCCGTTGGGGTACGGCTACTACCGAGTCCACAACAACGTCGGTGGCCCTGAACCGCAACAGGTTTCGGGCACCGGACTGGGCGTGCTGCGCAAGGGGTCCGGGGTGGACGTCGGGGCGCTCGGCTCGGAGCGGATGCTGCGGCTGTCCAACGGATCACTGGATTCGCTGCTGCCGGGCTCTCCGGACGTCTACGTGGTCAGCGTGGCCGACTACGGCGCCGAAACCATGCCGTCGGCGGCGGGAACCGTGGTGGGCGAACACGTTTTCGTCGGCACCTTCACCGTCAGTGGACTGCACGAGAACATCCTCGATATCCCGGTCATCTCCCGCCGTGTCCATCAGGTGATCGAATGGGCCGGTCTCACCCTCAACTCGCACTCCGGGCAGGCGCTGCTGGAGATGCTGCAGACCTTCCCGCGGGTGGAGCTGTTCTCCACCGATGCCCGCCGGCTGTTCGAAACCGTCTCCGCCGTAATGAATCTAGGTCTGCGACGCCAGATTCGGCTGTTCCTGCGCCGCGATCCGGGCAGTAACGCCGTCTACTGCCTGGTGTATCTACCGCGTGACCGCTACTCCTCCGAGATTCGCCGGCGGATGCACGAGCTCCTGCGGCGGGAATTCGACGCCGAACAGATCTCGTACTCCGCGCGGGTCACCGAGTCCGAACTGGCGGTTGTCTACTTCACCGTCCACCGCCGCGCCGAAGCCCCGGCACCGGACGTCACCGACACCAACCGGGAACGTATCCAGGAGTTGCTGTTCGCGACGACCCGCGGCTGGAGTGATCGACTGGTCACCGCGGCAGCGGGCCTGGCCGACCTGCCGGCCGCCGTCGTCGCCGAGTACGCCACCGCCTTTCCCGCGACCTATCGACAGGAATACGAGCCCGAACGCGGGCTCGAGGACCTGCGACGGCTGCAACGGCTCGACGACGGCGGTATCGACACCGATCTCTATCGGGAGCCCGATGCCGCGCCGGGGGAGTGGCGATTCACCCTCTACGTCGCGGGCGCGGAGGTCTCGCTGAGCCGGGTACTCCCGGTCCTGCACAGCCTGGGGGTGGAGGTGGTGGAGGAAAAGCCGTACCGCCTCGAACTGCCGGGTACCGGTACCCGCTGGATCTACGATTTCGGTCTGCGGGTGCCGGCCGCGGCGCTCGCGGAGTGGGACGGTGCCGCCGAACTGGATCGGCCGGCCGACCTGGACGCCCTGCCCGCGACCAGTGTCCGCAAACGGATCCCCGAAGCGGTGGCCGCCATGTGGTTCGGCGACTGCGAGGTCGACGGGCTCAACGAGCTGGTGCTGCGGGCCGGGCTGCACTGGCGGCAGATCGCCGTGCTGCGCGCCTATGCGAAGTATCTGCAGCAGGCGGGATTCGCCTACACCTTCGCCAATATCACCAGGGTGCTGCTGACCCATCCCGGCACCGCGCGCTCGTTCAGTGAATTGTTCGACGCCTACTTCGATCCCGAACACCTCGGGCCGGTGGCCTCGGCTCGGGCGGCCGGTATCGCCGCCACATTGCAGGACGAAATCGACGCCGTGGTCAGCCTGGACACCGATCGTATTCTGCGCGCCGTGCTCGGGTTGATTACTGCGACGTTGCGTACCAACTACTTCCGCCGCGACGAGCAGGGCAACCCACGGGCGCACCTGTCGTTCAAATTCGACCCGCACGCGATTGCGGAGCTGCCGCGGCCACGGCCGCAGTTCGAGATTTTCGTGTATTCGCCGCGGGTGGAGGGTGTGCATCTGCGTTTCGGTGCGGTGGCTCGTGGTGGTTTGCGGTGGTCGGATCGGTTGGAGGATTTCCGGACCGAGGTGTTGGGTCTGGTGAAGGCGCAGGCGGTGAAGAATGCGGTGATCGTGCCGGTGGGTGCGAAGGGTGGTTTCGTGGTGAAGCGGCCACCGGCCGCCACCGGAGACGCAGCCGTCGATCGCCAGGCGATGCACGCGGAGGGAACCGCCTGCTACCGCACCTTCATCTCCGGGCTACTGGATCTGACCGACAACGTCGACCACACCACCGGTGCGGTGGTGCCGCCCGCACAGGTCGCGCGCCGCGACGGCGACGACACTTATCTGGTGGTTGCTGCCGACAAGGGGACCGCGACGTTCTCCGATATCGCCAATGAGGTGGCGGGGGAATACGGTTTCTGGTTGGGGGATGCGTTCGCGTCGGGTGGTTCGGCGGGGTATGACCACAAGGCGATGGGGATTACGGCTCGTGGTGCGTGGGAGAGTGTGCGTCGGCATTTTGCGGAGATGAATGTGGATGTGCAGTCGGAGGAGTTCACGGTTGCGGGTGTGGGGGATATGTCGGGGGATGTGTTCGGTAACGGGATGTTGTTGTCGGAGCATATTCGGTTGGTGGCGGCGTTCGATCATCGTCATATTTTTATTGATCCGGATCCGGTGGCGGCGTCGTCGTTTGTGGAGCGGAAGCGGTTGTTCGGGTTGGCGCGGTCGTCGTGGGCGGATTACGACTCGTCGTTGATCAGCAAGGGCGGCGGCGTCTTCGACCGGTCCGCCAAGGCCATCACGGTCACCCCGCAGATCCGTGCGGCCCTGCGGCTGGATCCCGGCGTCGGCACGCTGTCGCCGCCGGAGATGATCCGCGCGATTCTGCTGGCCCCGGTCGATCTGCTGTGGAACGGCGGCATCGGCACCTACATCAAGGCGAGTTCGGAATCGCATGCCGATGTCGGCGACAAGTCCAACGATGCGGTGCGGGTGGATGCGGACCTGCTGCGGGCCAAGGTGGTCGGCGAGGGAGGCAACCTGGGCGCTACGGCGCTCGGACGGATCGAATTCTGTCGCGGCGGTGGCCGGATGAACACCGATGCTCTGGACAACTCCGCCGGCGTGGACTGCTCGGATCACGAGGTGAACATCAAGGTTCTGCTGGGCGCCGCCATCTCGGCCGGTGAACTCGCCGAGGGCGATCGCAATGCGTTGCTGGCGGAGATGACCGACGAGGTTGCCGCTCTCGTGCTCCGGGACAACATCTCGCAGAACTTCCGGATGGGGTTGTCGCGCTCGCATGCGGCCGCCATGGTCGGCGTGCATCGGCGCCTGATCACGGAGCTGGAGACCAGGCGAGGGGTGGACCGGCGGCTGGAGGCACTGCCCACGGATGCCGAACTGGAACGTCGCACCGCCGCGGGCACCGGGCTGTCCTCCCCGGAGCTGGCGAATCTGCTGGCGCACGTGAAGTTGTCGCTCAAGGCCGACCTGCTCGCCGGCGACCTGCTCGACAGCCCCGCCTTCGAGGCGTTGCTCGCGGGATACTTCCCGACGCCGCTGCGGGAGCGATTCGGTGCCGGCATCGGGCGCCATCCGCTGCGCCGCGAGATCGTGGCCACGATGGTGGTGAACGATATGGTCGACTACGGCGGCACCACCTACGCCTTCCGGCTGGCCGAGGAGGCGGGTGCGACCACCGATGACGCCGTGCGCGCCTTCGTGGCAGCGGTCGAGATATTCGATCTGAACACGCTGTGGGATCGCATCCGCACCACGCCGATGCCGGCCGCCGCGCGCAACGCCCTCGAACTCGAAACCACCCGCACGCTCGACCGGGCGGCGCGCTGGCTGCTGAACAACCGGCCCCAGCCGATCGCGGTCGGGGCGGGCATCGCGCGCTACCGCGACGGTGTGCGGGCCCTGGCCGGGCGTGTTCCGGGGTGGCGGCCCGATGTGTTGACCGGTACGGCCGGAATCCGGGTCGAGAATGCCGTTGCACTCGGTGCGCCGAAAGAACTTGCGGAAGCGGCATTCCTGCTCATCCACCACTTCCCGCTGCTGGATGTGCTCGATATCGCCGACATCTGCGAACGTGATGCCGAGGAGGCCGCCGAGCTGTACTACGCGCTCGACGCCCACCTGGACATCCAGCGATTGCTGTCGGCGGTCGGAGGCCTGGAACGCGGTGGCAGGTGGCAAACCCTGGCGCGGCTGGCCGTGCGCGAGGATCTCTACGATTCGCTGCGCTCACTCACCGCGGACGTGCTGACCACCACCGAACCGGTCGACAACCCCGCGGAGAAGATCGCCTACTGGGAGTCGACCAACCGTTCCCGCCTCGGCCGCGCCCGCGCGGCGTTGCTGGAGATCTTCTCCTCCGAAACACACGACCTGGCGACGCTGTCGGTAGCCGCCCGCCAGGTCCGCAGCATGGTCGGCAGCGCCGAAACGACGGCGACGGTGCCCAGCTGACCTGCCGGTGGGTTCGGATGTGCCGACTGGGACCGGCCCATCCGAACCCGCTCCGGACATCGCACGATGCCGCACGCCCGGTCGTCCCGGCGTGCGGCATCGCCGTATCTCGACGCAGTCCGGTATTCCGCCTCGGCCGATATCGTGTTCGTGCCGTCCGCCCCGCGGACTACACCCCGGAATGCCCGGGCGGTAGCCGTCGGCACCCGCCGTCGTGGAGCAATGCGGCCTGACGTCCGGCGGCGCCGGCTACGGACCGGCGGGTGTACCGCAGGCTCCGCAGAATCGGGCCGCGGGCACCAACTCATCTCCGCATGCCGTGCAGTGGCGTGGTTCGGCCGGCAGCCGCGTCCCGCAGTGCATACAGAAGCGTGCCTGCGCCGGATTCTCGTTGCCGCACGACGAGCACGTCGTGTCCGCCGGTGGACGGGAGGGTGCCGCCCCGGGCTGGGGTGTGGAGCGCGCGGGATCAGCGCCGCCCGCGGGTGCCGCGCCGGGTTTGCCCGACGTGGGCGCGTCGGCCGCGGCGGGTCGCTCGACCGGTGGCGGGCCCGCAGTATCCGAGCGCGTCGCGGCGGGGAGCTGTGCCGGCTGCTGCTGTGTCCCGAAGAGATTCGCCGGTGATTGCGGGGCCGGCGGCTGCGGGGCCCAGTGTGGCATCGGCTGTCCGTTCGTGTTCAGTGCGTTGAGACCCAGTGCGGCGCCGAGGAATCCACCTTCTGATCCGCCGTGCGACTGCGCCATACCCGCACCGGCGCCCAGCGCCATCTCGCCCGCCGCGTAGCGCTGGAAGTCTCCGGCGAGCCGAATGTAGGTGACGTCCTTGGCCAGTCGCTTGAGCCGCTCTGCGTCCTCCGGTGCGAGCGTGATGTCGAAATTTCCCATCCGCGAAATTCGCAGCCCGTATTCGTAGAGCGCGAGGTTGGTGCGCCGGATGACTTCGGTCTCGACGGACTGCAACTGCGCCGACAGGCCGAGCACCTGCCAGCTGCCCTCCGAAATGCCGTGTGACACGGCCATCTTCATCGACTTGAGCAGCAGGTCCGCACACCAGGACTGAACTGCGGCAGGATCTGTGAGATCGGTGGTACCGACGAGGGAGGTGAGCAGTTGTGCGGGGTCACGGATCGCCAGGGAGAATTCGCCGAAGGCGCGCAGTGTCACCACCTGCTCGCTGACCGGGTCGACGATATCGTCGAGCCGGCCGCCGAATTTGACGCCCGAGAACTCGCGGGTGGATACGAAATACAGTTCGGCCCGATAGAAGTTGTTCCCGGTGACCGTATCGACCAGGGCGCCGAGCACCGGCAGTTCGTCGGCGTCGACGCGATGCCGCCCGGGCCCCATCGAGGTGACGACCAGCCCGGATTTGATGAACAGCGCGATCTGGTCGGTATTGACGATGACCCGGCTGAAGCGGCGGATGTTGAGGTCGGGCCACTTGTAGACGAGCTGGTCTTTCCGGTTGTCCGGTACGACGATGAATTCCCGTTCGAACCAGGCCATATGTCCGCCCTCCCTGGCGTGGTTGCCGCTCTATCGTGCCGATACCTAGCGGTACGTTTCGGGACAAAGTATCGACACGTGCATTTCTGCTGTGTTACAACGTATCCCACCTATTGAACGTGCCGTTGAATGACGGTACATTGACCATAGATATGATCGCCGTCACCTGAAAGGTCCTCCGCTATGACCACTGTTCGACCTCCCTCGGAGGCGGCAGCACCTGTGGACGCGCTGCATGCCGAGGATGCGGGCTACCACAAATCGCTGCGCCCCCGGCAGTTGCAGATGATCGCCATCGGCGGCGCTATCGGTACCGGGTTGTTCCTGGGGTCCGCCGGCCGCCTGCACGATGCGGGACCGGGACTGTTCCTGGTCTACGCGGTCTGTGGAATCTTCGTCTTCTTCATCCTGCGCGCACTCGGCGAGTTGGTGCTGCATCGCCCCTCCTCGGGGTCGTTCGTCTCCTACGCTCGCGAGTTCTACGGCGAGAAGCTGGCATTCGGCGTCGGCTGGATGTACTTCTTCCACTGGTGTATGACCGGCATCGTAGACATCACCGCCATCGCGACCTATGTCCACTATTGGGGAGGTACCCGCAGCATTCCCCAGTGGGCGATCGCGTTGGTCGCACTGGCGATCGTGGTCGGCATCAACCTGATCTCGGTGCGCTGGTTCGGTGAACTCGAGTTCTGGGCGGCGCTGATCAAGGTTGTCGCCCTGGTCGGGTTCCTGATCGTGGGCGTGGTCGTGCTGGGCGGACGCTTCGAGGTCGACGGGCAGACCACCGGCTTCAGTCTGCTCAGCTCACACGGTGGATTGTTCCCGACCGGATTCCTGCCACTGGTCACCGTCACCACCGGTGTCGTGTTCGCCTATGCAGCAGTGGAATTGGTCGGCACCGCGGCCGGCGAGACCGAGAATCCCGAGAAGATCATGCCCCGGGCGATCAACTCGGTCATCGCGCGCATCGCACTGTTCTACGTCGGCTCGCTGGTGTTGCTCGCCCTGCTGGTGCCCTACACCGACTTCGATGCCAAGGAGAGCCCGTTCGTCACGTTCTTCTCGAAGATCGGCATCGACGGTGGTGGCTCGGTCATGAATCTGGTCGTGCTGACCGCGGCCTTCTCCAGTCTCAACGCCGGGCTGTACTCCACCGGCCGGATCCTGCGCTCGATGGCGATGAACGGCAGCGCTCCGTCGGTGGCTTCCCGGATGTCCGGTGCCGGTGTGCCGTATGTGGGCATCCTGGCCACCGGTGCGGTGGCACTGATCGGTGTCGGTCTCAATGCCCTGGTTCCGGACAAGGCCTTCGAGATCGTGCTGAACATCTCCGCACTGGGCACGATCGCGGCCTGGGCTGCGATCATCGTGTGCCAGTTGCAGCTGTGGCGCTGGTCGCGTACCGGGAAGGCCGAGCGTCCGGCTTTCCGTTTGATGGGAGCCCCGTATACCAGCTACGCGACCTTGATCTTCCTGGCCGCGGTGGTCGTCCTGATGGTCGTCGGTGAGGACGATGTGCCGCGCTACGCGGTGATCGCGATGGTGTGTGTGGTCTTCCCGCTGATGGTCGTGGGCTGGTTCATGGCGCGGCGCAAGGTGCTCGCCCTCGCCAGTGAACGGCAGGGCTACACCGGGCAGTTCCCGGTGCTGGCCGAACGTCCGCTACTGGGCGAGGAAGCCGAATCCGGTACCGGCGCCGAGCCGGGGGCGGACACAACGCAGGATCGGCCCGACGACCGATAGCGCGCACCCCCGGGCCCCGCTCCGATAGCACCGGAGCGGGGCTCTTCCCGTCGTTGGGGAGGGTGGGTGCACGAGGCCGAAAGGTGGGCCACGAGAATGAGACTTCGGTTCATCAGCGGTCTCGGGAGGTTTCTCATGCCGGATCGACCCGGTACGCCACTCCCACATCCATGGGCGAATCGCCGAATTCGCCGCAGTGAGGTGCCCGGCCCGGATACGCATCCGTGGGCTACCCGGCGCAACGGGACCGTCGAACCGTCGCAGCGCCTGCGGGAGGCGGCCCGGCCACCGGACAACGGCCCCGACACCGGCCCGGCCCTCCTGGACACCCCGGACGGCTCGGACCGGTTGGAGGACACGGGTGTCGATCGAGGGTTCGACGACGCCCTGCTCGGGCTCGACGACGAACTGCTCGAACTCGAGGCCGGCTCCGGTCGCAGCGCGCGTTCACGACCGGCTCCGCGGCGGCTCGGTGCGGGCCTGGTCGAGATGCCACGGGTGGCATCGGTGGACCCGCGATCGGCGGTGCTCGACGACCCCGAAGTGCCCGAGGCCAAACGTTTCTGCTGGAAATGCAATGCTGCGGTGGGTCGCGCGAGCGACTCCCGGCCGGGCGAGGTGGCCGGCGAGTGCGCGAAATGCCGGTCGCTGTTCAACTTCCGGCCGATCCTGGAACCCGGCGAGGTGGTTGCCGGACAGTACGAGGTCCAGGGCTGCCTGGCGCACGGCGGACTGGGCTGGATCTACCTGGCCGTCGATCGCAACGTCAGCGATCGCTGGGTGGTGTTGAAGGGCCTGCAGAACCCACAGGATTTCGAGGCGCACGTGGTGGCGCTCGCCGAGCGGCAGTTCCTGTCCGAGGTCGCCTATCCGGCCATTGTGAAGATCTACAACTTCGTCAAACACCGCTGCACCGGGCGCGACGTCGCCGACGGCTACATCGTGATGGAGTACGTGGGCGGGCAGTCGCTCAAGCATCTGCTCGACGAGCTCGCCCCGCAGCGGATCCCGGTCGCCGAGGCGATCGCCTACGTGATGGAGGTGTTGCCGGCGCTGGACTATCTGCATTCCGCAGGGCTGTCCTACAACGATCTCAAGCCCGACAACATCATGGTCAGCGACGACGAGGTGAAGCTCATCGACCTCGGCGCGGTGGCGGCGATGGAGTCGTTCGGCAGTATCTACGGCACTCCCGGATATCAGGCACCCGAGATCACCGAGACCGGGCCGACCGTCGCCTCCGATATCTACACCGTGGGCCGCACCCTGGCGGCCCTCGTACTGGTGCTGCGGCGCGACGAGCAAGGCCGGCAGCTGCCCGGACTACCCGACCCCGAGGACGAACCACTGCTGGCGCGGTATCCGGCACTGCATCGGCTGTTGTGCCGGGCCACCGATCCGGATCCGGCCCGCAGATTTCCGTCGACCTACTCGATGTACTGCCAGCTCACCGGGGTCCTTCGCATGGTGCTGGCCGCCGACACCGGTCTCGAGCATCCCCAGGTGTCGGTCGAGTTCGGCGCCATGCGTGGAGATTTCGGGGTCGAAACGCTGATCGGCCAGACCGACGGCATCGTCGACGGCCGGCCGCGAATGCCCGCCCTGGACGCACGATCGGTGGTGGCGGCACTGCCGGTGCCGTTGATCGACAGCACCGACCCCAGCGCCGACCTGATGTCGACGCTGCTGCACGCCGATCCTCGGCATGCGCTGGATTCGTTGCGCCGCATGCACGAACGGATCTCCGGCGGCGTGATGGAGGAGCCGGCGTCGTTCGAACTGGAGGGTGCGCTCACCGCGGTGCGGGCACACCTGGACCTGAACGAAGTGCCGGTTGCTCGGGCGCTGCTCCGGGAACTCGAGGTCGGCACCGGCACCGGCTACGAGGGTGACTGGCGGCTGCCGTGGTATCGGGGCATAGCCGACCTGCTCGACGGAGCCTTCGCTGCGGCCGCCGAGCAGTTCGGCTCCGTGCACGCCATGCTGCCCGGCGAGATCGCGCCCGCGCTGGCGCTGGCGGCCGCCGCGGAACTCGTGCTGCAGCAGCTGGAGGTTCCCGAGGAGGCGGAGCGGTGGCACCGCAGCGCCGTGGACTTCTACCGCGCCGTGTGGCACACCAATCACGGGGTGGTCAGTGCGGCGTTCGGGCTCGCCCGGCGGCGGGCGGCCGACGGCGCATTGCTCGACGCGGTCGCGGTCCTGGACCGGGTACCGGTGTCGTCGCGGCATTACGCGGTGGCCCATATGACCGGCGGCCTGCTGCTGGTATCGCGTCCGATCGCGGAGGTCACCGATGAGGATCTGGCTGCGGCGGCGGGGCGGCTGGCAGCGTTACCCGAGGAACCGCGGGCTCTGCAACTGCAGGTCGTGGTGGTGGGTGCGGCGCTGGAGTGGTTACGGGCCGGTGGGCTGCCGCGCGATCCGGACGCCACGCTGCTCGGCTTCGGCTGCACCGAACCGGGGCTGCAGCTGGGCCTCGAAGTGTCCTTGCGCGCGCTGGCGCGCACGGCGCCCGACCGCCTGCATCGTTACCGGCTCGTCGATCTGGCCAACCAGGTGCGCCCGCGCACTCGGTGGTGAGGGGCCGGGCGAGGGTGCGCGGCCGCCGTGGTGACTCAGGCGACGCCGCGAGCCCGCCACACCATGACCGCGACCGGTGCCGCGGCGATCAGTAACAGCCACAGCCAGTTTCCCGATGCCCAGGACGACACGATTGCGAACACGGTGATCGCACCGGCGAGAACGGTCAGGGACGGGAGCGGGTTGGCGGGTTCGGGTGCCGGCGGCGGATCGGGGGTGACGACGGGGAGATCGGTGAACAGGGCGGCCAGTTCGACCGTGGTGTCGGCTCGGGTGGCCAGCGCACTGCGCTCGTCGTATTCGTTCGCGCTCAATCTGCCGGCGCCCAGCTGCTGTGACAACTCCTGCAGTGCGCGCTCTCGCTCGGCGACGCTGGGGCGCGCGTCCGCCATATCGTCCATGCACAGCAGAATAAGTCCGTTGCCCTCCAACGGCGCAATCGAACCGCCGCGGCTGGGGAGCGCGGTACGGTGGCCGGTTCCGATTCGCTGGTATTTCGGTGTGGTTTCCTTGTTGTATGACAACCCGGCCCGAATACACCATCGACCAGCTCGCGCGCGAGGCCGGGACCACCGTGCGCAGCCTGCGGGTGTATCACGAGCGGGGTGTGCTGCCGCCGCCGCAGGTCAAGGGGCGTACCGGTTTCTACAGCCCCGAGCATCTGAACCGGGTGCGAACCATCAGCCGGCTGCTGGATCGCGGGATCAAGCTCAACGGCATCAAGGAATTGCTCAACGCCTGGGACCGCGGCGACGATCTCGGTGACGTCCTCGGTGTCGCCGGACCGGACAGTGCGGCCGAACCCGAGGCGAGCGACGGTGCGACGATCGCGGCCACCGAGCTGGAGCAGCGGTTGCGCGAGGTGCCCAATGGTCTGGCGCGAGTGGTCGCACTCGGTTTGTACGAACCGGTCGATGCCACCACCTACCGGGCGGCGGATCCGGTGTTGCTGCACGCGGTCGAGCAGCTCGCGGCCGCCGGCGTGCCGGAACCGGAGATCGTGAGTGAATTCGAACGCCTGGCCACCGAGTGCGATCGCATCGCCCGCCGTTTCACCGATCTGTTCCAGCGCACGATCTGGACCGAGTTCCAGCACGCCGAGGCGGGCCCCGAGGCGGTCGCGCGCCTGGCTGCGGGATCGGACGCGGTCCGCGCGGTACCGGTGCAGGCCGGTGCCGAGCTCATCGGCCGCTTCGTGAGCCGCTACCTCGAGCAGGACAGCGCGCTCGCCGAGGCACTCACGGACTCCTGAGCACTCACGCGACGGCATACGCGCGACCGACGTTCATCATCCTCCCCACCCCTGAGAATGCCAAAAATAACGTGCCGTTGAGTAGCGGTACATTGGTTGGTGTGGTCGATGTCTCGCCTGCATGACCGGCGAGCAACGAGATGAACGGAGATCTGCCGATGACTGTCACCACCTTCGCCCGATCCATTCGACGCTTCCTGCTGGCCACTGCGGTCGCCGCGACCGCCGGAGCGGCAGCCACCGCCGTGGTGGTGGCCCCCGCCGCCGCGCAGGCTCCGGGGCCGTACTGCCTGTGGGCCGGTGCAGCGTTCCCGCAGCAGACCTCGGTACGTGCGGGAGGAACGGAATTCCACTGCCACACAGACATGTTCGGCGCTGCGCGCTGGGATATCGGCGCCCGGTCCGGGGCCGGTGACACCGTGGCGAATCCGGGTGCCGTCCGCAATCCGGCCGGCCGGTTCAGTGCCGGTGCGCGACAGCCGGGCACCTCGTACAACGACTACTGCGTGGGTGGCCAGCTGATCCCCGGCGGCGAGGACGTCTACGAGGCGGTACCCACCTCCGGTGGACTGCTCTGGCGCGCGGCCGGTCCGATCTCGCAGTGGCGCTTCGAGGGTGCCGCACCGGAGCCGACCTGGCGTTCGTCCAGTCTGTGCCGAGACGGTGAACTGCTCTGAGCTCGAATATGAACGGCGCGAGTCCTCGAGAATTCCCGGGACGCGCGACTACTTAAGTAGGTGCCGCGCACGACTACCGATGCGTCCCTTCCTGTCGCGGGCAACAATGACAGCCCGGAAAGAATCGGCAGGATAGGTGAGCGATGGCTGGTGTGACACTGTGGATGCAGATGTCGCTCGACGGATACGCGGAGGGACCCGACCAGGAAGTCCACTGGCCGGTAGTGGACGAAGAGTTGTGCGAGGCCTTTCTGGACGAACTGCGATCGGCGGAGGTATTCGTCTACGGCCGCAAGACCTTCGAGATCATGGCCGAATTCTGGCCGTACGCGGACGCCGATCCGGCCATCTCGCCGTTCTACGTCGAATTCGCGCGGTGCTGGAAGCGCACCCCGAAGCTGGTGCTGTCGCGCACGCTTCGAGACCCGGGCTGGAACACCCGGGTGATCGCCGACGATCCGGCAGCGGAGATCGCCGCTTTGCGCTCCGGCGGGACAGGTCCCCTCTTCGTCTTCGGCGGCGCGCAGACCGCGTCGTACTTCCTGGAGCACGATCTGGTCGACGAGTACCGTCTGTTCGTTCACCCGCTGCTGCTCGGTGGGGGCGTACCGCTGTTTCCCGGGCCGCTGCACACCTCGGGCCTGCAGTTGGTCGACACCATGACCTTCGACAGTGCCGTGGTGCAGATGCACTACCAAGCGGGACAGGTGGCCTGAGGCGCCGAAATGATGCGCTGGTGACGAATTCGGGATTCGGCGAACCCGGGTGGGCTAACTTGTTCGTACTATGTCTCCGTCGATGCGTACCGGTGTGCTGCCCGCCACCAGTAGTGAATTCGTGGGCGGGCAGGCCCAGCGGCGGCGGATAACAGCGCTGATCGAGGGCGGAGCCCGGCTGATCACCGTGGTCGGTCCTGGTGGCATCGGGAAGACGCGGCTCGCGATCGAGACACTGCGTCGCGATATCGGAACGAGTGTGTCCCGGGTGTCCTTCATCGACCTCGACACCTGTCCGGACGTCGGCCCCGGAGCTGTGGCGGCCGGGCTGCGTGCCGTGTCGGACCGCAGCGGCGGGCGGCCGCACGTGCTGCTGCTGGACACCTGCGACCGGGCGGTGACCGCCCTCGCTCCCGCCCTCGCCGAAGTGCTGGAGGGTGATCCGGCGCTGTGTGTCGTGGCGACCGCGCGCGAGTCGATCGGCTGGCTCGACGAGAACCTCGTCCCGGTGCCGCCACTGGAATCGACAGAGGCGTTGCGGTTGTTGCGTATTCGCATGGCATTCACCGGTCTTGCGGAGGAGCAGGCCGACGACGCCACGCTGGCGCGCATCTGTCGCCACCTCGATCACAACCCGCTGTATCTGCGACTGGCTGCCGCCCGGTTGCGGCATCGTCCGGCCGCAGCGGTCTTGCAGGAGGTGAGCGGGGACGCCTACGACCGTCGCCTGTACTGGTCCGATACGGCGCGAGTGGGGATCGAGGCACGCCATCGCGACATCGGCTCCGCCATCGCGTGGTCGCTGCAGCACTGCGATGCGGCCGAGGTATTACTGCTGCAGCGGCTCTCGGTATTCGCGCACACTGCCGACGACCTCGGCGGGGCGGACCTCGATACGATCGCCGAGGTGTGTGCCGACCGAGAGCTGCCGGCCACCTCCATCGGTTCGGTACTGGATCGACTGGTGGAGCGGTCGCTGATCGCGGTGTGCCTGGACGGGTCGTCGGCACGCTGGTCGCTCGCCGAGAGCGTGCGCGTGTACGCGCGCACCCAGTTGCACCAGCGGGATCCGTACGAGGCGAACCTCCTTGCCGCGCGCCATCGCCGGGTGCGGCTGCGCGAATCCGCCCCTGGCTCGGTGCCGGCACTGCACCGTCCGCGCCGCCCGGCCCGTGGCGGGTCCGCAGGGCCCGAATCACCGGCGATACCGGCGGCAGGCTCCTGGGAGTCGTTGTCGTGCGCCGAACGTGAGGTGGCGCGGCTCGCCGCCGACGGGTGGTCCAACCGGGCCATCGCCGATGTCCGCCGCAGCTCGGTGCGTACCGTCGACGCGCAGCTGGCGGCGGTCCGCCAGAAGTTGCAGATCGGGTCCCGGGCCGAGATCGCCGGGTACGTGCCCGGCCGGACGGCCGAGCCGGCACGGCGTGAGATCCGCGAGCGGTCCGGTCACCGCAGACATCGGCTGGTGCCGCGGTGAGCGATCCGATGCAGGCGCGAGCACAATTCATCGGCCGCACCACCGAACTGCGCCGTGTCACCGAACTGGTGGCAGCGGGCAGTGCCCGGCTGATCACCCTGGTCGGTCCCGGCGGCATCGGTAAAACGACGCTGGCGACAGAAGTGCTGCGCCGGTACCGGCACCCCCGCCGCGATCAGGTGCTGTGGGTGCGGCTGGCGCGATTGGACGCCGGCTGTGGTGCCGACACCGTCGCCGAGGAGATCGTGCGGGCGGTCGCGCCGAGCGACTCGACCGGCCGCCGGGCCCGGGACTGTCTGTTCGACGCCTTCGATTCGCTGGATGCGCGTCGCCCGATCCTGGTATTGGACAACTGCGAACACGTCTTGCCGTCGGTGGCGCCGCTCATCGCCGAGATACTGACCAGGGTTCCTCGGGTGACGGTGCTCACCACGAGCCGGGAACCGATCGGATGGATCGACGAGCAGCTGATTCCGGTGCCCTCGCTCACCGGCGACCATGCGTTGACGCTGTTTCGCCGGCGCGCCGAGCTGACCGGCAATCCGGTTCCGGGCGGGGCCGCGGACCTCGCCGTGGCCGCCCGGATCTGCCGGCACGTGGACAACAATCCGCTGTTCATCCGGTTGGCGGCGGCACGGTTGCGCTACCGGCCCGCGGACGAGGTGCTGTCCGATCTCACCGGCGGCGACGGCGACGGACGGATGGAGTGGTCCTCGGGGGTGCGCGCCGGTGACGATCGACGGCACCGCAGCGTCGGCGATGTCGTCGCGTGGTCCTACGGCCTGTGTGATTCCGACGAACGGCTACTGCTGGAGCGGCTGTCGGTGTTCGCGGCCGGATTCGACCCCGGCGACGACAGTACCGGTTGCGGGGGAGTCGAATACGACGCCGTCGCCGCGGTCTGTGCCGATCACGAACTGCCGGAATCGTCGGTGGGCCCCGCCCTGCAGCGGCTGGTCGAGCGGTCACTGGTGTCGATCCGGATGTCGGCCACCTCGGTGCGCTATTTCCTGCCCGAAAGTGTGCGGGTGTTCGCCCGCAGCAGAGTGCGCGCGCGTGCGGACGCGACGTTGTCGTACGCCGGTCTGCAGGCCCGGCACCGGCGGTACTTCCGGGACAAGGTCGTGGCCGGGCAGTCGATGTGGTACGGCCCCGACGAGGTGCGCTGGATCACGTGGATCAGGTCGTCCTGGGACGATGTTTTGCTCGCGATGGAGACCGGTCTCGGCGCGGCCGACGAGGCCGCGGTCGGCCTGGAGATCGCCACCGTGGTGATGGCCTTGCGGATCCAGTTCATCACCGGCGCCAATCGTGCGGTGGCCGGCCTGACCGAGCGCGCGCTGGCTGTGATCGGTGACGATCCCGCACAGTCGCGACTGCGGATACAGGCCAAGTCACTGGTGGCGTGGCTTTCGCTGTGGCAGGGCAATATCGGCCACACCGGGCGCCTCCTGGACGACTGTGTGGCCGAATGCCTGCCCGATCCGGCATTGCGCCGGAACTGGCGAGAGCACACCGCCACCGATATCGGATTGCCGGTCCAGGTGGAGTTCACCCGGGGGCTCGAGCTGTATCTGATCCACCAGGACCCGCGGGCGATCGATGTGTTGTCCCGGGCGCGAGCGAAATTCGCGGCGGCGGGAGACCGTGGTGGCACGCAGCGCAGCGAATTGTTCACGGTGCTGGCTGCGGCGAGCCTGGCCGATCCCGCGGACGCCGAACTGCTGGTGCGGCGGCACCGCGACGACGCCGCTCGAACCGATGCCGGCTTCTCGGTGTCATGGGCCGATATCGCAATGCTGATTCTCACCACCCGCAAAGGGGATCCGGTCACTGCCGTGCGGCACGGCCGCAGCCAGGTGGCCGCGCATCTGGACAACGGTGACACCTGGACAGCGGGCTGGATCATCCACTTCAGCACGGTGGCGCTGGCGGCGATCCTGTTGCGGCGCCTCGAATCCGGTGAGCCGGTCGGCGCACTCGTCACTGCCGCCCGTGAGATCGCGTGCCTGCAGGGGGGAACTGCCACCTTGCACCGCTCGATGGGGATCGCGTCGGACCGGGTGCCCCTGGTCGCTACGGGATCCCGGGCGGCGCGCGAGGCGGCGAGCGCCGTGCTGGGGCAGCGCCGATACGACGAGGCGGTCGGGCGCGGGGCACAGCTGTGCCCGGAGCGACACGAACTGCTGCATTACTTTCTGGGGCGGCTGTTCATACCCGACGACGCCGTGGTGGTGACCGACGACCCACTGTGGCGGGAACTTTCGCCCGCCGAACGCGATATCGCGATACTGGTGGCCGCGGGCTGGACCAACAGTGCGGTGGCCATTCGACGCGGTACGTCGGTGCGCACGGTGGATGCGCAGGTCGCCGCTATCCGCCGCAAACTACACGCCGCCGATCGTTCCGCGGTGATCCACCGCATCCCGGGGGAGTTGCACGACCGGGTGCGACGGGAAGTGCGGCAGTAGCGGCCGACCTGCGCAGGGGTAGGAAACCGCCGGCACGGCGGTGGCCGGGGCCGGTGCCGCGGAGCGACGGCGGCCGCTGGAGTCAGCGGTTGCCCACGCGGTGACTGCCACCGGGAGATTCCGCGACGACGTGGCTTCCGCCCGGAGACTCGGCGACCGTGTGGCTGCTGCCGCGTCGCTCACCGACCGTGTGACTGGTGCCGCGGCTGCCGGTGTCGGGTGCGGCACCGGCAGCCGCGTTCACTGTCGCGGGCATCAGGCCGAGCGCACCGGTGATCGTGATCGCCACCAGCAGCCGTCTGTTCCGAAAGCCGTTCATCGCATACTTCCCTCGGCTCGTGCCCCGGATCGGCGCAGCGGGCCGGCGAGGCGAAACTTCAACGTACCGTCATTCAATGGCACGTTGAGTTCGTTAGAAAGGCTGGTGTTCCCGGGCGCGAGAAGGGGAGGGCCGGTGTGGAGCCGTCAGTGGTCGGCCGCCGCCGCGGGCGCTTCGCGATGCTCCAGCAGCGGCTGGACCGCGGCGTGATCGTGGGTCGGCACAATGGTGACCTGTGCCCGGGCGCGGTACAGGCGATGCAGGGTCCGGAAGGTCATCTCCCGATCGTAATCGGCGAAATTCCCTGGGTAAGCGGCCTTCTGGCGAATCGTGTCGATCTGCACGTGATGCCAGGCGGCATCTCCGGCCAGCAGTACCCACCCGCTGCGGGTGTGGGCGAGAATGCCGATACTGCCCGGCGTGTGTCCGGCCAGATCCACCAGCAGCACCGAGCCGTCACCGAACAGGTCGTGGCTCGCGGAGAAGGTCAGGACCGGCGGTCCGTCCAGATCGAACCCGACGATCGGCCGGTCCCGTAGTGCGTCGCGCACGCCGCCGACAGGAGCGACCGGCCCGGAGCTGATCCAGCGCTGCTCGACCCGGTGCAGGTGTACGGGCAGGTCCGGCAGGTCCAGCAGGCCGCAGACATGATCCCAGTGGGCATGGGTGGGCAGAGCGAAATCGAGCGGGCCGACGCCGGCTCGGTGCAGTGCGGTGACCGTGGCGATCGGCTGTGGTCGCGGTCGCATCGCCATCCGCAGCACCGCCGGGAGCTGCGCGATCGCCCGGGCCTCGACATCGAGGCAGACGCCTGGTTCGGCCACGAATCGCGCCTGCGGGTGTTCGATGACGAAGGAGGTCAGCGCGTTACCGACCTGCCGCGGCGTGAACGTCGCCTCCGCCACCACCGCGGTGGGGATCGCCCGGCGGACCTGGGGAAGTGCACGTACCGACACCGCCTCGCGCGGGGTGGGCAACCCGGCGTCGGTCAGGGAGGCCAGGAACCTCTGATCGGGGCGACGTGGGGCGAGCAGCCCTCGCGCGGAACCCACTGCTGCACCGCAGCATTCGAGCACGCTGGGCCGTTTCACCGGATCGGTCATATCGGTATGTCCGTTCTGTGATCACTGCGGGCGGCGGGGCTGTCACCCGCGTAGGGTGGCACCATAAAACTTCACGTCGACATGAAGTAAAGGCGCGCGAGATGGATGGTCTGAAGATCGGCGATGCGGCGGTACAGGTCGGGGTGCCCGCGCACGTGCTACGGCACTGGGAATCGGTCGGGCTCCTGCATCCGCCCCGCAGCGGTTCCGGGCACCGCGCCTACGATCGGCAAACCCTCGACCAGGCACGGCTGATCCGCACTCTGCAACGCACCGGGCTGTCACTGAGCCGGATCCGGGAACTCGGCCGCTCCGGCCGAGGCGACCGCATGGCGATGATCGCCGACGAGCGGGCCGAGCTGCGGCGGCGGATCGATCTGTTCGAAGACACCGACCGCTTTCTGGCCCACATCACCGAATGCCGCCATCCGATCATCGCCGAATGCCCGGAATGCTCCGGTTTCGCCGCCGGCCACGACCATGACGAACTCACCCACCGGACATTCGGCACCTGAGCCCGGGGGCCGGTTACATGCGCAGATGCGAGCGTCGCGACCGTGAGGCCTTGTTGCGGTACATCGCGGTATCCACCGCGTGCATCAGATCGTCCACCGCATCCGGGCGTTTGGTCACCAGCGCGGTGCCGGCCGAAGCGCCGACCGAGACGGACCGTCCGGCGACCGGTACCGGCTCGGTGAGGGCGGTGAGCAGCCGACTCGAGCGATCGGTCAGCTGCTCCTCGTCCGCGCACCGCTCCAGCAGCACGATGAACTCGTCGCCACCGATGCGTGCGGCCAGACCGACCGGGCCGGCCGTGCCGGCCAGGCGTTCGGCGACCACGCGCAGCACCCGGTCGCCGACGGTGTGACCGTAGTCGTCGTTGACGTCCTTGAAGCCGTCGAGATCGAGATAGCACAGGCCGAACGGCGGCTCGGCCCGGGCGAGCCGCTCGAAGAACAGCAGCCGGTTCGCCAGGCCGGTGAGTGCGTCGTGATGGGCGTCGTACCAGAGCTGGTCGGCCAGTGCCTTGCGCTCGGTGATGTCGACCGCCACCCCGATCAGGAAACGCACCTGGCCGTCGGCGTCGCGGACCACCGACATCGACAGGTCGATATCGGTCTGGTGTCCGTCCGGCCTGGTCAGCGAAGTCTCCAGGCGAAACCGGTCCAGTTCGCCGGTCAACAGCTGACCGAACTGGGAATAGGCCTCGCCGATATTCTCCCGCCCGAGTACGGTCGCCACCGGCCGGCCCACGATCACCTCACCGGGTACGCCGATCATCTCGGCGAATGCCGCATTGACGTCGCTGACCGTGCCGCTCCGCGCGTCGATGGTGCCGATACCCACCGATGCGCCCGCGAAGATCGCCGAGAACCGGGCCTCGGACAGCTGACGGCGTTGCTGTTCCTCCCGCACCGCCGCCAGCGCCGCACCGAGGGTGGTCTCCTGTTCGGCCAGCGCGGCGGTACGCAACGCGGCGGTGAAGCCGGCCGCGAATTCCCCCGCCACCGTGATCGCGCGCTCGCGCACCGCCGCACGATCCGGATGCGCCGGATCCGGGCAGAGATCGTCGACCATGTCCCGGCAGATCACCGAGACCGAGCGGCTCACCGCCGCCTCGTCGCGATAATTGGCCGCGACCAGCGACGAAGCGGCCATGCGTGCCGCCGCGATGCCGGCGGTACCGCGCAGGACGTCGAGCAGTTCCGCGCAGAGCCCGGCGAGCAGTGCTTCGATCCGGTTTCGGGTCAGCGTCGGTGCGACGACGCCGTCGAGCACGTCGGCCCATCTCACCGCCAGCTCTTGCGCACCCACCCGGTACAACCCCTGCCTGTCCTCGAATTCTCAGACCTTGTGGCCCACACCCGCCAAGCCCAGTGACCGTCCCGGCGTCTCATGATGGTCTCGTTCGGATTCCGGGCGCCACAAGGGTAGTTCGACCACTCCCGGCTCGACCATAGCCAGCCCGTCGAACATCTCGGTGATCGCCGCGCGATCGCGGAACCGGATGCCGATTCCGCTGGTCGCCTTCTCGCCGAGACGTGCCGCGTCGTCGGGACGCAACGCAGAGGTCACATGTGAGATCGCCACATAGCTGCCGGCTGGCACGGCTGCGCGCAACGCGGCGACCATGTCGCGGGGGCGTTCCTCGTCCTGCAACAGATGCAGGACCGCCACCAGCAGCACACCGATGGGCTGGTCGAAGTCGATCAGCCCGGGTTCGCGGGCGCGCGCGAGCAGGTCGTCGGGCTTGCGCAGATCGGCTTCGAGGGCACCGGCTCGCTCGTTGCCCTGCAGGATCGTCGCGGCGTGGGTGACCGCCACCGGATCGATGTCGACGTAGAGCACCCGGACCGACGGGTCGATCTCCTGCGCCACCTCGTGCACGTTGCCGGCGGCGGGGATACCGGACCCGATATCGAGGAACTGCCGGATGCCGGCATCGATCATGAACCGCACCGCGCGGCGTAGGAAGGCGCGGTTGCTCAGGGCCAGGCGCGGCAGATCCGGTACGAGTTGGCGACCGTAGGCGGCAGCTTGGCGGTCGACCTCGAAATTGTGTGAACCGCCGAGCAATGCGTCGTACATCCGCGCGGGACTGGCCCGATCCATGTCCACACTCTCGGGTGCCCACACTGGTCTGTCCACTGCCATCCCCTCCTACCGCTCGAAACCGGCGGCGCCGATCTTGTGAAACATCACTGTACGCCGTAGTCGCCGGGGGTGCGGGCACGTGCCGGGGTCCGCCGGCGGCCCACTGGAACCGACCGTCACACCAGTGTGATCGAATCCAGGACCCGGGCGCCCAGTTCGGTATCACCGGTGATCGCCACCGCGCCCGCGCGCCACGGCAGGCGGCGGGTACTCCACTGCGGGAACTCCAGTGCCAGGGCAGCGATATGGGCGCTCGCACCGGCGGCGATTCCGGGCCGGACTCGCAACCGCCCGCCGCGAACCTCGATCCGCCAGGTACCTCCGCCCGGGCCGGTCAACGTCAGTGCGACCGGAGCGTCGAGCCAGCTCAGAGCCTCGCGGTGGGAATGCTCGAGCAGGGTGGTGAGCCAGGTGAGCACCGAGTGCATCCGTTGCGGATCCGTCGGAGGCGGGGCCAGATCGAGTGCGGGTGCGATGTCGTGGCGCAGGTGGGTGTGCCAGTCGAACAGCAGCATGGCCGGTACCAGATCCAGCCGATACCAGCCCAACTCGCCCACCGGGACCCGGAGCGGGGCGAGGCCGGGCGTGGTGAGCAGGCGCAGCGAACGGGCGCCGCGCTCGGACCAGATGTCGAATTCCGGCAGCACGTATCGGGTGGTGTGCGAGCGTTTCCGGTCCACCAGCAGTTCGTTCAGCCGTTCCAGATCGCGAGTGGAGGCGACCGCGGCGGCGGTCGGAGTGAGCAGTGCCCGCGCGGTATTCGTCATATGGATCACCACTTCGGCCACCGACCAGCCGGCCGCGGCGCTGGGCGCGGCCCACTGCTGTTCGCTCAGCGTGCCGCAGAAGTCGAGCACGGTGCGGCGTTCCTCGCGCAATCCGGGCAGATGCTGCGAACTCATGGCATCCGAACGCTACCGGTTCGGGGCCCGGCGGCCAATGGGTACGGACGTTTCGGACACCGCAACTCGATCGGTGGCGCCGGTCGGGCGGTTCGTCTGCCGCCCGCGATGTGGACTTGTCGGTGCGATGGTGCATGCTCTTGGGCACGCCGATGTCTACAACCTTGCCCGGAGTGCACCATGCCGTCCCCACGAACGAAACCGCAACCTTTGTCCGACACCGAGATTCGACAGATAACCGATGATTTGGCCGCAGGCCGGCCGCCGATGGTCTGGTTCACCGCGGCGGCAGTGGGCGTATCCGAAGGACGTTCGGGAAAGGTAGTCGCGCTCGGCGATCCCGCCGACGGGGATTTCCTGCAAGTGCGTCCGACCGGATCGAAAGATGTCATGTCGTTCTCGCCGACCGAGGTGACACTGGTCAAGCCGGCGCGCAAGGACAAGCGCCCCACCACATCCGAAGCCGCCCCGGCACCGGTGTCCCGGACCTCCGGGACCACCGATTCCCCCGGGCCGGCGACGAGGAAGGACACCGCAGTGAGTACGTCGACGAGCGCGACATCGCCGGCCCCGGGGAGCGCAAGCGCGCCCGCAGCGAAAGCGGCCGCACCGCAGCCTCCTTCGGAGCCGAAGCCGGCCACCAAACCCGCGACCACGCCGGCGCGCACCCCCAAGCCCGCCGCCCGCAAGTCGAAGACCCCGGAGGTCACCCTGACGCTGTCCGGTACCGCCGACGGCGAGTGGACGGTGGACGTCGTCCACGGAAAGAAGCGCACCATCAAGGGAGTGCAGGTGGCGGGCGCCTCGGTCGCGCAGGCGGCGAAGCTGTTGCATCCGGAGGTTTCCGAGGTCGTGGATTCGGTGCTCGACACGGTCCGGGACTCGCAACGTGCCAAGGTGGAGCAACTGCAGGCCGAACTCGATCAGGCCCGCCGCGTGCTCGACGAACTGGCCGGATAACCGCCGCTCAGACCGCGGGCTCGCGCCGGCGCACCCGGCGCTGCCTCGCGGACGGGGGCAGATGGCGCAGGTCGTCGTGGAAGGCGCAGCCGAGGGTGTAGTCCTTGGCGTGGTACATCGCCGAATCGGCCTCGCGGAGCAGGTCATAGATGGTGGCGTCGGTACTGCGCGGCCCACTGCAGGCGACACCGATGCTGGCTCCGATGGTCACCTCGGTGACCGACAGTTCGAAGGGTTTGGCGAAGGCTGCCAGCAACTTCTCGGCGACTACGACGGCTTCGGTGCGTGTCGCGCCGGCGAGCACGACGAATTCGTCTCCGCCGTAACGGGCGGCGACATCCGCGCGGCCGATCACGCGCCGAATGCGGGCAGCCGCATTGGCGATGAGCTCGTCGCCCACGGCATGTCCGTAGCTGTCGTTGATCGTTTTGAAACCGTCCAGATCGATGAAGAACAGCGATACCGGGCGTCCACACCACAGTTCCCGATCGCGCCCGGGGGTACGCAGCAGGGCGGAACGATTGAGCAGGCCGGTGAGCATGTCGTGGTCGGCCTGATACTGGGCTCGGCGCTCACTGCGCGCACTGCGCACGATGGCACGCTCGCTGCGCACCAGTACACCGACCAGCAGCGCTGCCAGCAGCACGGAGACCACGATCCGGTCCACGGACCCGGTCCGGGTGCCGATCGTGGGAACCAGTGAGGCCACGACCAGTGTCACGGCGATGACGCTGGCCCGCTGGCGGGACCGATGCGGATGCACGCGACGCCCACCGCCGAGTGTGACCATCGTCGGGTGCAGTGCGGCAGGTCCGACGATGGCATAGGCCAGCAGCAGCGGAGTGAGCAGTGTCTGCCGGTCGAAGTGCACCCAGCCCGCGGCCTCCAGGTTGTAGCCCAGATCCGCGACCAGGATGGCGAGCAGGCCCAGATGGACCAGGCGCAGCGAGGTTTCGTAGCGGCTCGAGGTGACCACCGAATGGGTGATCAGCGTCAGTAGCAGCGCGTCGATCACCGGGTACGCCGGTCGGATGAATGCCGCCATGTCCCAGTGTGTGGTGCCGTGCAGCACGGGCGAGATCAGAAATGTCCACGAGGCGAGTAGTGCACCCAGGGCGATCAAGCCCGAGTCGAGAATCAGATCTCGCTGGCGGTCGGCTCGGCGCGGCCACAGCCACAGGAAAGCAGCGGTGCCGACGCCGAGGTATCCGGCCAGCGTCGCCAGGTCGCCGAGCGGGGACAAAGGTCTGCCGGTGAAGTCGCGCAGGACTGTTCCGGTGGCGAACAACGCGGCGGAGATGCCGAGCAGATACCACGCCGCCGGCGCCGGCGGCCGGTATCGGCGCACCCCGACGATGATCATGGTGAGGGTCGTGATCACGACGGCGAGCATCGCCGTCAACGACAGGGCCGGTGTTCCGGTGAAGGTCAGCACCACGACGGCCAGGGCGAAAACCGCCGGTGGAATCGCACGCCGGGGTTTGTCGGGCAACCGCGACAGCAGCGATCGGATACGGGTGTGGTGCTGTGTTTCGGATGTCATCAGCCCCCCTGGTCCGCGTCGTCGGTGACGAACCGCGCAGCGTAGTAGGTTTGTGAATCCTCGACCGCTACTTCGATATTCGCCTCTTCGCCGACCGCGTTGCGCAACGCGTCGGCAAACGAGAACTGAGAGTTGTTGTACGAGCAGATGTCCCAGCCGACGACCGCTCGATCTGCCGCCAGGATCTGGACAACTGTACTGATCATGGCATGAAAGGCCACCCCGTGTCGCGCACTTGGGGTAACAAGAGTGAAACCCGCATAGTAAATCGCATTGCGTGCGGCGTGTTGGGGAAACCGTGTCGTGAAATATTCCGGGCTGATCCACGGCACCGTGTCCAGGTGCCGAGTAAGGGTGGTGAGCCCGATCGGTGCGCCGTCGGCGCGAGCGACGATCTTGTCCACCCGAGTATCGGACATCTCGTCCCGGAATTCGTTGCGATGCAGGACTTGCCGGGCTATCGCGCGCGTGCGCAGCGGGGCGAAAGCCTGCTCGTACAGGCTCTGGAAGATCTCGATCTCCGTGTCCGCGATCGCCGGTTCGATGGTGATATCGACACCCGGCCAGGGCGATCGACCCTCCCGGTCCGGTCCGCTCATGAGGTCCGTTCCCAGCCCGCGGCCTCGTAGGCGGCCAGTACCAGTGCACACGCGGGACGGCCGGTACAGCGCGTCTGCGCCGTGGCGAGCCGGACCGGCCCGAACCGCCCCGAGCGGGCGGCGGTCATCTCGGTGAGGCTGGCGTGGATGAGTTCTTCGACCTGTCCGGTGGATTCGCCCTGGTGCTCGACGAACAAGCCGGCCCCGGATCCATCGGTGAGCTGGACCCAGCCGATACCTGCTGCGGTCGCGGCACCGGTCGCGGTCGCGTGCCCGAGGGCGTAGACACAGTAGAGGCGGTCGCCCCACTCGATCCGCTTGCCGACCCGCGCAGCGCGCCGCACCTGTGACCGCGGCGGGATCACCGAGGATAATCGGATCACATTCGCCTCTCCCACACCGAGTTCGCGCAATGCGGCATCGAACGCGGCCACCTCCGTCACGCCCGTGGCGGTCGCCGCGCCGACCTCGATCGTCAGGGTCGCGGGTTCGTCGCGGTCACGATCACGACGGTCGAGCGGGGTTCGAGTCGTGAGCATCGTATTGTTCGGTCCTTCCCGGGGCTCACCAGTTTTGCATTTTGCAGGGCATGGTTTCGCTAAATTTCCCTCAGAAGATTTACAGATCCGAACGGCGCGCGCCGCGCGGGGGCCGACCGGCCTGTCGAACCCCCCGCGGCGCGTTACCATCCGGGCAGATCGCAACCTGGTGAACCCGTGGACTTTCCGACAGGAGCTCCGTATGCAGCCCGTTGCCGAGTCATCGCAGCACCTCGATCCGGCGGTGGTGTACCTGTCGGCCGATCAACTCCGGCTCGACGCCGCTCCCGTCGATTACGCGCTCGTGGCGGTGTATTTCGTCTTCGTGCTCGGCATCGGTTTGATGGCGCGAGCGCGGGTGTCGTCGAGTATCGACTTCTTCCTGTCGGGGCGCTCGCTGCCGGCCTGGGTCACCGGTCTGGCATTCATCTCCGCCAACCTCGGCGCCGTCGAGATCATGGGGATGTCGGCCAACGGTGCCGAATACGGGATGCCGACGATGCACTACTTCTGGATCGGCGCGGTACCGGCCATGCTGTTCCTGGGCGTGGTGATGATGCCGTTCTACTACGGCTCCAAGGTGCGCAGTGTGCCGGAATTCATGCGGCGCCGGTTCGGTACCGGGGCTCACCTGGTCAACGCACTCAGTTTCGCAGTCGCTCAGGTTCTCATCGCCGGGGTGAACCTGTATCTGCTCGGCTCGATCGTCAACGTGCTGCTCGGCTGGCCGCTGTGGGTGTCGGTGATCGTGGCCGCGGTCATCGTGCTGTCCTACATCACCCTCGGTGGATTGTCGGCCGCGATCTACAACGAGGTGCTGCAGTTCTTCGTCATCGTGGCCGCGCTGCTCCCGCTGACCCTGGTCGGTCTGCACCGCGTCGGCGGAGTGAGCGGTTTGAAGGACAAGGTCGCCGCGACACCCGACGGCGATCAGCAGCTGCACTCCTGGCCCGGCAACGAGCTCAGTGGCTTCTCCGACAACTTCATGTCGGTGCTGGGTATCGTGCTCGGCCTCGGATTCGTGCTCTCCTTCGGCTACTGGACCACGAACTTCGTCGAAGTGCAGCGTGCCCTGGCCACGCACTCCATCTCGGCCGCGCGGCGCACCCCGATCATCGGCGCGTATCCGAAGATGTTCATCCCCTTCATCGTCGTCGTTCCGGGCATGATCAGCGCCCTGCTGATACCGCAGATCGCCGAGCTGAAGACCAGCGGAACCGGGGACGCCACCTACAATCAGGCGCTGCTGTATCTGATGAAAGAGGTGTTGCCGAACGGCCTGCTGGGGGTCGGGCTCGCCGGCCTGCTGGCCGCGTTCATGGCCGGGATGGCGGCCAACATCTCCGCCTTCAATACGGTCTTCAGCTACGACCTGTGGCAGCAGTACGTGGTCAAGGACAAACCCGACGGCTACTACCTGACCATCGGCCGCCTGGCCACGGTCGGTGCCACCGCGATCGCGATCGGCACCGCGTTCATCGCGGGCAGCTTCTCCAACATGATGGACTACCTGCAGACGCTGTTCTCGTTTTTCAACGCGCCACTGTTCGCCACCTTCATCCTCGGCATGTTCTGGAAGCGGATGACCCCGACCGCCGGCTGGGTCGGGCTGGTCTTCGGAACGCTGTGTGCCGTGGTGGTTTTCCTCATGCAGGAAACCGGGGTGATCAATCTGTCCGGCCAGGGGTCGAGCTTCGTGGCCGCCGGTGTCGCCTTCGTGGTCGATATCGTGCTGAGTGTCGTGGTGAGTCTGTGGACCACGCCGAAACCTGCCGCGGAACTGGCCGGGCTGGTCTATTCGGAAACGCCGAAGGCGCAGCTGACCGACCCGGATGCCGCCACCCTGCCGTGGTATCAGCGTCCGGTGCTGCTGGCGGGTATCGCGCTGGTGATCGTGATCGTCCTGAATATTGTCGTCGGATGAGGAAGTGACGCGATGCTTTTCGATATCCGCACCATCGTCGGTGCGTTGCTCGGGTGCTACGGCGTGATCCTCGTCGTCACCGCGCTCGTCGGACAGTCCGCTGCCGATCGCGTCCGCACCGGCGGCTGGAACGTCAACCTGTGGGCCGGGATCGGCATGCTGGTGGCGGCCGCGGCATTCCTGCTGTGGGTGGCACTGCGACCGGTGCGCGCGCTCACCGCACCGGACACCGCCGCGCCGGATACCGCCGCATCGGACGGTGACAGCACCGACGCGCCGGAGGCGTAACCGGTTCGGAGTCGGCTCACTACGGCCGTTCATCGAGATGATCGACCACGTGTTCGGCGATCGCCATACTCGAGGTGGCGGCCGGGGACGGGGCGTTGCGGACCGCGATGATCGGACCCAGACGGTGAATACGGAAGTCGTCGACCAGCGTCCCGTCGGCGTCGACGGCCTGCGCGCGGACACCGGCGCCCGCCCGACGCACATCGGCTACGCCGATCTCGGGGACGTACTGCGCAGCCTCCTTCATATAGGCACTCACCGACAACGATCCGTGCATTTCGCGTATCCCGGTGCGCCAGTGCCGGCGTGCCATCCGCCAGGTGCCCGGCCAGCTCGCGAGCGCACGCAGATCCGGTACGGAGAACGACGATCGCCGGTACCCCTCACGGGCAAAGGAGAGGACCGCGTTCGGTCCGACCTCCACCTCGCCATTGATCCGGCGGGTGAAGTGAACGCCGAGAAACGGATACCGCGGATCGGGGACCGGGTAGATCAGCCCGCGCACCATATCCTTCTTCTCCGGGCGCACCAGCATGTACTCGCCACGGAACGGAACGATCCGGGGGCCCGGCACGTCTGCGGCCAGCCCGGACACCACATCGCTGTGCAGACCGGCACAGATGATCAACCGGTCGACCGTCACGGATCCGGCGTTCGAGCCGATCTCGACTCCGCCCGCGTGCCGGGAGATCGCCGTCACCGGAAACGACAACCGGATCTCCCCGCCGGCGGTCACGATATCGTCGGCGAACGCCGCGGCGACTCGCTGGTAGTCGGTGATCGCGGTGTGCGGTGAATGCAGTGCCGCCAGCCCGGCCGCGTGCGGTTCGATCTCCCGGATCCCGGCCGCATCGACGCGCCGCAGACCCGGCACCCCATTGGCGCCCGCTCGTGCAGCGAGCGCATCCATGCGCGCCACGTCCTCCGGAGTGACGGCGACAACCAGCTTCCCGACCTCGTCGTAGGGCAGGTTCTTCTCGGCGCAATAGTCCCGCAACAGATTCCGGCCACGCGCGCACAGGGTGGCCTTCAAGGAGCCGGGTTCGTAGTAGATGCCGGCATGGACGACACCGGAGTTGTGCCCGGTCTGGTGGACGGCGACCCCGTCCTCCTTGTCCACCACGATCACCCGGGCCCCGGGCCGGCGCCGCAAGAGTTCCCGCCCGATCGCGGGTCCCAGAATGCCGGCCCCGATGATGCCGATGCGCTGCTGCGCCATGGTTCGTCCCAACTCTCGGGTGGATCAGGAGCGCAGCCGGGTCAGGACCGCCGCCGCGCCGAGCACCCCCAGCGAGGCGAGCACGATGGCGATACCGGCCAGCCAGCGCGCGGTGTGGTCGTAGTCCTCGCCCTCGGCAGTGGCCGGGGTGGCATGCACATCACCGTGGTCACCAGCCGAGTGCTCTCCGGCCGGCGCCAGGCTCAGCGCCGGTGCCGGGAATTCGGGCTCCTGGTCGGCGGGTTGCTGGTCCCAGTCGACGACCGTGCCGTCGGCGTAGGTCTGGGTGGCGGGCAGGACGAGCATGTCGGTATCGGGCAGTCCGTCGGCCAGTACCGAGAACTGTTCGAACTCCCCGGGGCCGATGCCGCCGCCCTGAGCAGCGGTCCAGGTGATCCCGATGACTTCGTGGTTGTCGTCGCGGGTGACTGCGGTCTTCCAGCCGGGGGTCGGTTCGGTTTCGGCGTGCGACAGCGGCGGGAAGTGCACATTCAACCGGGTCGTCGCACTGCCCGTGGGCGACTCGTTCGGTACCCGGAAGGTCAGCACGCCCGAACCGCCGCGGGAAGCGTCCGGCCCGGAGACCGTCACGTGGGCGAGGGCCGGCGCGGCCGCGATCACGGCGGCCGCGACAGCGGCGACACCGGTGAGTGCGGCGCGGTAGATCCGGGAGTTGTTCATAGCGCGGTCACTCCTCTGGCTCCGGGTGCACGAGAACCTGGTGTGGTTGCCCTCATTATCCCGATTCGGCGATGCGTCGCGGCCCGCCGCCGGTGCCACTGCTGCCCACCTGCACCGTCACCCCTGCTCCCGGGTGTCGGGCGGGCCGCGGTGCGGGAGTCGGCGGCAGGGCTGCCGCCGACTCCCGGTGTTCGACTATCCGCCGACCGTCACTTCGCGGGGAAGGGGGAATTGACGGTGGTGAAGTACTGTGCCGCGGCCATGATCGCGACCGGTGCGGTCACGAGGAGCTGACCGGCCACCGTGCCGAGCGCCCCGATCGCCAGTACCCCGCCCAGGCATCCGAGGATCGCGGCCGGAATGAACGGGCCGAACATGCCGACGATCGTCGCGGAGGCCACCGTGGCCCCGGCGATACCGCCCAGCACACATCCGATACCGGCTCCGCCGATGCCGCCGACCAGGGTGCCGATGGATGCGCCCACGCCGATCGTGCTGGTCATCCGGGACCACGCCGCCTGCTCACGGTCGTACGGTGTCTTCCACGGGGCACTGTCCTCGAACGGCATGGCCGCCGGGGCCGCGGAAGGTATGGCCGCCGGCACCGCGGACGGCGCAGTCACCGGTCGGTAGGCCGCGTGCGCGAGATCGAATTTCGGAGTCAGGGTGGCGGTGTGGCCGTGGATGCTCGCCTCGATCGGGAAGACGAAATCGTCTACCCGGAAGGACAACTCGGTGCCGGCGAGCACCGTGCCGTCGGCAGCCGCGATGGTGAATACGCCGTTGTCGGCCGACAGTGAACCGGCGTCGGTGGAGATGACGGTTCCGGTGGCGGTGGGAGTGGCCCGGAAGTTCACGGCGGTGTCGGGTGCGGGCGCGGCGCCGGCGGTTGCGCTGCTCAGTCCCAGCGCCGCGGCGACGACAGCGGCGGTGGCGGCGAGGTGCTTGATACGCATAGGTGAATTCCTTTGTGATGTCAGGTATCTGAAGGTTGCGGGTGATGTGCCGGTGGCTCCGGAAACGGGCAGCGCTGTAGCGCGGGTCGCCGGAAGCGTTGTCGGCAGAGGTTGTTCGGAGTCGTGGCAGATGCCGGACGGTTGCCGTCAGCGGTCGTGTTTCGGCGCGTGGTGTGCCGAAGCCTGTCCAGGCGGATCGACGCCGAATCTGTTGTGCTGCAGGGAGGTCAGGTTTCGGTAGTTGTTCTCCGGTGAGCGCGCAGGGCGAGGCCGAGATCGACGATCAGGAAGGCGCACAGCGTTACCCCGAGTACGGGGGCGAACCAACCGAGCAGCACCGCGGCCGCCACCAGCGGCACACCGATCCACCACGGTGCCTGCCGGAGCATCCCGCGTGCGGGAGCCCGGCCGAGCGCGACCCGTCCGGTTCGGCGCGTCGGCCGCCGGCGCCACCACATCAGGTAGCCCCGGCCGATCACGACGATCAGGGCGACCATCGTGGCGAGCAGTAACAGTTGATTGGCGGGGCCGAAGAGCATGCCCATATGCAGCTGAATGCCCCAGTTGGCGAGTTTGGCCGGCAGCGGCCAGTCCTCGTAGCGCAGCAGAGAGGTGACCTCGCCGGTCGCACCGTCCACCGCGACGGAATCCTGGGTGTACACCCCCGACAGGCGTCGCTCCTGCACCGTGAAAGCAGTGTGATCGTCTGTGGGGACGGTGATTTCGAGCGGGCCCTCGAGGTTGTGTGCGCGAGCGGTCTCGAGCACCGTGTCCACCTGCGTGATTCGCTCGGCGGGCATCGACGCCGGGCCGGACGGCGACATGGCATGGCCGCCGTGTCCGGCGTGCCCTCCACCGTGTCCCGGCTCCGCCGCTGTCCCCGACAGTGCGGTATCGACCGCGGGGGTGGTCCAGCTCAACTGTTCCCGCATCGAGGTGATGTGACTGCCGGCGTGCGCCGACCAGGTGAGTCCGGTGGCCGAAAGAAACAGCAGTGGCAGCAGAATCCACACCCCGACGGTGGCGTGCCGGCTGATCCGTTGGGCTCGTCCACTGGCCCGGCTCCGCCACACCAGCCGTCGCCACGAGCCGCCGGAGCGGCGCACCCACACCACCAGCCCGGCGAGTGCGATGACCCACATCCAGGACGCGGCCGTCTCGCTGTACAGCCGGCCGAATTCGCCCAGATGCAGATTCCGGTGCAGCACATCGATCCAGGTGCGCAGCGGCAGCGCTCCGGTACTTCCGTAGACGACGCTGTCGCCGACCGGATGCGCGGTCGCCGGATCGACGAATACCGCGCGGCGCTCCGACTCCCCGAGACTCGGATCGTCGAAGAGCACCCGCGTGGTGTCGCCGGCCTGCTGCGCCGGGTCGACCGCGACCGGCGTCAGCGAGGGCTGTGTGGAGACCGCCGCGGTGACCTGCTCCGACAGCGAAAGCGCCGGGCCGGTCGAATCCACATGCAGCAGATCGCGGTCCACCATCGACTCCAAGGTCGGCGCCACCGCGTACAGCGCCCCGGTGACCGCGGCGATCAGAATGAACGGTGCCACGAAGACACCGGCATAGAAATGTAGCCGCACGGCCAGCGCCTGCACCGCGCGTACCCCGCCGGGCCGGGACGGTCCCGGCGGGATGTGCCGCACGTGATCGGGCGGCGATTTCTCCGGCTGCGGATCCGTTCCGGCAGCCGTATCGGTAATGCTCACTGTCGATGCTCCTGTTTCGAGGGCACCCACCTTCGCCGTGCGCCGGAAAATCCCGCGCACTCGCACGCCGGTGCCGGTCCCTGCCGGACGACGATCCGGCGCGGTGACAGCATCGGCGACCGCACGGGCGTGCGGACCACGGACACTCCCGCCTCGGGGCGCCCGCCCTGCGACCGGTCCGTCAACCGTTGCTCGGCTGCGCGGATCCTGCTGGCGGGGTACCTCGAGAGCGTGGAGCGCAACGGCACTGCCGGCAGGCGTACGCCGGAACAGTGTCCGCAGCGTTGACGCGCCTCGCGCCGACCGAGCCGTGCTCGCCGGCGGGAATCGGGCTCGGGTGCGTGATCGGTCGGGTACTCGGCGGCTACCGGCTACTGCTGCCGGGTACTCACCAGCTGTTCCCGAAGGAGGCAGCTGTGCCCGAGAATCTTCAGGCCTCGGCTGTCCCGAAAGCCACGAGCTACTCGGTGGGCCCGGGCGTGATCACCCGCTGTGCGCGTCGATCGTTCCCCCGGCCCGCCTCGTCACTGTGGACGGCTGCGGAGGCCCGATCGGCACCGAAGGGTCATGGAAGCACGGGACAGGTGCGAGCCGGTTGTCGCGTACCGATTCTCGATGCGGTGCGTTGGACGAATATGGGTGTTGAGTTGACTCAGCTGAAGACAGGAAGGGGTGGTCCGCGGGTGCGGAAGGTGTCGGCGGGGAAGATCCGCAGAATCACCCGGTCGCGGTGGACGCTGCGGGGGATCAGGGAGTCGGAAACCGTCGGGTGCAGCACCGGCACGGGCAGTACGCGCGCCACGGCCGTACCGATCCGGTAGGCGGCCTCGGCACCGAGGATCACGACTGCGGCGCAGAGGGCGCCGACGAGGTGGGCGCACAGCATGGACGGCGACCACAGCGGGACATGATGCATGCCGGCCATCTCGGTCGAGAGCACCGTGTGCCCGACCAGCTGTCCGCCCCAGAGCGCGGCCACGAGACCGACAGTCGAGGTGCGCAGCGGGGCGATCCCGGCCACCAGCGCTCCGACGACGGTGGAGGCGGCCACGAGCATCATCAGCGCGCTCGACGGCATCGGCATCGCATCCGCCGCCCAGCCGTGCGCGGCGATCGACAGGGCCCCCGACACCGACCCGGCCGATGCGCCGCGCAACCGCGCCACGGCAGCCCGGCGCGTGTGCGCCGAAACCGGGGTGCGGGCCGGGAGCAGGCCGGGACGGGAGATCACGCGCTGATCCTAGCCCAGCCCGCGACGAGCCCCGGCCGGCTACCGCTACCGCCGAAACTCACCTGCCGGACACCGCGGCCCTGCGATGTGCTGTCACCGGACGGCCGCGCCGAAGGTGCCGGCCGCGGGCGTGGCAGGTGCGACGCGCGGGATCACTCGCCGGAGACATCCATTTCGGCGAGCGGCTTGCGCAGCAGTTTGCCGGTCGCGTTGCGGGGGAGCTCGTCGAGGAAGATCACCTCGCGCGGCACCTTGTAGCGGGCGAGGTTCGCCTTCACGTAGTCCTTGATCTCCTGGCCGTCACGCCGGGATTCCGGGCCCGGAACGACGAAGGCGCGCAGACGTTTCCCGAATTCGTTGTCGTCGACACCGATGACCGCGGCCTCCTGCACGTCGGCACGATCGGCGATGAGGTGCTCGACCTCCTGGGGGAAGACGTTCTCGCCGCCCGAGATGATCATGTCGTCGTCGCGGCCGTCGATGAACAGCAGACCGTTCTCGTCGAAGTGCCCGACGTCGCCACTGGACATCTTGCCGTCGACGGTTTCCTTGGTGCGACCGTCGGTGTAGGCCTTGAACGAGTGCGCGTTCTCGATGAAGATCGTGCCCGTGACGTTGGGCTCGGTGATGGGCTTGCGATTCTCGTCGTAGAGCGCCAGGTGGATACCCAGCGGAGGCCGGCCCGCGGTATTCGGTGCCTTGCGCAGATCCTCCGGGCTCGCCACCGTGATCAGTGCACACTCGGTCGAGCCGTAGACGTTGTAGAGCACCTCACCGAAGTAGTCCAGGCTGCGGGTCACCACATCCGGCGGGATCGCCGATCCGGCGGCGAAAATCATTCGCAGCGAGGACATGTCGTACTTGGCGAGCGTTTCGGCGGGCAGGTCGAGCATGCGCTGGAGCATGGTCGGCACCACGACCAGTGAGTCGGCCTTGTACTTGTCGATGTTGGCGAGCGTGCGCTCCGGGTCGAAGCGGCGCTGCTGGAAGATCATCCGGTTCCCCAGCGAGAGCCCCAGGGTGAACTGGGACAGGCCGGTAGCGTGGAAGACCGGCGCGGCAACCACCATGGATCCGTTGCGTGGCAAGGGGATCCGGTCCAGGAACTGGGCGGAGATGAAGGGGCTGACCTTGTCCCGCGGCGCTCCCTTCGGGGTGCCGGTGGTACCGGAGGTCAGGATCACCGTGCCGCCCGGTGTGGCCGGTGCGGCGAGGGGGTCGGGTGACTGCCCGGAACGCAGTGAATCGATGGTGGGGGTCGCGGGGTCGGCGTTGTCGGCTTCGTCCACCCAGGTGAGGATGCGGGGGATCTCGGACGGGATGGCGCCCATGAGATCGAAGAACTCGCTGTCGTGCAGCACCAGCTTCACCTGCTCGCGCGCCGCCACGTCGGCGAACTGCGGTTTGGCGAAGCCGGTGTTCATCAGCACCGCGCGGATGCCCAGCTTGCCCGTCGCGGCCAGGCTCAGCACCATGCCGCGATGGTCGCGCGCCAGCAAGGCCACCACGTCACCCTGGCCCAGTCCCTGAGCGGCCAGTCCGCGAGCCAGCTCATTGGACTGCGCGTCGACCTCCGCGAAGGTCAGCTCTCCACGTTCGTCGAGCAGCGCCGGAGCATTCGGATTGGTCTTGGCGGCGTGCATGATCACGCCCGCGAACGGACCGAACTTGGTGACGTTCAATGCCGAGCTCACCGCATGGTCGAGGCGCAGCGGACTGAACAGTCCGCGCTTGCGCATCACATTGACCCCCTGAGCCAGATCTCCGGCCTTTCGGAGCTTTCCCAGGGCGGCGCTTGCTGACGGAAGGACAGCTGACATAGGTACAACCTTCCGCGGAAACCACCAGGTAGGCGGGCCCGCAACATCGAGATCCAGTGCCTGCTAACCCTAGCAAGCACGGGGGTCGGACTGTGGTTCGCGTCTCTGTAACCGACGGTATCGCACATCGGGTACGAGAGTGCTATGTGACCTGGTACTCCACCAGAATCCGCCGCAGCAGCTTGCCCGTGGCGTTGCGCGGCAGCTCCTCGAGGAAGATCACCTCGCGCGGCACCTTGTAGCGGGCGAGGGTGCCCTTCACATAGGCCTTGATCTGTTCGGGATCCAAGGTGACGCCGGGCTCGGGGACGACGAACGCGCGCAGCCGTTTCCCGAATTCGACATCGTCGACCCCCACCACGGCAGCGTCGGAGACGTCCGCGTGCTCCAGCAGCAGATTCTCGACCTCCTGCGGGAAGACGTTCTCGCCGCCGGAGACGATCATGTCGTCGTCGCGGCCGTCGATGAACAGCAGTCCGTCCGCGTCGAAGTGGCCGACGTCGCCGGAGGACATGTAGCCGTCGATGATCTGCTTGTGGCGGCCGTCGGTATAGCCCTCGAACGGTGCCCCGGAGCGAATGAAGACCCGGCCCTTGATATCCGCACCGTGCACGCGCTGGTCGTGCTCATCGAACAGCACCACCTCGCAGGTGACCGGAGCGCGACCCGCAGTACCCGGTGCCCGCATCAGATCCGCGGGCTGGGCGACCGTCGCCACCGCACATTCGGTGGAGCCGTAGAGGTTGTAGAGGACCGGTCCGAAGGCCTCGGTGGCGCGCAGACAGAGTTCGGGTGACAGTGCGGACCCGGCCAGCACGATCGACCGCAGCGACGACAGGTCGTAGCGTTCACGGACCTCGGCCTCGAGTTCCACCATCCGATGCACCATCGTGGGAACGGCAACCAGCATGTCGACCCGGTGTTCGGCGATCAGCGCCAGGGTCTGCTCGGCATCGAAGCGGCGCATCGTCACGGTCGTCGCGCCCAGCGAGGCCGAGACCATCCAGGTGGCCTGGCCGGTGCTGTGGAAGATGGGGGAGACGATGAGCATCGTGCCCTGCGCCGGGAACGGGATACGGTCCACGATCTGTGCCGACGAGATCGGCGAAACCGTCTTGCGTGGAGCGCCTTTGGGGAGTCCGGTGGTACCGCTGGTGAGGATCACGAAACCACCCGGTTGCTTCGGCAGCGGCAGCGGCAGCTGTTGCGGTGCATGTGCCGCGATCAGTTCCTCGATCGTCATCGCCTCCGCGGGGACTTCCGCGTCGTCGTCCACCCAGGTGAGTACCCGTGGTATCTCGGCCGGCAAGGCGTCGAGCAGGCCGGTGAACTCGCTGTCGTGCAGCACCAGGGTGACATGCTCGCGCTCGCAGACCTGCGCGAACTGCGGTTTGGCGAATCCGGTGTTCATCAGGGCCAGCCGCGCGCCGGCCTTCCCGGCCGCTGCCATCGCCAGCAGCAGGCCGCGATGATCGCGGGCGAGAATGCCGATGACATCTCCCGGCGCCACCCCCAGTGCCTGCAGTCCGCGGGCAAGGCGGGTGGAATCCTCGTCCAGTTCGCGGAAGTCGATACTGCCGCGCTCGTCGACCACTGCCGTGCGTTGCGGCCACATCCTCGCCGCATGCCGCACCATGGTGGCCTGCGGCCCCAGCCGCCGCGCCTCCCGTGCCATCAGCACCGTCTCACCGAGGTTGCGCAGATCGATGAACCCTCGCTCGCGCAACACGTTCAGTGCCCGCACCGCCTCGCTCGTTTCGACAGCCCGGCGGCGAACCCCGTGTAGAACGGACCCGATCCCGACGCCCAAACCAATCACCTCCACCCGAGCGCGAATCCGCGCGACCCACGCGTGCTGGGGACGCTAGCAGCGCAGACGAGTGCTCGTTACACACTTTCGGTCAACCACCTGGCCCCGATTGTGGGATGTACTCCGCCGCGGAGCCGCTGCTGCTCGTGGACGCCGCTGCCGGGCTCGGCGCTCGCCGGCGCCGGTACACGGTGAGGCGGGATGCCGGTCGGTTCGGTAAGGAATCCACAATCAAGGTATGGAACGGTTAGTCGACCTCGATCGGGCCGCCGCCGAGATCTCCTTGCGCCGGATGGGCTGGCACGAGCAGGGGCTGGTGGTGGAGGGGCCGACCTGGCGTGACGCGGTGGCCGCTCGGCCGCGAGTGGTGGAGACCGATCGCTCCAGGGTGCGGGATCCGGAGTCGGTGGGTGTGCACCTGCACAGCTTCCGCGGCGCGGAATTGGCGATCGTGTTGTTCCGCGGAGGATGGGCCGACGTCGATTTCATCACCGAAAGTCTCGAGATCGGCGTGATCGCGGCGCCGGACATCTCCTCCGCCCCGGCCTTCGGTGAACTCCTGGACCTCTGCGTCACAAGAATTTTCGGACTGAGCGATACCGATCCGTAGGCGCCGGTGGTGTCCCACACCGGCCACACGCAGACATGTCCGGACTTTCTCGATCTTGTAGGTGATCCGGGCGACCGTGGTGGTATCCGAAGCTTCGGAGCACCACGACACCGCAGCCTGACCACCACTTCCGAAGGAGTCGCCATGTCGGAGCAGATCGCCGGAATCACCGTGCCCGCCACTCGCCTCGCCGCCGATGCCACTGCGCTGGTTCGCGGCACCGAAGACGACACTCTGTTCCATCACTCCCGGCGGGTATTCCTGTGGGGGATGCTGCAATCGATGGCCCGCGGTGTCGAGGTCGATCCCGAACTCGCGTACGTCGGTGCCCTGTTCCACGATCTCGGGTTGACGCCGGCGCACCGTAGCACCGGGCAGCGGTTCGAGATCGACGGCGCCGAGGCGGCCTACCGCTTCCTCCGTGACCACGGTCGCTCCGAGGACGAGGCGCGCACCGTGTGGCTGGCGATCGCCCTGCACACCACCCCCGAGGTGCCCATGCATCTGGCGCCGGAGGTCGGCGCGGTCACCCTCGGCGTGGAGACCGATGTGCTGGGTCTGCATCTGGACCGTCTCACCGAGACGCAGCGCGCAGAAGTGGTCGCCGCCCATCCCCGCCCCGACTTCAAGAACCGGATCCTGCGTGCGTTCTACGACGGGATGGCCGAGCGGCCACAGACCACCTTCGGCACGATGAACGACGATGTCATCGCCCATTTCGAGCCTTCGTTCCAGCGTGCGGATTTCGTCCGGATCATCCAGGACAACAACTGGCCGGAATGATCCGGACGGTCGAATCGCATCGTTCGGCAATGATTGCCGGTAGTCCTCAGCCCATGGTTTTCGATCCGTCGATCGCCTCGCGGATGATGTCGGCGTGACCGCTGTGCTGTGCGGTTTCGGCGATCAGATGCAGCAGCACCTGACGGGTGGACCATGCTCGTTCCTCCTTGAACCACGGCGCTTCCGGCAGCGGCCACAGCACGTCCAGATCGGTGTGGGCGACGATCTCGTCGGTGCGGCACGCGACCTCCTCGTAGGCCGCGAGAACGTCCGCGAGGGTCTCGCCCGGCAGCATCCGGAACTCGTCGGTGCGGGCCTGGAAGTCCGCTTCGGTGAGATCGGCGAAGTTCTTCTGGGGGATGCCGTCGGTGATGTGGTCCACCCACGACTGCTCGACGGCCGTGACGTGTTTGATCAGCCCGCCGATGCACAGTTCGCTGACGGTGGACCGGGCGCCGGCCTGGGCGTCGGTCAGGTCGCGGGCGGTGAAGCGCAGGAAGAAGCGCTGCTTCGCGATCTCGGCGAGCAGGGTGGCGCGTTCGCCGGTGAGGTTCGCGGTGGAGGTGCTGGTTTGTGTCATGGTCACCACGCTAGAACCCATAGCGGCCAGTTTCTGACCTCAATTGTCGGAGAATTGAGGGTATGGCGAATACCAGCATCCGGACACTGCGACTGCTGTCGCTGCTGCAGACGCACAAGTACTGGCCGGGTACCGAGCTGGCGCAGCGGATGGGAGTCTCTGCGCGGACGCTGCGCCGGGATATCGACCGGCTGCGGGAGCTGGGATATCCGGTGCAGGCGCAGCGCGGCGTGGAGGGCGGCTACCAGCTCGCGGCCGGTGCGGCCCTACCACCGCTGATGGTCGACGACGAGGAGGCAGTGGCCCTGGTCGTCGCCCTGCAGGGCGCGACGCAGTCGGTGGTGGACGACGTCGCCGAATCCTCACTGCGGGCGCTGGCGAAAGTTGTCCAGGTGATGCCGCCGCGGCTGCGGCGGCGAGTCGAGGCGATCCGCGCGATGACCGTAGCCGCCGGCTGGCCCGGCGCGAGCGGCGCCGCACTCGATCCGGCCGCCCTGACCACGATCGCGCTGGCCTGCCGAGACGGTGAACGGCTGTGCTTCTCCTACACCGCCGCCGACGGCACCCGGACCGAACGCACCGTGGAACCCCACCGGATGGTGTCGCTGGCCCGACGGTGGTACCTCGTCGCCTACGACCTCACCCGCCAGGACTGGCGCAGCTTCCGCATCGACCGGCTCACCGGTGCCCGCGGTGACGGCTATCGGTTCCGTCCTCGCGAACTGCCCACCGACCCGGCGGAGTTCGTGCGCCGGGGGATGGCCAATATCCCGCGCCCCTACCGGGTGGTGGTTATCGTCTCGGCGGCCGCGGAGGTCGTCCAGGAACGGATCGGCCGCTACGCGACCGTTTCGGAGATCGATTCCGGCCACTGCCGGGTGACCATGTCCACCGACTCACTGCACTGGCCGATCCTGGCGCTGGGCACGGCCGGTGCCGATTTCCGCATTCTGGAGCCACCGGAACTGGTCACCGAGATGCGCGACTGGACCGACCGGTTCCGCCGGGCCGTTGCGGAAGACTGAGCCACCGGCGGATACCGAAAAGCCGGTGTGAACCGCGAAGGGCCCACACCGGCTCTGCTGTCCTGCAACCTATTTCAGCTCGGCGCTGGTGAGCTCCAGCACCCGCCGGGCCACGATCAGCTGCTGAATCTGCTGGGTGCCCTCGAAGATGTCGAGGATCTTGGAGTCGCGACTCCACTTCTCCAGCAGGGTGTGCTCGGAGTAGCCGAGCGGTCCGGCCAGTTCGACGGCCTTCAGCGTCACGTCGGTGCCCATCCGGCCGGCCTTGGCCTTGGCCATCGAGGCCTGCAGGGAGTTGGGCTTCTTGTTGTCGGCCATCCATGCCGCACGCAACGAGAGCAGGTAGGCGGCCTCCCAATCGGCCTCCAGGCGAAGGAATTCCGCCGCCGCGGCGTGCTGATTGTTGGCCGGAGTGTCGTAGGAGATCTCGACTCCGGCCTGTTCGAGCACCGTACGCAGTTCCTCGAGTGCGGCACGACCCACGCCGATCGCCATCGCTGCCACCAGCGGGCGGGTGTTGTCGAAGGTCTGCATGACCCCGGCAAAGCCCTTCTCCACGTTCACTTCCGGGCTGCCGAGGATATTGTCGGCCGGGATGCGGCAGTCCTCGAGGCGTAGTTCGGCGGTGTCGGAGGCCTTGATGCCGAGCTTGTGCTCGAGCCGGGACACGGTGAGCCCCGGTGCGTCCTGCGGGACCACGAAGGATTTGATCGCCGCGCGGCCCTTGGACCTGTCGACCGAGGCCCACACCACGATGTGGGTGGCGCGCGAACCCGCGGTCACGAAGATCTTGGTGCCGTTGAGAACCCATTCGTCACCGTCGAGCACCGCGGTGGTGGAGACCGCCGCGGAGTCCGAACCGAACGACGGCTCGGTGATGGCCATGGCGGCCCACACCTTGCCGAAACGCTCCAGCTGCTCGTCGGTGGCGACCGCGGCGATGGCGGCATTGCCGAGACCCTGGTAGGGGATCGACAGCATCAAACCGACGTCGCCCCAGCATGTTTCGAGTGCATTCAGCAGTGCGGACATATTGCCGCCGTTGCTGTTGCCGAGCAGTTCGGTGGCGTGGTCGTCACCGGCCGCCGCACCGGAACCGGCCTTGCGGCCACCGGTGGCACCGGAGATGTCCTGGGTCCCGGAGTCGGCCAGCCCTTCCACCATGGCGGCCATGGTGTCGAGCTCCACCGGGTACTCGTGTTCGGCCAGATCGTATTTACGCGAGACCGGACGGAAGATCTCGGCGGCGACCTGGTGGGCCTGATTCGCGCTGGCCCGCAGCTTCTTCGGGAGTTCGAGATTGATCATCGGATTGGCTCCATCGATAAGAGTCGGAGGGTCGGGAAGACCCGGATCAGACCAGCACCACACCTTCGGCGACGCCGATCGCCCGCAGATCGCGGTACCAGCGCTCGACCGGGTGTTCCTTGGTGAAGCCGTGGCCGCCGAGCAGCTGCACGCCGTCCAGGCCGATCTGCATGCCCTTGTCGGTGGACAGCTTGCGAGCCAGCGCCGCCTCGCGGGCGAACGACAGTCCCTGCTCCGCGCGTGACGCACCCCGCAGAGTCACGAGCCGCATACTGTCGAGTTCGATGGCGATATTTGCGACCATGAACGCCACCGCCTGCCGGTGTGCGATGGGCTCACCGAACGCCTCACGCTCCTTGACGTAGGGCTTGACGTAGTCCAGCACGGCCTGGCCGGTGCCGACCGCCAGCGAGGACCAGCCCAGGCGCGCCAGCCGCACCGCATCGGCATATTCCTCGGCACGCTGGGCGGCGTCGCCGTCGCCGAGTACGGCATCCGCGGGCACCGCGACATTGTCGAGGATCAGTCGCCCCAGACCGGCCGCCCGCAGACCCATGCTCGGATCGGCCTCGATCACTACACCGGGGGTGTCCGATTCAACGATGAACAATGCGGGACGGCCGTCGATTTCGGCGCCGACGACGAACAGCTCGGCATCGGCGGCGGCGGGCACCAGGCTCTTGACACCGTTGATCCGGTAGCCGCTGGGGGAGCGGGTGGCTTTGGTCTGCAAGGCGAACGGATCGAACAGTGCCCGCGGTTCGCTGATGACGACCGAGGACTGCGGCACGTTCTCGCCGGTGTAGGCGGGGAGGTAGGTCTGCTGTTGCGCGTCCGAACCCCATTGCGACAGCGCGACCGCGACGCCGGAGGGCGCCAGGATCGGCAGCGCCAAACCCATGTCGCCGTGCGCGAGGGCCTCGGCGACCAGTGAGTTGGTGACCGCGCCGCGTTCGCCGGCCGCGCCCTCGAGTTCCTCGGGCACGTTGATCAGCGTGATGCCGAGTTCGGCGGCGCGCTCGAGCAGATCCTTGGGTGCGGCGGCGGCTCCGTCGGCGTCGAAGGCGGCCGGGCGCAGGATCTCACCGGCGAATTCGCGCACCGTCTCGACGATCATCTGCTGCTCGTCGGTGGGGGTGAGGTCGAAGTAGCCCTTGCTGCGGGTTTCGTTGGCAGGCAGCCGCTTCGGCTTGTTGCCGCCGGAGGCCTTACCGAATGCGCGGGTCGCGGCGCCGAGCGTGCGGAAGCCGGTCTTGGTGCCCTCGTAGGTGAGACGTTCGATGGGCTTGCGCAAGTTGTACTTCTCGGCCAACTCGGAACCGGTAATGCTCGTCATGACCCGCATGGCCGCGCCCATCCAGTCGCGCTTGACCGGGTTGAGGCCGACAGCGGAATCCGGACGCTTCGTTGCGGTGTCTCGAGTGCTCATAGTCACCAGTCTTCTCGGGTGGGGGTTCGGGTGATCGGTCCCAGATCTTACTTTCGAGTAAGTCTATCTTACTCTGGAGTAAGAAAGTAGTCGAGAATCCGCGGATCTCACCGTGATCTCGATCCCAGAAGACCCGGAAGACGGCGACGCCGCATTCACCCGAAGGTGACTGCGGCGTCGCGTGGTGTGTCAGCGGCGCAGGGTGCGCAGGACCGAATCGTGCAGCAGTCCGTTGGTTGCGACCGCGCTGCCGTGATGCGGGCCGGGGGTGCCGTCCAGCGCGGTGAAGCGCCCACCCGCCTCGCGGACCAGCACATCCAGCGCGGCCAGATCCCAGAGCGAGACCTCCGGCTCGGTCGCGATATCCACCGCGCCCTCGGCGAGCAGGCAGTAGGAGAAGAAGTCGCCGTAGCCGCGGGTACGCCACACCTGATCGGTCAGGTCGATCAACTGATCGCGCAGGCCGAGGTCCCGCCAGCCGGACAGACTGGAGATGGCGAGGCTGGCCGAGTTCAACCCGCTCACCGCGGAGACCGCGATCTGCTTCGCCGCGCCTGCCTCGAAGCTGGCCCACGCGCCCGAACCCGTCGCGGCCCACCAGCGTCGTGACAGTGCGGGCGCACTGACCACCCCGGCCACCGGTACACCGTCCTGCAGCAGGGCGATCAGAGTCGCCCAGACCGGAACCCCGCGCACGAAGTTCTTGGTGCCGTCGATCGGATCGATCACCCACTGCCGGCCGGTGAATTCGGCCGCACCGCCGAATTCCTCGCCCAGCACCGCATCATTGGGCCGGCGTTCGATCAGTGTCTCCCGCAGCGCCCGTTCGACCGCCAGATCCGCATCCGAGACCGGGGTCAGATCCGGTTTGCTGTCGACCTTCAGGTCCAGGGCGCCGAAGCGCGCCCGAGTGATCGCATCGGCCTCATCGGCCAACCGCAGGGCAAGTTCCAGATCGCCGGCATGCTCGTTCACAGGGCAACCTTAGAGGTCGCGGCCGTCACGGGCCGCTGTGGCCGGTCCCGGCGCAGCGATCGCAGCCCTACTGCTGCTGCGGATTCCATATCGACGGCCAGTCCTTCCCGCGCAGTGTCGCGTCGGTGCCGCCGTCGCAGAACATGATCGATCCGACACAGAAAGCGGATTTGTCCGACAGCAGGAACGCCGCGAGTTCGGCGATCTCCTCGGGGCGCCCGGCCCGGCCGATCGGGGTCATCGCGAGGAACTGCTTCATCCCCTCACCGGTGAGCGCGTCCTTGCTGCCCTCCTGCGTCATCGGAGTGTCGATGATGCCCGGCGCGATGGCGTTGAGGCGGATTCCGTCGGCGATGTAGTCCGCGCACTTGGTCCGGGCATACCAGGCCAGGGCCGCTTTGGTGGCCGGATAGGCCAGGATGGCGGCGCGATCGCCGAAGGTCTCCGCGACACCGCGGGCCCGCTCCTCGTCGCCGGCCAGGCAGGCGTCGGCCAGCTCCGCAGGCCACATCGGCTGAGTGGTGGTGGAGTTCGACGACACCAGCACCACCGAGGCGGAACCCGCTGCCTTAAGCAGCGGCCGCAGGCCTTCGAGCAGGCCGATGGCGCCGAAATAGTTCACCGAGACCAGCAGGCCGCCGGGCCGTCCGGTGGCCGCGGCCACACCGGCGAACGGCAGAAAGCCGTCCAGGCGTCCGTTGCTGATCCGCGCGATCTCCGCGATCGCGTTGGCCCGGCCCTCCGCGGTCCCCAGATCCGCATTCACCTCGGCATTGTGCAGATCGACACCGATGATCCGGTGGCCTTCCTTCTCCAGATGCGCGGCGACAGCGGCGCCGATGCCCGACGCGCTACCTGTTACGGCGATGGTCCCCATCGGCCCTCCTGTTTCGGCTGGAAGAACTATGAATCGGATAGTCGATGCCGAGACTAGTTGTCCGCGCGCCGGTCGGGGCGCACCGAACCACTGAGCGGGCGCCGGTGCGCGCTGCCCACCGCGCTGGTCCGGGCGTCCTGTGCCGTGCACCCTGCCGCTGCCCGCGGGCAAGTTCCCACGCCGGACGACTCAGGCCGCGGTCCGTGCGGCAGTCAGGGCTACAGCCCACCAATGCAATTGGTCGAGCATGCCGGCAGCCGCAGCCTCGTGAACGGCGGGGTCCGTCAGACGTCCGTCGGCATCGAACAGTTGGTAGTAGCGCGGGAAGGATACGTAGTCACGCACCGTGTGGGCGTCGAGTTCGGCGAATACCTGCCGCAAGTGGGCGATGGCATTGAGTCCGCCGCCGGCACCGCTGTAGCCGACGAAACCGACCGCTTTACGGCTCCACTCGGTGTAATGCCAGTCGATCGCGGTCTTGATCGAGGCCGGATAGCTGTTGTTGATATCCGGAGTGACGACGACGATCGCATCGGCGGCGGCCAGGCTCGCGGTCAGCTCGGCCATCCCGGCCGGGCGCAGCGGATCGGGGTCCATCCGCAAAGGTGTCGCCGGCAGCGCCACGGGCAACTCGGCCTCGGCCAAGTCGATCAGATCGACCTCGAAGCCTTCGTGCCGGCGGGCCTGTTCGGCGAACCAGTCGCCCACCACCGGCCCGAACCGGCCTTCCCGGACGCTGGCGACGACGACGGTGAGACGCAGTGTGTTGCTGGACATTCCATAGCTCCTTCGAAGTCACGGCTATCGCTGTGCGGAACTCTGCCTGGCCTGCGCACTCGCAGGGAGCCCGCTGCGAGGGTGGTAGCGACAGGGACACCCTCCGGGCGTATTGCGTTGCTACCGTCGATTCGTGAGCGACAACGAGCTCGGCCTGTTTCTGCGCACCCGACGCGAAGCCGTGACGCCCGTAGCGGTCGGCCTGCCGTCCGGGACGCGTCGGCGTACGCCCGGACTGCGCCGCGCCGAACTGGCCACTCTCGCCGGGGTCAGTGTGGAATATCTGATCCGACTCGAACAGGGGCGCGATCGGCACCCGTCCGCCGGTGTGCTGAGCGCACTCGCGGACGCTCTGCGGCTGAGCCCGAGCGAGCGGGTGCAACTGCACCGACTGGTGAAATCGGCGGACCCGGGATTCAGCTGTACCGGCGGAGCCCAGCCGAACCGCGTGGTTCGGCCTGCGGTCCAAGTCGTCCTCGACCGGCTGGCGCCCGGCCCGGCCGCCCTCTTCAATCGCCTGGGCGAGGTCTTGAGCTGCACCGACGGGTACCAGGCGCTGGTCGGTGGCACCGGCCTGTTCGACGACGGCGTGCCCGCCTCCTACCCGCGCTGGCTGTTCACCGACCCCCGTGCGCGAACGATCTATCCCGACTGGGAGCAGCGCGCCGACCTGGCGGTGGCCACGTTGAAGGCCGGGCCGTTCCGTTCCGATCCCACGATCGCCGTCCTGGTCGATGAGCTGGCACTGCTGGTCGGCGAGGAATTCACTCGCCGGGTGGCCGAGATCGCGGGCTTGCCCGACAGCAGTGGCATCGACCGGATGGAACATCCGGAAGCGGGGCCGCTGCGGCTGGCCTACGAGCGTCTGGACCTGTCCGCCGACGACGATCAATACATTCAGGTTCTGCTGCCTGCCGACCAGGCGACGTCCGCCGCGCTCGACGGGTTGCTCGGGCGGCGGCCGGGTGGATTGCGAGCGGTATCGGGCTGAGCGACCGGAGGCCGGTGGTCCGCCGGCCGACCGGTGGCGGGCAGGTGGACCGGGTTCACACTGCGGGGACGTCGAGGCCCTCCGGCGGCGCCGATCGCCGCATTTCACCCGCTACCGCACGACCGGTAGATTGGGGCACCGTGCATCCTGACGTTTCCGCTGATCTCGCCGAACTCGACACCACGTTGAAGACTGTCGAGTCGGTACTCGACGTCGACGAGCTACGCCGGCGCATCGATGAACTCGAACACCAGGCCGCCGACCCGGAGCTCTGGAACAACCAGGAACACGCCCAGCAGGTCACCAGCGAGCTGTCGCATGCGCAGGGAGAGTTGCGCCGGGTCACCGAGCTGCGGCAGCGGCTCGACGATCTGCCGGTGCTCTACGAGCTGGCCGAAGAAGAAGAGGGTGAGGCCCGCACGGCCGCACTCGCCGATGCCGACGCCGACCGCGCCACGCTGCACGCCGATGTGGAGGCGATGGAGGTCCGCACGCTGCTGTCGGGGGAGTACGACAAGCGCGAAGCGCTGGTCAACATCCGCTCCGGTGCCGGCGGCGTGGACGCCGCCGACTGGGCCCAGATGCTGATGCGTATGTATGTGCGCTGGGCCGAGCGGCACAAGTACCCGGTCGAGATCTACGACACCTCCTACGCCGAGGAGGCGGGCATCAAGAGCGCCACCTTCGCGGTGAAGGTGCCCTACGCCTACGGCACGCTGTCGGTGGAGATGGGGACGCATCGGCTGGTGCGGATCAGTCCGTTCGACAACCAGGGGCGCCGCCAGACCTCCTTCGCCGAGGTCGAGGTGCTGCCCGTGGTCGAGACCACCGACCACATCGACATCCCGGAGAACGAGGTCCGCGTCGACGTCTACCGTTCGTCCGGGCCCGGTGGGCAGAGCGTCAACACCACCGATTCGGCGGTACGTCTGACACACGTCCCGACCGGCATCGTCGTCACTTGTCAGAACGAGAAGTCGCAGCTGCAGAACAAGATCTCGGCGATGCGGGTGCTGCAGGCCAAACTGCTGGAGCGCAAGCGCCAGGAGGAGCGCGCCCAGATGGATGCGCTCAAGACCAACGAGGGCGCTTCCTGGGGTAACCAGATGCGCTCCTACGTGCTGCACCCGTATCAGATGGTGAAGGATCTGCGCACGAACTTCGAGGTGAACAATCCGTCCACCGTTCTCGATGGTGATATCGACGGTTTCATCGAAGAGGGAATCCGCTGGCGGATGCGCCAAGATGCGTGATACGGGCGAATAGTGCGCTACTCCGGCAGCGCTTTTTCGCCTATCACGGGACTATCACGATGTCGCTTTCCGGCGGTAGCGTAGTAGTCTGTGTGCCGTGTGGTCGGTCGCTGAGATGACTTGTGTCGGTACGTGCTCCGGACCGGAAGGGATGTACCGATGACGGCGGATCTCGCGGCCGGTACGGGCGCCGATTTCACGAATTGGCTGCGCGGCAGCGGTCTCGAGGTCGTGCTGCTGATCATCGGCGCCATGCTGTTCAGCCGGCTCGCGACGTTCGTACGCAACCGGATCACCCGCCGCATCGATTCCGGCTTCCAGAGCAGTGATTCGCTGGTACGCACCGAGGCGGCCAAGCATCGGCACGCGCTGGCGCAGGTCATCACCTGGGTGGTGCTGTCCATCGTCTACTTCCTGGTGGCACTGGAAGTTCTCAAGCGCCTGGGCTTTCAGCTCAGCGGCCTGGTCGCGCCCGCCGCGGTGCTCGGCGCCGCGCTGGGTTTCGGCGCGCAGCGCATCGTGCAGGATCTGCTTGCCGGATTCTTCCTGATCACCGAGCGACAGTACGGATTCGGTGACGTGGTGCAGATCTCGGTTACCGGGCAGTCGGTACCCGCCGAGGGCACTGTGGAGGATGTCACGCTGCGCATCACCACGCTGCGCAATCCGGACGGTGAAGTGATCATCGTCCCGAACGGTCAGATCGTGAAAGTGACCAATTTGTCCAAGGATTGGGCACGTGCCGCGATCGACGTCCCGGTACCCGTGACCGCCGACATCACCAAGGTCAACGAGATCCTGCACGAAGTGGGGGCCAAGGCGTTCCAGGATCGCCGGCTGAAGACGCTGCTGCTGGACGAGCCGACCGTCATGGGCTTGGAAGACCTCACCGTCGACCAGATGAACATCCGCATGGTGGCGCGCACCCTGCCGGGCAAGCAATTCGATGTCGGACGTGAGCTGCGTGTGCGAGTAGCCGCCGCGCTGCGCCGGGAGGGTTTGAGTGAAAACGCGTAAATCGACGGCGGTCCTGCTCAGTGTGTGGGTCGCCACCCTGGTTCTGTACGTATTCGTGAAACCGCCGACCACGGAACAGACGGGTTTCACCAAGATCGCCGATACCGTTTCCAAAGCATCGCTGACATCCGATCACGGTCACTGACGGCTTTCCTGGCTACACTGGCAAATCGTGATCACTCTGCGGAACGTCACCAAGTCGTATAAAACCTCGACGCGACCCGCACTGGACAATGTTTCGGTGGAAGTCGACAAGGGCGAGTTCGTGTTCATTATCGGACCGTCCGGGTCGGGCAAATCGACGTTCATGCAGTTGCTGCTGAAAGAGGTCAAACCGTCGGCCGGTGAGGTGCATGTCGCCGATTTCCGGGTGGACCGGCTGCCGGGGCGGCGGGTGCCCAAGCTCCGTCAGCGGATCGGCTGCGTCTTCCAGGACTTCCGGCTGCTGCAACAGAAGACCGTCGAACAGAACGTGGCGTTCGCGCTCGAGGTGATCGGCAAGAATCGCAGGTTCATCGATCGCGCGGTGCCGGAGGCACTGGACCTGGTGGGGTTGTCCGGTAAAGCGGACCGGCTGCCCACCGAACTGTCCGGTGGCGAGCAACAGCGGGTGGCACTGGCCCGCGCGTTCGTGAACCGGCCCCTGGTGCTGCTGGCCGACGAACCCACCGGCAATCTGGACCCCGACACCAGTCAGGACATCATGACGCTGCTGGAACGAATCAACCGCACCGGCACCACGGTGCTGATGGCCACCCACGACAACCACATCGTGGACGCGATGCGCCGCCGGGTCGTCGAACTCGACCGCGGCCGGCTGGTTCGCGACGAGGCCACCGGCGTGTACGGGGTGGGCCGGTAATGCGCGCGAGCTTCCTGTTCGGCGAGGTCTTCAACGGTCTGCGCCGCAATGTCACCATGACCGTCGCGATGATCCTCACCACCGCGGTGTCGCTGGCCATGCTCGGCGGCGGCATGCTCGCGGTCCGGATGGCGGACAAGACCGAGACCTACTTCCTGGACCGGCTCGAGGTGCGGCTCTACCTCACCGAGGACATCTCGGCCAATGACCCGGACTGCTCGCAGGACACCTGCAAGGCCCTGATGTCGGCGCTCAAGGACGAACCCGGCGTCGAATCGGTGCAGTTCCTCAACCGCGCGGAAGCCGTCCGCGAGGCCAAGGAGAAGACCTTCAAGGATCAGCCGGAGCTGGCCAAGTACGTCAGCGAGACGCCGCTTCCGGCGTCGCTGCGGGTCAAGATGGCCGACGCGGGGGAGTACCCGCGGATCTTCCAGGATTTCCAGGGCAAACCGGGTGTCGGATTCGTGCGCAACGACAAGGACATCGTCGACCGGCTGGTGAGCCTGTTCGACGGTCTGCGCAACGCCGCCTTCGGCCTCGCGGTGCTGCAGGCGCTGGCTGCTCTGCTGCTGATCGCGAACATGGTGCAGATCGCGGCCTTCACCCGCCGTGAAGAGGTCGGCATCATGCGCCTGGTCGGTGCCACCCGGTGGTACACCCAGCTGCCGTTCCTCCTGGAGGCGGTGGTCGCGGCGCTGGCCGGTTCGGTGCTGGCGGTGGTCGGCCTGGTGATCGCCCGGCCCCTGGTCATCGACAAGGCGCTGGGCGATCTGTTCGCCTCGAAGGTCTTTCCGCGCATCACCGGCGACGACATCGCCATGGTCGCGATGACGGTGGTGCCGGTGGGTATCGTCTTCGCGGCGCTGACCGCCTACGGCACATTGCGGTACTACGTGCGCGAGTAACGCACCTACTGACGGGCGGCGCCGTCCCTCACTCCGCTGTGTGCGCGAGGACCGCAGTGGCAAGTTCCTCGTGTACGTCCGGTGGGAGGGTGTGGCCCATTCCGGTCACGATCATCAGGTGTGCATCCGGGATCCGGTCGGCGATCATCGCTCCGTGGCCGGGTTTGGCGGGCTCGTGAGTGCCTTCGACGACCAGGGTGGGTGTGCGCACCCGGTGCAGTACGCCGACCGGTTCGAAATCGGGCCGGGCGGCTGCTGCCATTCGGTGGTTCGCCACGGCCGAGATATCGCGGGCTCGGTCGTGGATTCGTTCCTGCAGTTCGTGTGCCGCTATCTCGTCGAACGGCAGCCCGGTGCCGTGGAGCAGGCGCTGCTCGGCGACCATGGCGTCGATGCGGGCCTGGCGGTCCTCCGGGGGCGCCGCGGGGATGAGTTCGCGGTAGAAGTCGACGAACTCGGGTGCCGGTTCGGGCAGGCTCCCCGCAGGTTGGGCCTGCCCCAGTAGAGCGCGCATGATGACCTGACCTTCACCACCGCCGAGCGGCGAGGAGCCGATGACGGTCAGTGAGCGCACCCGTTCCGGCCGCTCCACCGCGACGAGCTGGGCGAGCAGACCGCCCGCCGAATGGCCGACCAGGTGGGCGCTTTCCAGGCCATGCGCGTCCAGCACGCGGTACACGTCGTCCTTGATGTCTTCCCAGGTGTAGGGCTGGGTGGCGAAGTCGACGGTGTCCGACATTCCGGTGTCGCGGTGGTCGTAGCGGACCACCCGCCGACCGCCGCGGACCAGGCGGTCGACGAATTCCTCCGGCCACAAGATGCCCTGCGACATCGACCCCATGATCAACAGGATCGGCGTGTCCCCGGCGGTGCCGAACTCTTCACTCCAGATCTTCACATCAGGCATGTCGTCCTCTTCTGTGGTGCTGTCGCGCACCGGTCGTACTGGTGGTCGGTGGCCGAAGTTTCCCCGGCGAGTGCTATCGGGCGCCGCGCCTGCTGTGGCGGTGCGTTCCCTTCGCGGCGATTGCCGTGCGTGGCGGCGCCGGACGGGCCGCGCGACGTCGCTGGTTGTTCGGAACGGGGAAGGTGCCGCGTGGCTTTCGCACAGTGAGCCGGCCTTTCGAGTGTGAGCGGATGGCAGGGGAGTCGACCGGCTCATACCGCTTGTGGTGTAGTACTCTGAATGGAGTGATTTGAACCGTAGTACTACATATGGAGTGGTGTCAAGTGGTCCGTACGAATCCCCAACGCCGGCACGCATTGCTGGACGCATCGATCGAGGTCCTGGCCCAGGAAGGGGCTCGTGGCCTGACGTTTCGCGCAGTGGACAAGGAGGCCGGGGTGCCGGCGGGTACGGCCTCCAACTATTTCGCCAACCGCGACGACCTGCTCGTTCAGACAGGTCATCGGTATTACGAGCGTCTGGTCCCCGATGAATCGGTCATGGCGAAACTGCAGGGACCGCGTTCCCGCGAGACCGTCACCGAACTGATGACCGAGGTCGTCGGGCGCGTCACCCGGTTCCGCACCGGCTATCTCGCACTGCTCGAACTCCGGCTGGAGGCCACCCGTCGACCCGAGTTGCAGGCACTGCTCACCGAGCGGGTCCGAGCCGATCTCGACTTCAACATCCGTAACCACGTGGACAACGGGATGCCTGGTGACGAGAACACCGTCGTGCTGCTGTTCCTTGCCCTGAACTGGCTCATTCTGGAACGTCTCACCCTGCCCGGCGTGTTCACCGAGGCGCGGGCCGAAGAACTGGTTCGCACGGCAGTCGAGCGTGCGATACCCGCCGCCGACGGCGCCTGAGTAGTCGCCGGTTCCGGTGGGATGTGCGGCCTGGCGCCGTCCGGAGGTGATACGGGGTGCGGCTGTGGGTGAGGGATCGTCTCCGTCGGGGCCCGTCCGTAGGATGGCTGGCGTGAATCCCCCGGAGACGCTCGAAACGGCCGATTCTGCCACGGCGACTATGGAAAATGATGCAGCACAGCAGGTTCTGCAACGTGTGTTCGGGTACGACAGTTTCCGGGGATTACAGCAGGAGATCGTCGAGCAGGTGATTTCCGGGGGCGATGCCTTGGTGCTGATGCCCACCGGTGGTGGTAAGTCGCTGTGCTACCAGATTCCGGCGCTGGTCCGTCCGGGGGTCGGTGTGGTGATCTCACCGCTCATCGCGCTCATGCAGGATCAGGTGGATGCGCTCACCGCGCTCGGGGTGCGGGCGGGATTCCTCAACTCGACTCAGTTTCCGGACGAGCGGCGCACGGTCGAGGCGCAATTCCTCGCCGGTGAGCTGGATGTGCTGTACCTGGCTCCGGAACGGTTGAAGCTCGAGTCCACCGCACAGCTGCTCGACCGGGGAGCGGTGTCGGTGTTCGCCATCGACGAGGCGCACTGCGTATCCCAGTGGGGCCACGATTTCCGGCCGGACTACCTCGCGCTGTCGGTGCTGCACGAGCGCTGGCCCGATGTTCCGCGGATCGCATTGACGGCTACGGCCACCGAGGCCACCCGGCGTGAGATCGCCGAGCGGCTGGATCTCACCGTGGCGAAACATTTCGTCGCGGGCTTCGACCGGCCGAACATCCAGTACCGGATCGAGCCGAAGAATCGCGCCGATCAGCAGCTGCTGGCATTCATCCGTGCCGAGCATCCCGGTGAGGCGGGCATCGTCTATTGCCTGTCGCGTAACTCGGTGGAACGCACCGCGGATTTCCTGTGTGCCAACGGAGTAGCCGCGGTGCCGTACCACGCCGGGCTGGATGCGCGTACCCGTGCCACCAATCAGTCGCGATTCCTGCGTGAGGACGGGCTCGTCGTCGTCGCCACCATCGCCTTCGGCATGGGGATCGACAAACCGGATGTGCGGTTCGTGGCTCATCTGGACCTGCCGAAGTCGGTGGAGGGGTACTACCAGGAGACCGGACGTGCCGGGCGTGACGGCCTGCCCTCCACCGCCTGGATGGTCTACGGGCTCAACGACGTCGTGCAGCAACGGAAGATGATCGATTCCTCCGACGGTGACGCCGCGCATCGGCGGCAGTTGCAGCTGCATCTGGACGCCATGCTGGCCCTGTGCGAGACGGTGCGGTGCCGGCGTGGGCAGTTGCTCAACTACTTCGGCCAGTCCGGCGACACCTGCGGCAACTGCGATACCTGCCTGAATCCGCCGGAGTCCTGGGACGGTACCGTCGCCGCGCAGAAGGTGCTCTCGACGGTGCTGCGGTTGCGGCGCGAGCGCGGTCAGAGTTTCGGCGCCGGACACATCGTCGACATCCTGCTCGGAAAGTCGAATCCGAAAGTGCTGCAGCACAAGCACAACGAGCTCAAGGTCTTCGGTGTCGGCGCCGATCTGCGCGATACCGAATGGCGCGGTGTGATCCGTCAGCTGCTGGCCCAGGGCCTGCTCGCGGTGCATGGTGAATACGGCGTGCTCACCCTCACCGAGGCCAGCGAGGACGTGCTGTTCAAACAGGGCAAGGTGATGATGCGCCGCGAACCGGAGCGTGTGAAAGCACCCCGCGCGGCGAAGGCAGCCAAGTCGAAGGCGTCGCGGCTCGCCGCGGCCGACCTCTCCCCGGCGGCCACCGGCCTGTTCGAGCAGCTGCGCGCCTGGCGTGCCTCGGTCGCCAAGGAACAGGGCGTCCCGGCCTACGTCGTATTTCACGACGCCACGCTGCGCGAGATCGCGGGTCGCGCGCCCGCGTCGCTGTCCGAACTCGGTTCGATCAGCGGTATCGGCGAGAACAAGCTGGCCAAATACGGTGACGGGGTGCTGGCAGTACTCTCCGACGATGCGCAGGAACCCGCGGGTGCGCAGGCGCAGCCGGCGGGCGGGTCGATGTCGCGGATTCCCGATGACACCACTCGCAACCAGGGCACGGCTCGGGCGAAAACCGGTACCGCCGCCGCGCGTGAACGCCGGACCACGACGTCCGCTCCGGCGGCCGGTGGCGGTGAGTGGGAAGCACCGGACCTGGATTTCGAGCCACCGCCGGACGACGGGTACTGAACCGACGCGCCGGTGACGTGGCGAGACGAACACCCGATCCCGGTTTATCGGGCGATTCGGTCCGGGTAACCATGTCGCCATGACCAAAGGTGTGGACGTGCCCGAAGTACGCCCGATCGAGGTGCGTGCACTCAGCGGTTCGGCGGTGCGCCGCGGCAGGATGCGATGGTGGACCTCCCGGCCCGGTTCCGGGCTGCGGGGGTCGACGGCGGTCCTGGTGATGATATGGATTGCCGCGTTCGCCTTGTATCTGGCGGTGCGGCCGGGCGGATAGCGGTAACGTGCCGCTATGTCGCAGGATCAGCACGACGACGGCGCGGATGGGTCTGCGGATTCGGGCGGGGACCCGCCCGACGCTGCGGGCCTTGGAGGTCGTCGTGAGCTGCGTGACTCCGTCGAGGTCGGGTGGCTGCGCCCGCACCAGGGTGCGGGCGCTCGCCGACTGGGCCGACCGCGGCTGTCCACGTTGGCGTGGTCGGCCGCGTGGATCGGGTTGTTCGTCCTGTATCTGAACGTGCGTCCCGGCGGCTGATCAGCGTTCGGCGCCGACCCGCTCCCACATCATGGTGTCGTGCCAGCCGTAACGCTGGAAGGCCCAATCCCGGACCGTTGTCGCCACCGTATCCAGGGCGGGGGAGTGCGGAGTGCCCCAGCGAGCGTTGTCACGGACGCTGGCGCGGAACTGCATGCCCGGTCCACCGCCGTATTCGACGATGTAGCCGCGGCCGTCGTTGGGATCGATGCGCTGATCCATCCGAACGCGGAGATAGTGCGCGGAGCCGGACGATCCGGTCCGTTCGAGAACCAGGTGAGGTTCGCGATAGTCGATTTCTGTCAGGAGGCTGTGGAGTTGCGCGTCGGTCGGGTCGTCGAGTACACGATCCGAGCCGGTGCTCACTCTGAATCTGGGTACCTTTGTCACACAGCCAGTTTGGCTGAAAACGATCAAGATCGTGACCGAAACCGTTCCCTCGGGTGGGGGTTCGCCGGGTGTCGTGTCGCAGTATCGCCGCAAGATCGCTGGTATGCGCGTCGCGGTGAGTTTGCGTGGCTCGATCCCGCTAAACCTGAAGTGACTGAATTCACAGCATTTTCCGCCAGCAATATTCGTTTCACTTATGTTCGTGCGGAGTGTAGAACCGACGAGCGGCAGTGTGGACGGACGAAGTCCGTATGCTCGTCGAAACGACCGCGAGCTGCCGACGACCGTCGAGTTGCGCGGGGTTAACGAGAAGGGTGACATGAAGGAGAAGGGGCGTAAGGCCGTCGCGACCAACCGCAAGGCGCGGCACAACTACACGATCCTCGACACCTATGAGGCAGGGATCGCGCTGGTCGGGACCGAGGTGAAGAGCCTGCGAGAAGGAAAAGCGTCGCTGGTGGACGCCTATGCCAGCATCGACGACGGCGAGGTATGGCTACGTGGCCTGCACATTCCCGAGTACGGTCACGGCACCTGGACCAACCATTCCCCACGCCGCACCCGCAAGTTGCTGCTGCACCGTCGCGAGATCGACAAACTCACCGGCAAGACCAAGGAGAGTTCACTGACCCTGGTCCCGCTGTCGATGTACTTCTCCGACGGGAAGGTGAAGGTCGAGCTGGCGCTGGCCAAGGGTAAGCAGGACTACGACAAACGGCACGATCTGGCCCGCCGCACCGCCGAACGTGAGGTGACTCGCGAGCTCGGCCGGCGGATCAAGGGCATGCGCTGAATCGTGGTTGCGGCCGGGAATGCCCGGTGCCGCGATGATGTTAGTATGAAGGGCCCGGCCTACCAGCCGGGTGTTCATCTGGATCGATGACTACGGGGCTGATCGGTTTCGACTGCGTACGTCGATTCAGGGGAAGCGTGTCGGTGCAGGCAGGAGACCACCGTGAGCGTCGCTGCAACCATATAAGCGCCGATTCCAATCAGCGCGACTACGCTCTCGCTGCCTAAGCAGTAGAGCGTGTCTGTCAGTCCGGGTTTGCTCTCGGCCCGGGTACTGGCATCAGCTAGAGAGCTTTACCGTCCGGCTCGGTCGCGGAGTCGTACGGGACATCCAACAGCGACTGGGATCGTCATCTCGGCTCGTTCGCGTGACTGGGAGATCCGAGTAGAGGCATAGCGAACTGCACACGGAGAAGCCCTGAAGAAGCGGCGGAGGACCCGGGTTCAATTCCCGGCAGCTCCACTCGAGGCCCCTCACCTGAGCCCCAGGTGAGGGGCTTTTTCGTGCCGACGGAGTCCGCTGTTTCTTGTTTTCGGGCGGATTGTGGGCGGCATCCGTTTCGGCCGGCGGTCCCGGTGTCTTCCCATGGTCGCCGCAACGACCTGCAGATGACGCCCCTGCGCCGCGCTGCCGGGGCTCGACCGTGAGGCGTGGCACGCCTATTATCGACCCATCCGGCGGGCCGATCGGGTCTGCCGCGGTAATAAATGAGGTCGGGGGGCAGGCATGGATTTTTCCCAGGGTGGGATGCTGGCCGGGTACGCCATCGAAGGTGTACTGGGGCAGGGGGGAATGGGGTCGGTGTACCGCGCCCGGCATCCGCGGTTGCCGCGGGTGGTGGCGATCAAACTGCTGAATCACGATGTCTCGGGTGATCCGGAGCTGCGGGCGCGCTTCGACCGGGAGGCCGATATCGTTGCGCGGCTGGACCATCCGGGAATCGTGTCGGTGCACGACCGCGGGGTGGAGGGCGGGCAGCCCTGGCTGGCAATGCAATTCGTCGAAGGCGTCGATGCCGGCCGGTTGGACCCGGCGACGATGAGCGTCGAGCGGGCGGTACGGATCGTCGCAGATATCGCGGCGGCATTGGACTACGCGCACAGCCGAGGTGTGCTGCACCGGGATGTGAAGCCGGCCAACATTCTCTTGACCTCCGCGGAGGCGGGGCGGGCCGAGCGTGCGGTATTGACCGATTTCGGGATCGCGCGGTTGCTGACCGCCAACACCCAGCTGACCTCCACTGGAACCTTCACCGCGACACTGGCGTACGCGTCGCCGGAACAACTCTCCGGGGTGCCGGTCGATCATCGCTCCGACCAGTACTCGCTGGCCTGTACCTTGTTCGCGCTGCTGAGCGGCAGAGCTCCGTTCGCGGCCACCGATCCGGGGCAGGTGGTCGCGGGACACCTGGCCATGCCGGTGCCCCCGTTGCCGCGTCCGGACGTGTCACCACCACTGCACGCCGTGATCGCCCGGGCGATGGCGAAGAATCCGGCCGAACGTTTCGGCAGTGCCGGCGAATTCGCCGCCGCGGCACTGCAGGCGGCGTCTGCACCGGCCTACGCCGCGCCGCAGCCGTATCCACCGATGTCCCCGCATCCCGGCTGGGGCGCACCGGCGGCCCCGTTCGGCCCGGCCGGTTGGCCGGCCCCGCCCGCCACGGGGCCGCTGCCCAATCCGTGGCCCGCGACGGTGGCGATGGCGGTCGGATTCCTGTTCGCGCTGTTGGTGCCGCTCTCGATCTCCAGCGCGTTGCCGTCCATGATGTCCGGTTTTGCCGCCCATGCCTCCGACGTGGCCTGGTTCTCCGAGATCGGCGTGCTGTGTATGACGGTTCCGCTGGTGGTCACCGGGTGGCTCGGTGAACGTTTCGGGCCCAGGAATATCTATCTGGTGGGCGTGGGATTGTTCATGCTCGGTTCGCTGGTCTGTGTGGTCGCACCCGGCATCCACGTGGCGATCGCGGGCACCGCGGTGCAGGGTCTGGGCACGGCCCTGATCATTCCGCAGACCATGGCGGTCATCCTGCGCCTGCTGCCGCCGGGCAGACGTGGTGCGGCGCTGGGATTGTGGGGCGGCTGCGGGGCCGCCGCGGTGCTACTGGCCCGGGTCGTCGGCGCCGTGCTGGTCGACAGTTTCGGTTGGCGCCCGCTCTTCCTGCTCGCCCTGCCGTTCGGGTTGATCATGATCGTCTCGGCCGCGGCCATGGTCCCGGCACTGCCGAAGCTGCGGCCGCCGGCTGATCCGGTCGGTGTACTGCTCGCCGGTGCGGGGGTGCTGGTGCTGGTCTGGAGCCTCGGACGGGGCGTGGAACAGGGCTGGACGATCTGCGGCCCCGGAGCGATCGTCGGCCTCGCGGTGTTCGCACTGTTCCTGTTCCTGCAGGCGCGTGCATCCGGCGGCACGCTGCTGCCGAAAGCCGCTCTGCGCGATCGCAACTGGTGGATCGCGAGTGTGCTTACCCTGGCCGCGACGGCTGCGCTGGGTATCGCGCTGACCGTGTTGGTGCTGCATCGGGAGGTGGTGCAGGGATTCGCCCCGACGACGACCGCGCTCCTGCTGGTGCCCGGTGCCCTGGTCACTGCTGTGCTGGCACCGATTCTCGGCAATGCTGCCGATCGGACCCCTCCGGCTGTCTTTCCCGCCATCGGTTTCGTGACGGCTGCCGCAGCCCTCGTCGGGCTGGCGGTGTCGATGGGCGCGTACGACTCGCCTTTACTGGTCGTGCTGTTCGGTATGGTCCTCGGTGTGGTCTCGGCCTGCCTGTGGGGGCCGCTCGCGGCACTCGCGACCGATACCGTCCCGGCTGAACATGCCGGTACGGGCGGGGGAATCTACCTGACGATGCGCAATGTCGGATCCACGATCGGAGCCGTTGTGGTCAACGTGGCGCTGAGTTCCGTTTCCGGGGTCGTGGTAGACGGTTCCGGAGACGGTGACCTGATGGCCGCCCTGCGTGCGGCGGCACTGACAGCCGCTGCGGTCCTGCTGGTGTGCGCTCTCACCACCGCGTTTCTCACCCGGCGCAATCCGGTTGCGGCACCGCCGGTTCCGGCCTACGCGCGGCAGTAGGCGCGCGCGGGCTGCCTGCAGCCCGAGTGCAGTGGGCCGGCGCACAATGTCGCGCGACGGTGATTCGCGCAATATTGCAGTTCCTGAAATATTTCAGTTTGTGCTAGTTTTTCGTGGTGTCTGCAAGCTCCGACGACGAACCGCCACTCGGCCTGCGTGAGCAGAAGAAGCGCCGCACCCGGCTCGACCTGTGCATGGCGGCGCGCAGACTCACTGTGGAAAAAGGGCTGGACGCGACGACCGTCGACGACATCGCGGCGGCGGTCGGGGTATCGGGGCGCACGTTCTTCAATTACTACGAGACGAAACTCGACGCGGTGGTCGGGCCGGTGGGGGAGATCGGTACTCCGCAGGCGCAGCGGCAATTCGTGGCGGGCGGCCCCACAGGCGTCCTGATCGACGATCTGGCACTGCTCTACGGCTCCGGTCTGGACGGCGAAGCGCGGGAAGCGATTTCGCTGATCACCAAGATCGTCGAGGCCGAGCCCAGGGTGCTCGCCGGATTCATCGCCGCTGGTGCCAGGCAGGAGGCGGCATTCACCGAACTGCTGACCCGGCGCATGGGAGGCGCGGTCTCCCACGAGTTCGCCCTGCTCACGGCCCGCGTGATGACGACGCTGACCATGAGTGCCGCCGCCGCGCTGACCGTCGATCCGGACAAACCATTGGCCACGGCATTGCGTGAACAGTGCGCGCTGGCCGCACAGCTGTTTCAACAACCCACCGAGGAGTCCTGATGACCACGACGGCAGAATCGCCGCCGGCCCCGATCATATTGACCCAGAAGAGAATCTGGCTCATCTTCTCCGCACTGATCGCGGGGATGTTCCTGGCCAGTCTGGATCAGACCATCGTGGGTACCGCGATGCCGACCATCGTCGGCGACCTCGGCGGGGTGTCCCACATGGCCTGGACGGTCACCTCCTACCTGCTGGCCACCACCATCGTGATGCCGATCTACGGCAAGTTCGGTGACATGTTCGGGCGGCGATGGCTGTTTCTGTTCGCGATCGCGGTATTCACCGCAGCCTCGGTGGGTGCGGCGGCCTCGACCGGCTTCTGGGAGTTCGTCGTCTTCCGCGGACTGCAGGGCGTCGGCGGTGGCGGCCTGATGATCCTGGCGCAGGCCATCATCGCCGATGTGGTGCCGGCCAAGGATCGCGGTAAGTACATGGCCCCGATGGGCGCGATTTTCGGTATCACCTCGGTGGCCGGTCCGTTGCTCGGTGGCTTCTTCGCCGATTCGCTGAGCTGGCGGTGGTGCTTCTGGCTGAATGTGCCGATCGGCATCGCGGCGCTGTTCATCGCGTTCCGATACCTCAGCGTGCCCAGCCATCGGCCCAAGACTCGCCCCGACTATCTGGGCGTGGTGCTGATGTCCTCGGCCACCGCGCTGCTGATTCTCATCACCGACTGGGGCGGCAAGCAGTACGCGTGGGGTTCGGCGGTGATCATTTCCATGATCGTCGCACTGGTGCTCGTGATCGCCGCGTTCATCGCGGTGGAGGCGCGGGCGGCGGAGCCGATGCTGCCGCTGTGGCTGTTCCGCAACCGCACCTTCGTTCTGACCTCGGCGATCGGCCTGATCGTTGGCCTGGTGATGTTCGCGGCACTGGCATTCATCCCGACTTATCTGCAGATGGCGACCGGCGCTTCGGCCTCGGTCTCGGGCCTGCTGTTGATCCCGATGATGGTCGGCATGATGATCACGCTCATCGGCTCGATGTCGATCATCACCAAAACCGGCCGCTACCGGGTGTTCCCGCCGCTCGGTGCGCTGGTTATGGCCGCCGGGATGCTGTGGCTGACGATGCTGGATGCGCAGAGCTCGATGTGGCTGGTCTCGGCGATGCTGTTCGTGATGGGCGCCGGTCTGGGCCTGATCATGCAGATCATCGTGCTGGTGGTGCAGAACGCGGTGTCGCCCGATCAGATCGGAACCGCGACCAGCGCCAACAACTATTTCCGGGAAATGGGTGGCGCCATCGGTGTGGCGGTGTTCGGTTCGATCTTCACCAATCGGCTCACCGAGGGCCTGACCGACGTGTTCCGCAGCCATCCCGTCGAAGCGATGGCGGCACATCTGGACGCGAGCAGCCTGGTGCCCTCGGTGGTGAAGAATCTGCCCGAGACACTGCACGATGCGATCGTCGGCGCGTACGTCGACGCACTGGTGCCGGGCTTCTGGTATCTGATCCCCGGTGCCGCGATCGCGTTCCTGCTCGCGCTGTTCATTCCGCATCTGACACTGTCGGACGAGGCGGGCATGATCGCGCGCGGTGAAGCAGTGCTGGAGGATGATGGGGCTGCCGAGGGCACGCAGCCGGGCCCGGCCGACGAGCCGGATCCGCAGCCGGTGCGCGGCTGATCCGCACAGACGAGAAGGGCCCGGCTCCGTGGGGAGCCGGGCCCTTCCGGTTCTCACCGAAACCGGGAAGCGGACGAGATCAGCGGGGAGCCATACGGATCGCGCCGTCGAGGCGGATGGTCTCACCGTTGAGCATCGGGTTCTCCACGATGTGGCGGGCCAGGGCCGCGTACTCGGTGGGATCGCCCAGCCGCGCCGGGTGCGGAACCTGTGCGCCGAGGGCCTTGATGGCCTCGTCGGGCAGCGTGGCGAACAGCGGGGTGTGGAACAGGCCGGGCGCGATGGTGTTCACGCGGATGTTCACATTCGACAGGTCGCGCGCGATCGGCAGGGTCATGCCGACGATGCCACCCTTGGACGCGGAGTAGGCGGCCTGGCCGATCTGGCCGTCGTAGGCCGCGACCGAGGCGGTGTTGATGATGACACCGCGCTCCTCACCGTCGAGTTCGGTGGCGGCGATGCGCTCGGCGGCCAACCGGATCACGTTGAACGTGCCGATCAGGTTGACGTTGATGACCTTGGTGAAGTCGGCGAGCGGGAAGGCGCCCTTCTTGCTCACCGTCTTGATCGCGTTGCCGATGCCGGCGCAGTTCACCGCGATGCGCAGGGTGCCCAGCTGTGCGGCGGCGTCGAGGGCGGCCGACACCTGCTCCTCGTTGGTGACATCGGTGGCCGCGAAGACCACTCCGTCGCCGAGCTCCTCGGCGATCGCCGCGCCGTTGGAGGACGGCAGGTCGATGATCACCACCTTCGCGCCCTTGCTGTGCAGCTCCTTCACGGTGGCCAGGCCGAGTCCGGATGCGCCGCCGGTGACTACCGCGACCGCATTGTCGATCTGCATACGAGGTCCTCTCTGATCGGTATCGGCGCCAGAATAGTCGGCCACCGAGGGGGAAGTAAATATGGATTCGCTTCGGAGGCTTGCATGGGGCCGTGTCGACAGAGGTGGTGGATTGCTGGTTATGGCAGGTCAACGTCTCGGTGTGACTCTGTTGCCGCACCCTTGTGTATCGCTATGTTCGGCTGAATTCGCCCCTGTCCGGTCCTCTGACTTTCACTAGAACATGTTACAGTTTTGTCCGCGGTCGCACCAATCGCCGCATCGGCGGCCGGTCTCACCGTCGCGCGCGGTGGGTGGACGCGACCGTGGCGTCTGCGTCACGATCATGAGGTGACCAAGAGTGCCTACCACCACGGAGACCTGCGCGAGACTCTGCTCAGCTCGGCAGCCGAGCAGATCGCCGCCGAGGGGGTCGACTCGATATCGCTGCGGGCCCTGGCGCAACGCGCCGGTGTCTCCCACGCCGCACCCGCCCATCACTTCGGCAATCGGCAGGGCCTGCTCACCGCGCTAGCGATACGGGGTTATCGCCTGCTGGCCGAGGAGCTTCGTGGTGCGCACGACGACTTTCGCGAGATGGCAGTGGCCTACATTCGCTTCGCGACGCGGTACCCGGGGCACTTCGACGTGATGTTCCGGCCCGATCTGCTCCGTACCGATGACCCGGAGCTGATCGCGGCCGACGCTGCCTCCGGGGCGGAACTGCGTTCGGGGGTAGCGCAATTGAACGTGCCGGAGGCATCGCGGTCGGCGACGGAATTGGCCGCCTGGTCGCTGGTACACGGGTTCGCGTCGCTGTGGCGCCAAGGCGCCCTTGCTGATTCCGGGCTCGGCGGAACCGATCCGGAACAACTGGCTCGGCAGATGGTCGCGACGATCGAGTTCGCCGGCGCCGAAAAACAGTAGCTAGGACCGGGTTCGGCTCAGCTCGTGGTTGCCGACCGGCTCCGATCCGGTGCGGCGATCGGTGATGGCTTCGGCGGCGATCGATGTGGCGGAGGGAACGGTCTCGGCGCCGCGGGCAGCATTCTGGGCGGCGAGCAGATCGCGGATTTCGAGGAGCAATTCGGTTTCGGTGGGTACCGCCGCGATGTCCTTCTTGCGGGCGAAGCGCTTCTGCAACGTGTTCATCGGAAGAATGAGTACGAAATAGAGCACGGCGGCAACCATCAAGAAATTGATTCCGGCACTGATGATCGGTCCGAGTGCGATGAATGTGGCGGGCTTACTGGAGATCAATTGAATGCCCAGGCCCAACTCGCCGTTGCTTCCGACGACCGCGAGCAAGGGTTCTACGATGCCCTTCGTGACCGAGGTCACGATGGCGGTGAACGCCGTTCCCATCACCACCGCTACGGCCAATTCGATCACATTGCCGCGCATCAGGAAGTCTTTGAAACCCTTGAGCATATCCGCCTCACGATCAGATCCGAACACATTTGAGCTTGTCGGCCCAGCAGTCTAGCGGCGGGTAGCGAACCGACAGCAAATCGTGGCGCCGATCAACGCGAATTAACATACGTGCTGTGGCCCCTCCTCGCATGCCGAGCTACGCACAGCGCCGCACGGACGTCCGGGCGGGCGCGGTGCTGTGGCGACGGCAGGTGGTGGACGGGCCGGTTGCGGTATTGCCCGACGGATGTATGGACCTGCTGTGGCTGGACGGCCGCTTGCTGGTGGCCGGTCCTGATACGCGCGTTCACCACAGCACCGGCACCGCGACGACCGTCTACGGCATACGTTTCGCGCCCGGGACGGCGCCCGCGCTGCTGGGGGTGCGCGCGGAGGAACTGCGCGATCGCCGAGCCGAGATATCCGAGGTCTGGCACGGACCGCAGGCGCGGGCGATGACCGAGCTCGTTGCCGGCGCACCGGACCCGGCCCGCGGACTGGAAGAGGTCGCACGCCGCTGCGCGCGCTCGGCCGCACCGCCGGACCCGCTCTCCGCGCAGGTGGTGCGGCGATTGCGGGCGGGTGATTCGGTGGCGGCGACGGCTGCTGCGCTCGGCCTGGGGACCCGCCGGTTGCACCGGCTGTCGGTGGCGGCCTTCGGCTACGGCCCCAAAACTCTGGCCCGCATTCTGCGGATGGAGTACGCCCTGGACCTGGCGCGTGCCGGTACCGGCTGGGCCGACGTGGCGGCCACCGCCGGATATGTGGACCAATCCCACCTGGTGCGCGAGATCCGGGCCTTGACCGGGCGCCCGCCCGGGGCGGTGCTCGACCCGCACGGTCCGGCCGGCGATACCGCCTGCCGGGGGCCGAACGCGGGGTAGCGGTTCAGTTCAGTGGCGCGTAGAGGTCGACTCCGTTGCCGTCCGGATCGTGCACGGTGGCGTAGCGCTGGCCCCATACGGCATCGAAGGGCTTGCTCTCGCCGTGATATCCGGCCGCCACCAGCTCGTCGAACATCGAGTCGACTTCGGCCGGTGAGCTGCAACCGAAGGCCAGTCCGATCCGTCCCGCCGGGCCGTTCCACTGCCGATCGGGCCCGACTTCGGCCTCGCTGTCGAGCATGAATCGAAATCCGCCCGGCAGCGCGGCTTCCACATGTCCGCCGCCGAGGATTTCGCCGAATTCCAGGCCCAGTCGCCGATAGAAGGTGAGTGCGGCGGACAGATCGGAGACGACCACGCCGATTGCGTCGAGTTGAGGTGCCATGACGCAACAGTAGGCAGGTGTCGCAGGTGTGGTCTTGTACGAATCGGACGCTCGCGTTAATCCGGAGCCTCTCCCGCCTTTGTCACAATTCGGAATCGAAGTGCTCGTGACCGGGATCGGTCCAGGGGTATGGACGTGCCACCCGCCACAATCATCTGCAATTTCATTCGCAATGCAGGGGAAATTGATTAGCGTTTGTCACAACGTGTTCGGGGACGCGATCGAGGGCAGGAGGGATATGACTACAGATCAGACAATGCTGCACCGCTTCGTGATCTCGCAGATGGTTGCTGCTGGGATCGATCGTGACCAACTTCTGCGGGAATGTGGCCTGCCGGAGTGGACACTCGCCGGCGAAGGGGTCCATGTGCCGGCGCACCATTTCTCCAGGTTGTGGGAGATCGGCGAGATCGAACTCGGCGATCCGGATGTCGCTCTGCACATCGCCGGCCGGTACCAGCTGGCGGCCACTCGGCTCTACGACTATCTGTTCGCCAGTGCGCCGACGGTGGGTGCCGGGTTGGCCACGTGTGGCCCGTACGTCAGTGCCGTGACCACGAATCACCGTTTCGAACTGGTGCCGGAGAACGAGAACGAGACCACCCTGTATCTGGACATGATCGAGGGTGGTGGGCGTGGCCGGGACCTGGTCCAGCTGTGGGGCCTGGTCGCGGTGCTGACCCGGGCTCGCCGGGTGGTGACCGAGTCGCTGGATCCGATCCGGGTCACCCTGCGTCAGGCCGCGCCCCGCACGACCGCGGTCTTCACCGAGGTATTCGGCGCCGCGACGCTGGAATTCGGCGCTGATATGGACGCCGTCACCTTCCGGTCCGCCGATATGGATCTCCCGCTGACCAGTGCTGATCCGGTGCTGGCGGAGGTGTTGCAACCACTGGCGGCCGCGCTGCCGCCGCCTCCGCCGCTGATCTCGGTCTGGCCGGAACGGGTGGCGCGGGCACTGGCAGACCTGTTCGCCGACGGTGAGGTATCGCTCGAGCAGGTGGCGCGGCGTCTCGCGCTCAGCCCCCGCACCCTGCAGCGCCGGCTGGCCGAGTCGGGTACCACCTGGCGTCGCGAACTCGACCGGGCCCGGCAGGCGCGTGCGGCAGCGGCCGGGCCGCTGAGCCGGGAGCGTCAGGCTGCCTTGCTGGGCTACGCGGATGCGGGATCGATGCGCCGTGCAGCACGCCGGTGGTCGATGGTGGCGCACAGTCGGGCCGCTGGTCCGGCGGGCTGTCAGGCCTAGTTTCACCGAGTTCACGCGCACAGGATCCATCTGTCGTCGGCTGCACGGGGTAGCGCAGGCGATGATCCGCTCGATCACCGACCGCGGTGTGGACCGCTGGTGCACGCCGGAGTTGGTGATCGAGCGGATGCCGCCGTACCGCTCCCGTGGGCCTGTCAGGCCCGCAGGTTGCTGGCCGCAATGCTCCAGAACGTGTGCCGATCCAGTACCTGGAAATCCCAGCCCTCGGTGATCGCATGCGAGGTGGCGACGATAGCGGACACATCGAAGTCCTCACGTGTCGCGGTGCCCTTGGCCTCCAATTCGGCAATGACGTACTGGGTAGCGGTTTCGAAAGTGTCCAACACAGTGATCTCCCATCGATGGTAGGTACACATCCGGTCCGCGCTGCGCGTACTTTGTCAGTCTTGTCACCCTGTCACTCCTGGGCCAGCGCCGAACGCGCCATGTCGCGGCAAATGTGCCATTTTCAAACTCTTGCGGTACGCAAGGCCTTGGGGCGCAAGGTTGTAGTCGAGACTGCGTTGCGGTCCAGTGTTTCATCGGAACTGGTGAAAACACGACTTATCGTCCGGCGTGCCCGCTGGTGGTTGTGGCTGTCGATTCCATATCGGGAGTACCCCGGTTCGCCTCCGGCAATCCCGTCGCAATACCGCAGCGATCACTGTCCGGCAGTTCTGTCGAACAGGTCTTCGTAGCGGAACTCGCCGGTCCGGACAGACCCGGCGGCATGAGCGTCCTCCTCCTGCCGGCGCAGCTCGACTCGGCGGATCTTGCCGGAGATCGTTTTCGGGAGGTCGGCGAACTCGATCCGGCGCACCCGCAGATACGGCGCGAGATGATCCCGGGCGTATTCGAGGATGGCTGTGGCGGTCGTGTCGTCGGGATGCCAGCCGGCGGCCAGCGCCACATATGCCTTCGGCACCGCGAGGCGGGTGTCGTCGGGCTGCGGCACCACAGCGGCCTCGACGACAGCCGGATGCTCGATCAGAACGCTCTCGAGCTCGAACGGCGAAACCTTGTAGTCGGAGGACTTGAACACATCGTCGGTGCGTCCGATGTAGGTGATGTATCCGTCTTCGTCGCGGGCCGCCACATCTCCGGTGTGGTAATAGCCACCGGACATCACCGCTGCATTCCGCTTCGGGTCCTGCAGGTAGCCGCTCATCAGATTCACCGGATGCGCGCTCAGTTCCAGGCAGATCTCGCCCTCGTCGGCGGGTGTGCCGGTGACGGGATCCACCAGTACCACCGGCACGCCCGGCATCGGGCGGCCCATCGAACCCGCCTTGACCGGCTGACCTGGGGTGTTCGCGATCTGCAGGGTGGTCTCGGTCTGGCCGAAACCGTCCCGGATGGTCAGGCCCCAGGCGCGTTCCACCTGCGCGATCACATCCGGGTTGAGCGGCTCGCCCGCGCCGAGGATCTCGCGCAGGGCGGGGGGACGATCGCCGAGATCGGCTTGGATGAGCATCCGCCACACTGTCGGCGGCGCGCAGAAGGTCGCCACCTCGGCTCGGTGCAGCTGTGCGAGCAGCGCGGCGGCGTCGAATCGACCGTAGTTGTAGACGAAGATGGTCGCCTCCGCGATCCACGGCGCGAAGAAACAGCTCCACGCGTGTTTCGCCCAGCCCGGGGCGCTGATCGCCAGGTGGACGTCGCCGGGGCGCACTCCGATCCAGTACATGGTGCTCAGATGTCCGACGGGATAGCTGATCTGGTTGTGCTGCACCATTTTCGGCTTGCTCGTGGTGCCGGAGGTGAAGTACACCAGCAGCTCGTCGTCGACCCGGGTCACGGCGGGAAACGGGCCGGCGGATTCGACCGCGTCCGCATCGGCGTAGTCGTACCAGTCCTCGACCGGGCCGCCGACCGCGATGCGACGGTACTCGCCGGGCACCTCCGCGAACTTCGCCGTGTCCGGGGCGTTGGTTATCACGAAACCTACTGCGCCCCTGGCGATCCGGTCGGTCAGGTCGGCGGCGCCCAGCGCTGCCGTGGTCGGCATGACGACCGCACCCAGTTTCGCGACCGCCAGCATCGACTCCCAGAGCTCGACCTGGTTACCGAGCATGAGGATCACCCGGTCGCCACGGCGCACACCGATCTCGGCCAGCCAGGTCGCGACCCGGTCCGAGCGCCGGGCCATTTCGTCGAAACTCACCCGTAGCTCGCTGCCGTCCTCCTCGACGATCCACAGCGCCGTGCGGTCGTTGCCTCGGGCGATGACGTCGAACCAGTCGACAGCCCAATTGAATTCACCGGTCAGTCGGGGCCATTCGAAGGTACGCACTGCGGTGTCGTAGTCGGTGGCGAGCTCGACGAGCCGGTCGCGTGCCGCGCGGTAACGCTCGGTATTGGATGTCATGCCCGCTCTCCTGTCCGGTTCTGCTCACGCTCGGGCATGCCGAACAGGCGTATCGAGGCGGAGCGGATATCTATCTTGCGCACCTTGCCGGTGACGGTCATCGGAAATTCTTCGACAATGTGCACGTAGCGCGGCACCTTGTAGTGGGCCAGTCGCCCGGCGCAGAACTGTGCCACCGCGTCGTTGTCCAATTCCGGTGCGCCCTCGCGCATCCGGATCCACGCCACCAGTTCCTCGCCGTACCTGGGGTCGGGGATGCCCACCACCTGCGCGTCCAGGATATCGGGATGGGTGTAGAGGAATTCCTCGATCTCGCGCGGGTAGATGTTCTCGCCGCCGCGGATCACCATGTCCTTGATACGGCCGGTGATCGCGACGTATCCGTCGTCGTCCATGGTGGCCAGATCGCCGGTGTGCATCCACCGGGCCGTGTCGATCGCCTCCGAGGTCCGTTCCGGATCGTTCCAGTAACCGAGCATCACCGAGTAGCCCCGGGTGCACAGTTCGCCGGGTTCGCCGCGCGGCACCGTGAGCCCCGTGCCGGGATCGACGATCTTGATCTCGACATGCGGGCCCACCCGGCCGACGGTGGCGGTGCGCTGGACGATGGTGTCCTCCCGCCGAGTCTGGGTCGAGACCGGCGACGTTTCGGTCATGCCGTAGCAGATCGATACCTCGGTCATGCCCATCCGCTCGATCACCTGCTTCATCACCTCGACCGGACAGGGGGATCCGGCCATGATGCCGGTGCGCAGACTGGACAGGTCGTAGCTGTCGAAATCCGGCTCGGCCAGTTCGGCGATGAACATGGTCGGTACGCCGTAGAGCGAGGTGCACCGCTCCTCGGCCACCGCCGCCAGGGTCGCCCGTGGATCGAAGGCCGGTGCCGGCACGATCATCGCGGCGCCGTGGCTGGTGGCGGCGAGATTACCCATGACCATCCCGAAGCAGTGGTAGAACGGCACCGGAATACAGATCCGGTCGGCTTCGGTGTACCCGCACAGCTCGCCGACGAAGTATCCGTTGTTGAGGATATTGTGGTGCGACAGTGTGGCGCCCTTGGGGAAACCGGTTGTGCCCGAGGTGTATTGGATATTGATCGGATCGTCGGCGGACAGCCCGGCCCCGATCGCGGCCAGCCGGTCGGCATCGCCGGTGCGGCCGGTGCGCACCAGCGCGTCCCAGGCCTCGGTGTCGAACAGCAGTACCTGCTCCAGTCCCGGGCACTCGGGCCGGACCCGCTCGATGATCTCGGCGTAGTTCGACGTCTTGAATTCCCGGGCCGCGATCAGCATCCGGATACCGGCCTGGGTGAGTACATAGCGCAGTTCCTCGCTGCGGTATGCCGGGTTGATATTCACCAGTACGGCGCCGATCTTGGCCGTCGCGAATTGGGTCAGAATCCATTCGGCACGATTGGGTGACCAGATTCCGACCCGGTCGCCGGTGCTGATTCCCGCATCGAGCAATCCCAGTGCGACCGCGTCGACCTCAGCGGCGAATTCGCGATAGCTCCAGCGCACGCCGCTACCCCGGTCGACGAGTGCGTCGCGTTCACCATGGCGTGCCACTGTGCGATCGAGGTTCGCCCCGATCGTGTCGCCCAGCAGCGGCACGTCGCTTGTTCCGTGTGCATAACTGGCCGGCCGGACCCGGCTCGTACTGGTACTCACGCCTATAGGATTCACGTCACACTTTCATCCACACCACCCCCGGAAAGGGGTACCGCGATGACAGCCGCAGATCTGCTCCGCCCCCGCGACGTCGATGCGTTGCGGGCACAGTTGCGGCAGGTCGCGGCCGAGTCGGGGATGCCGGTGGTATTCGGTGGTGAGGTGCGCGGCGGCCTGCTGACGCTGAGTGAGTTCTTCGGAACCCGCACGGTCGCGATGCGCGGGCTGCTGGTGTCGCCCACCTCGGGGGTGGGTGGCGCCGCGGTCGCGAGTCGGCGCCCGACCTCGGTGGCCGACTATCGCGCCGCGGTCACCATCACACATCACTACGACGGTCCGGTGTCGATGGAAGGGTTGCGCGCGGTCGTCGGCGTGCCGGTGGTGGTCGCCGGTGCCTCGCGCGCGGTGCTCTACGTGGCCAGCCGGGATCCGGGGGTCATCGGTGACCGGGTCGGTGATCTGGTGTTGCGGGCCGGGCGGCGCTTGGCGGAGGAACTGGCGGTGCGCGACGAAGTGGATCGCCGCCTGGCGCTGCGCACCGCGAGCACACCGGATGCGGCAGCCGCACAACCGGATTCGTCTGTCACAGAACAGCTTCGTGACCTGCACGCAGAGGTCCGCGGGATCGCGCAGACACTGGCCGACGGCGAGGCTCGGCAGCGGTTGCGGGCGGTGTCGGACACGCTGGTGCAGATGATGGGCGGCGCGGAAACCGGTGAGCCCGGCTCCGAGCCGGCGCCCGCACTGGCGCCTCGGGAACTGGACGTGCTGTCCTACGTGGCGCTGGGCTGTACCAACAGCGAGGTGGCACGGCGGCTGTCGCTACGACCGGAAACGGTGAAGAGCTACCTGCGGAGCGCGATGACGAAACTCGGTGCGCACACCCGCCACGAGGCGGTGGTCTGGGCGCGACGTGCGGGTCTGCTGCCCTGAGGCCCGGCCGCTTCGCGCTCGAGAGGTACCGCCGGAACGGACAGGGGCGGCCGGAGATATGCGAATGCCGGTCCGGGGAGCGGACCGGCATCGGGTACTGATCGGAAACTCAGGACTGGGGCTCGACGAGCTGGATATCCAGTTCGATCGCGATCTTGTCGCTGAGCATGGCGGTCGGCAGTGCCGGCGCGACGTCGAATTCGCTGCGCTTGATGCTGCCGGTAGCGCTGAATCCGGCATGGCGGGAGCCGTCCTGGAACGGCTGTACGCCGCCCCATTCGACATCGAGGGTGACCGGCTTGGTGACGCCACCGAGAGTGACCTCGCCGGTGATCTCGAAGTCCGCGGCGACGCGCACCGGCTCGAGGGCCTTGAAGTGCAGGGTGGGCCGGTCCTGCACATTCAGCAACTCGGCGCTGCGGACGTGCTCGTCGCGCTGGGAGTTACCGGTGTCGAACGAGTCGAGATGGATGGTGGCCTCGATGACCGCGGCACCCGCAGCGTCGACCACGAAGCTGGTCTCGAAGCTGTTGAACCGGCCGCGGACCTTGGAGATGCCCAGGTGGCGCACGGTGAAGTTGACCGACGAGTGGGCGGTATCCAGCGCCCAGGCGCCGGTTGCGAGGGAAGTCTGCTCGGAAGTCGTCATGGCATCCACAGTTCCGGACCGTGGTCCGCTTAGCCACACCGTGGTTATCCTGGTACTGGCAGGGCGTGGCTGACAAGCCCCGGAAGCGACAGGATGGTGGCGTGGCACGGTCGGAATTTGGCGAATTTCTCATCGCCCGGCGGGCGCGACTGCAACCCGAGGAAGTCGGGTTGCCCGTCGGCCGGCGCCGACGTACCCCGGGGCTGCGACGCGAGGAGGTTGCGGCGCTGGCCGGGGTCAGTGTGGACTACCTCGCACGCCTGGAACAGGGCCGCGACACCAATCCGTCCATGGCGGTACTGGGCGCGCTGGCGGAGGCGTTGCGTCTCACCGAGGTCGAACGCCACCATTTCGGCCGGCTCGCGATCGGAGCGGAACAGGCGCGCGAATGCCCGTCCTCCGGGCAGGCGCGTGAGCAGGTCACCGATACCGTGCAGGCGGTGCTGGACGCCATGCACCCGACCCCGGCCTTCGTCACCGGCCGCTGGCTGGACGTGCTGGCCTGGAATCCGGCGTGGCAGGATTTCGCGGCACCGCTCGGGTTGTTCGACGAGGTTGCCGAACACAATCTGGCCACCTACTTCTTCGCTCATTCGCAGGCCCCGCAGTACTGGCACGATTGGCCGGTGGCCGCGGAGATGATGGTGTCGGCACTGCGTGCGGCGCGGGGTGAGTGGCCCGAGGACTCCGGGCTCGACGCGCTGGTCCGGCGGCTGCAGGAGATTCCGGAGTTCTCCTGCCGCTGGGGTGAGCATCGCGTCACCGCGTTTCGTTCCGGCGCACTGCACCTCGCGCATCCACGGCGCGGCGAAGTCGAGGTGGAGATCGAGACACTCAGCCCCGCGGTCGATCAATCGGTGCAGGTATGGCTGGTCGATCGGCGATCGGCGAGTATCCCCGCGCTGCGGGTGGTCGGCGAGTAGACCGGCGATCCGGCTCGGAATCGGACACGACTGCCTGGGACCGCGACCGGGAAGCGGGCGAGCGCGCATAATCCAACGAGAAGTCCCGCCCGCCGGTGTACCGGATTCGAGCAGCGGAGGAGGTGTCGATGACCGAGTCGGCGACGGCACCCGAGGCAGCGCTGGACGATGCGACCCTCGCCGGGAGGGCGCGTGACGGCGATGTCCGGGCCTACGAGCAGTTGGTGATGCGCTATCAGGGGGCGATATTCGGGCTGATGTCGCGCATGCTCGGCAGCGCGGTCGACGCCGAGGACGCCACCCGGGAGGTGTTCCTCACCGTCTGGCGCCGGATCGCCCGACTACCCGACGACAATGCCTTCGCGGCGTGGCTGTATCGGACCGCGATCACGCGGTGCCTGACAACTCGCCACGCCGAATCCGTGCCGGCGGGTGCCGCACAGGACGCGGCAGCAGACTCCGCGGCGGCAGCCGACGAGCGGGCCGCGGCGGTCCTGAACTCTGCCCTGCAGCGCTTGACCCCCGAGCAGCGGGCCGGCTGGCTGTTGCGGGAGGTGCACGGACGGTCCACCGAGGAGACCGCGGCCGTCCTCGGCATCGACCCGGCCGCGGTCGCGGGGCTCGTCATGCGGGCCCGCATCCGGCTGGCGGAGGTGATGACGCCGTGGCGCCCGACGAAGTAACCGACAGCGAGTACCTGCTGCCGTGCGGGCGCAGCGTAGACGAGATCTGGGAGCGGCTGGATACCCCGGCCGATGTCCTCGACGAGCACGAGGCGGAATGTCCGCACTGTGCGGCCGCGCGGGAGAGCCTGCTCGTGGTGCGGGCGGCGACCCGGGAGCTGGTCGAGGAGGCGGACCGGCCGCCACCGACGATGTTCGCCCGGATCATGTCCGCGGTGCGTGCGGAGGTTCGCCGCGGGAACATGCTCGAGCTGCCGACCCCGCATCCGGGTTCGATCGAAGTCAGCGACCACGCCGTCGCGGTGATCCTGCGTTATGCCGCCGACACGGTGACCGGTGTCCGCGCCCGCGCCTGTGCGATCGACGACCACGGTCCCGGTGCCGACGGTGCCCGGACCGTCGCGGTATCCATGGCCCTCGCGGTGCGCCACGGTGACGGGGCCGTCGAACACGTCGTGCCGCTGGTCCGGGAGCGGGTGTGCGCGGCAGCGGCGGCCCGTACCGGGCTGCGGCTCGAGCGACTCGATATCGCCGTGGTCGACGTCTATCAGGAGGACTCGTGAACTCGGCAGTTCCGGTGCGAACGGAATATATCGCCGAAGATGCGGTAATCGGAGCAGTAGCGGCTCATGCGGCGGCCTCGGTTCCCGGGGTCATCCGGCTGGAGCCCGGTGTGCTCGGTGTGCTCGGCCACCTGGTCCGGACCGGGTTGCGCTGGGGCAACACCGACACCGCGCCTTCGGCGGGCGTGCGCGTTCGCCACAGCGGTGGATGGTTGAAGGTACAGGTCGACCTGTCGGTCGCAGCCGGCGCCAACGCCGGCGAGGTCGGGCAGGCGGTGCAGCAGGAGGTGGTGCGGGTGGTCGAGGAACAGACCGGGATGTGCGTCGATGCGGTATCGGTGACCGTGCTGGATATCGCGCCGGGACCGCAATGACGTCGGGCCCCGACCCGACCGGGCCCGATGCGACCGGTGCCGTCGTCGACGCCGTGGTCGCGGCGATCGAATCGGTGCCGGGACTGCATCCGGCGGTCCCGGCGGGTGTGGAGATTCCCGGCTGGGTACCTCGGTTGGGACCGCACTCGGCGGTGGATCTGGGCAGCGAGACCGTCGAGGTCCGGGTCACGTCCTCGGCGTTGCCGCTGCCGCCACTGCTGGAGCGTCTCGCCGAGTCGGTGCACGAGGTACTGAGCTCCACCCGATGGTCGGCCGCGCGGCTGCGGCTGGTGGTCACCGATCTGGAGCCGGACGCGTTCGACAACCAAGCATTCGACAGTCACTAGATATCGGGAGGTAGTTATGACCAGCACAACCGACAAGACCAGCGACACCGCCGATGCCGGGAAGGGCACCGGGAGCTCGTCGGCTTCTGCTGCTTCGGCCCGCCCCCGCGGCGGCGACACCGCATCCAGGTCCTCCAGCTCCCTGGTCACCGACCAGGGCACCACCACCATCGCCGATGCGGTGGTCCAGAAGATCGCCGGACTGGCGGCCCGGGAGGTGCGCGGTGTGCACAATCTCGGTGGTAACGCCACCCGTGCATTCGGTGCCTTCCGAGATCGGATTCCCGGCGCTTCCGCCAGTGTGGGACAGGGGGTTTCGGTCGAGGTCGGCGAAACGCAGACGGCCGTGGATCTGGAGCTCGTCGTCGAGTACGGGGTATCGATCGCCGAACTGGCGCGCGCGGTGCGCCGCAATGTCATCACCGCGATCGAGCAGATGACCGGGCTCGAGGTGGTCGAAGTGAATATCAACGTCAACGACGTCTTCATCGAAGAGGACGAGGAACAGCAGCCGACCCGCGACCGGGTGCAGTGAGATGAACGCGACCACCATTTGCCTGATCTTCGGTCTGTCCCTCGGCTTCGCGGCAGCGTTCGGGGGGATCGGCGCCTTCGCGGTGGTGCTCATCTTCGGTGCGCTGGGGCTGGTGATCGGGCGCTGGCTGGACGGGCATGTCGATCTGTCCGGTCTGCTCCGCTCCGCGCAGGACCGGGGCCGTAAATGAGTGCCGGAGCGTCCACGATGGCGGCGACGCCGGTGCCGACGGCAGCCGAATTCCGCGGCCGCACCACAATTTCCGAACGAGCGGTGCGGCGGCTCGCGGCGCGGGCCGCGGGTGAGGTGGACGGAGTGGCCGCCGACCCGGAAGTCTCCGCACGGGTCACCGAGGAGACCGCGGTCCTGAAAGTGCGGCTCCCGGTGGAATATCCGATGCCGGTGGGTGCGGTGACCGATGCCTGCCGCGAACATCTGATGCGACGTACCCATGAACTGTCCGGGCTGGTGGTGCCACGCGTGGATATCGATGTGGCGGAACTGGTCGACCCGGCGGCGGTGCGGGGGCTGCGATGAACCGCCGGCCGCGCCGGATCGTGCCGGCGGTGGTCGTCGCGCTGGTGGTGCTGGTCGTCTGTGTCGGAGTGGCGGTTTCGCTGATCCAGAACCTGGCCCATTCGAAGGAGTTCGTCTCCTACGACAGCATCGCCACGCGGTTGCACGACACCACGTGGCACAGCTATTGGGTACTGGGTGCGGGAATCGTCGCTGCGGTGATCGGGGTGGTGCTGTTCGTGGCGGCGGTGGCGCCGGGACGCCGGGTGGTGGTGGCGTTGACCCCGGAGGAGGGGATGGACGCGGGAATCGCCCGGCGCAGCCTCGACGGCGCCCTGCAGGATGCGGCGGTCTCGGTCGCAGGTCTGGAGTCGGCGCGAGTTCGCCGCACCCGCAAGCAGATTCGGGTGCAGGGCAGAGCTGCCCACCCCGACCACGCCGATCTGGAGCAGACCGTCGACGCCGCGGTCAGCGAACGCCTGTCCCGCATCGCCCCGCAATCCGCACCACCGGTGAGCACCCGACTGCGAGCCGCCCACCAACCACCCCCAGCCGAGGCGGAGAAGGAGGCACTGTGAGTGATAATCGTGCAGCGGCTTGCTGTGCCGACCGGGTGCGGGTGTCCCGCATTTCACCGGGCACTGTGAGTGATAATCGCGCAGCGGCTTGCTGTGCCGACCGGGTGCGGGTGTCCCGCCGATCACTGGAGGCACTGTGAGCAGGTCTGCCAATCGTCCGGCGCGGCTGAATCGGTTCCTGCTCGGGCTGCTCGGACTGGTGTTGATGCTGGCCGGGGCGTACGTGATCGCCGCGTATGCGGGCGCGCTGGGCTGGGTCGATCCGGACGATTCGCTGGTGCCCGGCACGGCGGAGCCGCAGCCGTGGGTATTCGTGGTGGTGGTCGTGGGTGCGGTGGTCGTCGCGCTGGCGGCATTGCGGTGGATGGCTGCGCAGTTCGTCCGGATGCCGAGCCGGATGCGCTGGCATGTCGGCACGGTCGGCAATGAGGGTGAGACGGTGTTGGATTCGCAGGTGGCGGCCCGGCCGGTGCGCACCGAGATCGAATCGTACGAGGGGGTGCGTTCGGCGCAGGCGAATCTGTCGGGCCCGGGGCGCGCGCCCGAACTCACCCTGGTGGTCACCGCCGAACCCGATGTCGATCTGACCGCGTTGCGGCGCCGCATCCTGGACGAGGCGGTGCGGCGGCTGTGCCGTGCGCTGCAGGTGGAGACCATTCCGGTGTCGCTGGAGTTGCGGTTGGCCGACCGTGGCCGTACGGCCCGTGCGAAATAGCGTTGTCGGGCGCGCGACAGGACCGGGGCGAAACAGGACCGCACGGGCCGGGCGCAGCGGGGCTGTCCCGTGCGGATCAGCTCAGCCCGTGGGGCCGAGTACCCGGTCGATGTAGTCGTTGCTGAAGCGTCCCCCGGGGTCCAGTCGTTGCCGGACTGCCTGGAAGCGATCCCATTCGGGGTACCGTTCGCGCAATGTCTCGGCGGTCTGGAAGTGCCGCTTACCCCAGTGTGGGCGGCCGTCGTAGCGGTCGAAGACTGCTTCGCACGCACGGAAATACGGTTCGTAGTCCATGCCGCGGTACTGGTGGACGGCGATGTAGCAGGTGTCGCGCCCGCCTGCGGGGGACAGGAACGCGTCGTCGGGTGCGACGAACCGCACCTCGGTCGGCATCGGTGAATCGAAGCGCTGTCCTACGGCCTTGATTTCCCGGATTGCTTCGGCCGCGTGTGCCCGCGGAATCGCGTACTCCATCTCCGTGAAACGAAACAGCCTGGGGGAGGCGAAGACTCGGTAGGAGCGGTCGACCTGGCGGCGATAGCTGCCGGCGTAGGCGGCGCCGCGGTGCACCCAGGGGATCACTGCGGGCCGGCGCCGGGTCAGCCGGCAGAGTGCGTCGAAGGCGTGGTTGGACATGGCGATATCGGCGAACCAGTCCACCGGTTTGGCCCGGGGTTGTTCGGGGACGTCCACGCTGTTGTTGCGCTTGGTCATCGCCAGCGGGCTGTGCGCGAACATGTAGAACTCGAAATGTTCGTTGCCGTCGACGAATTCGTCGAGATCGCGGAGAACTTCTTCGACCGGCACCGGCCGTTCGATGCCTTCCAGTACGAAGGACGGCACCAGTTGCAGGGTTACGGCGGTCACGATGCCGAGGGCGCCGAGATTGACCCGGGCGGCACGCCACCCGTCGGGGTCGGTGGCTTCGTCGAGTTCGACGGTGCTGCCGTCGGCGAGCATCAGTTCCACCGATTGCAGTGCGGCGGAGATGTTCTGGAATGTCGCGCCGGTGCCGTGGGTGGCGGTGGCGGTGGCTCCGGCGATCGACTGCACGTCGATGTCGCCGAGATTCGGGAAGGCCAGGCCCAACGGGTGCAGTGCGGTGCTCAGCTCGTTGAGGGTGGCCCCGCCCTCGACGCGGACCAGTCCGCTGTCCCGGTCCACCCGCAGGATTCGGTTCAGGCCGGACAACTGCAGCAGTGTTCCGTCGGTGAGCACCGTGTCGGTGAACGAATGGCCGGCTCCGGCGACGCGCACCGTGTGGCCCGCGCTCGCGGCCCGGGTCAGTAGTTCGGCGATGTCGTCGCGCGAGCGCGGGGCGGCGTAGGTGGCCGGCGCGCATCGTTGATCGCCGGCCCAGTTCACCCACGAATTGGTCATGCGTCCAACTTTAGGGGATGCCAGAGGTGTGCGCCAGGCCTCTCTCAGGGGTGAACGTGTCCGATCACACCCGGCCGGTCGGTTCCGTATGTCGGGGATTCAGCTATACCGTTGACGGGTGATCCGGGGCGAGCGCGAATTATCTTTTGCGGCAGGCGAATACCGCAGCTTTCGCTTGGTCCACATCGTCGTCGTTCAGAGGGGGGACCGTCAGGGGTACCCGGGGGACCCGGTCGGCCCGCGCGCCGTCCAGTACGAGGCACATGTAGCGCCGCCAGAGCTGCGGGTTCACCGGCCTGGCGAAGCTGGCGATCGCCTCGACCATGTTGATCATCGCGAAGAAATCCGACCCGGAAATCTCCGGGCGCAACACACCCTCGGTGACGGCCTTGTCGATCAAACGGGTCACCATCGGCTTGATCCGGTCGCGGACCGACGCGAATCGCTCCATGGCATCCGGCAGTTCGAGCATCACTTCGCCGAAGCCGCGGTTGGTCGCCATATGTTCGCAGGACCACTCGAACAGTCGGCGTACCCCGTGCCAGGTGTCGGGGTCGGCGTAGGCCGCCTCGGTCGCCTCGGCCATATCGGTGACGGTCTGGTCGAAGACTTCGCCGATCAGTTCCTGTTTGTTCGAGAAACGGCGATAGACGGTGCCGACGCCGACCCCGGCCGCCTCGGCGACGTCGTCGAGGGTGACCTCCAGGCCGCGCTCGGCGAACAGCTCACGCGCGGCCCGCAGGATCCGCTGATGATTGCGGGCGGCATCGGCGCGTAAGCGCCGCGGTGCGGGGGCGGTCGTGGCGGGTTTCACACCTCGATGGTAACTCCTTCCGGGATTAACCGGAGGCGGTGTCTCCGTTATCGTGGTAGCTTCTTCTTGCAAGCGGAGGAACCTTCTCCGCTTATCTTCTTTCAACCCGTCGCAGGACTAAGGAAACTCATGACATCCGCGATCGATCTCGACAAGAGCCGGTCGGGCCCGCCTGCTGGGCAGTCGTCCGGCTCGGCAGGCCGGCGTGGCTCACATGCCATGCGCTGGTGGGTGCTCGGTGTGCTCGCCGTCGCCCAGCTGATGGTCGTGCTGGACGCGACCGTGGTGAACATCGCACTACCCGAGGCCCAGCGCGACCTCGTCTTCTCCGACGGCGACCGCCAGTGGGTGGTGACCGGATACGCGCTGGCCTTCGGCAGCCTGCTACTGCTGGGCGGCCGCCTCAGTGACCTCTTCGGGCGCCGGACCACCTTCATCGTCGGCCTGATCGGCTTCGCCGTCGCGTCGGCTGTCGGTGGCGCGGCCAACGGTTTCGAAATGCTGGTCGCCGCACGTATCGCCCAGGGTGTCTTCGGTGCCCTGCTCGCCCCGGCAGCGCTGTCGCTGCTGACGGTGACCTTCACCGAACCGTCCGAGCGGGCGAAGGCCTTCGGCATCTTCGGTGCCGTCGCCGGTGCGGGTGGCGCTCTCGGTCTGCTGCTCGGTGGGGCTCTCACCGAATGGGCCTCGTGGCGCTGGGTGATGTACGTCAACCTGATCTTCGCCGCCGTGGCACTCGTCGGTGCCGTGCTGCTGCTGGCCAAGCACACCGCGGAGCACCGCCCCAAGCTCGACATCCCGGGCACCGTCGTGGTCAGTGTCGCCCTGTTCGGCATCGTCTACGGCTTCTCGCACGCCGAATCGCACAGCTGGACCAGCGGGGTGACCCTGGCCTTCCTCATCGGTGGCCTGGTGCTGCTCGGCGTGTTCGTCGCCATCCAGATGCGCTCGGCCAATCCGCTGCTGCCACTGCGCGTGGTGCTGGACCGCACCCGCGGCACCTCCTACATCACGGTGTTCGTGATGGGCATCGGCATGTTCGCGATCTTCTTGTTCCTCACCTACTACATGCAGCTGACCATGAAGTACTCGCCGATCCTGACCGGCGTGGCCTTCCTGCCGATGGTGGCCGGCATGGTCGTCTCCTCGACCACGGTGCCGCCGTTGCTGCTGCCGAAGATCGGGCCGAAGGTCACCGTGGCCGGTGGGTTCCTCATCGCGGCGATCGGTATGGCGTGGCTGACGCAGATCGGGCTCGACACGGGCTACGCCACCCACATCCTGCCGGCGCTGATCCTGCTCGGTCTCGGTCTCGGTGGCGCCATGTCGACCGCTTTCCAAGGTTCGACCGCCGGGGTGAATCACGAGGATGCGGGTGTGGCCTCGGCGATGGTCAACACCAGCCAGCAGGTCGGTGGTTCGATCGGCACCGCGCTGCTGAGCACCATCGCGTCCTCCGCGGCCGCGAACTACATGTCCGATCACGGGCCCAGTCAGCTGGCGGCGGCCGAAGCGGTGATCAAGAGCTACACCACTACCTTCTGGTGGGCCACCGCGATCTTCGTGGTCGGTGCCGTGGTCGCAGCGATCCTGATGCCCAACACCGTGCCGGCTCCGGCCGAGGGTGAGCCGGTGCTGGCGCACTGAGCCCACGGACGATGGGTGAACGACCCATCCGTTCCGACGACACGGTGCCCCCGGATTCACGAGTCCGGGGGCACCGTCGTGTCCGGAGCCGTTCACGGGTTGGATTCGTGGGGCTGACCGGGCATGAGAGCAAATCGTCAGCTAGTTGACCTGGCTATGGAGGGGCCGTGTCCACCATTGCTGCACGTCGAACGGCAGCGGGCTACCGGTCACCTCGGCGCGCGGCGACGGCCAGCGGGAACTCGCCCGGGCGAACATCGGCCGGTCGCGAGGTGATAGCTGGTACCGGTGGCTGTCGCCGGGTGGACACCGAGCGCCACATGATCGCTGACAGTTAGCATGGCTCCACGCATTCGGTCGGCAGGGAGGTGCACCAGGTGGGTTCGCGAACCGGCGCTGCGGTAGCGGAAGTACGGGAGTCGGCACGAGCCACTCGCACGAGACTTTGCTCGTCGCAAGTGAATCCGATAGTCTGGACAACTCTCTGTGGCGCATGCAGCCCTTACTCCTGCCGCTCGGGCGAGGCTCTAGAATGCACGGATCAGGAGTGGCGCTCGAACGTTCGAGCGCACAGCGGTGAATTTGCGCGTCGCGGCAGAACGGACAACTGGTACGGCACGACGACAGGGGGCAGGCGATGAGCGAAGCATCGGACGACCCGGCACTGCGGATCGTCACCGAAGCCGATGCCTGGCAGCCGGATCCGCGCTGGCGGTCCGCGGCCCGGTTGACCGTCCTGCTGGGTGAGGACGATCACTACGATCATCGCCCGCGCTACCACGAGATCGTGCGGCGTGCCCGCGATGCCGGTCTGGCCGGCGCCGGTGTGTGGCGCGGTGTGGAAGGCTACGGCGCCACCTCCCGCATCCACACCACCCGCATGCTGGACCTGGCCGAGAACCTGCCCGTCATGGTCATGATCGTCGACGATTCGCAGCGGCTGCGTGATTTCGTGGTGGCCAACGCCGAACTCTTCGAAACCGGCACCGTCGCACTGTCCGCGGTGCAAATCTGGGAGTCCGGCCGCGGGGTGTCGCCGTGATCGTGATGACGAGCCGGGCGCAGGTGACGAAAAAGGGAGGTCCCACCGTGGCCCACGATCGAGCCGGGCGGCCGGCGCGGGCCGGCGATCTGGAAGATCTGCCACACCTGGTCACCGCCTACTACAGCCGTATTCCCGACCCGTCCGAACCGGCGCATCAGGTGGTCTTCGGCACCTCCGGTCATCGCGGTTCCAGCCTGGACTGTGCCTTCAACGAGGCGCATATCCTCGCCGTCACCCAGGCGATCGTGGAGTACCGGGCCACGCGCGGTATCACCGGCCCGGTCTATCTGGCCCGCGATACCCATGCGCTGTCCGAGCCGGCGTGGACCACCGCGCTGGAGGTGCTGGCAGCCAACGACGTCACCGCGGTGATCGACAGCCGGGGCCGCTACACGCCCACCCCGGCCCTGAGTCATGCTGTGCTGCGTCACAATCAAGGCGGGACCAGGCACCAGGCCGACGGCATTGTGATCACTCCCTCGCACAATCCGCCGCGTGACGGTGGCATCAAATACAATCCGCCGCACGGTGGGCCCGCCGATACGGTGGCTACCAGTGCCATCGCCGAGCGCGCCAACGAACTGCTGCGCGGCGGCCTGTCCGAGATCAAGCGCACCACCCTGCAGCACGCGCTCGCCACCGGCGTGCAGCGCTACGACTATCTCGACCAGTACATCGCGGACTTGCCGAATGTGCTGAACCTCGACGCGATTCGCGGTGCCGGCATCCGGCTCGGCGCGGATCCGATGGGTGGCGCCAGTGTCGATTACTGGGAGGAGATCGGCCAGCGTTACGACCTGGAACTCGAGGTCGTCAACCCGTTCGTCGACCCCACCTGGCGGTTCATGACGCTCGACAGCGACGGCAAGATCCGGATGGATCCGTCCTCGCGTTATGCGATGGCCTCGTTGGTGGCGATCCGCGACGACTACGACATCTCCACCGGAAACGACGCCGACGCCGATCGCCACGGCATCGTGACCCCGGATGCCGGTTTGATGAATCCGAACCACTTTCTGGCGGTGGCGATCGAATATCTGATCGCCAACCGGATGGGCTGGGACGCGCTGAGCAAGATCGGCACCACCGCGGTGACCTCCGCGATGATCGATCGAGTCGTGGGCGTACTGGGCCGCCAGACGCATGAGGTACCGGTCGGATTCAAATGGTTCGTGCCCGGTCTGTTCAGCGGCTCGCTGGCCTTCGGCGGCGAGGAGAGCGCCGGAGCCTCGTTCCTGCGCCACGACGGCACGGTGTGGACCACCGACAAGGACGGCATGCTGCTGGCATTGCTGGCTGCCGAGATCTGCGCGGTCACCGGTCAGACCCCGTCGGCCCGCTATGCGGAGATCGAGAAGCGATACGGCAGTCCCGCCTATGCGCGCATCGACGCCGCCGCGACCGCTGAACAGAAACGACTGCTCGCCGCGCTCACACCCGAGGACATCACCGCCACCGAGATCGCCGGTGAGCCGGTGCGCTCGGTGCAGACCCGGGCCGCCGGTAACGGTGCCGCGCTGGGTGGGGTGAAGGTCACCACCGAGAACGCCTGGTTCGCGGCGCGCCCCTCGGGCACCGAAGACAAATACAAGATCTACGCCGAATCGTTCGAAGGACCCGAACATCTCGCCCGAGTGCAGGCTGCGGCAGAGGAAGTCGTCGGACAGGCGCTGGGAGTAGAGGAGTCTGCGGCAGGCGACTGACCGCGAACACGACGTGAACGAGGGTAACGGCGCCGGTTCCCGGCTGCCCGCCGAGATCTGGGTGCTGATCGGCGCGGCATTCATCATTGCGCTCGGGTTCGGTTTGGTTGCACCGGCATTGCCGCAGTACGCACGCAGTTTCGGCGTCGGCGTCGCGGCCGCCTCGGCCATTGTCAGCAGCTTCGCGCTGATGCGATTGTTGTTCGCTCCGGTGAGTGGCCGGCTGGTGCAACGGCTGGGGGAGCGGTCGCTGTATCTGACCGGGCTGCTGATCGTGGCCCTGTCGACCGGCGCCTGTGCGTTCGCGCAGAGTTACTGGCAGCTGATCGTGCTGCGCTCTCTGGGCGGCATCGGATCGACGATGTTCACGGTGTCCTCGCTGGGACTGGTGATCCGCCTGTCACCCAACGGACAACGCGGCCGGGTGTCCGGCTTGTGGTCGACCAGTTTCCTGATCGGTTCCCTGATGGGCCCGCTGCTCGGCGGTGCGTTGACCGGGCTGGGCCTGCGCGCACCGTTCGCCATCTACGCGGTGGCGTTGCTGGCGGCCAGTGTGGTGGTGTTCTGGAAGTTGCGCGGGTCGCAGCTCGCCGAGCCCGACGTGGTCGCGGAGGTGCCGACCGTGAGTTTCGGGCAGGCCTTCGCCGATCCGGTGTATCGGGCGGTGCTGTGGTCGAATTTCGCCAACGGGGCGGCCGTTTTCGGGGTGCGAATGGCGCTGGTCCCGCTGCTGGTCGTGGATGTCCTGGACGAAGCGCCCGGTGTGGCGGGCGTCGCGCTGACCGTCTTCGCCGGCGGCAATGCCGCGGTCCTGTTCGTCTCCGGTCGGTTGTCGGACCGGATCGGACGCAAGCCGTTCCTGATCGCGGGCACCCTGGTGTGTGCGACCGGCACCATCGTGCTGGGGTTGGCCCCGAACCTGGTGTGGCTACTGGTTGCCTCGTTCGTCGCGGGCCTCGGATCGGGGATGTTCACCCCGGCACAGCAGGCGGCGGTGGCCGATGTCATCGGACCCACGGCACGAGGCGGTCCGGTGCTGGCCGGATATCAGATGGCCGCCGATCTCGGCACGGTGCTCGGACCGATCGTGGTGGGATGGGTGGCGCAGCAGGTGTCCTTCGGTTTCGCCCTGGCAGTGACCGGCGCGCTGCTGGTGGTAGCCGCTGCGGGGTGGACAGTGGTCCGGGAACCGTTGCGGCGGCATCTGCCCTCCGTTGCGTCGACCTGACGGTCCGGATACCGGTGGCGGCCGGGTTTTGGCAGAGTGGAGCCCGTGAATTCCTCCGGATCGAAATACACTCCGAAGCCGATGTCCAGCCGCACCACATATGCGCTGGGTGCGGTGGCGCTGGTGGTCATCGCGGTAATCGTGGTTTTCGTCGTGCGTTCGGGCAGCAACGACGAATTGACCGTGCAGGACGAGAACTACGGTGCCGCGCACAATTCGGAGGTGGAGGCATTACTCGATTCCGACGGCGCGATCGTTCTCGGCAAGATCTCCGCGCCGAAGACCATCGACGTCTTCGAAGATCCCATGTGCCCGTCCTGTGGTGTGCTCGAGCATTACTACGGACAGCAGATCTCCAAGCAACTCGACGAGGGCAAGCTCGCGGTCCGCTACAGATTCGTGAATTTCCTGGACCCCAAATCCGGCACCAAGGACTATTCGACGCGCGCGATCGGGGCGATGGAATGTGTGGCCGACGCCGGCGACGGGCCGGTGTTCTCGAAATTCCATATGGCGCTGTTCACCAGCAAGCAGCCCAGCGAGGGTGACGGCAGCCTGAGCAACGACGAATTGGCGGCGATCGCGAAGGATTCCGGCGCCCCCGACGAGGTTCAGCAGTGTATTGCCAAGGGGGAGCGGGTGGATTCCGCGCGTAATCACGCGCAGGCGTCGATGACCGCCTTGAAGGATGCGGTCGGCCAGGCACAGACGCCGACCGTGCTCGACGGTGGCAAGAATGTGGATGTGCAGAATCAGGATTGGGTCACTCAGCTCGCCGGTTGAGCGAGCTCTCTCCTGATGTCCGGCCCGGGCGGTATCCCCAACCGCCCGGGCCGGAGTTGTGTTCGGCACCGGCACCGGCACCGGCACCGGCACCGGCTTCGGTGGCAGGGGTTCAGTCCGGTTCGTCGCCGAGTAGTACTTCGTAGATGCGGTTGCGCGCATCGGCGATGGCGTTCACGGTGTCGCGGAGTTGCCCTGCCATGGCGGCGTAGCCGGCGCCGGCCGTGGTGCGGTCGAGTTCGGATTCGAGCCGGAGCTGCAACTGTTCGAGCGCGGCGATCCGTTGTCGTTCCACACTCGCATCGATGATCGTCGGTGCGGGTGGGCGTTCCTGGCAGGCCGTGGTGTTCGTGGCATCCTCCGATCGCTGGGCGCTGTCTGCTCGAGCTATTCGAATGTGGTTCGGCCGCAGGTGCTGTCGGCTGCTGCGGTGAGGGGGCTGCCGCGCCGGCGCACTCGTCGCGGCAGCGGTGTGGTCGGGCGACGGACATCGCGATAGTCGTCATGTTGTTCACGGCGCCGGTCGCTCTCGGTGGTGCTGCGTCCGGCCAGCCAGCGCTGGGCCGTCCGGCGCAACCCTGCAGGGGTGGTTCGAACGGCCGCCTCCACCAGCGGCGGTTCGAGTTCGGCGAGCAGTTCGCCGGGCAGCCCGCGCACCTGCTCGACGATCACGTGAACCCGCGCCAGATCCAGCTTCCCGTCGCCGAAGGCATCACGGGTGCCGGGCAGCGAATCCAGCGCCAACCCGATGTCGATCAAGGTGGCCGCGCGCTGTTCGGACATCTGCACCGCGTTCGAGATCTCGGCCGCGGCGCGTTCCTCCGCAACTACCGCCACCGACATCTCCGTCGGCATCCCCACCCCGGTTTCGGCACCGCCGGCGGGGCACCCGTCCAGGTGGCGGCGATACAGCTCCCGCACCGCCCGCACCTCGGCCGCCTGCGCGAATGCCGCCGCACCGTGTGCCCGCCGCAGCGCATCGACCAGCACCTCATGGCTCATCGTCTGCAGCTCTCCACCATCGAACATGCGTTCGACTATACCGTTCGAACGTGTGTTCCACCACCGGTTCGCCCAGGCGATTTGGTTTCTCTCACGCCGGTGGTGTAACTTCTTTCAAGCAAGCGGGGAACACCCCGGGAGCAAGAATCTGGGGCTATGGCGCAGCTGGTAGCGCACCACACTGGCAGTGTGGGGGTCAGGGGTTCGAGTCCCCTTAGCTCCACTTGAAATCCCAGGTCAGGCCCGGTTTAGTACCGGGCCTGACCTGTTTTGTTTGACCAAACCCCGGTTTACCCCCCGGTTTGGTCCCGAAATGGTATCGACGATGGTACTGCCGTCATCCTGGTGCCCAGTGAAAAGTGTGACCTGATCCGGTGTAGGTCCGGGACCAGGAGTCATTGTGGTAGGTCGGGTAGGTGCGCCAGCCGTCTGTAGTGCGCCTTCGTATCAGGCGTGACCGGCCAGCCAGGGATAGGGCGGTTCTCCTTCCTCGGTTTCCTTCTCCTGGGGCTTGCGGGGTCACCGCCTACTGTCCCGCGATGTCGGAGTTTGGGCCTTCTACCACCTGGTGCCCGAGGAGACACACGTCGCGGTCGCGCTCGGTGTCGGACTGTGAGACGCCCGCCATGATCGGCGGGGCAGCGGAATCCCGCCGCGCTTATTCGTGAAACTGCGACGGCGCCGTATGGAAGATGCGGGTGAAGGCGTAGGAGAACGCGGCCGGTGTGGCATAGCCGAGCCGTCCGGCAACCTCGGTGACGCTCTGGTGGCGCAGGAGCGGTACGGCGGCGAGGAGCCGGGCGCGGGCGCGCCATGCGGCGGGGCTCATCCCGCTCTCTTCACGAAACCGGCGGGTGAAGGTCCGTTCGCTCATCTCGGCGTCACGTGCCCATTCAGCGTTACCGACGGCGAGATCAGGGTCCGCGAGGTAGTGGCGGCACAATTGGGCGAAGGGCGCCGCTTGCGGGATCGGGATGTGCAGGGGTACTTCTGCGAGCCGGGACAGCTCGTGCAGGATCATCTCCAGCAGCACCCCGTCACGGTCGCCCAGTCCGCTGCGGGGGTCGATGTCGGCCGCGGCCAGCAGCAGCTCCCGCAGAAGGGCTCCGACCTCGACGACCCTGCATTCGTCTGGCCACCATGGAACGGCTGCGGGGGCGATGTAGAGGCTGTTCGTCTCCACGTCGAGCATCCGCACCTGATGCCGCGTGGCCGGCGGGATCAGCACCGCTCGCTCGCCGGGAACGGTCCATGCGCCGTGGTCGGTCTCGACCAGCATCGTTCCCGTCGCTGCGTAGAGGAACTGCGCACGACGGTGCTCGTGCCAGACCAGCAGGTGGCCCGGTGGATAGCCGGTGGCGATCGGCAACACGGCGACTGGCAGTGCATCGACCTCCGCGAGCGTCATGTTCCGCACAGATTCAGGTTACTGGCTGAAACTCGATGCTTTGAGCCGGGCAATCGAATGCTCGTGACGTGCCTGTTCGCTGGGATGGGTTCAGTGAATATTCTTGTGCTTGTTCTTATCGGCGTCCTCACCGGCCTGACCACGGTGCTGTTCGGCTTCGGTGGCGGGTTCGTCACCGTCCCCGTGATCGTCTGGGCCGATGCCGCTATCGGTCCCACCGTAGGCACGGTGGCAGTGGCAACGTCGGCGATCGTCATGGTCGTCAACGCAGCGGTCGCCACCGCCGCCACACCCCGTCCGATCCTCGCTCGTCTCCGGAGCCGGGGCCCGATCCTGGGTCTGCTCGCCATCGGTGGGCTCCTCGGTGCCGCGCTCGCACTGGCGGTCCCAGCAGAAGTGAGTTCCTGGGGTTTCGTGATCTATATTGCGGTCACAATCGTCGACGTTCTCGCCCGCCCTGGATTCCTCCGCTCTGCCGGCACCGTTCACGAAGATGTCCCACGGCCCGCGATCCCCACCACACTCGGCGCGCCGATCGGCGCGATCGCGTCCTTCCTCGGCGTCGGCGGCAGTGTGATGACCGTCCCGCTTCTGCGCCGCGCCGGTCTCCCGATGGGTCAGGCCGCAGCGCTCGCGAACCCGCTGACCCTCGCGATCGGCATCCCCGCCGCCGTCGTGTTCCTCGCCGCCCGCCACGCGGCGGACATCCACGGTGCGGTGTTCGCGGTCGGGATCGTCGATCTCGGCGCCGCAGCGTTCCTTCTGGCAGGGGCGATCCCGGTCATCGTAGTGCTTCGCCGCCGCCCTCCGAGCATCCCTGACCGGGTACACGCCTGGTTCTATGTCGGCATGCTCGCCGTCGTGCTGACGGCAATGCTCCTCCCGCTGACCTGAGCAGCGATGGGCCCATGCCCATTCAAAGTGAGCAGGCCCACCCCGGGCCTCGACCATGGCGTCGAGCGCCTGGCCTTCCATCGTCTGCTGGCTGAGCTGCGTGACAGGCTTCTGTGCGGTCTCCGCGCGGGAGCCGTCTATCCGCAGAAAGCGATACAGGCAGGTATGGGCTTCGCTGGCTTGGCGCTCTGTGGCTTCAGTAGTCGCACACTCATCATTCAAGTCGACAAAGTGACGCTTGACTCGACAGGGTGATGTCTGTAACTTCGGTGAGACCTGGATCACGCTCCGTCGACGAGGGTGGTTTCAGGAAGGCGCGCGGTGGACTCGCTGTCTTTGCCGCGTATATCTGTCAGTCGTCCCCGGTCGAAGGCCGCGGATGTCGCTGCCGGTCAGGTCTTTCGTCACTGCCAACTCGGGAGCCACCGATGTCCACTGAGTACTTTGAATCCCCCCTCCCATCCGCACGAACGATGCGACGGGTCACGTGGGCTGCCGCCGCAGGCAATACAATCGAGACCTACGACTACGCCGTCTACGGGTTTCTGGCCGTCGTCCTGGCGAAGCTCTTCTTTCCGAACACGCAGCCCGGCGTTGCGCTTCTGTCCACGTTCGCAGTCTTCGGCGTCGCATTTCTTGTGCGGCCGCTCGGTTCCTTGCTGTTCGGCACAATCGCCGACCGTTTCGGTCGGCGCACCTCACTGCTCGGCACACTCGTTCTGGTTACGGGTGCGACCACGATGATCGGGTTGTTGCCCACGGTCGACTCGATCGGGGTCTGGGCCCCGGCCCTGCTCGTCCTCATGCGCCTGTTGCAGGGTTTGGCGGCTGGAGGCGAGTACAGCACTGCCATGGTCTACGCCGCCGAGTTCACCCCGCAGAACCGACGCGGCGCGATGACCAGTCGCGTCCAGCTCGGCAGCGTGGTCAGCTTGCTGCTGGCGGCGGGCGTGATCCTGATGCTCAACACCGTTCTCTCCGATGAGGCGATGACCGCGTGGGGCTGGCGGATTCCGTTTCTGCTCGCGCTGCCGATGGGCTTGTTCGGCATCTATATTCGTACCCGGCTCGAAGAGTCGCCGGAGTTCCAGGCGATGGCGAAGGCCGGCGAGGTCCCGTCCTCACCTGCGAAGAAAGCCTTTGTCCGACACTGGAATTTGATCATACTGGTCTTCGGGGTCGCGGCATTCCAGCAGATCGGCTATTACGTCGCCTTCACCTATGCGCAGTCCTACATCATCGAGCTGGGCTTTACGCACGGGCAGGCCACACTCGCAACGGCAATCAGCATCGCGGTTGCCGTTGTGTTGGTCGCGGTCGGTGGGCCTATCGCTGATCGGGTGGGCCGGTGGCCGATGCTCCTGGGGCTTTCCGGCGCGATGATCGTGGTCGTATACCCACTTTTCGTCGGCCTCTCCTCGGCTAGGAGCGTGCCAGAACTCACGCTGATGACGGTGGCACTGGGCATTCTGCCGGCTCTGTATACGTCGGTGGCTCCGGCGACATATATCGAGATCCTGCCTGCCGAGGTGCGCGGCACGATCTTCGCGGTCGGGTTCGCCTTGGCTGCCGCATTATTGGGCGGGCCTGCCCTTTACATCAGTCAATTCCTCATCGAAACAACGGGCGACGAGCGCGCGCCGGCCTTCTTCGTAATGCTCGGCGCGGTGCTCAGCCTGGTTGCGGCGTTGGCGGTCCGCCGCCGGCGGCCGACGGTGCTGCTCGCTGACCGAATGTCCACAGCCGTCCTGTCCGACCGTGCGGCAGAGGGGGTCTGAGGTGTACCTCGACGATTTGGCCGGGCAGCTCGAGGCTCTCGTTCCACAGCTGTCGGATTCGCACCTCGAACGGGCGGGTATTTGCGTGCTCGACGCTCTGGCCTGCGTCTATGGCGGCCGGAGGATGCCGTGGGTTGCGCAGGCGCGGGCCGTCGCAGACGTGGGAGGTGCGGGTGGTAGCAGCGTGTGGGCCAGCGGCGGAACACGTCGCGGACTCGTCGATGCGGTCTTTGCCAACTCGGTCGGATGTCATTCGCTGCTGTATGAGGACACACACGCAGAAAGTCGGGTTCATCCCGGGACCGTTGTGGTTCCGGCTGCGTTGGGTGTCGGTGAACTCGTCGACGCGTCCGGGGCGGACGTACTGCGGGCTGTGGTGCTTGGATACGAGGCGATTGCGCAGGTGGCAACGAGCACGATGACAGCGGAGTTCGTCGCGCGAGGTTGGCGGGCGAGCAGTGTTTTCGGGCCGTTCGGTGCTGTCGCTGCCGCGGCGTACCTGTACGGGCTGGATCGCTCGAAGACGGCGCACGCTATCGGTATTGCCGCCAGCTTCTCCTCCGGTGTTTGCGCGTGGGCGCAAGACGGAACGACCGAGGTCTACTTCCAGCCGGCGGCGGCGGCCCGGGACGGGATCGTCGCGGTGTTGCTGGCGCGTGCCGGCGCCTCCGGGGCGGCCGGCGCTGTCGATGGGCCGTTTGGTCTCCGTCGCGCATTCGCTGGGGCAGCCGACAGGGTGCTCGGGCCCGCTATCGCGGCGGACCGGCTGGCGATCGAACGGTCATTCTTCAAGTCCCACCCGTCCTGCGCGTTCACCCAGGCTGCAATCGACGCTGCGGTGCAGTTGCACATCCGCTGTATCGAACCTGCCACCGTCATCGGGGTGACGGTTTACACCTCGTCCGCGGCTGCAACGTATCCGGGCTGCGATAATCCGGATTCGCTCGATACGTCGATCTCACGCCAGATGAGCCTTCAGTTCGCGGTAGCTGCCGCGCTGGTCGACGGGCGGCTCGAGCCGCGCCGGTACGAGGGGACGATCGATAGCCGGCTCGCTGCACTTGCCGCGCGGACTCGGGTGGTGGTCGACCCCGGCTACGACCGAACGTATCCATCTCGTCTGGACGCGCGGGTGGAGCTACTGCAAATCGATGGTGGGCGGGCCTGGGCGGTCAGTGCTGATCGAGTGGACCTCGCACCTGCGAGCGTTCTCGACAAATTTCGCATGCATGCCGGCGCGGAGCTCGGAGACGACGTGTCCGAGAAAGTCATCCGGCTGCTCGGCCGTAGTAGTGAGTGGACTGCCCGTGACCTCATAGGCTATTTGACCTAGCTATATAGGCAGTATGTTGTTTGAACCAACAGGTTGTTGCGTCTGGTGTGGGCCAGCGGACGCTGCTCCTCCAGTCAGGAAGGACCTCAACGTGCACTCCTCAGATTCAACTCAGATCGGTTGCGGAACCGGTGCAACCTGTAGCGGTTCCGTCGTCGCGGGTGACGACGTGCCCTGTGTGGTTGTGCAGGCCCGCCTCGACAGCGGTCCGCGGCTGACCATTACGTGGGTCGGCCCTGACGACCCGGAAATCGTCGGTGCGGTCGCCGTGTCGTCCAGTGAGGTCGCCTATGGTGTGGCGCGGCCCGAGTTCGGACCGGCGCGGTCATGACGGGTGGTCGGGAGCTGGCGGCCCGGGTCGGGCCCGTCGGCGTCTGGCTCGCGGCGTTGGCGGAGATCTCGGCCGACCAGGCCCGCGATGCTGCGCGGACGATCGAGAGGCTCGGGTACGGCGCCCTCTGGATCGGTGAGTCGCCTGCGCACAAGGAGGTCTTCACTCATGCGGGCCTCCTGCTCGCAGCCACGGAGCGCCTCGTCGTCGCAACCGGTATCGCCACCATCTGGGGCAGGGACGCCGTTGCCGCAGACTGCGCCGCCCAAACCCTCGGCGAGGCCTACCCGGGTCGGTTCGTGCTCGGCCTGGGCGCGAGCCATGCCGAGGCCGGGCGTGGGCAGGGGCACGACCGCCCGTTCACCGCGCTACGCGAATACCTCGACGTGCTCGATACCCGGCCCTACCGGGGTCCGGTGTCGGAGGCTATGGTGCCGACGGTGCTCGCTGCGCTGCGACCACGCATGCAGGAGCTGGGTCGCGACCGCGCCGACGGGGTGCACACATTTTTCGTGCCGCCATCGCACACCGCTGCGGTGCGTGAGCGGCTCGGTACGGGCGCGTTCCTCGTTCCGGAGCAGGCCGTTGTCGTCGACCCGGATCCTGTGGTGGCTCGCGGGATCGCGCGGGCACACGTCGCCAGCAGATTGCGGCTGCGCAACTACGTGGCACACCTGGAAGCGATCGGCTACACCCAGGCCGACCTCGCGAGTTCCGGAAGCGACCGCATGATCGATGACCTGGTGGCCTGGGGAGACGCGGACACGGTGGTTGCGCGGGTTCGCGCACACCTCGATGCGGGCGCTGACCACGTGGCCGTGCACCCACTCGTCGGTGCCGCAGCCGGGCCCGCCGGGCTCCTGTCCCAGCTTCGACAGCTCGCACCGAATCTGATCCGCGCCGTTGCCCAGGACTGACCGCTGCCCGCGAACGAAGGACCAACGATGGATACCCACCTCCGGACCTGCCATGCCCACGAGATCTCCCGACACATCACCGAAGCACTGAGGTATGCGACGGGAGAGCAGGACCTGGTCGCACGCCCGTGCCGCAGCAGACGGAACGACGTACGCGCGCGTCTGAGAACTGCGGCCTTCGCCTCCTGCCTAGTACTTGATCCTGCCGCTCGGTCCGTCGGCAATCCAGGGAAGGCAATCGGGTGCGAGCCGCGGTCCTGAGTAGTACCGATGGGACCGGGATTTTGGACCTGATAGAGGTCGCCCGGCCCGTCCCGGGGCCGGGACAGGTGCTCGTACAGGTAGTCGCATGTGGGGTCTGCGGTCACGATCAGGCCGACCGGGTCGGCCTGCTGAAGATCCCGCTACCCGCGGTGCTGGGCCACGAGATCTCCGGCATCGTCGCGGATGTCGGTATCGGGGTGACCCGGTTCGTCCCCGGCGACCGGGTTGCCGGCAAGCAATTCGGAACTTGCGGGCACTGCTCATCCTGCCGTGACGGTGACGAGCTTCGCTGCCCGGAGCGTACTTTCACCTACGGCGGATACGCCGAGTACGCTGTGCTGCCCGAGACCTCCCTGCTCGCCGTGCCGCCCAAGGTCGATCTCGTCGCCGCGTCGGTGGTTGCCTGTGCAGTCGGCACCGGTTTGCAGGCGCTGCGCAGCCGTGCCGCGTTGCTGCCAGGGGAGACAGTTCTGGTCACAGGCGCGGGCGGCGGACTGGGCCTGCACGGGGTGCAGGTCGCGGCGGCACTCGGTGCCCGTCCGGTCGCGCTGACCGGCGACGGGGGCAAGGCCGGATCGCTTCGAGAGCTCGGTGCGGACGAGGTCATCACGACGGGGGACACCGCCTGGCAGGAGATCCTCGACGTCACCGACGGGCGCGGAGCCGACATCGTCCTCGACAACGTGGGGCATCCAGAGATCTTCCGGCAAGCTTTCCGCGCCCTCGCCGACCGCGGCCGCTATGTCCTGACCGGGCAGGTCGGCCCGACCCCACTGCGAGTGCACCCCGCTTTCCTCTTCGCCAAGGACGCGGTGATCACCGGGTCCGGCTCCACCTCGATGGCCACATTCACCGAAGCGCTTGCGATGGTCGCGGCCGGCCGGGTCACCCCGTTGGTGGCCCGATACTCGCTCGACGACGTAGGCCGCGCGTTCCGCGACCTCGACGACCGCCGCGTGACCGGGCGCGCGGTTCTCATTCCGTCCGCAGGAGGCCCGATATGACAGCCACGCTCCGTGCCGCCGTCGTCGGCGTCGGTCTGACGCCCTTCGGCAAACTGCCCGGACGCACCGCCGACGATCTCGGCGGCTGGGCCCTACGCGAGGCCTTGAACGATGCCGGACTCACTCCCGGGCATATCGACGGGCTGATCACCAGCAGGGTGAGCAACTACGAGGCGATCGCAGCCGACCACGGCATCCAGCCCCGGTGGGTGACACACCTGCCACCCGAGGGCCGGATGGCCGGAGTGGCCGTGCACACCGCGCTGGCCGCCCTCGCGACGGGACAATGCCGAACTGTCGCACTCGTCTACGGCAACGACGGGGCCTCCGCCGGGGCCACCTACGGCGGTGGCGTAGGCGAGGCGTATGGCACCTCGGCCTCTCTCGTCACTCCCTACGGGATGACCTCGCCGGGGGCGTTCTACGCCATGATGCTGCAACGCCACCGCACGCTCTACGGGACTAGCGAGGAGCAGTTGGCCACGGTGTCGATGACCTTCCGCGAGCATGCCGCGCTGAACCCGAACGCGGTGATGCGCAAGCCCGTGTCGCTGGAGGAATACCGATCGTCGCGGTTCGTGGTGGAGCCTCTGCACTTACTCGATTACTGCCTGATCAACGATGGCGGGGCAGCCATGATTCTCACGGTCCCCGAGGCCGCCTCCGATCATCTCCGGCCTCCGGTATTTGTCCTCGGCGCCGCCCAGGCCGGGCAGCTCGTCGAGTCCGATTTCCCGCCGGACGATTTCTGGGCCGGTGCGCTGTCGACCGTCGGCGCCCGCGCCTGGGCCGCCGCAGAGCGAGACCAGCGCGATGTGGACGCCCTGATGATCTACGACAACTTCAGTCCCAACGTGCTGTTCGCCCTGGAAGGCCTCGGCTATTGCGCACCAGGTGAGTCCGGGGAATTCATTCAGGGAGGTCGGATCGGCCTCGGCGGCGAGCTTCCGATCAACACATCGGGCGGGCATCTGTCCGAGAGCTACATGCAGGGCTGGGCGCTGAGCGTCGAGGCAGTCCGGCAGCTGCGCGGAGAGTGCGGACCACGACAGGTCGCAGACGCATCGCTGATCCAGTGGGTCTGCTCCGCGCCGATCGTCACCTCGGTGATCTACGGGAAGGAATTATGACCACCGTGCTGCCCGAGCCCCTGTCCGCTCGCATCCGATACCACCTCGAGGGCCTGCGTGTGGGCGAGATCCGAATCACCCGATGCTCCGTATGCCGGCGAGCGCAGTTACCGCCGCGGTCATCCTGCCCCGAGTGTCATACGGGTGAGCCGTTCACCTGGGAGCGGGCAAGCGGCCTTGCCACCATCTGGTCCTTCTGCGTATTCCACAAGGCCTATTTGCCACCGCCCGCTCCCCAGCCGCCGTACACCGTCGCGGTAGTCGAGCTGGCCGAGGGGCCTCGGATGGTCACCAACATCGTCGACGTGGACCCGCACACCCTCCGGATCGGCGATTCGGTAGCCCCCGTATTCGGACCCGATGGCGCACCGGAGGTTCGGTTCCGACCTGTCACGCTGCGGCGATGAACTCCCCAGGTGGAAACCGTGTGCTCCCGCCCGACAGCCACGGCCCTGATGCTCGCCGAGACAATCCCCAGCCCTATACCAGCCGAAACCGGTGGCAGCTATGTGAGTGCCGCCCAGCTGGACCGCTGGTCAGACAAAAAGAGGACAGAACATGCTCACTCGACAACGCCTGGCAGCCGGCCTGATCATCGGTACCACTGCCGTGGTTGCCGCCTGCTCGACCAGCGGGCCGGGCTCGGTCGTCGTGGACGACGGTCCCAAGGTAGCCGAGGGCTACCGGCTGGAGCGGGTCGTCACCGGTACCGCGCTGCACAGCATCAACGGGATCACTCTTCGTCCGGACGGGACGCTAGTGGCCACGAGCCTGGCAGGCGAGACGATCACCGAGATCGACCCGTCGACCGGTGCTTTCACCCCGTTGGTCGGCTCGCCCGACGGCAGGTCCGACGATGCCGTCGTCACCCCGACCGGGGAGTTGATCTGGACGGATCCCGCAGGCGGTGTTGTACGGCGCCGCGAAACCGACGGCACCGTAAGCACTATCGTGGACGACCTACCCGGGGCAAACTCCATTGCCTATGACCGCGCGCGAGTCCGGCTCTTCGTCGGACAGACGTACCTCGGCAGCGGGCTTTGGGAGATAGACCCCACGGGTGCGTCGCCGAAACGGCTCATCGCCGAGGATGCTGGCAAGCCGAACGCATTCGCCTTCGGTCCCGACGGGCAGATCTATGCCCCACTCTCCGCAAGCAAGACCGTCGCGCGAATCGACCCCGAGACCGGAGCTGCCACACCGGTTGTGAGCGGATTTCGGCACCCGGTCTCGGTCCGCTTCGACTCGGAGGACCGGTTGTACGTCCTCGACGGCGCCACCGGCGAGCTTGTCCGAGTCGATCCCGTAACGGCCATGAAACGGGCCGTGACCTCGGTCCCGGCCGCCGCTGACAACATGGTCATCGGGCCGAACGATCATGCCTACGTCAGCAACATGGCCGACAGCAGCGTGATCGACGTCGACCTGGATACCGGTGCCCAGCAGGTGATCACACGCAGCCCACTGGCGTTTCCCACCGACGTCGCTGCAGGCCCGGACGGCGTGCTCGTGGCCGACGCCACGGCTGTGCGAGTGGTCGACCCCAGGACCGGGCAGGTCCGTGAGCTGGCGCGTAGGCTCTCCTCGGAGCTCCAATTTCCTACCGGGATCAGCGTGCACGGCGACCATTTGGTCGCAACCTCTGCGCTGATCGGATCGATCCAGGTCCTCGACCGAACCGGTCATCCGCTGCGCCAGGTGGCCGGCTTCCAGCAGCCAGGCCACGCCATCGAGCTGGACGACGGAGCTCTGATCGTGACCGAGCCCTCGAACGGCAGGTTGCTCCGGGTGGACGGCGCCGCCGCGCCTCGACCGATCGCAGCGGGTCTCGGCACCCCGACCGGGCTCGCGGTCGCCGGCGACGGCCGGATCCTCGTCACCGACGCTTCCGAGGGGCGTTTGCTCGCCATCGACCCCGAAGCCGGAGGCGTCACCGTCGTCGGCACGGACCTCGGTGCACCTCGCCGTGTCGCAATCGCACCGGACGGAGCGGCTGTCGTACTCGACGCCCGCGGGCGGGTGCTCCGGCTCGACCCTGGCAGTACCAGGCCGATCGTTCTCGTCGAGGGCCTGGCTGTGGGACATCTCGACGCCCCGCACCCGCGGTCCGGGGGGCTGACCGTCACCCCGGACGGCACCGTGTACATTGCCGCCGACAAGGAGACCTCGGTCTATGCTCTCCGCCGGGTATGAGAAGGCCGAGCCGCTTGTTGTGTTGCGCCTTCGCAGGGCGCGACGCCGGACAGGGGAGTGCGGGTCTTCTCAGCGGCATCGCGCCGACCCGCTCGGAGACCGCCGCACTGCGATTCGACATGCTTGGCGGGAGTGGGCCCTCGAAGGGCGGAACCGGCGGCGGTCCGGGGCCTGCGTCGTATCGCCGAACACGTCAGAGGCCGTGCGCCCGGCCCGGAGCTCAACCTTTTGATTCACGCGGTCTCCCTCGACGGCACCCGCAAGGAAGTCGTCCGTGGGTTGCGTCGCTTCGACGACACAATGACCGAAGACCAGCTCGCGGATGTTCCTACTCTGCTCATCGGGTCACCGACCCGGATTGCGGAAGAGTTGCACCGGCTCCGAGCTGAATCCGGGATCAGCTACATCACAGTGCCGGAGCCGGCGATGGATACATTTGCCGAGGTGCTGTCTCAGCTTCGCTGACGACGCTATAAACGGGGGACTGCGGCCCGTTGCCCGAGACCGCCACACCAGCTGAAGTGCACCACGCCAAGTCTCGGGGCGGAAAGCACGTCGGCAAGTCACCGTAATCCGGCGTGTACTGGTCGGCGTGGGTCCAAGGTCTGCCCGAGTTACCGACCTGCCTGCGCAGGATTGTGTTCCGCCCGAGCTGTTGCCGAGGCGTGGAGTCCTCGTTCGACGCGGCCCGCCGCAGTGCTTACCACTGCCGATGCCTCGGTGGCCTCGTTGGCACCTTCGCCGCTGTGATCGAGAAAAGCCGAGCCGCCCCGGGCCCGATCCGCACGGCATGGTGCGCACCGAACCCGGGGCGATTTGGTCGCGATTGCTGGGCCCGGCGGCGATCCGGTCGGGGCCGGGTTACGGGGACGCAGCCGGAATGAGGTCGCGTGCCTCCTTCACTTTCCGGTGATACTCCGCGACGCTGTCCAGCTTGATGTGTTCGTATCCCCGGATTTCCTGAGGCATGGCCAGAATGGCCTCGACTCGGTCGGCGTTTTCCGGTGTGGCGAGCGGGACCATTTCCGCGGTGAGTTCCGCGAATTCCTCGATCAGTGCCCGCTCGACCTTCCGCACGTGGGCGTAGCCGAACAAATCGAGCCGCGTTCCCCGGAGCCCGCGGCTACGGCGCAGAATGTGCAGCGCGAGCTTGAACCACGGCCCGAGTGAGAGTTTGTTCTTCAGTCCCATCGCGCGGAACACGGGCGGATGTAGCTTGTAGCGGTAGGTCGCGTCGTCGCCGAATTGTTCGCGGACCGCCCGGTCGAATTCGGGATCCAGGTAGTGGCGTGCTGTCTCGTATTCGTCCTTGTAGGCCATCAGTTTGAACATCGACTCCACGGCCGCCGCGGTCAGCGCACCGGGAGTTCCCAGTGCCCGGGTTTCCCGAGCGGCGGTGTTTCGGATGAAGGTGATGAAAGAGATTGCGTACGTAGCATTCTGGTAGTCCGCGAGGTCCGTCGCGAGAAATCCCACCCGGTCCTTCAATGCTTCGCTGATGCCGTCGATTTGCGTGATTGCCCGGTGCAACTCGGCTGAGGCACCGGCTATCCCGGACTTCTTCGCTCGGGGTTTCGCAGTTGTACCGGTGTGCGGCTCGAGCACATGCCTGCGCCCGACCGCGATCGCCCGGCGGTTCGCGGCGACCGCGACTCCGTTGAGTTCGATCGCTTTCTCGATCGAAGCCAGGGGAATCGGCAGGGCGCCCGCCTGCACCGCTATCCCTACAAGCACCATATTGGCCAGCTGGTCGGTCCCGAATTCGCGGTATGCGATCTCGCGGGCGTCGGCGTAGACCGAATCGCCTGCGCGGCTCACTGCATCGAGAGAGTGCCGGATCGATTCCGCCGTGGGAAAGTCGGTGCCCGGTTCGAGGATCATCGATCCCGTGGGTACCTGGGCTGTCGAGATCACCGCGATCGTTCGCCGGCTCGACGCGGCTCTCGAATTCTTTTCGTCGGCTGCGACCAGCAGATCGCAGCCGAGGTACAGATCGCATTCACCGTCGGCGAGCTTGTTGGTTCCTGTGATTGGGCCGGCCGAGAATTTCAGATCGGAGACGACTGCGCCGCCTTTCTGTGCCAAGCCCAGCTGGTCGAGACCGCGGACATGCAGGCCCGCGAGCGCGCCGGCGGTGGCGAGAATCTGTGCCGCGGTGACGACTCCGGTGCCGCCGACACCGGTGATTCGTACGTTGAATGCCTCAGGGCTCACCTTCGGAGCCGGTTCCGGCAGTTCGGGCATTTCCGGCTCGGCGGTTTTCTTTCGCGCGGAGGTGCCGGGTTCGACAGCGACGAATGACGGGCAGTCGCCGTCGAGGCAGGAGTAGTCCTTGTTACAGGACGCCTGATCGATGCGGGTCTTTCGGCCGAATGCGGTCTCGACCGGCTGAACGGACATGCAATTCGACTTCTGTCCGCAATCTCCGCAGCCCTCGCACAACCGTTCGTTGATGAAGGCCCGTGTCGACGGCTCCGCGACAAGTCCTCGCTTGCGTTTGCGTCGCAACTCGGTCGCACATTCCTGATCGTGGATCAGCACCGTCACCCCTGGCGTTGCGGCCAGCTTCTCCTGGATGGGGATCAGTTCTGCTCGGTCGAGCACTTTCACCGATCTGGGCAGCTTGATCTTGCGGTACTTCTCGACTTGATCGGTAGTAATCACGACACGGGTGACGCCTTCGGCCAGCAGTTCCTGGACGATCTGGGGTACGGACATCTTTCCGACGGCCGCCTGTCCGCCGGTCATGGCCACGGCATCGTTGTAGAGCAGCTTGTAGGTGATGTTCACCCCGGCGGCCACCGCGGCCCGGATAGCGAGGCTCCCGGAATGGTGGAACGTGCCGTCACCGAGGTTCTGGAACATGTGTTTGTCGCTGACGAACGGCTCCATGCCGATCCACGTTGCGCCCTCGCCGCCCATCTGGCTGAGGGAGGCGATGTCGCCCACGCGGTCTTCGGGCATCAATTTGGCGAGTGTGTGGCAGCCGATACCGGCACCGACCAGCGAACCTTCCGGCACGACAGTGGAGCGGTTGTGGGGGCAGCCCGAACAGAAATAGGGCGTGCGGGTGAGCAAGGGCAGTGTCAATCGCGCCGGTCGTCGCTCGACATCTTTCAACCCGAGCTCTGCCACTGTATCCGGCAGCACGGTACGGATGCGTCGCGCGAGCGTTTCCGCCAGGAGTTCGGGCGGTAGATCGGAATCCGCACGAAGCAGCGGACGGGAATTCTCATCTCGTTTCCCGACTACCCGAGGTGCGCCGGGTGTGCCGTACAAGGCGTCCTTGACCGCCAATTCCACGAATGCCCGTTTCTCCTCGATCACGACGACCTCATCGAGGTCGGTGCAGAAGTCGCGTACGGCATTGCGGTCGAGCGGGTTGATCACGCCCAGTTTGAGGATGCGGATCCCGGATCGTTCGAGATCGGCCTGAGAAATCCCGATGCGTTCGAGTGCCTGGAGGGTATCCCGGAAGGGCGCGCCGGCGGTGATCACGCCGAGTTTCGCTCGGCTGTCACCGATAACTCGATTGATCTCGTTGACCTGGACATACCGGGTGGCGAGCTCATGCCGCTCGTACATGAGGCTCTTTTCCAGCCGAGCCAGATTCGGCTGGAGAAAATCTGCGGAAACCCGGTGCGTGAACTCGGTGTCGTCGATGACACGGCTGGGCGAGGTCGCGGCTACTCGTGCGCGGTCGAGTTGCACCGTCGCTGCCCCGTCGACGACATTGGTGGCGAGTTTCATCCCGACCCACACACCGCTGAATCGCGACATCGCGATCGCGTGTAATCCGAAGTCGAGGACCTCCTGGGGGTCTGCGGGGACGAAGATCGGGAGGCCGAGCTCTGCCATCGCCGTCTCCGAACTACTCGGCACGGTCGAGGATTTCGCGATCGAATCGTCGCCGACCAGAACGAGGGCCCCGCCGTTGGGTGCGGCCCCGCCGAGATTCGCGTGGCGCAGCGCATCGCTGGCCCGGTCCAGTCCCGGCGCCTTGCCGTACCAGACGCCGATAACGCCGTCGTATTCGCAGTTCGGCGAGGCGGAGGCCAGCTGCGAACCTTGCACAGCATTGACCGCCAACTCTTCGTTGACGCCCGGCCGGAACACAATTTCCTGCTGGTCCAGGAGTTCACGCTGCCGGTTGAGCTCCAGGTCGTAGCCGGCCAGCGGTGAGCCTTCGTAGCCACTGATCAGGATTCCTGAACGCAGTCCCGCCGCGGCATCCCGGCGGCTCTGCTCCATGGGAACCCGGACCAGCGCCTGCAGGCCCGTCAGGAACAGCTCTCCGTCTGTCATGTTGTATCGGTCGCTCAACGTGAAATCTCGCGCGTGCAACTCGGGCACAACCGCCTCCTGTCTGCCGAGCCGCACTGCCCGGATGTTTGGATATCTTTGTGACATTCTTCCGTGGCTCACGGTGGGAAACCACGGTGAAATCCGCGAATTATCGGTGTGCGCGACCGCTATCATTGTGAGAGTTACACAAAAGGAGGTAATCGTGAGTCAAGCTTCTTGGGGGCCGGTGGTCGGTGTTGTCGACTCGGTGCTCGACCGGCTCGACACGATCACCGATGACGCGGTCGCCCGGATTCGCACCGAACTCGCCGACTTCGCGCTGGTTCCCTACGACGAGCACCGGGAAGCTGTCCGGGAGCAGCTCCGGCGCAGGCTCATAGCTTTCGGGGAACGGCGAACCTGGGATCAGGATGATCTCGGCGAGGTGCGGGCGCTGGCCCGGCGCCGCGCTCGCCAGGCGATTGCGCTCGACGTGGTCATCAGGGCGTACCACGTCGGTGACCGAGAACTCTGGAGGCACTTGAGTGCGGCCCCGGGGGAGGTACAGAAGCTGCTGCCGGAACTGGCTTCCCTCATGCTCGAATCACTGCAATCGGTGACATCCACTCTTGCTCTTGCACACGGATCCGAGACCCGTGCCCGTGATCGAGTACAGATGGCGGTGTCGCAGCGACTGATCGATCTACTCAACACCGATGCCCGCGGCGCCGAAGCCGCCAGGTTGGCGGAGTACCTCGGATTCGACTCCGCAAGGCCCTTTGTAGGGCTCGCGTACGCCCGGAAGCGCGGGGAATCGGACAGCGCTGTCGAACCCGGGCCGCATTTCGCGGACGGGTTGGTGATCGCTCGGGGAGGTATCGGCGCTGTACAGGTCGTCGTGATCCAAGCGCACGACAACAGCATTGCCCAGGTTGTGGAGTCACTCGCGACCGCCGCCTTCAGAGTCGGTATCGGTTCCGGTCATCCCGGGGTCGACGGAGCCGCACGGTCGTTGCGGCAGGCTCAGCTCGCCCTGTCCGCGACATCCGCCCGGAACGCCGTCAGCAGATTCGATGACGATTGGCTCATCAACTGCGTGATGAGCCTCGCCGACCTCCTCGATGACGACGTCTACCACGCCGCCGAGATCGCCGACGCCCACCCGTCCCTCCGCGAGACGGTTGCTGCTTTCGCTGCGGCCGACATGTCGATCACCCAGTGCGCACGCACCAGCCACCTGCACGCCAACACGGTTGTCTACCGACTCGGCCGATGGCGCGAACTGACCGGTTGGGACCCGCGCACCTTCTCCGGCCTCACCCGGTCGATCGCCGCCTGTGCGCTCGCGGACTCCCGGACGATTCCCCCGACGCAGTAACCCTTACGGCTATCGGGCGCGAACGAACCCAGTGCCCATCTCATTCTCGCGCATCCCTGCCCAGGATCCCCGATTCGACCATTTCCGCTATCTCCGACTCCGGCAACCCGGTGACCCGGGTGAGGGCGTGGGTAGTGTCCTGTCCGAGCTTTGGTGCGGCTCCGCAGCGTAGGTGCCGGTTGTCGAACAGCGCTGCCGTGCCGGCCGCCAGGTAATTTCCGACGCCTGCCTGGTCGAGCTCGGCGAAGAGCGGGTTGTCCTGGACATCCGGTGAGGCGAAGGTTTCGGTGAAGGTCCGGTAGCGCTCGTGGAGGACACCGCATTCGCGCAATGCGGAGGTGATCCGGTCGGCGGTGTGTTGTGCGAACCAGTCGGCGAACAGCGCGGTGAGCAGATCGCGGTAGCGGAACCTGTCGGCGTCCTGTGTGAAGTCCGCGCCCAGTGCCGACTCGAGCGCCTCGACAGCGGCGGTGGTGCCGGTCGCCGCGACGAGCCCCCGGAAGTGTCTCGGAGTGAGGGCGACGATCATGAAACGGGAACCGTCGGCGGCCACGAAATCGGTTCCGTAGGTGCCGTACACATGGTTACCCGTCCGGGGTCTTTCACTGCCGTTGACCTGAATCTCGGTGAGGTATCCGAGAGTTCCGGCAAGCGACAATGCGATGTTTTCGAGAGGAAGTGTGATCTGGGTACCCGCCCCGGTTTTCGTGCGGTGCAACACCGCCGCGGTGAGCGCGAACGCGGCGTAGAAACCACACGCGATATCCCATGCGGGAAGCGTGTGATTGACCGGTTCCGGATTGCCGGCCGGACCGGTGAGGAACGGGAACCCTACGGCCGCGTTGACGGTGTAGTCGACGCCGGGTGTCCCGTCGCGCCGGCCGAGGATCTCGAGGGTGATGACATCCGCCCGGATCCGTTCGAGGACGTCGTGTCCGAGCCATTCCCGTCCGCCGGCGTTGGTCACCAGGATGCCGCCGCCGTCGCCCGGTGCGGTGATCAGTCGCTGGATCACGCGCTGCCCTTCAGGGCTGCGCATATCGCAAGCGACGGATTGCTTGCCTCGGTTCAGGCCGGTCCAGTAGATGCTGGTGCCGTTGCCGGTGGTCGGCAATCGGGTGTGGTCGGCCGCGCCTCCCAGCGGATCGACACGAATCACCTCGGCGCCGAGTTGTGCGAGTGTCAGCCCGCACAGCGGCGAGGCGACAAAACTGGATACCTCCACGACTCGAAGTCCGGATAGGGGGAGCTTGTCGGAGTCGAGGGACATGAAATTCCATCCTGTCGGTGGTGGGCTGTGGCGCGAGCCGTGGATGTATCAGTGCGCTGCGTTCAGTTTCTCGGTCGGTATTCGCGGAGCAGGCCCCGGCTGATGATGGTCTTCTGGATCTCGCTGGTCCCTTCGCCGATCAACAGGAAAGGCGCTTCTCGCATCAGTCGTTCGATCTCGAATTCCTTCGAGTATCCGTAGCCGCCATGGATTCGGAACGATTCCTGGGTGACTTCGGCGCAGTATTCGCTGGCCAGTAGTTTTGCCATACCCGCGGTGATATCGTTGCGTTCGCCGGTGCTCTTCAGGCGTGCGGCGTTGACCATCATGAGATGCGCGGCTTCGATTTTGGATGCCATTTCTGCGAGCTTGAACGCGATGGCCTGGTGTTCGGCGATCGGTTTCCCGAAAGTCTTGCGTTGCTGCGCGTACTCGATGGCCAGTTCGAACGCCCGGATGGCGACCCCGCAGGCACGCGCCGCGACATTGACGCGGCCGACCTCAACGCCGTCCATCATGAAGGCGAATCCGCGATTCGGTGCTTCACCGAGGACCTGGGTGGCCGGGATCCGGAAACCATCGAAGACAGCTTCGGTTGTGTCGACGCCCTTGTATCCCATCTTCTCGATTTTCGCTGGAATTGTCAGGCCGGGCGCGACCTCGCCGAAGCCCTCCGGCTTCTCGACCAGGAAGGTCGTCAGCCCTCGGCTGGGCTTCACATCGTCCCCGCCGGTGCGCGCGAGCAGCGCGATGAGGTTGGACGAGGCGCCGTTGGTGAGCCACATCTTGGCGCCGTCGATGATGTAGTCGTTGCCGTCGGGCCGGGCGCGGGTTTTGATCGCCGCGACGTCGGAGCCCAGATCGGGTTCCGACATCGAGAACGAACCCCGGATCTCGCCGGTCGCCATCAGCGGCAGATACTTGTTCTTCTGTGCCGGGGTGCCGTACTGAGCGATCATGTGGGCGACGATGAAATGTGTGTTGATCACACCGGAGACACTCATCCAGCCGCGGGCGATCTCCTCGACGACAAGCGCGTAGGTGAGCAGTGACTCGCCCAGACCTCCGTACTCTTCGGGAATGGTCAGGCCGAACAGGCCCATTTTCTTCATGGTCTCGACGATCTCGGCGGGGTAGCGGTCGGCTCGTTCGAGCTCCGGTGCGTTGGGAATGATTTCCTTGTTCACGAAAGTGCGTACGGTGGCCAGAATCTCGGTCTGGACGTCGGACAGTCCCGCAGTCTGTGCAAGCACGATGTTCCTCCTTCGGGGGCCGGGTTCAACCGGCCTGTGCGGCGCCGGCGTAGATCGACTTGTACTCGAGGTAACCGTCCAGGGCTTCCGGCCCGAGTTCACGTCCGATGCCGCTGCTCTTCATGCCGCCGAAGGGAGCGCCGAGGTCTTGCATGTAGTAGTTCACGCCGATGGTGCCGGTGCGGACCTTGCGTGCCACGGCGATACCGCGGTCCTCGTCGGAGGTCCACACCGATCCGCCGAGGCCATACTCGCTGTCGTTGGCCAGCCGGACGGCGTCGTCGTCGGTGTCGTAGGGCGTGACGGTGATGACTGGTCCGAAGATTTCTTCCTGTGCGATGCGCTCCGAGTTGTCGACATCGGCGAAGACGGTCGGTTCGACGAACCAGCCATCCGGCAGGCCGGCCGGGCGGGCGCCGCCGGCCACGAGCTTCGAGCCGGACTTCTTGCCCAGGTCGATGTAGCCGAGCACGCGCTCCAACTGGGCTTCGCTGGCCATCGGTCCGCATGTCACCGCGGGGTCCAAAGGGTTGCCCAGCACCATATCGCGCGCGTACTGGGCAACAGCGTCGACGACTTCGGAGTAGCGGGAACGCGGCGCGAGCACGCGCGTCTGCGCAGTACATGTCTGCCCGTTGTTCTGGAATGTGGCGTCGCCCAGCCCGGCGACGAAGGTGGCGAGATCGGCGTCGTCGAGCACGACGGCAGCGGACTTGCCGCCGAGTTCCAGGGTGCAGCGGCGGATCAGCCGGCCGCATTCGGCGCCGATGATCCGTCCGGCCGCGGTGGAACCGGTGAAGGCGATCTTGTCCACCAGCGGGTGCGACACCAGCGCCGCACCTGCCTCCCGCCCCGCCACCACGATGTTCAGCACGCCCGGCGGCAGACCCGCCTCGGCGGCGGCCTCGCCGAGAACGTAGCCGTCGAGCGCCGTTTCCGGAGCCGGTTTCAGCACGACCGTGCAGCCCGCGGCCAGCGCCGGAGCGATCTTCATCATCGCCAGGACCTGCGGATAGTTCCACGGTGTGATCGCCCCGACGACACCGACCGGTTCACGGCGCACGATGGTGGACCCAGCCTGGCTGGGCCGGGCCCGTTCCAAGGGTGTGGACTCGATGGTGTCGGCATACATCTGGAGCAGTCCCGCGGGCGCTGCACCGTTGAAGGCGTGGGACAGTGCGATGGGCATGCCGTTCTCCCGGCTGACCAGGGCCGAGGTGTTATCGGCCCGGGCAGCCAGCGCTTCGGCGAACCGGCGCATGATGGTTGCTCGCTCGGCGGCTGTCGTGCTGCCCCACGGACCGTGCAGTGCTCGTTCGGCGGCACGGACGGCGACGTCGATATCGGCTGCCGACCCGAGGGCTGCCGTCCCCAATGGTTTTCCGGTCGCGGCTTCCAGGGATACCTGAGTATCGCCCGCCAGCGGTGTCACCCACTGTCCCTCGACGTAGAAGCGGGTGCGGTCGAGTTCGGTGCTGTCCATGGATATCTCTCCTCGAGTGATCGAATACTGGATGGTTGACGGGCCGGCACCCTATTTCGGCTGCGGCACTGTCGAATACCGGCTCGATGACTTGGTCGATGGCCGGCGTGCCGGGCTGCGGCGCGACACTGGTGCGCGAGGAGCGCCGGGTCCGCCTGTCCGGGTCAGCAGCGCGGCGCGCACGGTGCGATCACTTTTCCGGGGTTGAGCATGCCGTGCGGGTCGAGGGCCTGTTTCACCGCTGTGTGCATGGCCAGAACCGGCTCGGTCAACTCCCGAGTCAGCCCGTTGCGTTTCAACAGCCCGACACCGTGTTCGCCGGTGACCGTGCCGCCCAGCTCGATCGCGGAATCGAGTATGCGCTCGAAGGCATATTCGGCCCGTCGCCTCGCGTCAGCGTCGTCGGCAGGGACGATCAGTAGCGGGTGCAGATTCCCGTCACCGGCGTGGGCAACGTTGGCGATGGTGATTCGGTGCTGCTGCCCGATCGCCTCGATCCTGGTGAGCATCTCGGGAACGGAGGCACGGGGCACGCAGACGTCTTCGGTGAGGACGGGCCCGAGCCGCTCGAGGGCCGGGTACGCGAGCCGGCGGGCCGCGAACAGCGCTTCGGCCTCCTGGGGGTCGGACGAGATCGCCGCCCAGCTCGCACCCGACTCGGTGAAGCAGGCCAGAATTGCCGCGGCTTCCTCTTCGCCGCCGGCCCCCGGCGTATCGGTGCGCGCGAGCAGTACGGCATCCGCTTCGTCGGACAGCCCCATGTTTTTCCATGCGTCGACGGCGAGAAGGGTGTGGCGGTCGATGAGTTCGAGTGCCGACGGTATGAGACCCGCCGTCCCGACCGCCGCAACTGCGTGCCCGGCGGCGGCAAGTGAGTCGAAGTAGCCGGCGATCGTACGTTCCGGCGGACGTGCCGGGCGGAGACGTACCGTTACCTCGGAGATGATGCCGAGTGTTCCCTCGGAACCGACCATCAGACCCGCCAGGTCATAACCCGCGACTCCTTTGGCGGTGCGGCGGCCGAGCCGCACCAGCTCCCCGCGACCGGTGACCACCTGCATGCCGAGTACGTAATCGCGGGTGACGCCGTACTTCACGCAGCAGAGACCGCCGGCGTTCGTTGCGACATTCCCGCCGATCGTCGACCACTGGGCGCTCGCCGGGTCCGGCGGGTACCACAGGCCGTGGTCGGCACAGGCCTTCCGGAGATCGTCGTTCGCCACACCGGGCTCGACGACGGCGAGTTGTTCGGTCGTGTCGATCTCCTTGATCGTTGTCATCTGTTCGGTGCACAGCACGACGGCGCCGTCGACCGAGTTGGCGCCGCCGGACAGCCCGGTTCCCGCGCCGCGGGCCACCACCGGTGCGCGGTGTTCCAGGCAGATGCGAACGATCTGCTGAATCTCTTCCGCGCTTCGCGGCCGCACGACGGCCACCGGCCGGCGGTGCGGGGCCCACACGGCTTCGTCGTGTGCGTAGCTGTCGAGAATGGCAGGGTCGTCGATGGTCCGGCCGGGTGGAAGCGCGCGGCGCAGGTCCTCGACCACAGCGGTATTCATCGCGAACATTCCCTGACCACCGGGCCGAACTCCGGCAGGGGCGTGTGCTCGTCCACCGTCCGGAACGACACCGAAACCGGCTCGCCGATGACCGGTTCCGCATCGCCGGCCCATGTCGTCGTGATGTTGGGGCCGCTGTCGAGCCGGACCTGGACCACGATGTAGGGCACCTCGTCTCCGGCGAAATACTGTTTGTGGAACCGGACCCAGCTGTTGACACGACCGGTTCCCGGATCGGTGTCCCAGCCGATATCGCTGGTGAAGTCGTGGGGACATACGGGCCCGGGTGGCCAGAATCGCCGATCGCAGGTGCGGCATCGGGGGATGCGCAGCAGGGAATTCGCCGCCCCGTCGAGGTGCTCGATGTCCTCGGGGTAGCGGAGGGGAAGTGGGCGTCGGTCCGACACTGTCTGATCACCTGTCCTTTGTGAAAATGAGCGAATCTCCGAAAGGAGTGGCCCACTGGACGGTTTCGCAGCCGGTCACTTGCCGGGGCCCGGCCTGACCGCGAAGCTGGCGGGCCGCCTCGACCATGTGACCCCATCCGCAGATATGTGCTTCGGACAGCAGACCCCCGGCGGTATTGGCCGGAAGCTCACCGCCGAGTTCGATCCGGCCGTTCTGCAGCCAGTCGAGGGCCTGTCCTTCTCCGGCGAATCCGAAGCGCTCGAGGACGAACACCAGATTGGGTGAGAAGGCGTCGTACAGCTGCAGCGAGTCGATATCGGCCGGCCCCGTCAGCCCCGCCTGGGTGTAGACGGTATTGCGCTCGATGCGCCGGGTGTCGCTCTGCGAGAAGACCCCGAGTCCGGGTGGGGCGAAGATGAATTCGTTGCGACCGGCGTGCAGTCCTTGCATTCCGGCCACGACCACGGCGGGCCGGCGCAGGTCGCGGGCACGTTCGACGGTGGTGACGAGCAGACATCCGCCGCCGTCGCTGAGCAGGGCGAAGTCCGGCCGGCGCAACGGTTCGACGACGAAGGGCTGGTGTCGGTAGTCGTCGGTTTCCAGGGCATCGGTCATCTGCGCGGCCGGGTTCAGCCGGGCGTGCTTGCGGAAGGCGATCGGCACCGCGGCGATGAGCTCCGGGTCGTAGCCGTATCGGGCGCAATAGCGTTGGAAGGCCATCGCTGCCCCGGCGCCGGGTGCCGTCATACCGTAGTGCGGCAGTTCCCCGTGCGACCCGCCGCCTTGGCGCATACCTTCGAGATCTCCGGCGCCACCGACCGTGCCGAGTCCGGAGAAAGATACGCCCGCCACGCATGCCGCGATATCGGACATTCCGAGGGCAACCGATTGCACCGCCGCTTGCAGAGCCGGTCCGACGAAGCGTCCGTGGGTCCATGTCTGCACCGCTGCTCGGATTCCGAGCCCGAACGCTTCGGCCATCCGGTCGTAGTCGACGGCTAGTGGATAGCCGACATTGGTGAACAGCCCGTCGACTTCGTGTACACGCAGGCCGGCATCATCGAGTGCCAGCCGTAACGCTTCGGCGGCGAAATCCAGTGCGGTGCGGGGGGAGCGCCGGGAGACTTCGGTCATCCCGATCCCGACTATGGCTACCTGTCGGAGCGGACCGAGTGGCACAGCGGAAGTTCCTTTCCTCGTTGAAGGCGGATCAGATGATGGCGTGGGCGTTCGCGGGGCTGCCTACTCCGCGTGGCAAGGGAAGGACTCCGGATACCAGCAGGAATTCGTAGTGACCGCGGTCGACGCATGCGGCAGCGAGCCTTTCGAGAGCCCACAACTCGCCCAGCGGCATGCCCTGTAGTGCGATCAGGCGGCGGTGCAGGAATCCCTTCCGGCGGTCGATCGGGAAGACTTCCACGCCGACGTTGTCGGCAGCCACCGCCGCGAATTCGTTGTCCCAGAGATAGCCGGCCATCTGTTTCGATGAATCCAGCCCCGGGCAGGCGAACCCGGCACCGATCGTGTCCCGCATACGGAGCCGGTGCTGTAGTGGGCGCGTGCGGTACCACTCCGTCCAACCCGTGCGAATCACGAGTATGTCGCCCGACTCGAAGGTTGTTCCCTGGGCAGCCGCCGCCGCGTCGAGCATGGCTGCGGTGATCACGACCGGTTCGTCCGGGGCCATCGGGGTTCCCATGTCGGCGAGGTAGCGGGCGATATCGACCAGAACTCCGCGCCCGCCGAACCCATGGGCTGCCCAGTGATCGACTCCGAGGGTGTCGGTGGTCGCGAGGTCGGACTCCTGCCGACCACCCCAGTAGCCGTTGCGTCCGGCACGGATATGCCTGAGCCCGTCCCATTGGGAGGAGCCCTGCAGATAGAAGTGGTCGAGCCGGTCGTCGTGCCCGGCTGCGGTGTCTTCGACGATATGGTCGTAGGGAGCGCGTTCGCCGAACAAGCCCGGATTCGGCTCGTCCAACGGCAGGCACAGCGAGATCATCTCGCCGGTCCGGATGGTGCGGGCTGCGGCGAGCCGCTGCCGGGGTCCGATGAGGTTGAGCGTGCCGATTTCGTCGTGGCGGCCCCATACATCCCAGCCGTGATGTTCGTCGCGGTCCGGCAGTACCGGAAGCTCGGCGAAGCGCGGCGTGCGCCGGATTGTTTCGGCGGTGCTCATCGCACGCCCTCGGTGAGCATGTCGCGCAGTTTCAGCTTGCTCACCTTGCCGGTGGCAGTCTGCGGTACCGCCGCCGACTCCATCACGACGAAACGGCCGGGCACCTTATAACTGGCGGCACGAGCGCGGATGTACTCGGTCAGCGTGCGGGCAAGCGCTTCGTGGTCGCCGACAGCGACGGCCGGCACCACAACGCAGGCCATCTCCTGGTCACCTTCCGGGGTCTCCAACCCGAATACGTACGTTTGGTCCACCGAGCTGTGGCCGGATATGATCTCCTCCACTTCGAGCGGCGCCACGTTGATCCCTTTGATCTTGAGCATTTCCTTCCAGCGCCCGCCGAAGGACAATCTTCCGTCGGCGTCCAGCACACCGAGATCACCGGTGCGGAACCAGTCGTCCGCGGTCCGTGTACCGGCGTTGATCTCGGTGCCGCCCAGATAGCCGGGTATGACACAACCGCGGATCTCGATCTCGCCCACGGATCCGGGCGGGCACGGAGCGCCTGTGGAGTCGGTGATCCGAATTTCCTGGGTGGGAAGGCATATCCCCTGCGTATTGAGCTTGATCGTGAGGTCGTCGTGAGCGTCGGACATGGTGACGAAGCCGTATGACTCGGTCAGCCCGTAGGCACTGCACGCTTCGGTTATGTCGAGGCCTTCGATCGCCAGTCGCTTGTCCTCGGCATTGAATCCGACTGGTCCCGTCCGCAGCGACGAGATGTCCCGTCGTCCGAAACTCGGCGCAGCCAGCAGGGCGCGCACGGCGGTGGCCAGGCCGTAGAACACAGTGCAGCGCTCGGCCTCGATGAATTCCAGGGCCGCATCGCCTTCGACCTTCTCCTGGATACAGAGGGTGATCCCGTGGGCCAGTGCGACGGGAAGGGCGTTGCACGCGCCGTACCCGAAGAACAACGGCATCGCGAACCACAGGCGATCACCGGGGACCACATGCATGCGATCACCCATCGCGCGACCATTGCGCAGTAGTTTGCCGTGTTCGAGGGGAACCGGTTTCGGAAGTGCTGTGCTGCCGCTGGTGTAGAGAATCATTGCCGGATCTGACGGTCCACACGTCTGTGGTGGGCAAGGTCCGCGCTGTGCAGCGGGCGGAAAGGGTTCGGCGGCCGGCCACAGTAATGCCCCCAGGTACTGCTCTCCGCGTGTGGCGGATGTGTATGTTCCGGGATATCCGGCGGCGGCGAGTTCGGCGGGGATGTCCTTGCCGAAGACGAGATCCTCGGTCACGATCAACCGCAGATCCGCGGAGGCGATCAGATGCGCCAGTTCGTTGGAGCGATACCAGGTGTTGATCGGAACGGCAGTCAGTCCCGCGCGCTGGGCGCCCAGCACAGCGACGAGCCAGCGCAGGCCGTTCGGCAGCAGTACTCCCACCCGGTCACCGGGACGCAGGCCGGCCGCGGCCAGCGATCCGGCGAAATCTTTACAGCGGGAATTTAATTCGGCAAAGGTAAGTCGTCCTTCCGGTGCCACCACGGCTTCCGTATCGGCGAATGATTCGGCCAGCGCGGCCATTGCCTCGGGGAAGGTCTCGGGCCGACCCCTCTGGATCTCGTTCACTTGACTGGTCCTGTCTTCCGGATTGGTCCACATCGGTGGGCATGCCACCGGTCGGAGAGGCGGTTCGTCATCGGATCGATGGCACCGCGCGGAGATCGGCGTAAGCGCGCAACAGGAACCCGGCTTCGAAAGGCCGGTCCGTCGACGGTTTTCGCCTATTCACCATCTGTGGGGACGTTACGCGCAACATGATGGTGAGTCAAGCAACACTATGTCGAGTAAATTTCGAGTGGTCGCTTCCGTGGACAGGCGCCGATAACCGGCACGCCGCCGGGGGCGGCGTGCCGGTCTCTGTGGCGACGGGAGGGAGGTTGATCGCCGTGTAGGTGAACTCGGCTCCGGTTCTCGACTGCGCGAAAGTGGGGCGACTCGTCGAGCGTGTGTATTCGTAGACCGAAGAGCCCGGGCGGGCAGCGGTCAGGAGCTACGGTCCTTCTTCAGGTTCAGGGCGTCGCCCCACAGTCCGGTCACCACATCGAGCAGGGTCGCGCGCTCCAGTATGAAAACCTTCTGCACGATGCATCGAAAGCACAGCTGATCGAGTTGCACCATCAGCAGTTCGATGCGCAGTTGCCGTTCGTCACGGTGCTCCGGCGGGATCGTCTGCAGGTATCCGTCGAGTTCGTGCGCGAGCTGGTCGATCTGGTCCTTCCAGCGCGCGGCTACCTCGAGATCGCCGGCCATGGCTTCGTGAATCGCGGGCAACAGTTTCGCGTGGTCCTCCCACCAGGTCAAGGCGTTGTCGAGCCAGTTCCGCAGCGCAGACTCGGTGCCTTCCTCGAGCGCGACGTTCAGTAGTGACCAGTAGCGTGCGCTTTGCTGCTTGCGGACGGCCTCGTATACCTCGTTGAAAACCTCGGCTTTGTTGGCGAAGTGGAGGTAGAGGGTGGATCGATTGATCTTCGCGGCCTTGGTGATATCGCCGATGGACGCTTCCCCGTAACCGCGCTCTTCGAAAACCGTGCGTGCCGCATGCAATATTCGCCGGCGTGTCATCAACCGCTGCTGCTCACGCACCGGGAGCAGCTCTGTCGTCTCAGTCGATGCAGTGTTGTCCATGCTGCGAGCGTAGACCCGGGGGGTGTCGCCGACATGACGCAACGTCGGTCGACGCCCTGGTAGTAGCCGTAACAGGGCAAATTCGGAACTGACTCGACATGGTGATGGTTGACACAACGACCTGTTGTGCTTAGGCTCACTTCCGGACATACGCACTGCCAGTGCACGCAGGTCGCCGCGCAGACAACCCGGCCGATCGCCGCGAGCCGAGGCCGGACCGATGCTGCCACGCGCTTCTCGATATGCGGCCGGAGTCTCCGATTCGGACCGGTTCGTCGGCGAGGTATCCCAGCCTCCCCACCCGTTCAGCCGATTCGGCCGCCCGGGGGGTAGAGGCCCGCGACGACAGCGCGGCACGCCTCGGCATATGGAGCGCGGAATGTCGTCTATATGAGGGAGTCACCATGTCCAGAGTCAACGCCAGATCCCGAATCCCGGTACTGGCACTGTGTTTCGCCGGATTGGCATTTGAAGGGTATGACCTGGTCTCCTACGGGACAGTTCTGCCCCAGTTGGTGTCCCCGCAGGGATGGGATATCGGGCCGGCGACAGCGGGGCTGATCAGCACTCTCACGGTCGTGGGTATGTTGATCGGCTCCCTGGTCTCCGGTGCACTGGCCGATTTCATCGGCCGGCGCATGCTGACCATCGCCTCGTGCGCCTGGTTCTCGGCGTGGATGGCGCTCTGCGCTGTGGCGCCGACCGCTGAGATGCTCGGCGGGGCCCGTTTCCTGGCGGGGCTGGGTATCGGCGCGTTCGTTCCGCTCGCGGCGGCGCTTGCGGTGGAATTCGCGCCGGAGGGGAAGGGGAATCGATACAGCGCCATCGCCTGGTCCGGATACCCCGTCGGAGGTGTTGTCGCCGCGCTCGTCGGCGTAGTAGCGCTGGAGCCGTTGGGCTGGCGCTTCCTCTTCGCGCTCGGTGCTCTGCCCCTGGTCACACTGGTGCCACTGATGTATTTCACCCTTCCCGAATCCTCGGCAACGCGCCGTCCCGCGGATTATGCAGACGCATCGCAGGACGACCCGAGTTCCGGCACTGCGCGGGGCCCGAAGGCGTTGTTCGTCGACGGAGTATGGGTGCGAACCATCGTCTTCGGACTGATGAGTGCGAGTGGGCTGGTGCTGACCTACGGGCTGAATACCTGGCTTCCGCAGCTGATGCGCGCGAACGGATACGAACTCGGGTCGGCACTGACCTTCCTGATTGCTCTCAATCTGGGTGCGGCCACAATTCCGCCGCTACTCGCCAGGCGCGCCGACGCCTCAGGGCCGCGGACGGTGATGATCGCAGTATTTCTCGCCGCCGCAGCGAGCATTCTCGCCCTCAGCATCGCGCTTCCGCTGGGCCTGGTCTATGTCCTTGTATTCGTCGCCGGTGCCGGAACTCTCGGAGCGCAGCTGCTGATGTCCGGATTCGTGGCGACGGACTATCCCGACAACTCCCGAGTCGCCGCACTGTCGTGGATCTCGTGCGCCGGCCGGGTCGGAGCACTCGGCGGCCCGACATTGATCGGATTCCTCGTCGCCGCCGGTAGCAGCGTCGAAACAAGTTTCTACGTCTTTGCGGCATTCGGAATTCTCGGTGCGATACTCGCTGCCGCGATTCCGCGACGTCCGCAAACATGGTCTGTCACCGAGGCCGAGGGAACAGCCGTGCGTTCCGAAGCCTGATCCAAGAAATGGAGTATTTCGATGACTGTCAACTCTTCCTTCGAAGTCGTCGCCGACGGATACTCGTTCACCGAGTGCCCGCGCTACCACGACGGTCGCGTCTGGTTCGTCGACATGCATCTGAACCGAGTTATCTCGGTTCGGCCGGACGGTTCGGATACACGCACGATCGAGGTTGCGAGCGCGCCCGGAGGCATCGGGTGGCTACCCGACGGACGTCTCCTGGTGGTTCTCATGCAGGAGCGAAAAATCGTCCGGTTCGACGACGATGAAATGGTCGTGCACGCGGACCTCTCCGATTCGGTCATCTCGACACTGAACGATCTGGCAGTGGACTCCGCCGGCCGATGCTACGTCGGCGAAACCGGATTCGACCCCCACGCCTTCCTCTCCGATCCGGAAGATATCGACAACGTATGCCACGGCCGGTTCACCCCGCCGGCGACCAGCCGACTCTTCCTGGTCGAAACGGACGGCGAATACCGGGAGGTGGCTTCCGGGCTGGCGTTCAGCAACGGAATCGTCGTCGACGAAACCCGGGAGTATTTATTCGTCGCCGAGTCGTTCGGCGCACGGCTGACTCGCTTCCGCCTTGCTCCCGACGGCAGTCTCACCGAGCGCAAGGAGCTGTTCGTCGACTTCGCGCCGGACGGCATCGGAATGGATACATGGGGATATATCTGGGTATCGGATGTATTCGGCCGCGCCGCAGTTCGAATCGACGCGGAGGGCCGGGAAATCGAGCGGGTACGGTCCAGCCGACTCGTCCTGGCCTGCGCAACCGGTGGTGCACGCGGCGACCAGCTCTACCTGTGCGCCTCGCCGGCGCTGGACAGCACCGAATGCTTGCGACTGCGTGAGTCACGAGTCGAAGCAGTGACTATCGATTCGCCGACACGCGTCGCGAAGTAATCGGCAGGACTCATCGTGATTGCTACATGCCGGCGAGTAATTCTGGTCGCACCCGGGTCGGATGAGCGTAAGGCCCGCAAGGCACTCGATTCTTCTGTCGACGAGGTCGTTCTCGATCTCGAAGATGCTGTCACTGCCGGTCGCAAGGACGAGGTGCGGGAGGTCGTGGCCGAGCTGGTCGGTGAGTACGGACCCCGGCGGCCGGTCTCCGTCCGGGTCAACGGACCGGATACCCGATGGTTCCGCCGTGACCTGTCCGCACTCTGCGAAGTGGCGGATGCCCTGTCCTCGATCGTGATTCCGAAGGTCGGCTCGACCGTGGACCTCGAGGCCGCCGACCGGATACTCGACAAGGCCGGCGGCACGGAGGTGCGACTGCAGGCACTGGTGGAAACCCCCGCCGGAATCCACAATGTCGACCGGATCGCCGCCGGGTCCCGGATCGAGGCCGTGATCATCGGATACGCCGATCTGGGTGCCGCACTGGGCCGGTCGCCCGCGGCCCCGCCCGAACAGTGGCTCTATGTTCAGGACCGGGTACTACATGCCGCGCGTGCGGCGGGCGTGCAGGCGATCGACGGTCCCTTCCTCGGAATCGCCGACGACCCGGCGTTCCGCCGTGCGGGCCACTGGGCCGCGGATCTCGGGTTCGATGGCAAATGGGTTGTGCACCCGGCACAGGCCGGCACCACGCTGGAATTGTTCACTCCGAGCGTTGAACAGGTCGACTTCGCCAGGCGGGTGCTGTCCGCACTCGAACAAGCGGAGGAACAGGGTGTGGGAGCCGTTCAACTCGACGGCCGGATGCTCGACGAAGCTCTTGCCGTCGCCGCCCGCCGTACGCTGACCAAGATCGGAGCGAGGCAATGACAACTCTCGACCACACCCGGACTGTTGTCGTCGGCGGGCCCTACTTCGACCGGTTGGCCGTCGGGCAGGTCTTCGATACCGCCCCCGCCGTCACCTTGACCGACGGGCTCGCTGCCGCGCACCAGGCGATCGTCGGCAATCGATTGCGCCTGATGCTCGACAGGTCGCTGGCGGCAACGGTCGCCGGTGGCCCGGTCGCGCACCCCGGGCTTGTCACCGATATCGCGATCGGACAATCGACTCTGGCCACCAATCACGTCAAAGCCAACCTCTTCTACCGCGGCCTGCGACTACATCGCCTGCCCTCGATCGGTGACACGCTGTCGACCACCACCGCGGTCGTCGGCCTGAAAAGCAACTCGATCAGACCCGGTCGCCCGGCGACGGGTCTAGCCGTATTGCGTATCAGTACAGTGGACCAGCACGGACGGACCGTGCTGGACTTCCACCGATGCGCCATGCTGCCGGTCGACCCCGCGGTCGATCCGGTCGAGGTGACCCGTACCGACGATCTGTCCACGATCGGCGAATCGCACGCAACGGACTGGGCAGTGCCCGAAGGAACCGATCTCGATGCCTACCGATCCGCAGTGTCAGGACCGCATTTCGACCCGTCGCTGGTGGGTGTCAGGTTCACCTCGAGCGGCGATGTCGTCAGCAGTGCACCCGAACTGGCCCGGCTCACCCTCAATATCGCTGCCACACACCACGATGAGCGGACGAGTCCCACCGGTCGCCTCGTCTACGGTGGCCACTCCATCGGTATCGCCCTCGATCAGGCAGTACGAGCGCTGCCGAACATGGTGACAGTACTCGGCTGGCAATCCTGCGATCATACGGCCGCAGTCGCCGAAGGAGATACCCTCACCAGCGACCTGTACGTCGAGAACGCGTCGATACTGCCAACCGGCGGAACCCTCGACCTGCGATCGATTGTTTTCTCCCATCGCGGGGACGCACCGCCACAGCAGGTACTGGACTGGCGATTCACCGCTCTGTTCGCTTGAGGCCCGGTAAGGGCTTCATCACCCAGGGAGACGCACCCCCGACACACGGATGCTGGCCGCTGGCCAGGCTGTCTACCACGACTCGGTGCATGCCTGGATAGTTTTCGTGGTGGGGCGTATCTGACGGTCGTCATCAGCCTGGCCAGGGTGCAAAGTGCGTCGTTGCCCGCAGGCGTAGTCGGACGCCACAGTGCGATCGAGAAGCTCTGATCGCACTGCGTCGGCCGCGTGCCACGTCGGGAAGAAGGCGGTAGATGCAAGACTCGAGCGGGCCCACCGCTAACCCCGCGCTTTCGTCGTCGAGGTGGCATCGGTCTTAGGCTTTCGCCGAGAGGAGACTGTTCGAGAACTGAAGGCGGCACTATCGGCGGGTTCCACCCTTTGTGCTGGTCAGCCCTCTTCTCGTGCTCCTGGCCATCTCGGCGAGGTGAACCGGGCCGCTTTCCTGTCGTCCGTCGGGGAATTTGACGTTCTGACCAACGATCAGCGCGGGGCCGATTGCCTGCTGCTGGTCTCGGGGGCAACCCGCGGAGAGGCGCCGCGCGGGTTTGCCTTCGCAGAAAGCTGCGATCAAAGCGCTTAATTCCGTTACAGCCGAGCATGCTTCGCGAAGTCGTGTACCTGCCCTACCCGGTTAAGGCGGTCGCCGCGCTGAGCTGATCGTTGGGGTTGGGCTCCGCACACCGGTCCTGTCCGGGCTGGTGGGCTCATGACGCTCTATGTGGGGGTCAGGGGTTCGAGTCCCCTTAGCTCCACTTCGAAACCGCAGATCAGAAGCTTTCTGATCTGCGGTTTTCGCGTTGACGGGTAACAAGCCGTCCTGTGTAGGTGCGCGGTCGCACCGGCTCCCCCTCAACGTGTTCTCGTTCCACGCTCACCGTGTCCCGTGTCGAGTCCGCATCGCACCAATGCAACCCGACACCTCCGATCGCTGTTAGCTGTATGCGCTGAGCGTGAAACACGCGTAGCGCACAGCGCCCGGCACTCGGTTCCAGCCGACTATGTCGTTCGCGCGGCGCGCCGGATACAAGGGCATGGAAGGCAGGCATGGATCGAGTAGCTTCGGGTGCGGCAGTGCCACTTGGTCATTCGTGCGCTGAGGTTGCGGAACCCGTTGTACTCGGTGAAGGTTCCGTTATGGGGCGCGGCGGCGGGTCACGCGCTCTCGACGTGCGCCGTGGCGGCGGATGCCTCCCGCACAGGTGTGAGTTCGCGTGCGAGGCGCTCGGTCATCACCGTGCGGCGGTCCAGCGCGTCCTGCCCGATGGGCAGGTGCAGCGGCAGCCGCGGCCCAGAGGTGACCTGGTAGATGAAGGCCGCCATCTTGACCGGGTCGCCGAGTTGAGTGTGGTTTGCCTCGCCGGCCCAATCCAGCGTGTCGTGGGCAGGGGTGCCGTCGTAGGCGGCGATCCGGCCCTCGGGCATTCGCACCGAGGAGAGGTCGAGGAAGTCGGTGCGGATCACGCCCGGTTCGACCACCATGCTCTGGATCCCGAAGGGGTCCAGTTCAGCGGCGAGCGCCTCGCTGATGCCGGCGACGGCGAACTTGGATGCGGAGTACATGCTCACCCCGGGCTCGCCCTCGTAGCCCGAGCGTGAGCCGATGTGCACGAGCTTGCCCGAACCTGCCGCACGCATGACGGGCAGGACCGCACGAGTCGTGTTGATCAGGCCGAACACGTTGACGTCGAACAGCGAACGCGCTTCGGCGTCGGTGATTTCCTCGAGTGCGCCCAGTAGCCCACGGCCGGCGTTGTTGACCAACACGTCGATCGAGCCGAAGTGGCTCGTGATCTCGGTGATCGCGGCGGTGATCTGTGCCGCGTCGGTGACGTCGAGACGTACCGTCAGTGCATTCGCGTGGTTGCGGACGTTCTCGGGGATCGCCTCGGGTCGGCGTGCGGCCAGGGCCACCTGCTCGCCGCCGGCCAGGGCGACACGAGCGATCTCCAGCCCGAGTCCGCGTGCCGCACCGGTGATCATCCAGACAGACATGAAGTAGTTCCTTTCGGAAGGGATTTGAAGGTCCGCCGCGGAACCGCGACTCATCCATCGTGAAAGCGGACGAGATCCCCGAGAAGGCCCACCGTTTCCTGGGACAAACTGGGCACCCCAGCGGCCTCTCACCTCCGGGCGAGGACGAGGAGACTGGGGATATGTCCGAACAACTCGAGCCCCGTCTATCGGATTTCCTCCGTGCTGCACGCGGACGGATGACCCCGGAGCGGGCCGGTATCGTCGACGGCGGGCGGCGGCGGGTGGATGGATTGCGCCGGGAAGAACTCGCCATGCTCGCCGGCGTGAGCGTCGACTACTACACCCGTCTCGAGCAGGGCCGCAGCAAGAGCGCCTCCCCGGAGGTGCTCGAGGCGATTGCCGACGCGCTCCGACTCGACGAGTCCGAACGAGCGCATCTCCACAGGGTCGCCCGTCCTGCGCCTGCCCGGCGTCGACGGGCAGCAAAGCCACAACGACTACATGCGGCGACGCAATCACTGCTCGATACCTTCGAGACGGTCCGCCGCCCCGCCTTCGTGCTCGGACGGGGGCTGAACGTCCTGGGGCACAACCACCTTGCGGCACGTCTCATCGCCGACTTCGACAACATGCCACCCGAGGAGCGCAACCAGGCCCGGTTCGTGTTCCTCGACCCGCACGCACGCGAGCTCTACGCAGACTGGGAGCAGGTGGCGGCCGATACCGCCGCCATGCTCCGCATGGACGCCGGGCGACACCCGGAAGACCCGCTACTGGGTCGCCTCGTCGGAGCCCTCTCGATCCAGAGCCCCGAATTCCGGCGCCTGTGGGCCCGCAATCACGTCCACGAACGCAGCACCGGCACCAAGCGATACCACCACCCGCTCGTCGGCGACCTCACCGTCACCTACCAGGCGTTGATCCCAGGAGACGACCCCGAACAGACACTGATGGTCTATGGGACGAAACCCGGATCACCCTCCGCCCACGCACTGGAACTCCTTGCCGGAAGCCCGCCGAGACAACAGGTTTCCGCCGCGGCCCCCTGGTGCTCGGACCGTTGCCGATCGAATCGGGACTGAATTGCCGGTGCTCAGTCGTCGGTTTTGATCTTCTTCATGATCAGGTGGGAATCCACCCGGGCGACGGCTCGCAAACCCATGAGCTTGCCGGTCAAGAAGGTTTCGAAGACCTCGTGGTCGGCTACCGCGACCCGGACGAAGTAGTCGGGACGACCGAAGAGACGGTGGAATTCGACGACTTCGTCGTAAGTGGCGATGGCCTTCTCGAATTCCTCCACGGTCTGCAGGTCGTTGATACTGATTTCCACCGCGACGACGACTTCGAACCCGCGACCGGTCGCCGCCGGATCGATGCGGGCCCGGTAGCCGCTGATGATCCCGGCGTCCTCGAGCCGCTTCACCCGGCGCAGGCAGGGCGGTGGGGTCAGGCCCACGCGTTTGGCCAGTTCGACATTCGTCAGGCGGCCGTCCTGGCGGAGGTGGAATAAAATATCTCTATCGACCGAATCCAGCTGCATCGATGTCTCACATTCGCTGATACGAGGCATTTTTGGAAACCATATTACCCGCTAAGAGACATAAAATGACCAGGTGGATAGTTCAAGGGAGACCACCCCGTCCGATCCTGCGGCTCCCGGCGCCGAACCGGCGCCGTCGGATCTGCGGGCGGCGCTGGCCGACTCCGGGTCGGTCGGGCTGGCACTGTTTCCCCTCGGCGTGGCTCTGGGCGTGTTGGTCGTGCATTCGCAGCTGGCCTGGTGGTGGGCGCCGGTATTCGCCGGTGTCGTCTACGCCGGGTCCCTGGAGTTCCTGCTCATCGGGCTCGTCGTCGCTGCCACCCCGCTGGCTCAGGTGGCGTTGACCGCGTTCCTGGTCAACTTCCGCCACGTCTTCTACGCGCTCTCCTTTCCGCTGCACCGGGTCCGCGGCCGATGGGCAAAGGGGTATGCGACCTTCGCGCTGACCGATGAGGCCTACGCACTGACCACGGGCGCATCGGCGCGGGAGTGGCGCGGCCGGCGCATCCTGTGGTTGCAGGTCCTGTGTCAGGGCTACTGGGTCGCGGGCGCCGTCGTGGGCGCCGGTGCCGCGGCACTGTTGCCGGTACAGCTCGACGGCCTGGACTTCGCCCTGACCGCGTTGTTCGTCGTACTCGCCGTCGACGGCTACCGTGCCGAACGCGATATCCCGGTCGTGATCGTGGCGCTGCTGTGTGCACTGGTTGCACGAGTCCTGCTCCCGGGGCAGATGCTGCCCGTCGCCTTGGGGCTGTTCACCGTTGCCCTGCTGATCGGTCGACCTTTCGCCAGGAAAGAGCTCACTCGTGCCTGACACCGGCTACCTGATTGCGGCCGTCGCGGTATGTGCCGCGATCACCTGGTCACTGCGCGCACTGCCGTTCGCCCTGCTGGCACCGCTGCGGACCAGCGCTACCGTTGCCTACCTGAGCCGGCACATGCCCGTCGGTGTGATGGTCGTTCTCGCCGCGTACACCCTGCGCGACAGCACCCCCGCCCAGTGGACCGTCACCGGACCGGCCCTCGCCGTCACGGTTGCGGTGCATCTGTGGCGGCGCAATGCCGTGCTCAGCATCCTGACCGGAACAGCCCTGCACGTCGTTCTGACAATGCTTTTCGTCCACGGCTGAGGCAGCAGCCGTCGTCCGGTCGGATTGGCCCCCGCTGCACCAGCCCGGCATGGCGGTGACGAAGATCAACTGAAATGTCGGAATAAACTCGAACGTCCGCACCGCTGGATTCACATGTGTCCCGAGCTATTTCCGTTCCCATGCTGATGGCTCTCGCGTTGTTGTCCGCTACCGCGCCGCTCGCCACCGATATGTATCTGCCGGGTCTTCCCACTGTCGAAGACGACCTGGTGACGTCGGCTTCGACCGTCCAGTTGACCTTGACGACCTTCATGGCCGGACTCGGAATCGGTCAGATCATCATTGGTCCGCTGTCCGACAGCTGGGGCAGGCGCAAGCTGTTGCTCGGTGGCACCGTCACGTTCGTGATCACCGGCATGTTGTGTGCACTCGCTCCGAGCATCGAGGTGTTGATTGCCGCTCGACTGCTGCAGGGGCTGAGCGGCGGTGCGGCGATCGTGCTGGCTCGCGCGGCGATTGCTGATCGTGCCAAGGGCGATGAGGCCGCGAAGCTGTTTTCGATCATGATGATTATCGGCGGGGTGGCCCCGGTGCTGGCGCCACTGCTCGGTGGCGCATTGCTCGGTCCGATCGGCTGGCGTGGAATCTTCTGGGTGCTCGCAGGCGCCGGAGTGCTGATGGTTCTCGGTATCACGATGGTGATCCCCGAGACCTTGCCGCCGGAGCGGCGGCACAGCGGCGGACTGATTGCGCTGGCCCGCAACATGCGGTCGGTAGCCGGGAATCGGCGCTTCATCGGCTACACGATGACGTTCATGTTCGGCTTCGGTGCACTGTTCTCCTATATCTCCGCATCACCGTTCGTGGCGCAGGACGCACTCGGCCTGAGCCCGGGGCAGTTCTCCCTCGTATTCGGAGTGAACTCGATCGGAATCGTCGGCGGCAATATCGTCAACACCAGGCTGATCGGCCGATTCCATGCCCGCCAACTCCTCACCTTCGGCGTGCTGACCCTCCTGACAACCGGGCTGGCCCTGGTACTCGCGGTGACTGTCGGTGGGACCGAGCGCTGGGTGGTCCTCCCGCTGATGTTCCTGATGACCACGACACTCGGATTCATCATGGGAAATGCCACCGCGCTCGGCCAGGCGCAAGTTCCGCATGCGGCGGGGACCGGTTCGGCAGTGATGGGTGCGGGCCAGTTCGGCCTGGCGGCCGTGGTGTCACCGCTGGTCGGCAGCTCGGCGACCGGGATGGCTACGAGCATTTTGATCTGCGCCGCCGTCGCGACGATCGCCCTGCTGGTTCTTGCCCGACCGACGGCAACCACCGACACACCCACCGCCGCGACTACCGCGGCGAGGACCGCTTAGAGACGAGCGTTCTCCACCCGGCGGTTGTCAACGGCCGACAGTGGTTGGGATATCGCCCAGAACGCGGCGTAGCGGCCGCCCCGGCCGACCAGCTCCTCGTGGCTTCCCTGTTCCACGATTCGACCGCCGTCGAGAAAGACGACGTGATCGGCGCGGCGGACGGTGCGCAGGCGATGCGCCACCATCACTACGGTTCGGCCGGCCATGAGGCGCTCGATACCGGCGTGGACCGCTGCCTCGTTCACCGGGTCCAGGGCGGAGGTCACCTCGTCCAGCAGCACGATGGGTGCATCCTTCAGTAGCGCCCTGGCGATGGAAACCCGTTGGCGCTCACCGCCCGACAGCAGCATGCCGCCTTCGCCGACCAGCGCGTTCCAGCCGTCGGGGAGCCGCTCGATCACCTCGTCCAGGCCCGCGGCGGTGGCGGCGGCCCGCATCTGCGCCTCGGTCGCGCCGGGGCGGCCGAGACGCACGTTCTCCTCGATGGTTCCATCGAACAGATGGACGTCCTGGAAGACGATGGCGAACCGGGCCATCAACTCCTGCGAGTTCATCGCACGTACATCCACACCGCCGATTCGCACCGCGCCGGAGTCCACGTCATAGAACCGCGCGAGCAGTTGCAGCATCGTGGTTTTGCCCGCACCCGACGGGCCCACGACGGCCAGCCGCTTGCCCGGAGGCACCGTGAGGGACACGTTGTCGAACACCTGCCGGTCGCCGTGCCGGAAGGAGACGGACTCGAACTCCAGGTCATGACGGCCGGGCCGGACAGGATCGGCAGGTTCGGGCAGCGGTTCGGTGCGCAACAGTGTGTCGAGCCCGGCCAGCACGGCGCGCGCGCCACGGAGCTTGCCGCCGATATCCGATAGCGACAGCAGTGGATCGGCGCAGCGGGCGGCCAATACCAGGACCGCCAAGAGTTCTGCCACTCCGATTTCGCCGCCCAGGGCGAGATAGGTGCCCAGGACGAGCAGGGCCGTGAACATCGCCTGCACTGTGAGGGTGAGACCGACGACTCCCGGTAGTGCGGCCACCGTCGACCGGCGCGACGCGCGTTCCAGTTCGCGGAGCGAGTCGTCGAGCAGCGTGAAGCGCGCAGTGGTTCGGCCGCCGGCTCGCAGTACCGGCTGTGCCCGGAGATACTCGATGACCCGCTCGGCGGCTGCGGCGTCGAGCTCGGAGCGCTCCGCATCTGCGGCGGCGGTTGCGTGGGCCGTCCAGCCACTGATCGCCGCCACGATCGGCGCGGCGACCAGCGCGGCCACACCCAGCTGCCAGTTGTAGGACAGCAGGACGAGGACGATCGTCAAGGGGGTTACCGCGGCGAAGAGAAACGGTGCCAGCAGATGTGCGATAACGCTCATGGCCTCCAGGACTCCACGACTGGCCAGCACCGACACCTCGCCGACACGGCCGCCGCTGTACCAGCCGAGAGGTAGACGGCCCAGATGCTCACCGATCCGGTAGTACATCCCTCGCAGCAGGGTGGTTCCGACGCGAAAGCCGGACAGATCACTGAGATAGCGCAGCACCGCGTAGACCGCGACCGCGACACCGAAGGGGACCAGCCACGGACGGGCCTGCGCGGGAGTATCCCCGAACAGGGCGCGCAGAATGGGAACCAGCAGGCCGTAGGACAATCCTTCGACCACGGCGGTTGCTGTCATGAGGGCAACCGTGCGGCGCACCGGCGCGGCGTATTCGGGTCCGAGGACGCGCAGCAGCATTCGAATCATCGGTACTCATCTCCCTGTGGGGTTTCGGATCCGTCCGCGATCGCTGATCGGTGGGCCTGCCGGAAAGCGGCGAACCTGCCGCCGCGGGCCAACAGGTCGTCCGGCCGGCCGTGCTCGACGATCACCCCGTCCTCCAGCACCACGACGATGTCGGCGTCGGCGACTGTCTCCAGGCGATGGGCGATGACCAGAATGGTGCGCTGTGCTGCCAGTGTCGACAGTGCTTGCCGCACTGCCTGTTCGGTCTGCGGGTCGGCGAAGGCCGTCGCCTCGTCGAGCACCAGGATGGGCGCGTCGGAGAGTAGTGCGCGGGCGAGTGCGATGCGCTGAGCCTCACCGCCCGAAAGCTGGGCCTGCGTGCCGAGCACGGTCTCGTAGCCGTGGGGCAGCTCGAGAATACGATCGTGGATGTTCGCCAGCTGGGCGGCGCGCACCACACCGGCGCGGTCGGCGCGTGGTACGGCCAGCGCGATATTGTCGGCGACCGAAGCTCGGAGCAGGCGAACATCCTGGAAGACGAAGGCGACGTTCCGGTACAGCACATCGCTGTCGATGTCACGCAGATCGGTCCCGCCCAGCATGACCGACCCGTGCGTCGGATCGAAGAAGCGTGGCAGTAGCTGTACCAGGGTGGATTTACCGCTTCCGGATGGCCCGACGAGTGCGGTGACCGTCCCCTCTTCGAGCACCAGGTCGATTCCGCGCAGCACCTCGTGCTCTGCGTCGTAGCCGAACCGAACACCGCGCAGTTCCACCCGATGTCCCTGGGGTGCAACGGGATGCGCGGGCTCCGGCAGCGGCGATACAGCGAGTACCTCCCGAATCCGGCCGACCGCGCGCCGCGCGGCCTGCATCTCGTCGAAGCCGTGGCCGAGGGCGGCCACCGGGGCGGTCAGGCCCAGTCCCAGCAGCAGGAACGGCAACAGATCGGCGGGTGCGAGCGAACCGTTCGCCAGCAACATCGCACCGCCGGTCAACACGACCAGCAGGACGAACGGCGGCGACAGCACGAGCTGCATGCCCGCGGCGATCGGGGCGAGACCGCGGCCCCAGCGGAAGAAGGTCCCGACGAAATCATCCACGGCCGTCCGGAATGCGCGGTGGGCCTGCCCGGAACCGCCGAATGCCTTGACCACCGCGATGCCCTGCACGTACTCCACGACGGAGTTCGCCACCTGCCCCATGGCCGCATCGAACTCTTCCTGTTCGCGCAGCCGGGCCGGAGTCATCATCGCCGGCACCAGCGCCACCGCCAGGACTACCGGGATGAGCGTGACGAGCGTCAGCCGCCAGTCGATAGTGAACAGATAGATCAGCGAAACCAGCGGCACCACGAAGGCGGAGACGAGCTCGCCGGGCGTGTGTGCGATGAACGGGTGCACGGCGCTCACATCGTCGCCCACCACCTGTGCCAGCTCGCCGGTCCGGCGGCGGGAGAACCAGCCGATCGGCACCCGCCCCAGCCCCGCGGCCAGTTGCCGGCGCAGCGACAGCTGTACCCGCCCGTCGAGTAGATGTCCGATGGCTGCCGATGCCGCCGTGAACAGCAGCCGGACCAGCAGGCCGATCGCGCCCGCGAGAACGACAACCCAGACGTGACCGTGATCGATCGGGTTGGGGGAGAGCAGGATCCGGCCCAGTTCGATGACGGCGAGTAGCGGTGCCAGTCCGGCGAGGGCGCCGATGACCTGAAAGATCAGTACAGCGGCGAAGCTGCCGGCAAAGGGACGCAATGACCCGGACTGTTGCCGGGCCGGCTCGAGATCGTTCGGGGGCGGGGATTTCGCTTTCGTCTCGGCGGTATCGCTGCGCATCGAGTGTCTCCGTGCTTCCGGTAGTGCTTCTCGCCTCCGACGCTCTCGGTGGCGCAGCGATACCCTGACAGGTGTGGACACTGATCCGCTTTCGGAAATCTGCGGTCCGGCTCGGGCGCCGGTCGCCTGGGCGCGGGCCGGACATGTCGGCTACATCGGGCCGGATCTCGGCGTCGAACCGCATTGCCCGTCGGTCGCCATGCTCAGCGTCGGACTGCACGGCCCGCTCGTTGTGCACACCGCCGAACACGGCCGGATCCGCACGGGCAGTTTCTTCGCCCCCGCTCGCACGACACAGCGGCTGGTCGCCGCCGAGGGCTGGATTCTGGCACTGTTCGTCGAGCCCGCCGGTGCGCCCGCCACGGCCATTTCCGACGAGATGGCCTATTCCTCAGGGGTTTTCGGACTCAATCATCGACGGGAACGAGAACTGGTCGAGTTGTGCTTGGCCGAGGACGTGGACGTGGACCCCGATCGCATCTACGCCCGTGCCGTCGCCGGTCCCGCGCCGGTAACCGATCCGCGCATCGAAGAGGTCGCCACCATCATCCGCGACCATCCGGACCGGACCTTCCGAGCTGATCAGATCGCCGCGAAGATGGGTCTGTCCACCACACATTTCCTGCGACTGTTCACCCAGCAGTACGGCACTACCTTCCGTGGCTATCAACGGTGGAGCCGCATCGTCCGTACGGTTCGCGGCGCGGCCGCCGGCCACGACCTCACTCGCGCCGCCATCGACGCCGGTTTCGCCACCCCGTCGCATTTCAGTGAAACCTTTCGCGACATGATCGGACTGTCGGCCACGGATATGCTCCGCGCCGGCATCCGCTTTGATCTCGGAACAGCGTCCACCCCTTGAAATTTCGACTGCGACCGCGTCCCTGCCCGGCGTGCGAGAATTGCGCGATGGATGACTACACCACTCACAAGCAGCGCGCCGAGGCGCTGCTCAGTGGCCTGACCGCCGGCGACGCGGCCAGCGGCGCGGAACGGCGGAACGTGATCGCTCAGGCACAGGCGCATGCTGCCCTCGCGCAGGCGGAAGCTCAGTGGGCGACCGCGGAGGCCATACGCGCACTCGGGTCGTCGCAGGCACGAAGCGCGGTCTGAACGACGCGGCCGCATGTCGGCCTCGGGACCACGGAAATGTGACATTTGTACAAGAGGGGGCGACGAGTCTCCGGCGAAGCTGTCGTCATGAGCGAATCGAACCCCGGCACGACAGGTATCGACACGACAGTCCACGGGGTGCACGTTGTCATCGATGGGGACGCGGCAGCACCGCCCTTGTTGCTCATCCACGGTTCGGGCGCAACCGGTTCGACGTGGGCGCCGCTGGTGCCGTCGCTCGCCACCGCGTATCGGGTGATCACGATCGACCTTCCGGGATGCGGCCGATCCGAGCCGCCGTCCACCTACGCTGTTCCCCAGCAGGCGGACCGGACAGCGGCAGTGTTGGACGAGCTCGGGTGCCGGAATCCGAAGGTGGTTGGTCACTCCAGCGGCGGGTATGTCGCTACCGCTCTCGTGGAGCGTCGTCCGGACCTGGTCGGCGAGCTGGTCCTGGTCGGTACGGGGCCGGGTCCCGCAGCGCTCTTGCCCGAGCCGGCAATCGTCAAGGCGCTCGCCTCGCCGCCCCTGGGCCCGCTCGTGTGGGCGATTCGTACCGACTCGATGATCCTGCGCGGACTGGCAGCGACTGCAGCGGCCCCGATCACGGTGCCCGACGCAGCTGTGGCGGATCTGCGCAGGACGACCTATCGCGGGATCCGCGCAATTCTCGCCGCCAACATGGACTACATCGTCGCGGGGACTGTGCCCGAGCGTCTCCTCGCCGCCGGGAAGCCGCCTCTCGTGATCTTCGGGGATTCCGACCCTCGATGGGACCCGGCTTCGGCGCGCCAGTACGAGGCAGTGCCGGGGGCCGAACTCGAATACCTTCGCGGCGTCGGACATATGGCGATGCTCGAGGCCCCTGACGCCCTCGCTCGCTCGATTCTCGACTACACACGTTAGTTACGGGCTTCAGGTCGGTGGCGATCGTGCGTACGGCGTTCACTGCCGGGGCGACCGCAAGGCTGGTGAAACATCCCTCGGCCATGGCCCGGTGGGCGTCCGCGGCCCCACTCACCGGTCGCCGCCGGAGACGATGGTTTTCCCGCTCGCTCGGTTGGCCGGTTGCAGCGCCTCCGCGGCTTCCGACAACGGCCGCACCGCACCCACCGCCGGTGTGAGTCGGCCGTCGCGGACGCGCTGGACGAGATCGGCGAGACGCACCCGGTCGGGTTCCACGACGAAGAAGACCGTCCGGCCGTCCGCGGGCCGAATATCGGTCGGGAGTGCGATGGTGACGAGCGTGCCGCCCGGGCGGACCAGTGCGGCGGACGGTTCCAGGAACTCACCGCCGAGCACGTCGAAGACCACATCGACACTGCCCGCGTCGGCGAGTTTCTCCGTCTCCAGATCGATGAAGGCATCGACGCCCAGTTCTGCCGCCCGGCGGCGGCTCGAGCTGCGGCCGGTGCCGATCACGTAGGCACCGGCTTGCCGGGCGAGTTGCGCGGCTACCGATCCCACAGCTCCGGTGACGCCGTGCACGAGCACGCTATGACCTGCGCTCAGATGTCCGTGATCGAACAGCCCCTGCCAGGCGGTCAAGCCGGCGATCGGGAGTGCCGCAGCGGTGACGTGGTCCACGTCGGCGGGCAGCGGCGCCAGATTGCGGGCCTCGACGGCGACGTATTCGGCGAGGGCGCCGTCGCGGGCCCAGTCCGCCATTCCGAACACTCGCTGTCCGATGCTCAGCCCGGTGGTGCCGAATCCGAGCTCGGTGACGACACCGGACAGCTCGTGCCCGGGGATGCTCGGTGTGCGGTCGCGCCCGGCGCGATCGGTCCAGGTCGCCGGCCAGTCCAGTTCGCCCGGCGTGAAACCGGCGGCGTGGACGCGCACGATGACGTCGTTCTCCGCTGCATGGGGATAGGGCCGGTCGGCCGAGTGCAGCCCGGCGAGGCCGGCGGCCCGATCGAGAACTACGACGGCTTGCATGTCTCGCTCCTCATGGTCGATGCGGCGCTACCCCGGATCGGTCCAGCGGATCGGAGCAGCAGGGTCGGTGACGGGTTCGGACTTCGAAGCGTATGCCGCACGGCGCACATCCAGCGGGATTGTGTCCGGGTGTACCACGTGTCGGCTCTCCTCGAGCGTTCACCAGCTGCTTCCCGCCTGCCGCAGGCGGGAAGCGCGTGCCGCCGAAAGCTGTTCTCGCGTGCTAATGTTCGCCCGCTTCGAACCCATCGACCAACGCTACAATCTCGAAAAAGGAGCCTACAGTGGCTGATTCGTTGCTAGCCGGGAAGAGCGTCGTCGTCACGGGAGCGGCACAGGGGATCGGTGCGGCAACCGCACAGCGCATTGCCGAGTACGGCGGCAGTGTGGTCGTCGCCGATATCGACGTGGACGGCGGGAACGAGACGGTTGCCAGGATCACCGACGGCGGCGGCGATGCGTTCTTCGTTCGCGCCGATGTGACCGCTGCGACCGACCTGCAGGCTCTGGTCCAGGCAGCGGTGGACCGATTCGGCCGACTGGACGGCGCGGTGAACAACGCCGGCATCGAAGAGCAGGGGGTGGCGTTGCACGAGAGTTCGGAACAGGCGTGGGACACCCTGCATGCGGTGAACCTCAAAGGTGTCTGGCTGTCCATGAAGTACGAAATCCAGCAGATGCTCACCCAGGGCAGCGGCGCGATCGTCAACACCGCTTCGGTAGCCGGTTTGGTCGGTCTTCCGCTGGGCATCGCGTCGTACTCGGCGGCCAAGGGCGGGGTGGTGGCGCTGACGCGCACCGCGGCGATCGAGTATGCGACACAGGGGATTCGGGTCAACGCCGTTTGTCCAGGGGTGGTCCGCACCGCGATGCTGGATCATGCGATCAACGCCGGGATGTTCACCGAGTCCGAGGCCGCTGCCTTGCATCCCACCGGAATCCTGCTGACACCACAGGATGTGGCCGAGAGCATCGTCTGGCTGTTGTCGGATGCGTCCGCCGGCTCGACGGGCCAGGCGATCGCGCTCGACCACGGCATGTCGGCCGGCTGAATGAGTACGCCGAACGTGAATGTTTCCTCCTGTCCGGTCGCCCATGGTTCTCCGGTCGTCTCCGACGAGCCGCGGGTACCGCTTTTCACGCCGGAATTCTCCTCGGATCCACACCTCGTCTACCGTGAAATGCGACAACGATACGGCTCTTTGGTGCCGATCGAGCTGGCGCCGGGGGTACCGGCCACCTTGGTGATCGGCTATCGGACCGCGCTGCGGATTCTCAACGATCCCGAGCACTTCCCCGCCGATCCGCGCACCTGGCAACAGGATATTCCGGCCGAGTGCCCGGTGTTGCCGATCATGGAGTGGCGTCCCACCGCGAGTAGGAGTTCCGGGCCCGACTTCGAACGCTACCGGCGGGCTGTCACCGCCAGTATCAACGAGGTTGATCTGTATGCGTTCCATACCACTGTGGAGCGGATTGCCATTCCCCTGATCAACTCCTTCTGTCAGGCCGGCACCGCGGATCTCATCGGCCAGTACGCATTTCCGCTGACGTTCGCGGTGGTCAATGCACTGCTGGGGTGCCCGCCGGAGATCGGGCAACGGGTGGCCGGTGGCATGGCCGCCATGTTCGAGGGAATCGATGCCGAACAAGGCAATCAAGCCATCAACGAGGCATTGCAGCATCTGGTGGCCCACAAACAGGCCGACTCCGGCAACGACGTCACGTCCCGGCTGCTGCAACATCCGGCCGGCCTCGACGAGACCGAAATGGTCAGTCATCTGGCCAGTTTGTACGGCGCAGGCATCGAGCTGCAGCAGAACCTGATCGTCAACACGCTGCTGCTGATCTTCACCGACGACCGCTTCGGCGGACATGTCATGGGCGGGAGCATGTCCACTCGCGACGCCCTCGACGAGGTCTTGTTCGACGACCCACCGGTGGCGAATCTGCTGATGACCTACCCTCGCCAACCGATCCTGATCGAGGACGTCTGGCTGCCCGCACATCAGCCGGTGCTGGTGAGCATGGCTGCCTGCAACAACGATCCCGCGATCCGGGCCGCCGACCACACCGGCAACCGCTCGCATCTGGCGTGGGGCGTCGGGCCCCGCGCGTGTCCGGCGCAGTCGCTGGCCTACCTGGTGGCGCAGGACGCCATCGACCAGCTGCTCGATGCACTGCCCGAGATGCGCCCGGCGATGCCGGACGGCACCCCGGTGTGGCGCCCCGGGCCGTTTCACCGGGCTTTGACGGCGCTGCCGGTCACATTCCCGCCGGCTCCGGTCAACACGTTCTGATCGTCGACTTGCGGTGCCGTAGGGTGAATTCGATTGCACTGCAAGCTCAACCAGATCGAACCGGCGCCGATGCCGGCGACGATGAACGGGTGCCCATGAAACTGTTGTTCAGCGCGACTCCTGCCTTCGGCCACATCCTGCCCTTGGTTCCGCTCATGCAGGCAGCGGTCGATACCGGGCATGCCGTCGGGTTGGTGACGAGCGGCGGCTTCAGGGACGTGATCGCTCCGGAACTTCCACCGGAGGTGGAATTCCTTGCTGCGGGTGTGATGCCGGACGAATTCTCCGAGGAGGCGGCCCGGCGCACCGGCGCGGATGTGTTCCATCCGACGCCCGCGGTGATCGGTGAGATCTTCGGTGGTGCCCGGGTCGACCTCGCCGTCGCGGACAGCATCGATCGGGCCGCCGAATGGGGTGCGGAGCTGGTCGTCGCCGAGCCGTTCGACGCGGTGGGGCCGATGATCGCCGCTCGGCTGGGGATCGAATGGCATCGTGCGGGTCTCGGTCCGGCGCTGCCCGCGGTGATCACCGACGAGATCGATCGTGCTGCTGCGGGTCGGTACGACCGGGTGCAGCTTCGCGAGGTCGCGGCGGCCGCGAGCTATATCGACCCGTGCCCACCGGGGCTGCAGGACCCCGACTGGTCGCCAGGTACCACAGTCCGGCCGGTCCGGGCCCGAGCACACCGGAGGCCGACCGACGTCGCACTCGATCTGCCCGGCTTCGATGCCGATGACGCACCCACCGTGCTGGTCACCTTCGGCACCATCTTCTCGGACCCGGACACCCTCACCGCGGCCGTGGCGGCGGTCGCTGAGACCGGCGCCCACGTGATCGCGACCCTGGGCTCCTCGCTGCGACACCCCACCGCTCGCCCGGACGGCGAACAGGAGTCCGGGCCGGACGGTGCGCGGGTGCTGTACGTGCCCTTCGTCCCGCTCGAGCAGTTGCTCGAGCGTGCGGATCTGGTGGTCGGGGCCGGCGGTGTGGGCACCATTCTCGGCGCCATGGCACACGGTCTGCCCATGGTGCTGTGGCCGCAGGGCGCCGACCAGCCCATCAATGCCGCGCGCGCCGCCGCATCAGGAACCTCGATCACGGTCGACGCGGCAGCAGGGATCGCACCCGCTGTCGCTGCGGCGCTCGAGGACGGCCGATACCGCCGTCGGGCCCGCGAGGTGGCCGCCGAGATCGCCGACCGCCCCCGGCCCGAGACGGTGATCGCCGAACTCACGAACCGGTAGCGCGCGGCGGTGGTCATGCCGTGCGGGCGGCGGTGATCATGCCCTGCGGGCGGCGTCGCGCCCGGCGACACGTCCGAATGCCAGGGCGTCACCGATGTGGAATCCGCCGTCCTTGCACCAGCTGTAGGTGGAGCTGATTTCACCGGCGGCGTAGAGGCCGGGGATCACCGCACCGTGTGTGTCGAGAACACGTGCCCGTCCGTCACGACGTGGTCCGCCGTTGGTCCACCCCAGCAGCGGCGTGACCCGCAGTGCATAGAAGGGGCCTTGCCGTAGCGGGCCGAGCTGTTCCGGGGCGCGGCCGAAGTGTTCGTCGGTCCCTTGCGCACATGCGGCGTTGTACCCATCGACGGTGCGCTGCAGCGTCGATGTGTCGAGGCCGATCGTTTCGGCCAGTTCGGCGATCGAGTCCGCACGCTCGATCAGTCCGCGATCGATTTCGGCACTGTTGTCCGCACTCCAGCGTGACCCGTTCATGAGCAGGTTCCAGCCCACCGGCAGGACATCGGGTGCCGGGCTCAACGGTCCGGCGGTCCGCATCTGTTCATCGAAGATCAGGTGGAAGGGTTGCAGCGGGAACAGTTCGTAGGAGCCGCCGCGGAGGATATGTCCGTGACACGGCGAGGTGGTCTCGTCGATGAACCGGCGGCCGTCGGCGTCCACCCACAGATAGTTGTGTGCGTTCCACAACGCCAGGTAGTTGCCGTTGCCGTCATCACCGCGAACTCCGGTGATGCTCATCATATTTCCCATATGCCACAGGTCGGCGCCCACGGCCTGGGCCATCCGGTGGCCGTCGCCGGTCGCGGCGGGTGACCCCCACAGCACGTGATCGGTGACGCGCAGGTAGTCGCGCACCATGCCGGTATCGGCCTGGAAGCCGCCGGTGGCGAGGACGACGCCGCCCCGTGCCCCGATGCGCTGCGGACCGTCCGCACCGGCGACCTCGACGCCGACCACTGCGCTGCCCTCGACGATCAGGCCGGTGGCGGCGGTCTCGTACCGGGTTTCGATATTCCGATCGGTCAATGCCGCCCGCAGAAAGCCGTGCAGCAGACCGTTTCCCATGTGCCCGGCGATCGTGTCCATTCCGGCGTAACAGTCGCTGCCCTCGACCGCGTGGTATTCGGGTTCGGTGTGGTAGTCGCCGCTCATGGCGACCTCGGCTCCCAGCTCCCGCAACCAGGTCGACACCTCGGCGGTCTCGGTGGCCCACGCGTCGACGACGTCCTCGGCGACCGGAAAGGGACCGTTCAGGGCGCGCAAGAAGATTCGCGCCCGCTCGGGATCACGATTGACCCACCAGCCGCCACCGGATACGCGGGTATTGCCACCCGCCGTGGCCTCGTCACACTTGTCGACCACGAGAATGTCGCCGCCGACCTGATGCGCGGCCAGGGCCGCAGCCGCACCCGCCGCACCCGACCCCACGACGACGACGTCGAATTCCTCGTCGAAACCCTGTCCGACCTCGCGCGAACTCACGGTGCAAAATCCTCACTTTCCGCGGCCGAGGATGTCCAGCACCGCGAGGTGGCTGAACAGCATCGACGCGCCGATCGGATTGCCGCCACCGGGGTAGACGGTGCCGCTGACCGCGGCCATGGTGTTACCCGCGGCGTACAGCCCGGCGATGGGCGACCCGGCGTGGTCGAGTACGCGGGCGTTGCGGTCGGTGCGCAGACCACCCTTGGTGCCGAGATCGGACAGCCCGAATGCCGCCGCGTGGAACGGTGCCCGGTCGATGGGGACCAGCGGCGACTGCCCCGGAGTGAAGGCGCGGTCGTAGGCTTCTTCGCCGCGGCCGAAATCGGTGTCGGCGCCCGCCGCGACCATGGCGTTGAACCGCGCCACGGTGGCGGTGAGATCCGCGGCCGGGACACCGATCGCTGCCGCCAGTTCGTCGAGCGTATCTGCGGTATGCCAGAGCCCGGCAGCCTCGTATTTCTCGGGTTCGACCATCGACACGTTCGTCGCCTGGATCGGTGGGACGACACCGTCGCGGTCGTCGTAGATCATCCAGAACGGCAGGGTCAGGCTGCCGTCGCGGAGCCGTTCGATGGCGGCGCGGCCGAGCCGGTCGTAGGGTGCGGATTCGTTGACGAATCGTTTGCCGTCGGGCCCGACGAAGATGCCGCCGGTGAAGCACAGGGCGAACGCGGAGCGACCGTCGGGGTGGGTGAGTCCGGGTGACCACCAGGCTTGATCCATGAGGTCGACATCACCACCGGCGGCGATACCGGCCTGATGCGCGCGCCCCTGGTTTCCGGGCGGCCCCATCGTGTCCCGGGCCTGGCCGGGTACGCCGTAGTGCCGGCGCAACTCGTCGTTGCCTTCGAATCCGCCCGCGGCCAGGAGCACACCGCGCCGGGCCCGGATCGTGACCGTCCCGGTGGGCTTCTCGATCACGGCGCCGACGACGGTGCCCTCCTCGACCACGAGTTCGACGAGGGCGGCGTTGCGGTGCAAACGCACCTCGGGGTAGGTCGACAGTGCCTTCAGGAAGCGACCGATCAGCGCTCGGCCACCGATCAGGGTGTCGGTAGGTTCGGCTCCCAAGCGGTCGGTGTCCAGTGTGCCGCGCAACTGGTCGTGCAGTTCGCCGAGCTCGGCCGCCGGCAGCGGCGCGGGTACGACGTGCCGCATACCGTCGTTGCGCGCCTTGGGTGCCGATCCGAAATAGTCCGGCCACGGGTAGGCCTGGAACTCGAAATGGTCGTCGCTTTCGAGGTATTCGATGAGCTCGCGCCCGCGGTGGACATAGGTTTCCTGGAGATCGGCCGGGGTGCGGTCACCGACCACCGCGCGGAAATAGGTCAGCGCGTCCTCGAGCGTGTCGTTCGCGCCGGCACGTTCCAGAACCGGGTTGCAGGGGTACCAGGCGCCACCGCCACCCGAATATGCCGTCGTCCCACCGAATTTGTCGGTCGCCTCCACCACGGCCACCGAAAGCCCCTCCCGGGCAGCGGTGTAGGCCCCGGCCAGGCCACCACCCGACCCTGCCACCAGAACATCCACTTCGTCATCGAAGTTCACCACTGCTCCACCGCCTCCTTGCGCTGCATACTCGTGCCGAGCTGACGGTAAGTCCGGTTCCGGGCCCGGCCAACGCCCCTTCCCGTTGACCGGAAGGCCGGCCCGGAATTCCCGAAGTCGTCCGCCGCGAACAGGTGATCAGCGGTCGGCGCGAGCGAGGAGTTCGCGGGCGGCCGCGCTGCCGTCGAGGACCCGGGCGGTGCGGCGCCGGATGAGCCATCTGCCGTCGATGCGTGCGAGTTCGAAACGGTTGGCGGTGACGCGCCAGACCCGGAAGGAGTCTTCGTCGAGGTTGCGGCGCAACAGCAGTGAGTGACAGGTCGCCACCGCGGTATCGCCGTCGACCCGGATGTGGACGGGATCCAGCAGGTGCCCGCATCCCTCGTTGATGAAGTCCTGGTGCGGTGGGGTGCGCACCATGTCGGTGATCGCGTCGCGCCCCTCCATCACCCGGATATCGATGTCGTACACGGCATCGTCGGCCCACAGCCGGGCGACGGCGTCGGCGTCGCCGGCGTCGACGGCGGGACCGTAGGCGGTCAGTACCTCCTGGATCGCGGCCTTGTCCTCCAGTGCCTGTACTCGATCGAGCAGGGCAGCCACCACATCTGCGGTCTCGGTCATAGCGCTCCTGTTCCGCTGTCGGGCACCCGCGTGGGCGGTGCCGTTCGCACCGTTCTACCGGTATCGGTGCGTCCCGGCGCCGCCGTTTCCGTTCAACGGAAATCCAGGTGTGCCGGGCCCTCCGCGCTGGGAGTGTGTGCCGCCATGGGCCATGTACTGGACAGCATCATGCAGCACGCCGACGAGATCCGCGCCGGCGCCGTCGAAGGTGAGACCCTCATGCGGCTCACCGACACCACCGCGAAGCATCTGCGGGATTCCCGCATCATCCGGATGTTCCAGCCGAAGGAGTACGGCGGTCTGGAGGGGCATCCTCGCGAGGCCGCCGAGACCGTTATGGCGCTGGCCGCGCTCGACGGTGCCGCGGGTTGGGTCGCAGGCATCGTGGGTGTGCATCCGTGGGAACTCGCCTTCTTCGATCCCCGCGCACAGCAAGAGGTTTGGGGCGAGGACAACGATATGTGGATGGCATCGCCCTACGCGCCGATGGGAGTCGCGGTTCCGGTCGAGGGTGGCTACATCCTGAACGGCAGGTGGTCCTTCTCCTCGGGCACCGATCACTGCGGGTGGGTCATGATCGGTGCGGCCGTCGGCGACAAGGACGGCAATCGCACCGGCGAGGTACGTCATGTGCTGCTGCCGCGTTCGGACTACGAGATCGACCAGGACAGCTGGAATGTCATCGGTCTGCGCGGCACGGGGTCGAAGGACCTGATCGTGAAGGACGCGTTCCTACCGGAGTACCGGACCATCGACGCCGAGATCGTGCTCAGTGGCAACGGATGGCGTCACGCGGGCCGTGACCAGACACTGTACCGTTTCCCGTTCTCGTGCATCTTCCCCCTGGGGATCACCTCGTCGCTGATCGGGATGACCGAGGGCGCGCTGGCCTGCTATGTCGCCGCGCAGAAGGAGCGAGTGCAGGTCACCGGCGTGCCGATCAAGGAAGATCCCTATGTCCTGTTCGCCGTCAGCGAGGCGGCGGCGGAGATCTCCGCCGCCCGGGTATCGCTGCTGGAAACGGTCGACCGTTTCTGGGACAAGACCGACCGCGGGCTGGAGATCGGTTTCGAGGAGCGCGCGGTCGGCCGACGCACCCAGATCGCGGCGGCGTGGCGCGCGGTGCGTGCGATGGACGAGGTCTTCGCCCGGGCCGGTGGGGCGGCGGTGCATCTGAAGACGCCGATGCAGCGGTTCTGGCGGGACGCTCATGTCGGCCTGACCCACGCCATCCACGTGCCCGGGGTGATCTACCACTCGGCGGCACTCACCCAGCTCGGTGGCGATCCGCAGGGGCCGTACCGCGCAATGATCTGACCCGCAACATCCTTCGAGGCCGGCTGATCCACGCTCGCCCGTAGCTCACACTGCTCGACCCCCGGCCCGGGTTTCGGCGGATTCCTCCTTCCGAGACCCGGGCCGATCTATGATCCCGTCCATTGATTGTTTGATCAATCAATGGGCCGTCTCGTCTTCGGAGTGCTCGTGACCGCTATCCACAACCCGCCTCGCACCGTGATGGGCCGCGTGCTGTTGTTACTCGAACCGTTTCGTGAGGCCGGCAGTCTGACGCTCACCGAGCTGTCGGAGTACACCGGCTTCCCCCGCTCCTCGACCCATCGGTTGCTGTCGCAGCTGGTGCGGGTCGGGTGGTTGCGCCGCAGCGGCACCACCTATTACCTCGGGCCGAAAATGGTGGAACTCGGCTCGCTGGCACAGCATCACGACCGGATCTACCGTGCGGCCGTCGACATCGCGTACCGGTTGCATCAACGCACCGCCATGGCCGTGCACTTGACGGTTCTCGACGGTGACGACGTGCTGTATCTGGAAAAGGTCGGCGGCCGCTGGGCCGCGACCGCCCTGCCCACCCGGGTCGGGCAGCGTCGGCCCGCCCGGGACACCGCGGAGGGGGCCGCGCTGCTGGCGCGGCGGGTCGGGCAGCGACCAGCCGTGCGGGAGAACATCGCCGAATGTGGTGCCGGTGGACGCGTGTGGTGTGTGGCCATGGCCTTCGATGCCGGTCGCCGCGAGATTGCGGCCCTGTCGCTGACCGGCTCGGTGGGACGGATACCCCCGGGAGTCGATCGCGACCTGGCGCTGGCGGTCGATCTGGTGGCGTCGAAACTTTCCCACTGAGCGGCGGCCCCGGCGCGGCGCCACCGAGTGGCGCCCCGAAACCGCTTCGGAAGATCCCGACTGCCTGCTATCGTGTCGACATCTATTGATTGATCGCTTGATCAATGTCGCATCCGGGCTGTTCACGGTCCGGCTCGCCGATGGAGGTACAGGTGCGCAACGGCGACGACTCTTCCCCGGCGGTCATCGACCGCATCGCAGCTCTGCTCGACGAGTTCAGTGGCGGGGACGAACTCACCCTGTCGCAATTGTCCTTGCGGACCGGGCTGCCACGTTCGTCCGTCCATCGCATGTTGTCGCGATTGGTGGAGCTGGGCTGGGTCAGCCGACGTCGGCATGTCTATGCGTTGAGCCGCACCATGTTCGAGTGGGGCGCACTCGCGCAACGGCACGACGACCTGCATCGAGCCGCCCATCCGATGCTGCACGAACTGCACGCGGTCAGTGGTTTGATCGTGCACCTCGCGGTGCTGGAAGGTAACGATGTGCGCTACCTGGACAAGGTCGGCCCTGAGCTCGTCGCCGTGCCCTCGCGCATCGGCGGGAGGCGGCCGGCGTTGCGGACCGCATTGGGCAAGGTGCTGCTGGCGCACGTCCGGCCGGAGCATTCCGCGGACCGCCCCCCGACCGCGCCGGCCCCGGTCGCGGTGGGTGCGCTGGATCGCCAGGAGGTCGCCGAGATTCGACGGCGGCGGCTGGCCGTGGAACGTGAGGAATCTGTGCCGGGTATCGCCTGTGTGGCGGCCCCGATCGGCAGCAGTCGCGGCTGCGTGGGAGCTGTCTCGGTGACCGGGCCGGTCGAGGTGGTGGACGCGGTGGCGCTGGCGATGCCGGTCCGCTCGGCGGCGCAACTGATCTGGCGAGCCCTGGGCGAGAACGGTTCCGGGCGGCCGACGTCGTTGATCGCTTGATCAACGCGTGTGGCACAATCGGCGTCGTGGATGAGCCACACCCGAATCCGACAGGGGAGCGATCGTGGATCCTCAGGAACGTAAACAGCTGATCCTCGACCGCTCGGCCGAGATCTTCGCCCACAAGGGAGTTTCCGCGACCACGATCCGTGAGATCGCCGACGCGGTGGGTGTCTACTCGGGTGCGCTCTACCACTACTTTCCGTCCAAGGAAGCGATCGTCACCGAACTCATCCGCGAATACATCGAGGATCTCTCGACGCGATGCACGGAGGTACTGGCGCGAGATCTGCCGCCGGTCGAACGGCTCGTTGCGCTCGCCACGATCGCGCTGGAGACCGGCGAGCAGTACCACGGCGCCACCTCGATCTGGCGCCGCGAGGGAGAGTACATGCGGGAACGCCTGGTAGCGGCCGATATGGCGGCCTCCGCCGACATCATGGAGATGGCCTGGCGCGATGCCATCAGAGAGGGTGTCGTCACCGGCGACCTCCGTGCCGATATCGATCCCCGGATCTTTCAGGAGCTCGTCTACGACGCGGTCTGGCACGCCTCGCGCTGGTTCCGTCCGGACGCCGAGCACGCACTGTCCGAGCTCGCCCGCACCATGATCTCGGTATTCGTCGACGGAATGCGCCCTCGTGACACCGATTCCGGCCCTGCCTCGGTGCAGGCAGGGCCGGCGGTGGCATCACTGTCCGGACACTGAGAGGTTGTCGGCGACTTCCTGGTGCCATGATTCGAGCGCGCGACTCGTGTCGACCTCGAACTCGAATCGCTGGGTCATTTCCGGGGTGACGTCTTCCAGATCGACGTAGAACTGGCTGTACCAGCGCCGGAGCTGATATACCGGGCCGTCTTCCTCGGTGAGCAGCGGATTTTCGATGCGGGACTTGTGCTTCCAGATCCCGATGTCCTGGGCGAACTGCTCTTCGAGTCCGTCGGTGAACAGCGTCGCCATCTCCGCGGTCTGCGCGTCGGTCATGCCGTCGATCTTTTCGACAATGGTGCCGAACTGGAGGACGAACGAGTTCGAGGTGACCGGGTAGTGGCAATTGATCAGCTTGGACTCGACCGTACGACCGTCGGCGACGGTGCGGATCGTGTCGAGCATGAAGGACGGGCCATAGTAGAAGGCATCCGAAATAGTCTGCGCTTCAGGGATATCCATTTGTACGCCGGTCTTGATGTCGTCCCGGCCGTAGGACCGCATATGCTGGCCCGCGATATGACCTTCGAAGACGTTCTTGAAGTATTCCGGCATCTGATAGTGCACGTAGAAGAAGTGCGCCATATCGACGACGTTGTCGACGATCTCGCGGCAATGTGAACCCTCGACCTGGATCGTGGTCCACGTCCAGTCGGTCCACCGCCCGTCCTCGTATCCCTCGATCTCCGGAATCGCCTGTTCCGCAGGCGGTTCGGATCCCTGCGGGCAGTTCCACACCAGCAGAATGCCGTTGCGCTCCATGGTGGTCCAGGCCCGCGTGCGGGCCAGTTTGGGGGCGTGGCGTGCGTAGGGAACCGATTCGCAGCGGCCCTTGCCGTTCCACCGCCAGTCGTGGAACGGGCAGGCTATCGCGTCGCCCTTGACCTCGCCCCGCGCGAGATTTCCACCCATGTGCCGGCAGAAGGCGTCGAGGACGTTGAGCTTGCCGGTCGAATCGGCGAAGACGACGAGTTCGGTGCCGAAGACCTTGACCTGGTGCGGTTTACCGTCCCGGAAATCCTTTGCCAGACCGATGCAATGCCAGCCGCGCGCGAAACGCGTCGGGTTGCTCCCGGTCTCGATATTGCGGACCTCGATCCGCTCGTGTTCGACAGTCATCGGCTGCTCCAGAATTGTGTGGGTGGATCGAACGGGACAAGCACCGAGGTCACCGGGGGATCGTGCGGACCTCTGCTGCGGCAAGGGGTTCGACATCGGGCTCGGACCGCGTGGTCGGAGTGATCGCGCCCCGAGTGGCGGCCTCGTCGATCGTGCGGTCGAGCGCTTCGCAGCGCAGCAGATAGGCGCTGCGGCCGGCCGCGGCCGCCATTTCCGGACACGTCCGTGCGGACTCGGTGGTCCATTGGACGCTCGTGTGAGCGGGGCTGTATTTCGCGACGAATACACGAGCGTCGCAGGTGTGGCAAGCGAGCGACTGCAATTTCCGGATCCCTTCCTCGGATGAACCGAGGTTAGGAATCGGGCTGCACCCGATACCACACGAGTTCAGCCCAGCGGAACATGCGCAGGGACGCTACGTCGCGGGCGACAGTGACACGATCGAGCCTGCTGCGGGGGAGGTTGCCGCCGCAGTGGCGGCCATCGTGACGAGCAATTCACGGGTGGCGTCGTCCGCGGGCAGGAATGTCTCGATCGCGATCTCGTCCACCGTGATGTCGCAGGGCGCGCCGAAAACGGTGACGGTGTACAGCAGGGCGAGGTCCGCGCCGTCGATGGTCATCCGCATCGGGACCACGATCTCTTCCGCGACCGGCGGCTCCCGGTCGGTGTCGGATCCCGGATACGACCGGAGTTCGGTGAGCAGGTCCCGCAGCCGCGGGTCCGCCGTGCGGTCCAGCTGACGTCGTACCCGACGGAGTGCGTTGGCCCGCCACTGCTCGGGGTTGCGCAGGTGTGCGAGGAGGCCGTCGGGATGCAGGGTTGCGCGCAACATGTTCAGTGGGGGACCGGCGACCGCCTCCGGTATCAGGCCGAGGAAGCGATGCATCGCCGCGTTCGCCGCCACCACGTCCCAGCACACGTCGATGGCGACGGCCGGATACGGCTCGTGGGCGTGCAGCAGCGACTCGAGTGCGACGGTGACCGCTCCGAGATCGCTCGGGGCACGTTCGGTGTGCTGCGGTGCGAAACCGGCGGCCAGATGGGCCCGGTTCCGTTCGCGTAGCGGCACCTCGAGCGCGGTGCAGATGCGCTCGATCATCGCGCGGCTCGGTTGCGCGAGGCCGGTTTCCATCCGGCTCACATGTCGGGCCGAGACCCCGGTCGCGAGGGACAGGTCGAGTTGGGACCGACCGCGGCGGCGGCGCCAGGATCGCAGGATCTCGCCCACCGGTTGCACTGTGCTGGTCACCGTTCCACCGTGGCACAGCGGGCGGCCGTGGGCCATGACCTCCGAGGTCATCGACAGTGGCCGGCGGGCGGCGCAGGGTGGTGGCACGAGGCCCATATTGCCGTCCGACCGAGGAGTTGTCACCATGTTCTTGTTCGAAATCGCCCACCCTGCAGGTGCTTTCGACGATGCCGATCGTGAGCTGTTCGGCTCGAGCGTGACCGATACGCTGACGGCGCCGGGGCACGCCCCGGAGGAGACGATGCGCCGCGCGGCGCTCGCGACGCACCTGGCATTCCACGAACTGACCGGATGGCGCACGGGCAACGGCCCCTACCGGCGGGGCGATCCGCCGCCGCTGATCGTCACCGTCACCACCCCGCAGGCCTGGATCGAGGACGAGGGTGCGCGGTTCTACATCGGCACGGTGCGCGCCGCGGTCAACCGGCTCGATGCCGCGCACGGGTGGAAACGTGATCCCGGCTCGCTCTGGGTGCGGATCAACGGGGTCCCCGACGGATCGATCGGCTGCGACGGGAAGCAGGCGACGGCCGACGATGTGCTGGACTTCCTCACCGCGGACTACCGCGCCGCGGTGGTGAACGGTGACGCCAGAAAGATCCCGGCGGGCAAGCTCCTCGATCCGACCTGCGGGATGCTGGTGCCGGATGTGGCGGCGTCGATGCCGATCGAGCACGACGGGGTGCGTGTCGGTTTCTGCGCGAAGGGATGCAGGGATTCCTACATCCGGCACGCAGGCCTGCACGGTATGATTGCCGAAAATTAACTCCGGCCGGCATCGTGATGGCCCCGCTCGGTCTCGACGCAGGGAGTATCGATATGAGGTTGCCTTCGCTGACAGTGGGCGTGGCTGTGCTGACGGCTGTCGTCGCACTGCAGGGCTGTTCGAACGATCAGAGCTCGACGAGCGAGCCCGGAACCACCCCGCCGGTGTTCAGTTCCGCAGCACCGCCGTGCCCGGGTGGTGTCCCCGACGGCGGGACCGGGCCGACCGGATCGGCCTGTGATCCTCGCGCGGCCGCCGGGCAACCGGTCGAACTCGGACAACCCACGCCGGTGGACATCCCGGCGGACGCGCTGGTGGGCACCGCGCCGGGGGACGGCCTGGTCGGGATCTATGCGCCGCAGTGGTGGGGTGCCGGCGCCGCCGGATTGGCGTGCGAAGTGACCGATCCTACGAATCAGCCGCTGCCGCTGCAGCCGCCGGTCCCGGGCGATTTCCAGCCGCTCGCTGTCGAGGGCGCCGAATGGGTGGCGATCTGGACGTATCCGGCCGTAGCCGGAAAATCCACGGTGAACTGTCACGACGACGGCACCGGGCGGCTACCCGCGGACGGTCCACAGTATGTCCGGGCTGCCCTGCTCTCGATAGCCGAGCGCTAGCCGGCGTGCTGCCGGGTCCACCCCGGTGCGCGGTGTGACGGCTATCCGACAGCGGCCGAGGCCTTGTCTGCCGGTGCCTGCGTCTCCTGCAGCCGCGTCGGCCACCAGATCCGTGGCCCGGCCAGGGCGAAGATCGCCGGGATGACGATGGTGCGCACGATGAAGGTGTCGAGCAGAATGCCGATGCCCACGATCACGCCGAGCTGAGTGAGGGTGATCAACGGCAGCACGCCGAGCACCGCGAACACAGCCGCCAGCACGATGCCCGCACTGGTGATGACCGCACCTGTCGCCGACACCGCACGCACGATGCCGTCGATCGTGCCGTGCTGCGGTGTCTCCTCCCGGGTGCGGGCGAGCAGGAAGATCGTGTAGTCCACGCCGAGGGCGACCAGGAACAGGAACGCGAACAGCGGCACCGTGGTGTCCAGTGCCGGGAAACCCAGCACGTGGATGGTCAGCCAGCCACCGGCACCGATCGCGGCGACCGCGCTGAGAGCGGTGGCCAGGACCGGTATCAGGGCCGCGGCCGGTGCGCGCAGCAACATCAGCAGCACCAGCGTGACAACGACCAGGATGAGCGGGATCACGACCTTCTGGTCGCGGTCGGCGGCGTCGCGGACATCGAGTTCCTGCGCATCCGAACCACCGACCAGAGCATGCGCGTCGAGTCCGCTCAGCTCCTGCCGCATCGCGGTCACGGTGTCGAACGCCTGGGATGAGGAGGGCGCCGCATCGAGTGTCACCGCCCAGCGTGCGAGATCGTCCGTGGTCCCGGTGGGGATCACCGAGTCGACGCCCGGGGTGGCGGACAGGGTCGATTGCACGCGGTCGGCGGCGGCGCGGTCGGCGACGACCGTCGCCGGAGTCGAGGCGCCGGACGGGAAATGCTGCGCGAGGGTGTCGTAACCGAGCTCCGATTCGGAGGTGACCCGGAACTGCTCGGTCTGGGTGAGGCCGCTGTGCACGCCCGTCAGCCCGCACGCCAGCACCGCCAGTAGTGCGACCGACCCGATCGCGGCGACCAGCCGGTGGGCCGTGACCCGCACCGCGACGCGATGCCAGACTCCTTCGGGAGCGGCAGCCTCGGCATCGGCCCGGGGGACGAACGGCCAGAACAGTCCGCGACCGAATACTGCCAGTGCGGGCGGCAGCACCAGCAGTACCGAGACCAGGGCGATGACCAGGCCGACCGCACCGAATGCGCCGAGGCTGCGGGTGGACGGCAGTGCCGCCAGCAGCAGCACCAGCAGGGCGAGGACGACGGTGGCGTTACTGGCGGCGATGGCCGGTGCGGCCCGCCGTACCGCGCGGCGCAGGGCCAGCCGGTGATCGGGTTCGCGGCGCAGTTCGTCGCGGTAGCGCGAGATCATCAGCAGTGCGTAGTTGGTGCCTGCGCCGAACACCAAGACACTGGTAATGCCGGAGGTGGAGCCGTCGAAGCTCAGCCCCGTCAGCGCGGCGAGGCTCGAACCGGCCACACTGGCGACCCGGTCGGCCACGCCGATCACCAGCAGCGGAACCAGCCACAGCACCGGGGAGCGGTAGGTGGCGATCAGCAGCACGGCCACGACGGCGGCGGTGACACCCAGCAGGGTGATGCTGGCACCGGAGAAGGCGTCGGCGATATCGGCGCCGAAGGCGGGGCCGCCGGTGACGCGGGCGGTGAGCGCCGGAGGTAGTCCGTCGCGGGCCGCGGAGCGTAACTCCGAGATCTGGTCCTTCAGATCGAAGCCGGAGAGGCTCGAGTCCACCGGAACCTGCCCGATCACCGCCTTGCCGTCCTGTGCGGTGACCGGAGGAGCCGATTGCTGCTGAGCGGCAGCAGGTTCGGTGGCTTGCATCCGTTCGAGTGCCGCGGTGGCGGCGGCGCGGTCGCCGGCATCGAGCTCCTGGTCGTCGGACCGGGTCACCACCAGGATCGCCGGTGCCGCACCGGCATCGGGGAATTCGCGCAGCGCCTGCTTCACCTGGGCGGATTCGGAGTCGCCGGGCAGCGAATCGGGCCCGGCCTCCGAGCCGCCGGATCCCGCCATCCCGAGCACACCCATCACGACGACGACCAGGGCCAGCGCGAAAATCCATGCTCGCCGCGCGGTGACGGCGCGGGCGTAGCGGTCCCACAGATCCATGGGCCCCACTATTTCAGTACGCCGGTGCCACAGTCGGTCCGACCGTAATCAACGCGTCTCACCTTCGGAAGCGGTGTCGTCCGAACGGTCCTCGGCTTCGTCGCCGTTCGTGTCGGTCCGGCCGAAGAGGCGGCGGACCACGCGATCGACGACGAAGCCGAGCACCACGGCGCAGGCGATTCCGATGACCGCGGCCAGCAGCGGCCGGTTCTCGAGCCAATGCCCGAACAGGCTGGCGACCGCGACCGAATAGATCGCCCAGCTGATACCGCCGATCATCGACAGCGGGAAGAATTTCCGCCACGGATACGCGGTCGCGCCCGCGGTCACGTTCACCGCGATCCGGCCGACCGGGATGTAGCGCGCGGTGATGATGAGCAACGCCGCCCGTTCGTCGAGCATGCGGCGGGCCCAGTCGAACGCATGCGCGATCTTCGGTGTGCGCATCCAGCCGAATCGCTCCGTCCCGATGGTGTGGCCGATTCCGTAGGCGATGTTGTCGCCGATGATCGCCCCCAGCGCTGCGGTCGGGATCAGCCACCACCACGCGGGTGAACCGGTCGAGCTGCCGATGGCCGCCAGGGCCGCGATGACCGATTCGCTGGGGACCGGCGGAAAGAACGCGTCGATGACGCAGACCGCGAAGAGTGCGGGGTATACCCAGGGGGAGTCCGCTGCACCGGTCACGAACTCCTGTAGCTCGTTCAGCACGCCGACGAACCTTTCGTTGTTCTCGGCCGGAGAACGAGCCCGTCATCGAGCGACGGCCCGGAGATCCGGCACTCGCACGTACCCGGACACGCTGTGGCCAACGATACCCGGCGCGGAGTCCGCCCCCGCCGGGTGAGCGCTCGCTGCGGCCCAGGTCGCGTTCGGTGGTGTCCGGTGGGTGGGCCTGGTGCTGGCCGCCGCCGATCCGGGTGTGCCAGTAATGGACCACTTGCGTGCGCGCCGATTACGGCACCGACGAATGGGAGAAGTGATGAAGCCCCACCGGCTCGACGAGTACCCGGTCCATCAGGCGCCGCTGTCGATGGCGCGAACCGCGACGACCGACCGGAACTTCTACGACCGCAACTATTTCAACGCCCACAATCGGGACGGCGGGACGTTCCTGGTCTCCGGTTTCGGCGTCTATCCGAATCTCGGCGTGGTGGACGCGTTCGCGACCGTCCGCAAGGGCGACAAACAGCTGGCGGTCCGTTTCTCCGATGCCTACGACCAGCGCGGTACCGAATCACAGGTCGGGGGCTACCGCATCGAGGTCATCGAGCCACTGGAGCAGGTCCGGGTGATCTGCGAGCACGACCAGCTGTCGTTCGACCTCACCTGGGACGGCAGCTTCGACGCGGTGCTCGAGGAACTGCACATCAATATGGACGGCCCGCGCCCGATTCTGGAGGCGTCCCGCTTCGCGCAGGTCGGGACCTGGTCGGGCACCCTGTCGGTGTACGGCGAGGACATCACCGTCGACCCCGAGGTGTGGCTGGGCAGCCGCGACCGCTCGTGGGGCATCCGGCCCAGCGGTGATCCCGATCCGGCCGGCCGCCGCGCCGAGGAGCCGCGCGAAGGGCATTGGTGGACCTATGTGCCGCTGCGTTTCGACGATTTCATGCTGGTGATCATCGCCCAGGAGAATCCGGACGGGTTCCGCACGCTCAACCACGCCACCCGGGTCTTCGCCGACGGTCGGGTCGAGCAGTTGGGCTGGCCGCGCTTCGAGACCAGCTACGCCGCCGGCACCCGTACCCCCACGAGTGCGCGCATCCACCTGACCACCCCGAAGGGTGAGGCCCTGGTGGTCGATGTCGAGCCGCAGACCTACGTGAACCTGCAACGCGGCTGCGGCTACGTCGGCGATCCGGAATGGGCGCACGGCGTATGGAAGGGCCGCGACTGGTCGCTGGCCACCGAATACGATCTGACCGCGCCCGAGCTGGTGGGGCTGCTGCCCTACAGCACCATCGACCATGTCGCGAAGGCCACCTGCAACGGACAGGAAGGCTGGGGACTGTACGAGCATGCGGTGATGGGCCGCCACGACCCGTCGGGCTTCACCGGCTGGGTCGACATGGCGCCGTAGGGCGCCGCCGGCGCGGCGGTATCGTCGCGCGAGCGGGCGGGGCATTCGAGCCCGCGGAAGAATCGAAAGGACACCACGTTGCAGGTTTCGGGAAAAGTCTTCGTCGTCACGGGAGCCGGTAACGGCATCGGGCGCTGTGTCACGCTGGAGTTGGTGCGCCGCGGCGCGACCGTCGCCGGCGCCGACCTGGACCCGCAGGCGCTCGCCGGTACGGCCGAACTGGTCTCGGATCGGTCGCGGTTCACCACCCACGTGCTCGACATCTCCGATCGCGACGCGGTGGCGGCCTTCCCCGGCAGCGTGCTCGCGGCCCACGACCATGTGGACGGGTTGTTCAATATCGCCGGTATCGCACAGCAGTTCCAGACCACGATCGACGTGAGCGACGAACGCATCGACACCATCATGCGGGTGAACTTCTTCGGTGCGGTCTGGATGTCGCGGGCGTTCCTGCCGCATCTGCTGAAGCGGCCCGAGGGGGTCATCATGAACACCTCCAGCCTGTCCGCAATCGTCGGCGTGCCGGGGTCTGCGACCTACGGCGCGTCCAAGGCCGCGCTCGCACTGTTCGGTTACGGCATGGCACAGGATCTGCGTGCCGATACCAACGTCACCGTCACCACGGTGCTGCCCGGTGCGGTGTGGACGGATCTGGTGCGCAAGAGCGCGGGAATGCTCGGTGCCCCGGAGAAGGCGGCCGAGATGTTCTCCGCCAAACCCGAGGCGGTGGCCCGGCGCATGGTCGATACCACCATGAAGGGCAAGCAGCGGGTGGTGATCGGCCGGGACGGTCATTTCTACGATGTGGTGCGTCGCTTCAGCACCGCGGTGGCCGACAAGGCGTCGTATCTGCAGGTGGGGAAGATGTTCTATGCCAAGCAGAAGAAGGACAAGGCTGCGGCGGCGCAGACGGCTGCCTGACTCGAGCCGGGTTACGCCGGATAGACGCTGATCTCGGTGGCCTTGACCGCGGCCCACAGTGGCATTCCCGGCTGCAGGCGTAGCTCGGCGACCGCGGCGGGGGTGATATCCGCGAGGACCGGCGGGGTCCCTTCGAGGCGGACCCGGGTGCGGTCGGAGTGTTGTTCCAGGCCCGCGACGGTGACCGGCCAAGTGTTGCGCGGGCTGCCCTCCGGTCGCCGGGGGAAGACGCCGACGGCGGTGGGGGCGAAGGCGAGAAAGACCTCGCCCGCGGCGGGCTCGGACACCGTCAGCTCGCCCCCGCTGTCGACCGTTACCGTCGTTCCCGTACCGCACCCACGAAAGAGATTGAGCCCCACCAGATTCGCGACATACTCCGAGCGCGGGCGGCGCGCGACCTCGCTCGGTGCGCCCTGCTGCACCACCGTGCCCTGCTCGAGGATGACGAGCCGGTCCGCCAGGACCATCGCATCGAGCGGATCGTGGGTGACCAGCACGGTGTGGCCGTGATAATCGTCGAGGTGATGGGCGAGATCGGCGCGTACCTGCAGACGGGTTCCGGCATCGAGGGCGGCGAGCGGCTCGTCCAGTAGCAGTACCTGCGGATCGGTGGCGAGTGCGCGCGCCAGCGCCACGCGCTGTGCCTGCCCACCGGACATGGTGCGCGGCGTGGCGCGGGCGTAGTCGACGAGCCCGACCCGGTCCAGCCAGTGTGTGGCGCGATCGCGGGCCGGGCCGCGGCGCATTCCCCGTGCTCGCAACCCGAACGCCACATTCTCCAACGCCGAAAGATGCTGGAACAGTAGGTAATCCTGGAACACCACACCCACGCGGCGGTCCTCGGCGGCAACGAAGGTACCCGGCGGCTCGTCCCAGACCTGGTCGCCGACCGCCAGGTGCCCGCTGTCGAGCGGAACCAGGCCCGCCAGCGCCCGCAATGCGGTGGTCTTCCCCGCGCCGTTGGGGCCGAGCAGCGCCACCACCTCGCCGGGTGCCGCCTCGATGTCGATGTCGAGGCGGAAATGTGCGCGCCGCACCCCCAGCCGTGCCCGCAGTGTCATAGCACCCCCGTCATACCGCACCTCGGATCCAGCGCTCCCGCAACGACACCAGCACCACGACCGACACGATCAGCAGCACCAGGCTGAGTACGATCGCGGCATCGGGGTCGGTCTCGAGGGCCAGATACACCGCCAGTGGCATGGTGGTGGTGCGGCCGGGAAAGTTACCGGCGAAGGTGATCGTGGCACCGAATTCGCCCAGCGCCCGCGCCCAGCACAGCACCGCGCCGGCGATCACGCCCGGCAGGATCGAGGGCAGTGTCACGCGACGGAAGGTGTACCAGGGTGTGGCGCCGAGCGTGGCCGCGGCCTCCTCGTACCGGGTGTCTGCACCGCGCAACGCACCCTCGACCGAGATGACCAGGAACGGCATGGCGACGAAGGCTTCGGCCACCACCACACCGGGAGTGGTGAACGGCAGGGAGACACCGAACCAGCCGTAGAGATACTGGCCGATCAGCCCGCGCCGCCCGAAGACCAGCAGCAGCGCGACACCCCCGACCACCGGTGGCAGCACCAGCGGCACCGTCACCAGTGCCCGGACCACGCCGCGTCCCGGAATGCGGGCGCGAGCCAGCAGCCAGGCGAGCGGGATACCCAGTACCAGGCATATTGCGGTCGCGCAGGTCGCACAGATCAGCGAAAGCCGCAGCGCGGTACCGACTTCGGCGCTGAACAGCCGTTCGCTCAGCGTCGACCACGGCGCCCGCACCAGCAACCCGATCAACGGGATCACCAGGAAAGCCAGAGCGCAGACAGCGGGGATCACGAGCACCAGGGGCCGCCGCCCCGTTGCCGCCCGCCGCCGCGCCCGGCTCACGGAGTGTCGAATCCCGCGTCGGCGAACACCTGCTTCGCCGGGCCGGAGTGCACGAATTCGACGAACGACGCGGCCGCGGCGGCGTTGGGTGCGTGGGCCAGCGGCGCGATCGGATAGGTGTTGACCGCCTGCGCCGACTCGGGGAAGTCGATGCCCTCCACCTTGTCGCCCGCCGCCTGTACATCGGTGCGGTACACCAGTCCCGCATCCACCTCGCCGAGTTCGACCTTGGTGAGAACGGCCTTCACATCCTTTTCGCGGGTATCCGGTTGCGGGGTTGTCCCGCTCGCCGAGAACACCTTCTGCGCCGCGGCTCCGCACGGCACCTGCTCGGCGCATACAGCCAGGCGCGGGCCGCTCTTCCCGAAGTCGGCCAGTCCGGTGATCGTGCCCGGATTACCCTTCGGCACCGCGATTTCCAGGCGATTGCTCACGAATGTCGCGGGCTCGGCGCTGATATCGCCGCTGTCGACGACCTGCTGCATATTGGCCGGTGCCGCGGAGGCGAAGACGTCGGCCGGGGCGCCGGCCATGATCTGTTGCGCCAGTGCGGAACTACCGCCGAAGCTGGTCACCACCCGTACTCCGGGATGTGCCTGCTCGAACCGGTGTCCCAGGTCGGTGAACGTTTCGGTCAGGGAGGCGGCCGCGAATACGGTGACGGTGCCGGAAACCTGGCCCGAGCCCGCATCGGTGGAGGAGTCGTCGGCGCCGCACCCTGCCAACCCCGCGACGGTCAGCAGGGCGGCGGCCGTGCCGGCAAGGCTTCGCATCATGTGCATTCTGGTCAACTTTCCGGTATTTCGACCACCACATGGGTCGACTTGACCGAGGCCACGGCGACACTGCCGACCTCGAGACCGAGTTCGTCCACCGATTCCCGGCTGATCAGCGATACCAGCCGGAACGGTCCCGCCTGCATCTCCACCTGTGCCATCACGGTGTCGGTGACGACGCGGGTCACGATGCCCCGCATCCGGTTACGCGCCGACGCCGCGACAGTGACACCCGCCCCCTGAGCCTCGGCACGCTGCTTGCTCAGCAGCGTCGCCAGATCCGCGCCGCGCACCCCCTTGCGTCCACTGTCGAGCCGGACCTCCGGCAGCCGGCCCTGCTCGATCCAGCGCCGCACAGTGTCGTCGCTGACCCCCAGCAACGCCGCCGCTTCACTGATCCGCATATCTGTCATAAGTGGGAGTATATTGCCGCAACTACGCATTCAGAAAGTGTTTTGCTCCGCTGTTGCGGAACGATGGCGCGAGTCGCACCGGCGTGCGAGCAATGGCGTGAGAAGCGGGATCCGACCAGGACATCCGGTGTTTACTGGTTCCCATGACGAGATTCGCCGAAACGATCTCCGCTGCTTCCCGGTTCGCGAACCGGCGGGGAATCTACGCGGGGCGGCGGTCGACCCGGGTCCACGCGGCGCTGTACCGCTGGTCCAAGGGCCGGCTCGGTGGGTATATGCCGGGTCGCAAGTCCGCGCGCATCCTGCTGCTCGACCACACCGGCGCGAAATCCGGCACTCCTCGCACCTCGCCGCTGATGTACGTCGAGGCCGGTGCGGCGGTGGCGATCGCGGCGTCCAAGGCCGGGCAACCGAACCACCCGGCGTGGTACCACAATCTGCTCGCCCACCCGGACGTCACCATCCGGCTCGACGGTGAGGTCCGCGCGGTGCGCGCCAGAATCGCCACCGGCGAGGAGTATCCGCAGCTGTGGCGATCCTTCGTGGCGATGACGCCGGACTTCGAGTTCTATCGCGAGCAGGCCGGCAGTCGTGTCATCCCGATCGTCGTGCTCGAGCCGCGGTGACAGCCGGGCTCGATGGCCCTGTTCAGCAGTAGAGCTCGACGAAACGGTCCAGGGAACGCTCGATATCGCCGCGCAGTGCGAGGGCGACCGCCGATCCGATCGGCCCGAACAACGGGCGTCCGCCCAGGTCGATGTCAACGGTGACCGCGGAGCCCGGGCCCTTGGCTGCCACGCGGAGGTCCAACCCCAGTTTGGCGCCGCCCTTGCCCGCGCCGCGCAGCACCAGTCTGCGGGGCGGTTCCGCGGTGCGGACGGTCCAGCGCACGCGGTTGCGCAATCCCTTCACCGAGGCGATCCCGACCAGCTCGGTGCCGGGGGTCAGCTCCTCGGGCACTCGGCCACGCCACGCCTCGTGCATGACCAGCCACCGATCCAGCTCGGCCAGGTTCGAGGCATGTGACCATGCCAGGTCGGGAGACAACGGTACGTCGACCGATACGTTCAACTTCGCCACGCCTGGATGCTAATTCGTTCAGCATGCGAGTTCGGTACCGGTATGGATCGGGCGGTCGGTTTCACACAGCGGCCGTCCCGAACCGCCGCGGCGGCCGGCCACGATCTCGGCCGCGATCGATACCGCGGTCTCCCCGGGAGTGCGCCCGCCCAGTTCGAGGCCGATGGGGGAGTGCAGGCCGAACAGTTCGGCCTCGGAGATTCCGCCGGCTCGCAGTTCGCGGCGGCGTTCGCGGTCGGATCGGCGCGAACCCATCGCGCCCACATAGGCCACCGGGAGCCGCAGCGCCTCCGACAACACCGGAATGTCGAATTTGGGATCGTGGGTCAGCACGCAGATCACCGTGCGCGAATCCACCTGCGTGCTGCGCAGATATCGGTCCGGGCGATCGCGTACCACCTCGTCGGCGTCGGGTAGCCGGGCGCGCTCGGCGAAGATCGGGCGTGGTTCACACACCGTGACGCGGTAGCCGAGCAGGCGGCCGACCTGGCACAGCGCGGTCGTGAAATCGGTGGCACCGAAGATGATCATGCGGGGTGCGGGGGCGAAGGAAGCCGCGAAGACGGTGCGTTCCCGGTCCGTGCAGCCGATGGTGCGTACCCCGGTAGTGGCGGTGTCGAGCATGGCGCGGGCCTCGGTCAGTACGGCCGGGTCGAAGTCCGCGCCGACACCGGTCCGGGACCGGATCGCCGCCAATTCCCCGGATTCGAGGTCGTACACCAGTGCCACCGGGCCGTCCGGAACCAGCGCCGATTCGACAGCCGCGTACTGGGTTTCGGTGATCCGGCAGATGAAGACGTCGAGTTCTCCGCCGCAGGTCAGTCCGACCGCGAAGGCGTCGTCGGCGCTGTAGCCGAAGGTGTGCAGCGTGGGTTGCCCGGAGGCGATCACCGCCAGACATTCCTCGTACACCGCGCCCTCCACGCAGCCGCCGGACACGCTGCCGTGTACCTGCCCGGACTCGTCGACCGCCATGGTGGTGCCGACCGGTCGCGGTGCGCTGCCGCGCACGCCGATCACGGTGGCGAGTGCGTAGCCGGTTCCAGCGGCATGCCAGTGCCGCAGTTGCCCGCCGAGTTCGCGCACGGTCACCTCCTGAGAGAATTCCATTCTCCCTATACTGTAGCTACATACTCACTTTCGGCATATATTACTTACAACCGAGAGGAGCGAGTCGCTGATGACCTCGACGACCACCACCAGCAGCGCGTCCGTCGTGGGCGCCCGGGTTCCCCGGATCGAGGATGCCCGCCTGGTCACCGGCGCCGGCACCTTCGTCGACGATGTGACCCGCTCCGGCCTGATGCACGCCTGTTTCGTGCGCAGCCCACTGCCCCGCGCCCGGATCGGTGACATCGATATCTCCGAGGCACTCGAACTCGACGGCGTGCTGGCGGTCTACACCGCCGCGGGTCTCAACCCCGGTGCGCACGAGATCTCCTACGACCTCGATATGGCGGGCATGCCCCCGGTGCCACGGCCACCGCTCGCCGAGGAGGAAGTGCGGTTCGTCGGTGACCCGGTCGCCCTGGTGATCGCCGCCGACCGGTATATCGCCGAAGACGCGGCCGAACTGATCGTCATCGACTACGAACCTCTCGACGCGGTGGTCGACTACACCACCGCACCGGAGTCGCCGAATCTGGTGCATGCCGGATTCGCGGCCAATTCTGCCGGGGAAATGGGCGGCCGGCCCGCCGCCGATCTGGAACCGCTGTTCGAGTCCGCGGCACATGTGGTGCGCCAGAGCATCTTTCAGCAGGCCTACCTGCCGGTGCCGATGGAAACCCGGGGTGTCGTCGCGGAGTGGTCGGCTTCGACCGCGGAGATGACCATCTGGATCTCCACGCAGTCGCCGCACGAGGTGCGCGCCTTCTGTGCCCGGCTGCTCGGCATCGACGAACATCAGGTCCGGGTGATCGCCCGCGACACCGGTGGCGGCTTCGGACTCAAACAGCTGCCACTGCGCGAGGAAACCTGTGTGCTGCTGGCCTCGCGCGCACTCGGAGTTCCGGTCAAATGGATCGAGGACCGGCAGGAGAATCTGATGGCTTCCGGGCTGGCGCGGCACGAAAAGGCCGATGCGGCAATGGCCTTCGACGCCGACGGGAGGATCGTCGCCGCCTCCGTCGATCATGTCCAGAACGTCGGCGCCTATCCGATACCGTCGCCGATCACCGGTGGCGTCGTCGTCGGCATTCTGTTCCCGGGGCCCTACCGCATCACCGACGCCGCATTCTCCGCGAAATTCGTGTACTCCAATACCGTCGGCCGCGTCGCCTATCGTGGCCCGTGGCAGTTCGAATCGGTGACTCGCGAGGTTCTGCTCGACACCGCCGCGCGCCGGATCGGCATCGACCCGGTGGAGCTGCGGCGCCGGAATATGTTGCGGCGCGACGAATTACCGTGGGCGAACCCCAACGGCATGACCTACGACAACATCTCACCGCTGGAAACCCTCGAGCAGGCCGTCGAGATGCTGGACTACGACGCCTTCCGCGCCGAGCAGCGGGTCGAACGCGACCGGGGCCGCTACCTCGGCGTCGGCACCTGCACCTATGTGGAGCCGACGACCGGTGCGAGCCCTTTCCTCAGCACCGAGGGTGCCACCATCCGCATCGAACCCAGCGGCAAGGTCAATGTGTACGTGGCCGGTGGTTCGGCGGGCAACAGCCTGGAGACAACGGTCGTGCAGCTCACCGCGGCGGCGCTGGGGGCACGCCTGTCGGATGTGCGGACCATCCAGGGCGATACCGCGATCACCCCGTTCGGCGGCGGTACCGGCGGCAGCCGCTCCGGTTCGATGACCGCGGGTGCCGTCGAACAGACCGCCGCCGTCCTGCGCGAGCGGATGGCAGCGATCGCCGCGAGCAGATTGAATGCCGCCCCTGAGGACATCGAATTCGCCGACAGCCGTGCGAGTGTGCGCGGCACCGACAACGGGCTCACCCTCGCCGAGCTCGCCGATATCGCCTACTTCCAGGCCGACAGCCTGCCCGACGGCGTGCAGCCCGGACTGGAAGCCAACGGCCGGCACAAGACCGGGCAGATGGCGATCTGGGCGAACGCCACTCATGTGTGCACCTGTGAGGTGGATGTGGAGACCGGGGCGGTGCGGATTCTGCGCTACATCGTCAGCGAAGACGTCGGTCCGATGATCAACCCCAACGTGGTGGAGGGACAGATCTACGGCGGCACCGCACAGGGCATCGGCGGCGCACTCTACGAACATCTCGCCTACGACGAGGACGGTAATCCGGTCGCCACCACTTTCCTGGACTATCTGCTGCCCACGGCCACGGAGGTGCCGGTGATCGAGGTCGGACATGTGCAGACGCCGAGTCCGGGACCCGGCAGCTTCAAGGGCGTCGGCGAGGGCGGTGCGATCGGCTCCGCACCGGCGGTGATCAATGCCGTCGCCGACGCGCTGACGCCGTTCGGGGTCGAGATCAGCGAGCTGCCGCTCTCGCCCGCGCGCATCGTGGGCCTGGTGGAACAGGCGCGTGGCGCCGGGAAGGAGGCGGTGTGAAACCGGCGAGGTTCGACTATTACGCGCCCGGCTCTCCCGAGGAAACGGTGACGTTGCTGGCCGAACTCGGCGACGAGGCCAAGATCATCGCCGGCGGACAGAGCCTGGTGCCGATGCTGGCCCTGCGACTTGCTGTCTTCGACCATCTGGTCGACCTGCGGCGGTTGGACGCACTGCGCGGCATCGACACCCACGCGGGAGCCGTGCGCATCGGCGCGGGAACCACGCATGCGGCGGTCGGTGCCTCCGCGGAGGTGCGGCGCGCGGTGCCGCTGCTGCACCGCGCCACACCGCTGATCGGGCACTTCCAGATCCGCAACCGCGGCACGATCGGCGGCGCGATCGCACACGCCGATGCCGCGGGCGAATATCCGGTGGTGGCACTGACTCTCGACGCCGAGATCGAGGCGTTGTCGCCACGCGGGCGGCGCACGATCGCCGCGGCCGACTTCTTCACCGGGATGTGGACCACCGCGCTGGAACCCGACGAGATGCTCACGGCGATCACCTTCGAGACGTGGGAGGGACGCTGCGGCTTCGCGATCGAGGAATTCGCGCGTCGCGCCGGTGATTTCGCGATGGCGGGCGCCGCGGTCGCGATTCGGCTCGACGGGGACTCCCGGATCGAACGTTGCGCGATCGGACTGTTCGGGCTGGGCCCCACCCCGGTCCGTGCTCGCGACGCCGAGGCAGGGCTGCTGGGGTGCCCCGCCACGTCGGTCACGGCCGGAGAGGTCGGCGCCTCGGCAACGGCACAGCTGACCGGCATTCCGGCGGATGTGCACGGTTCGGCCGACTACCGGCGACGGGTCGGAGCGACGATGGTCGCGCGGGCATGGCACCGCGCGATGGAGGAGGCGAGTAATGACTGACGTCGATATCCGGTTGCGGGTCAACGGGTTCCGCCGCAACGATACCGTCCCGGCCCGACTGACCCTGGCCGACTACCTGCGTGAGCACTGCGGCCTGACCGGCACCCACCTGGGTTGCGAGCACGGGGTGTGCGGTGCGTGCACGGTGCTGCTGGACGGGGAGGCGGTGCGCGCCTGCCTGATGTTCGCGGTGCAGGCCGACGGCGCCGAGGTGACCACCGTCGAGGGAATCGCCGGTGCCGACGGGCAGCTGTCGGTGGTGCAGGAGGCGTTCCGGGCCGAACACGGTCTGCAGTGCGGATTCTGCACTCCCGGTTTCATCGTCTCCGCCACTGCATTCCTGCGCGACAATCCCGACCCGTCCGACACCGAGATTCGCGACGCCATCTCGGGAAATCTGTGCCGCTGCACCGGATATCAGGGCATCGTGCGCGCGGTGCGTGCCGCTGCCGACGGCCGGCGCAGCGATGCCGAAGCGAGCACCGGCGGCGACGAGGCGCAGACGTCCTCGCCGGCCGCACGGGCCTGACAGCGAGGACACCTGTGAAACTCGACAACACCTTCACTATTCCCGCCCCTGCCACCCAGGCCTGGCCGGTGCTGCTCGACCTCGAGCGCATCGCGCCCTGTGTCCCCGGCGCCACCATCACCTCCCGGGACGGAGACGACTTCCACGGCAAGATCAAGGTGAAGCTGGGGCCGGTGGGGCTGAGCTACAACGGCATCATCAAGGTCGTCTCCCAGGACGAACAGGCCGGTATCGCCGTGCTGGAGGGCCGCGGCCGCGAGACCCGCGGTAACGGCACCGCCAAGGCCACCATCACCTGCAAGCTGGTCGAGAACGACGGCAGCACAGAGGTTTTCGTCGACACCGATCTGTCGATCACCGGTAAGCCGGCCCAATTCGGTCGTGGTGCACTGGCCGATGTGGCCGGAACGCTGATCGGGCAGTTCGCCGCCAATCTCGCCGACGAGATCACCAGCACGGTGGTCGACGGTACGGCCGAGCCGGCGAACACTGTCGACGGCACGATGCGGTCCGCGTCGCTGACCGGCGCGGGCGAATCGGCGCTGCCGAGCGCGAGCGCAGCGGCCGCGCCCATCGCAGAGCGCCTCCATGTTGCGTCCACATCCCGCGCACCCGCCGAGCCCCTGGACCTGCTCGCCGCTGCCGGCCGCGGCAACGCGGCGCGTTACGGCGCCATCGCCGCGGCGCTGGCCGGAGTATTGTTGCTGACCCTGGTACAGGGACACCGTTCGGCCCGCGCGCGACGGTCGCGGCAGGCAGACAAGTAGCACTCTTCGGGAGGCTCGGCCTCGCCGACGGTCGAGCCTTTGCTCGTGGTTCCCGCGCCCGCTCGCTGCCGCAGGGGGGAGGCCGGCGCACGCGACGTCGACACGGCAGTCCGGCCGCGTCCGGTCCGCGCAGTGCTCGGGTGGCCCTTCGGGTGCCGGTCAGAGATCCCGGCCGACCGTCGGATCGGGCGGCTCCGCTTCCCGGGGTTCGTCGATATCGAGCCCGCCGGCCAGGTCACCGCACTCGACCGCCCGAACGTCGACCGCCCGTAGATACCGCGCGGCACCACGATCACCGGTGAGTGTCGGAAGCATCGGCCCCCAGTGCTGCCGCCCGATCACCACCGGGTGCCCCGGCCGCCCGGCGAAACTCGCCCGCGCCACACCCAGGGGGGATGCCACCGCGGCCTCGATCACCCGCGCTACCACCTGCGCCCCCACATCGGGCGTGTCCACAACGTGCAGGGCCACGTAATCCGCGCCCATCTCTTGCGCGCGAACCACTCCCGCCCGTACCGACGCACTCACCCCGTTCGCCCAATTCTCGGCAACCACGGCGGTAACCCCGGCCCCCACCGGAACCCGAGCCGCACCCAGGACCACCACGACCTCCGAACATCCCCCGTCTCGCAGCGCGGCGACCGCGGCATCGAGCCAACCGGCGACCGTGACCTTGGGCCGTCCGAACCGTCGCCCTGCCCCCGCGCCAAGAACCACGCCCACTATCCGAGCAGCCACAGCACGCCTCTCGCGGTGCAATCGCCCATAGCGACAATGTAATCGGCACGCCCGGTTCTCGGTCGATACGGTGAGATGGGTGACCATTCGCCAGGACCGCACGGTGGCGGTCGGGTGCGGCCGACGGAGCCGGGTACGGTCCGTGGTCGGACTACTGCGGGAAACGCTGGTTCACCGCTGCGAGCAGGTGTTCGGCCCAGTGCTCGAGGATCTGCGCGCCGGCTGCTGCGGTGGCGTGCGTCGGGTCGCCCAAGATGCCGGTGGGGCTCACCGCTCGCACCCCGCCGCTACGCAGGTCGGCGATCAGGGCGGGGAGCGGGTCGGTGTTGCCGGGGCGGGCGCGCTGCATGGCGACGCGGTCGGGTGTCAGATGCAGCATGGCGGAGGTTTCGGTGTGTCCGGCGTGGGTGTCGTCGGCGGGCCCGGTCGGGGACCAGAGCAGTGTGGTGCGGCCTTCCTCGGTGAGCAGGCGTTGCGCGGCACGCAGCGGGGCCAAGTTGCCGCCGTGGCCGTTGACCAGGATCACCCCCGCGAATTCGTCTGCCGAGCGCACCAATTCGACGACCAGCAGTTCCAGCGCACGGTGACCGATGGACAGGGTTCCGGGGAATCCGGAGTGCTCCCCGCTGGAGCCGTACGCGATCGCGGGCGCCACCACGATATCGGTGCGAGCCGCGGCGAGGCGGCCGCACAGCTCGACCGCGACGGTGGTGTCGGTGCCCAGGGGCAGATGCGGTCCGTGTTGTTCGGTGGCGCCGAGTGGAACTGCCAGGAACGGGGGAGCGGTCCGTGCACCGAGGTCGGCGGAGGTGAGGTCAGCGAGTCGCATCGGCGGAAACTCCGGTTCGGTACAGCTGCGGGAGCAGCGGTTCGACGCGCCGGGAGCGCAGGCAGCTCGCCCAGACTCCGGCGCCGTAGGCGAGATCGTCGGCGATGCGGAGCAGCGCGGCGCGCGGATCACGTCCTCGCACGGCCGCGCCCGCCGCGGTCGGCAGGTATACCGCCAGCAGCAGGCGTCGGCCGCGTCGGCTGAGAAGCGCTGCCGGCCACCAGATCCGGCGTAACGCGTCGGCCAGTTGAGCGACCGCCGCCAGTTCGGCCGCACCGACCACCGACACCGCCGTCGACAACGGGAGACCGTGCCCGCGCAGTTCGCGCAGCTTGCGCACGGGCGCGCCCACCGTTGCCGAAGCCAGGCCCGGGTGCCCCGCGACGACCGTCAGCCAGCGCCATCCGGTGGTTCGCGGCAGCCGGGCGCAGTACAACTGCCCGGGATGGCGTGCTGCCAGCGGCGCTGCGGAAGTTCCGTAGTCGTAGCGCTGGCGTAACCAGGCCCGCAGCGTTGCACGCGGGGCGTGCCGCACCACCGCTTCGGGCTGGTAGCGCACCACGTGACCGGCCGCGACCAGGCGCCAGATCAGATCCACGTCCTCGCCGTAGCGCAGCGTCTCATCGAATCCGCCGAGCTCGGCGAGCGCGGTACGGCGCACCACCAGCGCCGCACTCGGCACATAACCGATCCGGCTGCCGGGGCGGACGAGCGCCGGCTCGCCGCCCATATCCAGGCTCGACCGCCGAGCCTCGTATCGGCCCAGTACGCCGTGCGCGAAGGTGCGCACTCGCGGCGCGACCGCCGCGACCGCCGGATCATCGAACAGCGGCAGGACGGTATCGAGCCAGCCCGGATCCGGGACGACATCGGAGTCGAGGAATGCGACGAGTTCGGTGCGCACCTCCCGCAGCCCGCTGTTGCGTGCCGCACCCGGACCGCGGGCCCGGCGATGCCGGACGGTGGCCGAGGCCAGCGGTGTCACCGAACCGTCGTCGACGATCACCCGGGTCGCGAGCTCGGTGGTCGCGGCGAGTAGGCGGGCGATCCCCGCCTCGTTGTCCTTCACCGGTGTCACCATCGACACCTCGTCCACGGTGCGGCGACCGGCGGTGGCGTGCGGGTGGACCAGCCCCGCGGTGAGCAATCGCTGCGCGAGCGCCCGCGCGGCGGGAGCGTCCCCGACCGGTTGGCCGGCCAGCCAGGCGCGCACCATTCGGGCTCCGGACGGGGTCAGTCGCAGCATCCGCGACGGTGCACCGCCGAGTAGCACCCGCCCGTCGCGAGACGACCGCAGCCGCGAATCCGGACGGAGTGTGAGGGGCATCGAAGAATCCTTCATCGGCAGACGCGCACCGCCGCGGCACGCGGAGCCCCACCAGGCTACTGTGAGCGCCCGGTGGGGCCGAGGAGCCGACCACGCACCGGGCTCGACGCCGAGCCGAACGGGTCCGCCTGCCGGCAGGGCTCTTATTCGACGCCCAGCGTGACCTCGGTCGATTTGATCAGGACCTTGACAACCGACCCCTCGCCGATGCCGAGGTCCTCGACCGCGTCGCGGGTGATCGAGGAAGTGATCTCGTCACCACCGTCGAGGCGCACCCGGACCACGGCCATGGCCTCGCCGCGAGTTACCGACAGTACGGTTCCGTCCAGCTGATTCCGGGTGCTCAGACGCATGGGGCGACAGTACGCCCGAGGGCCCGGAGCGGCGGGTAACGCCCGATCCCGGGCGCGTTCGAGTGCTTTCGAACCACCGCTCCGGTGCCCCGGCCGACGGCCTCAGAACAAGGACCGGAGCCTGCGCCACAGTCCGCGCAGCGTGTTCGACTCGGCCGTGTTCGACTCGGCCGGGCCCCGACTGTCCGGCCCGCCGGGATCCTCGGGGATCGACACCGGATTCTGCACGGCAGGGCGGCTGGGTGGGTCTGGAGCAGGCCGGGAAGGGGGTTTCGGAGTTGCCTGTGACCAGGCGAGGTTGCCGGTGCCGACGGGCCGTTGGCCGCTGGAACGGACGACGGGGATGCGCGGCAGTTCGACCGTCGGATCGTCGAGATCGTGGCGCAGTTGATTACAGAACTGCTCCACCGATCCGTAGCGATCGATGATCTCCTCCACCAGCAGGGTCGCCGACGGAGCTGCCGTGCCCGGTTCGCCGTTCACCGTTCTCCTCACCCTCGTGGTCCGGGAGGTGCACCACGCCCCGGACTGCATCGTCGAATTTCTGTGAGTCCCCCCGGCGACTACGGCGGCGCGGCACCGGAAATGAGGTTAACCCCGCTGCGGTAATCGCTCAGTTACCAACCTAGACGTGATCATGTTGAAGCGCAAACTAGACAGTCTTTTGTCGATGTTACGAAATGTTATGCCATTCAGTAATTTTCGGCTGGTACTCTTCCCCGCGGCGGTAGACAGGGGCGTCGCGATCGGGGTTATTGACGCTCCGCAAACAATTAGCACACATCGGCTCCGGATTCGTCTCCGACAGCCCGATCGTGCCGGGAGGGGATTTCCGCCGACGAGTGGAAAGGAATTCCCTGGCCGGGCGTGTCGGGAATAGGCCGGCCGGTCCGACTGGTTGCCGAACGTGGATGAATCGTCGGCAGCGTGTGGAAAGTGGAAGGATGCCCTCGAGGTGTGCAGGTCAACGGTGGGATAGGCTGGTTCGGTCATGATGTCGGCTTTCCCGGGTCCGGTCGCAGCGGCCCCCAAGACGGTCTACCTCGATCACGCGGCCACGACACCGATGTTCCCGGCCGCCGTCGAGGCGATGACGGCTGTGCTGAGCGCGGCCGGTAATGCTTCGTCGCTGCACGGCTCCGGCCGCACCGCGCGACGCCTGCTGGAAGAGGCGCGCGAATCGGTAGCCGCCGATCTGGGCGCGCGCCCTTCGGAGGTCATCTTCACCTCGGGCGGCACCGAAAGTGACAATCTCGCCATCAAGGGGCTGTTCTGGGCCCGCCGGGACGCCGAACCGCATCGCACCCGCATTCTAGTGAGCGCGATCGAGCACCATGCCGTTCTGGACGCGGTGGAGTGGCTCGAGCAGCACGAGGGTGCGCAGATCACCTACCTGGAGGTGGACGCCGACGGGATCGTTTCGCCACAGGTGCTGCGCGAGGCGCTGGCCATCCATGCCGCCGACACCGCGCTGGTGACCGTGATGTGGGCGAACAACGAGGTCGGCACCATCGAGCCGATCGCCGAATTGGCCTCGATCGCCCGAGAATTCGATGTTCCGATGCACAGCGACGCGGTCCAGGCCGCCGCACAGCTGCCCATCGATTTCGCGGCCGGCGGCTTGGCAGCCGCCAGTTTCGCCGGCCACAAGTTCGGTGGTCCGCACGGATCGGGCGTGCTGCTCCTCGGCCGGCAGGTGGGCTGTGTTCCCCTGCTGCACGGTGGTGGTCACGAGCGGGACCTGCGTTCGGGAACCTCCGATGTGCCGGCGGCGGTCGGGCTGGCCGCCGGGCTCCGCCAGACGGTGCGGGAGCTGCCCGAGCGCACCGCCGAGCTCACCGAGCTGCGTGATCATCTGATCGCGGGGGTGCGGGCGCACCTGCCCCATGCGGTGCTCAACGGTGGCACCGGGGAACGCCGGCTGCCCGGCAATGTGCACTTCACCTTCCCGGGATGTGAGGGTGACTCGTTGCTGATGCTGCTCGACGCCGCCGGCATCGAATGCTCGACCGGCTCGGCGTGTAATGCCGGGGTGGCCGCACCGAGTCACGTACTGATCGCCATGGGGGTCGAGCCGCGCCGCGCTCGCGGTTCGCTGCGGTTCTCGCTGGGACACACCACCACCCGGGCCGATATCGACAGAGTGCTGGAAGTTCTGCCCTCGGTGGTGGAACGGGCCGAAGCGGCCGGATTGGCCGGTGCGAAGGGAGGTTCGCGATGAGAGTGCTGGCAGCGATGAGTGGCGGCGTCGATTCCGCCGTAGCCGCCGCGCGTGCGGTCGAGGCCGGTCACGAGGTGGTCGGGGTACATCTGGCCCTGTCGGCCAACCCCGGAACGCTGCGCACCGGATCGCGCGGGTGCTGTTCCAAGGAAGACGCCGGTGATGCCCGTCGCGCCGCCGACGTGCTCGGAATTCCGTTCTACGTCTGGGATTTCGCGGACCGGTTCAAAGAAGATGTGATCGACGATTTCGTCGCCGCCTATGCTGCGGGGGAGACCCCGAATCCGTGTCTGCGCTGCAACGAGAAGATCAAGTTCTCGGCCCTCGCCGATCGGGCGGTGGCCCTGGGGTTCGACGCCGTGGTCACCGGTCATTACGCGCAGCTGAACGACGGTGTGCTGCGGCGTGCGGTCGACGCGGACAAGGATCAGTCCTACGTGCTGGCCGTGCTCACCGCCGACCAGTTGTCGCGGGCGATGTTCCCGGTGGGCGACACCCCCAAGCCCCGTATTCGCGACGAGGCGGCCGAGCGTGGTCTCGCGGTCGCGAACAAGCCCGATTCGCACGACATCTGCTTCATCCCCTCCGGTGATACCCGTGCCTTCCTGGGCGCCTCGATCGGAGTGCGTCCCGGCGCGATCGTCGACAACGACGGCAACAAGCTCGCCGATCACGAGGGAGTACACGGGTTCACCATCGGGCAGCGCAAGGGACTGGGCCTTCCGGGTCCGGCTGCCGACGGCCGCCCGCGCTACGTGACCGGGATCGATCCGGATTCCGGCACCGTGCACGTCGGGCCCGCCGAGGATCTGGATGTGTGGACGGTGTCCGCGGATCGTGCGGTGTGGACCTCCGGGGAGGTACCCACCGAGCCGTTCGACTGCGTGGTGCAGGTGCGTGCTCACGGCGGTATGGCCCCGGCGACCGTGGCGGCCGTCGACGGCGGGCTCATCGCCCGGCTCCACGAGCCGCTCACCGGAGTCGCACGCGGGCAAGCCGTGGTCGCCTATCGACCGGACCCGGCCGGCGATCAAGTGATCGGCAGTGCCACGATCAGCGGCACCGAGCAGGCGAGCGTGGCCGGCACCGCAGATTCCGTGCAGCCGTCCGCGCGCTGAGCGTCGGCGCGAAGCACTGCCGCGCCGTTCGCCTGGTGTTCGAGTGTGACGGAGATGGGTGAATAGCTTGAGCGAGAACAACGTCGGAGTTCGGTCGCTGCGTACCGGTATCGCCACCGGCGTGGGGTCGTGGCCGGGCACCGATGCGCGGGAGGCGGCTGCCACCATAGTCGGTGAGCTGCCGGACCTGGCCCATCTGCCCGAGTTGCCCGGCCGCGGTGCGGGTTCGGATATGGTCGGTCGCGCCTCGGCCTTGCTGGTCGATATGCAGCTGGACACCACCACGCGTGGCTATCGGCTCGGTCCCCGCCCCGGGGCTCTCGCCCGGCGGGCGTTCGATCTGCTGCGCACCGACCTCGACGCTCTGGAAGAGGCGTGGGAGGCAACCGGTTCCAGCGGCACCGGGCGGGTGGTCAAGGTGCAGGCGATCGGCCCGCTGAGTCTCGCGGCGCAGGTCGAGCTCATGAACGGGCATCGCATTCTCACCGATTCCGGTGCGGTGCGTGATCTTTCGGAGTCGCTGGCCGAAGGACTCGCCACCCATGCTGCCGAGGTGGGGACCAGGCTGGGCGCCGAGGTCGTGGTGCAACTGGACGAACCGCTGGTGCCGGAGGTGCTCGCGGGTACCTTGCGCGGGGCCAGTGTGCTCAACACGGTGCGTGCGCTCCCGGAACCCGAGGCCCTGCACATTCTGGACACGGTGATCACCGCCCAGCCCGGGCCGGTGTTGATTCACAGCTGCGCGTCCCGGCCGCCGCTGTCGTTCCTGCGCGGAAGTGCCGCTGCGGCAGTGGGGTTCGATGTAGCCACTATCGGCACCCGCGATCTCGATGCGGTCGGCGAGTTGCTCGACAGTGGCAAGATTCTCGCGCTGGGCCTGGTGCCGACCACCGAGCCCACCACGCCGCCGACCTGGCGGCAGCTGGCCGAGCCCGGAGTGCGTCTCGTCGACCGGCTGGGCTTCGGCCGACGCACCCTGGCCGAGCGGATCGTGGTGACCCCGGCGTGCGGACTGGGGGCCGCGTCGCTCGGCTGGTCGCGCCGCGCACTCGAACTGACCTCCGAGATTGCGCACCGCTATGCCGACGAACCGGAATCGCTCACGGCCGAGTAGGTGGCCGGCGGGTGCCACTACGTCCCGGCCGCTACGAGCCTGCAGGTGCGGCCGGCCGGACGGGTGTCACCGGTGCGGCGGCTGGACTTACACCGCGGGGTGACCGATCTGCCAGTGCTGCGGCTTACCCGGCGGGTACACCACCGGAAGGTCGTCGCCGGGGAACGGCCACTGGTTGACATCCCAGACGAAGCGCCCGTAGACGGTTTCGCCCGCGACGGTGGGGCCGGTGATCGTGCCGGTGATGGTGACGAACTGCTCGCCCTGGGCGGTCGGCGGCGGGCTGGCGCCGGTGACGCGCAGCGTGCCGGCCTCGGGTGGGGTGCGCTGGAATCCGCCGAACCCTGCCCCGGCTCCCGATCCGCCGGAGCCCCGGTTGCGTCGCCAGTTCATCAGCAGAGCCACCAGTGCCCCGGCGATCAGGATGACGAATACGATCTCCAGCAGCATAGGTCCATGGTAGGCGGACAAACCGGGCGTCGGTGGCTGGACGCGTTCGCGGCGAGCGGATTATCCGGCCGGAGACGCCCGCGGCGCCCCGTCGGCGTCGGTCGGGCTGCGTCCCGTCGGCGACGGTTGGGCTGCGCAGTGCCGGTGCCGGTCGCGTCGCGCAGTGCCGGTCCGGCACCGCAGTCAGGAGGTACCGAGGACACTCCGGCCCGCGGCATCGCGGCGCAGCTGCCAGACAGTGGTCCGCCGCGCCTGTGAGCGCCCGTTCCCGCGATCGACGAGTGTCCGGTTGCGGGTCGTGAAGATCAACTGTCCGCCGCGGGCGTTGGTCTCCGGATTCTGGAACAACTGGATCAGGCGATCGGCGGTGTCTCCGGTCAGGTGGGTGTCGATATCGTCGACCGCCAGCACCCGCCCGGTGTCGAGTGCGTCGAGAATCGTGGGCAGCAGCCGGAGCAGTGCGAGGGTGGCGGCGGATTCGTCGGCGATATCGAAGGCCGCCTCGATTCCCTCGTGGGTCAGCGCGACCCCGGGACCGCGCCGGGCCACCATGCGCGCGTAGAGGGTGTCGCGGGCCGCACGCATATTACTGAGCTCGCGCTCGAGCGCGATCGGATCCAGTCCCGGTATGTCCTGCACCTGCCGGGCCTGCGCCGGTGTCAGCGTCGCGATTTCGCTGTCCAGCTCGCGCAGGTAGTCGGCATACATCGGATCGTTCTCGGCCAGCAGTACGTCTTCGATGCCCAGTTCGGCCGAGCGCAACAGCATCAGTAACCGGGCCGCGTTGTCGGGGGAGCGGCTGATGTGCCCGCCCAGCCGTTCGGCGATGGTGGCGGTATCGGCAGGTCCGTGCTGCACGTCGAGTTGGGTGGCGAACCACCGGTAGGCCGGGACCAGTGCCTCCGCATAGATCTGCCCGGTCAGGCTGAGGAGCAACGCGTTCGGCCGGACCAGCGGGACGAGTGCGGTGATGCCGTAGCGGACCGCTTCGAACATCGGGCCGATCCGGATCTGGTCGCCTTCGCGCTCGAACACGATGCGCTTGCGATTACGTGGCTGACTGTGCAACCACTCCGCGGTCACATCGGCGTTGTCGAGCCGGAAACCGTAGCTGTACGGGGTGCCCTCGGCGACGAAGGTAGCCTCGAATTCCGAAGGGCGGTCGGCGAATCCGAGATGCGGCGTGCGCACCGGGCCGGCGTACGGGTCCCAGCCGGTCACCGAGTGCAGGACCGCGTCGCGCATATGGGCCAGCGCGTCGATCAGCCCGGATTTTCCACTCGCGGCGGCACCGTGGACGGCGGTCACCGGTGCGGGGAGTGCACCCGCGCGGCTCCCGACCAGCCGCAATTCCTGCGGTTCGGCGAGGGATCGGTGGTTGGTCACCTGAAAACTACGCAGCACCCGAGTCATCCTGCCGCCTGCACGGCCGGACCGCGACATCAGGGCGCGGTGCGGCGTCGCGGGTCGTGTCGGCCTGGCACGACCCGTCGCCTGTCCGTAGGGTCGCTCGTATCGGCGAAAGGGGTTGGTCGAGGTGTTCGAACGCGTACTGCAGAAGTCGGGCGAAGTGCTGGTGCGGGCGGGGACCGGAGTGCAGGCCCCGCTGGCGGCGAAGTATGTGGATCGATTGCGCCGCAAGCACCCGGAACGGACACCGGCCGATATCGAGCGGGGGCTGCAGTGGCGCTATCTGGGCGCGGTGACCGCGAGCGGGACGATCGCCGGCCTGTCGGCCGCGGTGCCCGGGGTGGGAACACTGGTCGGGCTGGCGGCCAGCGGCGTGGAGTCGGTGTTCTTCATGGAGGCGTCGGCGCTGTACGCGGTGTCGGTGGGGGAGTTGCGCGGCATGCGGTCGATGAGGCCGGAGCAGCGCCGGGCGCTGGTCGTCGCGGTGGTGCTGGGTGAAGGCGGTGCGCAGTTGCTGGGCAAGGGCGCAGCGCAGTCGGCCAAGGATTGGGCTTCGGCGGTAGCGGACAAACTTCCGGTGGTGCGTTCGATCGACAACCCGATGGCACGCAAGTTCGTCGTCGGCTTCATCGCCAAGCGCGGCGCGCTGCTGTTCGGCCGGGCGCTCCCGATGGGGTTGGGTGCGATCATCGGCGGCACCGGCAACTACGCACTCGGTCGCGCGGTGCTCGCGAACGCCGAGCGCACCTTCGAATCCGCGCCCGCCACCTGGCCCGCCGCCACACCGTCCGGGACGAACGCCTAGGTGGCCGCCCCCGCGAACCCGCCTCCGGATCTGTTGCCTGACGTGGTGCGAACGGTCCACGGTCATGTCGGTGGGCTGGGCTAACCTGCCACACGTGAGTGAATCCGGGATCGAGGACGCACGCGCCGCCGAGGCGGCCGATACCGCCGATGCGGCGACGGCCGACGAGCGCACCGAATGGCAGCAGCTGGCCGAGCAGGTCCGCGAACATCAGTTCCGGTACTACGTGCGCGATGCGCCGATCATCTCCGACGGCGAGTTCGACGCGCTGTTCCAGCGGTTGCTGGCGCTGGAGGAAGCGCATCCGGATCTGCGCACGCCCGATTCACCGACGCAACTGGTCGGGGGCGGTTTCGCCACCGATTTCACCGCGGTGGACCACCTCGAGCGCATGTTGTCGCTGGACAATGTGTTCGACGAGGAGGAGATGCGCACCTGGGTGTCGCGGGTACTGGCCGAGACCGGCCCGCAGACGCATTTCGTCTGCGAGGTGAAGATCGACGGCGTGGCGCTCAACCTGGTCTACGAGAACGGCAAGCTGGTGCGCGGTGCCACCCGCGGTGACGGGCGGACCGGTGAGGACGTCACCCTCAACGCCCGCACCATCGACGACATCCCCGAACAGCTCAGCACCACGACGGAGTTCCCGATCCCGGAGCTGCTGGAGGTGCGTGGTGAGGTGTATTTCCGGCTCGAGGATTTCGAGAATCTGAACGCAGCGATCGTCGCCGAGGGCAAGTCTCCGTACGCGAATCCGCGCAATACCGCGGCGGGCTCACTGCGCCAGAAGGATCCGTCGGTCACCTCCCGGCGGCGGCTGCGCATGATCTGCCACGGCTTCGGCCGGATGTCCGGGTTCAGTCCGACCTCGCAGTACGAGGCGTATCGGGCGCTGGCGGCGTGGGGTTTGCCGGTGTCGGCGCATACCGTGCGGGTGCAGGGGGCCGACGCCGTCGTCGAACGCATCCGTTACTGGGGCGAGCATCGCCACGATATCGAGCACGAGATCGACGGCCAGGTGATCAAGGTCGACGAATTCTCGTTGCAGCGCCGGCTGGGCACCACCTCACGGGCGCCGCGGTGGGCCATCGCGTACAAGTATCCGCCGGAGGAGGCCACCACCCGTCTGCTCGACATCCAGGTCAATGTCGGGCGTACCGGCCGGGTGACCCCGTTCGCCGTGATGGAACCGGTGACCGTCGCCGGCTCCACGGTCGCGATGGCCACCCTGCACAATGCGTCGGAGGTGGTGCGCAAGGGTGTGCTGATCGGCGATACGGTCACCATCCGCAAGGCGGGGGACGTGATCCCCGAGGTCCTCGGCCCGGTGGCCGATGTGCGCGACGGCAGCGAACGCGCATTCGTGATGCCCACGCACTGCCCCGAATGCGGTACCGAACTCGCGCCGCAGAAAGAGGGCGACGCCGATATCCGCTGCCCGAATCAGCGTTACTGCCCCGCGCAGCTGCGGGAGCGGGTCTTCCACATGGCCGGGCGCGGCGCCTTCGATATCGAGGCACTCGGCTACGAGGCGGCCGGCGATCTGCTGAAGTCGGGCGTGCTCACCGACGAGGGCGACCTGTTCGACCTGTCCGAGGACAAACTGCTCGGCACAACACTTTTCGTCAACAAGAAGGGTGAGCTGTCGGCTAACGGCAAGCGGCTGCTGCAGAACCTGGATTCGGCGAAGGAGCAAGCGCTGTGGCGTGTGCTGGTCGCCTTGTCCATCCGCCACGTGGGGCCGACCGCAGCCCGCGCGCTGGCCGGTGAACTGGGCAGTATCAGCGCCATCGAGGAAGCCTCGACCGAAACCCTCGCCGCCGTCGACGGCGTGGGCCCGACCATCGCTGCCGCGGTGAAGGAATGGTTCGCAGTCGACTGGCACCGCACCATCGTCGACAAGTGGCGCGCCGCGGGGGTGCGGATGGAAGACGAGCGCGACGAATCCATCGCGCGCAACCTCGAGGGGCTGTCCATCGTGGTAACCGGCTCGCTGCAAGGTTTTTCGCGTGACGAGGCCAAGGAAGCCATTCTGGTCCGTGGCGGTAAGGCGGCCGGTTCCGTGTCGAAGAAGACGGCCTTCGTGGTGATCGGCGAGGCGCCGGGGACCAAGGCCGCCAAGGCAGAGGAGCTGGGGGTACCGATTCTCGACGAGGACGGATTCCGCACCCTGCTCGCGGACGGCCCCGAGGCGGTGGCGCCACCGAGCGCGGACGCCGACACCGAGACGGGTGACGCCGAGAGCGGCGCCGCCGAGCAGGAGAGTTAGTCAGCGGCGGATGGCACCATGGGGCCATGGAGCAATGGGATTCCCTGGTGCGGGTGCGAGCTGCCGAACCGGACGATTTCGCGGCTGTCGCACGGTTGACGGTGGACATCTACGTCGGTGAGGGGCATGTGCCGGCACAGAGCCCGTATGTTGCCGAGCTGGGTGATACCGAGACGCGCGCGAAGGACGCGGAAGTACTTGTCGCGGTGCGTGATTCCGAGGTGGTCGGCTCGCTGACCATTGCCCGGCCCGGCACGCCCTACGCCGATATCGCGCGGCCCGGTGAGCTGGAGTTCCGCATGCTGGCGGTGTCACCACAGGCCCGGGGCGCAGGCGTGGGAACCGCGCTGGTTCGCGCTGTGCTCGACACCGCCGCTGCCGAGGGGTTCGAGGCGGTCGTGCTCACCACGATGCCGACCATGGCCGCCGCCCGCCGCATCTACCAGCGTTCGGGGTTCCTGCACGCGGCCGACCGGGACTGGCAGACCGACGCCGGGCTGCCACTCACGGTCATGCGTCGCGCCACCACCTGAGCCGTGTCACCGCCCGAGCCGGATGGCTGTGGTGACGCTCCTTAGCCGACCTGGCCTGTGCGCCAACTGCACTCGGCGTCCGCACCTGGTCGATCAGGTGAGTACGGTGGCGATGATCCCCGCCAGATAACCCAGCCGCGCGATTTCCGACGGACGGAAATCGGGTCCGCCGGGACGGCCGAGTAGCAGCGCCTTGCCGGTGTTGCCCAGTGGTGCAGCGGCGAGCTTGGTATCCATATCGCGCCAGATCTGTGGTACCCAGTCGGCGTCGGGATCGAGGGCGAGGGGCTTCTCCAGGGGCATCCACGGCACGCTGCCTGCCTGTGTCTCGGGTGCGCTGGCGCTGCCGACGAGGCGCCGGCCGCCGTCGGTGCCCATGTCCATCACCGTGCTCCACCCGACCTGCAGCACCCGTGGTACGCCGTCGACCAGCACCTGCAGCCGGTCGTCGCGCGCGGTGGCGACCTGATCGATCAATTCCAGCTCGCGATGGGTGTCGAGGATGCCGGAGTACGGGCGAAGTGAATCGACTCGTACGTCGGTGAGCGATTCGGCGGCGGTGATCAGCGTATCGGGCAGCGCGCCCGAGGAGACCTCCACCACCAGATCGTCGATCGCATAGCCGGCGCCGCGTTCGACCACATCCAGCGAGAGGATGTCGGCGCCGACGGAGCCCAATGCGAGGGCGAGTGAACCAAGACTTCCTGGGCGATCCGGAAGTTGCACGCGAAGCAGAAATGACACGTGCTTTCCTTCCTTTCCTGTGCGACCGAGACTTTCGGACGGATACCCGAGTCTCGCTATACTTACACCCGCTGCTTCAGCGCAAACCACCCGAACCGGGCGTAGTGACGTATGCCACACCCATTGTCGGCCGATCCCGGGCGCCGTGCCAGTGCAGACCGGGTGACGTTGTGGTGTCAACCTTGTGTCCGCTTCGCAGCGGGGGTGCGCTGCCCCCGCCCGTCCCGACCCCATTAGGGTGGTCTGTGCGCAGCGCCCTGCGCCACCGACATGCACCAACCTGCCGAAAGGGGTTTCGCGGTGCCCGCCATATCCCGCGACGAGGTCGCACACCTCGCCCGGCTGTCCCGGCTCGCTCTCACCGACGAAGAGCTCGATCTGTATGCCGGTCAGCTGGATTCGATCCTGAGTCACGTGCGGGTCATCACCGAGGTCGCCGCCGACGTGCCCGCCACCGCGTCGCCGAACCCGGACACGAACGTCACTCGCCCGGATGTCGTGGTCCCCGGTCTCACCCCGGGTGAGGCGCTGTCCGGTGCGCCCGCCGTCGATGAGCAGCGGTTCATGGTCCCGCAGATCCTGGGAGAGGGCGAATGAGCGGCACGGGTGACCTCACGAAACTGACCGCGGCCGAGCTGGCGGACAAGATTCACGGTGGAGAGGTGTCCTCGGTGCAGGTCACCGAGGCGCATCTGCAGCGCATCGCCGAGGTCGACGGTGAACTGAACGCCTTCCTGCACGTGGCCGGTGAGCAGGCGCTGGCCACCGCCGCCGAGGTCGACGCCGCGATCGCCGCGGGCACCGTCGCCTCCCCGCTGGCGGGAGTCCCGTTGGCGCTCAAGGATGTTTTCACCACCACGGATATGCCCACCACCTGCGCGTCGAAGATTCTCGAGGGCTGGGTGTCGCCCTACGACGCAACGGTGACGGCCAAGCTGCGGGCCGCCGGCATCCCCCTCCTCGGCAAGACCAATATGGACGAATTCGCGATGGGTTCGTCCACCGAGAACTCCGCGTACGGCCCCACCCGCAACCCGCGCGACACCGGCCGCATTCCGGGCGGTTCCGGTGGTGGCTCGGCGGCCGCGCTGGCCTCCTACCAGGCGCCGCTGGCGATCGGCACCGACACCGGTGGTTCGATTCGGCAGCCGGCCGCGATGACCGCGACCGTCGGCACCAAGCCCACCTACGGCACCGTGTCGCGCTACGGCCTGGTGGCTTGCGCGTCTTCCCTGGACCAGGGCGGCCCGTGCGGGCGCACGGTGCTCGACACGGCGCTGCTGCACGAGGTGATCGCCGGGTACGACCCACGGGATTCGACCTCGCGCGATGTTCCGGTCGCACCGGTGGTGCAGGCCGCGCGCGAGGGTGCCCGCGGTGATCTGTCCGGTGTGAAGGTCGGAGTGGTCAAGGAACTGCATTCCGGCAGCTATCAGCCCGGCGTGCTCGCCTCGTTCGACGCCGCGGTGGCGCAGCTGAAGGAGCTGGGTGCCGAGGTCGTCGAGGTGTCCTGCCCGAACTTCGAATACGCGCTGGCCTCCTACTATCTGGTCATGCCCAGCGAGGTCTCGTCCAACCTGGCCCGCTTCGACGCGATGCGTTACGGCCTGCGCGCCGGCGACGACGGCACCCATTCGGCCGAGCAGGTCATGTCGTTGACCCGCGAGGCCGGCTTCGGTCCGGAAGTCAAGCGGCGCATCATGATCGGCACCTATGCGCTGTCGGCCGGCTACTACGACGCCTACTACGGTCAGGCGCTGAAGGTACGCACCCTCATCGCGCAGGACTTCGACAAGGCCTACCGGAGCGTCGACGTGCTGGTCTCGCCGACCAGCCCGTTCACGCCGTGGAAGCTGGGCGAGAAGGTGAACGATCCGCTGGCGATGTACCTGTCGGACCTGTGCACCCTGCCGACCAATCTGTCCGGGCACTGCGGCATGTCGGTGCCGTCGGGATTCAGTGCGGATGACGGTCTCCCGGTCGGGCTGCAGATCATGGCCCCCGCACTGGCCGACGACCGGCTCTACCGGGTGGGTGCTGCCTACGAGGCGGCTCGCGGCCCGATCGACTGACCACCCCTCACCACTCACGGCCCCGTCCTTCCCGCCGAGAACCGGCCGGGTTGGGCGGGGCCGCAGCGTATCTCACCACCGTGGCCCACTGGATCAGTAGCGTCGCCTATTCGACCGCGCCGCGGCCGCCTCGGTCGCCGGCGCCGTGTACTCGGCCGTGACCGCGGCGCACGCAACGGCACCGACGCGTGTCGCAGGGCAGACGGCTGGTCAGGGTCGGGGCCAGGGGCGACCGTCGAGGCGCTCGATATCGGTATTGAAGCGCTGTAGGTATCCGGCGAAGCGCACGATGTCCTCGTCCGGCCAGTCCGTCAGGACGCGGCTGAGCCCCTCGATATTGGCTTCGCGTTCGGATTCGAGGTCCTGCAGGCCGTCCGGTGTGATGCGAAACTTGCGGGCCATCCCACCGTCGGGGTCCGGAATGCGCTCCACGCTTCCGGCGCGCAACAGGGTCGCGGTCTGCCGGTTCAGCGTGGAGGCGTCCAGCCCGAACGCCTCACTGAGTTGCCCGATCGACATCGGTCCCTCGATGGCCAGTCGGCTCAGCAGTAGATATGCGCTGCGATCGAGCCGGGTGCCGTCGCGGCGGTACCGCGGATTGAGGGTGTAGCGGCCGAGCAGCATGGTCTCGAATTCCACCGATTTCGTGGGCTTGTCCATGCTGTCCTTCCGCCGCTTTACAGTTCTGACCTGCGAGAACCGGTATAGCATACGTTGCGCTGGGCGCAGGCACGGGTGCTGATCAGCACGAACCCAGCGCGGTGCCCTGATCGGTGCCGTAGCGATGGCCGTGCCCCGGTCCCGGAGCCAGTGCCGACAGCATATCGGCGGTGGTTTGCACCCAGCTCACCACCGGCAACCACGGCGGGTGGGGTGCGTCGGTGCGGGTGCCGGTGAGATCGGGTGCCCGCCACAGCAACTGCGGTGACCACTGCACCACCGGATCGGAGGAGTTGGCCAGTACGGTCGCGCCGCCGTGATGGACCGCCGCGGCGGGCGGACCGGCCCACAGTGCCGCACAGACCCGGGAACGTTCGTCGTCGTCGCCCGCGAAGATCGCGCTGCCCGCGGTCGCGCCGAGGCTCTGACCGTAGACAAAGAGCTCCGGAGGACGGTCCATGGTCGCCAGGCGGCTTTCCAGCGCGGTGAACAGCTCGCGCGCGGATCGTTCCGCGTCCTCGCGGGCGAACAGGAAGGTGACCCAGCTCGGTGCCTTCGAATACTGCATGCCGACCAGCGTCGCGTCGCCGCCGAACCGTTCGTCCAGGCCGTGCGCGGCCTTGGCATCCAGCCAGCCCGACCCGGTGGGAATCATCAGGACCAGATGTCCGCGGCGGAACCCGCCGGCCCGTTCGATCTCTCGCAGTGCCAGGGCGATACGGGAATCGAGATCCGGAGCGGAATCGAGACCGATGTACACCCGGGCCGAACTGCCCTTGTCGGAGACGAATTTACGTCCCTCGGCCCCGAGCGAGGCCCAGCTCACCTCGGAATCCGCACTTCCGGAGCGGGAGTGTGAAACCGGCTGCACCACGGTCGGGTCCATGGTCGTATCGGCTGCCGCGAAGGCGCTCTGTTGCCGATCGACCAGGGCCGGAAGAACCGCGAACTGTCCGGCCAGCACCGTCACCGCGATTGCCGCCGCGGTCGGTAGCCGCCCGGCATACCCTGCCGCCCAGTGCAGTCCGCGTGCGAACAGCATTACCGGCACCAGCACAGCCACCACTCCTACCGCCCAGTGCAGCCAGTACCACGGGCCGAGTGCGGGGAAATCCATTGCGCCACGCAGCCGGTTCTGCCAGTACCAGTCGTACCCCGCGATGGTGGATACCAGCGCCGTGCTCCCGATCACCACCGCGCGACGGTGCCGTGCCCACCGGTCTGTGCCGACCCCGAAGTAGCCCAGTATTTTTCGTCCTACGCCGGCGGCCGCGAGTGCGATCAGGATCAGCAGCGCGGTCAGTATCGCCTGTGCGATCGCGGTGCGTGGCAGTAGTCCCGGTGCCAGCGATACCGCGATACCCGAGGCCGCGGCAACGATGGTCCCTACCCGAGGTGAGCACAGTGTCGCGAATCGCCGCGCAGCAGACCGGGGCGCCTGCCGCGCCGCGGAGCGGGTCGTCCGGTGCGCTGCGGACCGGGGCGTTCGCTGAACCAGGGGACGCGTCACTCGACCCAGGTGCAGGCGGCTGCGGGATACGACCGTGTGGACCAGCCCTCGCCCGTGCCGCCCGCCTCGAAGTAGCAGGTGACCTGCGCGCTGGAGGTCTGCACCCGTTCGGCGCCGCACGGCAGTGCATGTCTGCCGCAGCAGTGCGCGGCCGCGGCGCGCGAGCGTGACCGCACGAAGTAGAGAGGCGCGACCGCGGTGCGGTGACCGGGCGCGGACCTCGGTCGAATGGTCAGGTGCAGCCGCGCGGACTACGGCACCGGTTCGCCACGTCGGCTCGGGACTGCGTTCCATCGGACGTGTGGGCCGGGCCTGCCGCGCCGGTGTGCCGAGCCGCAGTTCGACCTGCCGCGGCCCGTCCGGCGCCCCGCCGGCGAGCCTCGTGCGCGGGGTGATCGTACGGCGCACGATGGCGAACAGCGCCGCGACCATCAGCAGCACCATCGCGAGCGGTGCGAGGATCTGTACCACCCGCGGCCCCGCCTCCGTACCGGAAAGCGTTGCGCCGAGGAACTGTTCGGGCCTGGGCGCGGCGTAGTGCTGGCGCAGCGAGTTCAGGTCGACCGCCGCGGCCGCGACGGCGGCCATCGTCGTGCACCGCAGCCGCGCCACCGCGGCGTCGCGATCCGCACAGGCGGCGACCATCCGCTGTTCCAGCGTGCGGTCGAGGGCCTTGCGGGCCCACGGGCCGAGTGCCCCGCCGTGCCGGTCCGCGTAGCGCAGCAGGTCGTAGCCCAGGTCGTGGGCTTTACAGGCGGTATCGAATTCGGCCGGGAGTGCGACGGGGGAGGAACACTCACCCGAGGGATTCGCCGCACTGCCGTCGATGGTCGCGGGCAGATAGCCCAGCGACGCCGCGAAATCCGGGGGGACGACCACCCGGGACGGGTCGGTGCTGGTCAGTGCGCGAACCGCTGCTCCTGCGGAGGCATCCTCCGTCGTTGCGGCGTGCCGAGTATCGGAGGGGCCGTCGTCCGCCGCGGCCGCGCCCGCCGAGGGTGCCACCACTGCGACGAGACTGCCCAGCAGCACCAGGACGGCGAGACCTCGGCGCCACGGTGCACCGCGCCGCCGGGCGGGCAGCAGCTCGCGCCCGGTCGAGCGAGGCCGGCGCCCGGAGGCGGCCCGGCGTGGGGCCGGGGCGTGGTCCGCACAGTCGGCACCGTCCGGCGCCGTCACTTCGTTCATAGCAGTCGAAATTAGGAATCCGGGCCCGCTGCCGACCTCCCGCCGAAGATCGATTTCGGCCGCGCTACCGGGGTGTGCCTCGCGACCGGGCTCATACCGGGGTAGGGGGTGCGATATCGACCGCGGGGGTGAGGACGGATCGAACCGGGATTTCTAGGCTCGTACCCATGACAATGGCGATACGCGCGGTGCGGCGAGTCCGGACCTCGGCGCGGACTCCGGGCCGCACCCGGCTGTGGTTCGACATCGCGACGGTGCTGGTGATCGGCACTCTGTTCGCGGTGGCGTGGCCGACACTGCACGTCACCCATCAGGTTCCGCCGGCCGCGCAGCCGTTCATCGCTGCTCTGGCGGTGTTCCCCCTGGCTCTGGTGCGCGTCAACCCCGCCCTGGGCTGGGCGATCTCGGCAGGCGCGGCGTTGCTGATCGCCCTGGCGATACCGCATCAGCCCGGCAACGACCTGTCTTTCCAGGTCGTGCACATTCTGGTGCTGTTCACGCTGCTGTTCGCGGTGGCGGTGCGGGCGCCGATGCAGATCGTGCTCATTGCCTGGATCTCGTCGTCGGTGCTGTTCGGCACCACCATGTCGGCCGGGTCGTCCTTCGCCGAAGCCGGCTTCGGCTGGCCGCTGGCGATGACCGGACTGGTCGGCTTCGGACTGGTGGTGCGGTGGCTGGTGATGTCGCGGCAGGCGCTGGTGCGGCAGGAAGAGGAGAACGAGCTCGAACGAGCGCGCCGCACGATTCTCGAGGAGAAGGCGCGGATCGCCCGCGATCTGCACGATGTGGTGGCCCACCACATGTCGATGGTGGTGGTGCAGGCGCAGACGGCGCCCTACCGGGTGGCCGATATCTCCCCGGCCGCGCGGGCGGAGTTCGAGGCCATCGGCGGATCCGCCCGGGAGGCGCTCAACGAGATCCGCAGCATGCTCGGCGTGCTGCGCAGCGACGGACAACTACCCGAGCACGCACCGCAGCCGACGGCCGCGGATGTGGTGACCATGCTGGACGGCGCGCGGCGCGCGGGGATGACCGTCGAGTGGACGATCGACGGCACCCTGGAGGCCGTGCCCGACACCGTCGGCCTGGCGTTGTACCGGATCGTGCAGGAGTCGCTGTCGAACGTGTCCCGGCATGCGCCCGGCGCGGCGGTGACGGTCGCGATCACGGTCACCCCGGAGGCCGCGGAGGCCGTCGTCGGCAACGACCCGACCGTGGCGGTGGTCAGTTCCGGGGCCGACGGCAGTGGTATCGCCGGGATGCGCACGCGAGCAGAATCGATCGGAGGTGTACTGGCCGCCGGACCGCGGTCCGACGGTGGGTTCCAGGTGTACGCGCGGTTGCCGATTCCGACCGGTTCCCCGGCCGTGGTGCTGCCGGGCGCTGCCCACTGACTGGGTGTTCGTGTCAGACTTGGCGGCGATGAGAACCCGTGCGCCGAGACCCCTGAGGCGGTCATGCCCATAACCGTGTTGATCGCCGACGACCAAGCCATGGTGCGGCAGGGCTTCGGCGCGCTGCTGGCCGCCCAACCCGACATCAGTGTCATCGGAGACGCCGCCGACGGTGCGGTGGCGGTGACCGAGGCCAAGCGGCTGCGCCCCGACGTGGTGTTGATGGATGTGCGGATGCCGCACATGAACGGACTCGAGGCCGCCCGTGCCATTCTCGCCGCCGGATTCGATCCGCCGGTCCGGGTACTGATGCTCACCACATTCGATATCGACGACTACGTCTACGAGGCATTGGGCTTGGGAGCCAGCGGATTTCTGCTCAAGGATGCGCCCGCCGACGAACTGGTGCGAGCGGTGCGGGTCGTCGCCGAGGGGCAGGCGTTGCTGGCTCCCACGGTCACCCGTCGCCTGATCGCCGACGTCACGCGCCGCCGGGTCCGTCCCAAGCCGTCGCCGGCGCTGGGAATGCTCACCCCGCGCGAACGCGAGGTGCTCGAGCTGATCGCCAAGGGGATGTCGAACACCGAAATCGCCGAGTCCCTGTTCGTGGCCGAGCAGACAGTGAAAACCCATGTGTCCAAGGTCTTTTCCAAGCTCGACCTGCGTGATCGCGCGCAAGCCGTGGTGATCGCCTACGAATCCGGGCTGGTCACGCCGGGGTGAGTGGTCCGGGTAGGATCCCCACCTGGTAGTCGCCGGAAGGGGGAACGCAGGTGTTGGACAACGGTGACGTATTTGCCGGCTTCACCGTGCAGCGTCTGCTCGGGCAGGGGGGGATGGGGTCGGTGTATCTGGCGCGGCATCCACGCCTGCCCCGGTTGACCGCGCTGAAGCTGCTGAACCGGGAGCTCTACACCGACGCCGAGATCCGGGCCCGTTTCGAACGCGAGGCGGATCTGTGTGCCCAGCTCGACCATCCGGGCATCGTCGCCGTCTACGACCGCGGCGTGGAGGACGACCAGCTGTGGATCTGCATGCAGTACGTCGACGGGATCGACGCCGCCACCGTCGATCCGCGGACCCTGCCGGTGGAACGTGCCGTGCAGATCATCGAGGGCGTCGCCGACGCCCTGGACTATGCACACGGCAACGGTGTCATGCATCGAGATGTGAAGCCCGCCAACATTCTGCTGGCCCGCGCGGTCGATGGGAAGGGCGAGCGGGTGTTCCTCACCGATTTCGGTATCGCCCGCCTGCGTGAGGATTCCACCCATCTGACCCAGGCCGGGATGTTCACCGCCACCCTCGCCTACGCCTCACCGGAGCAGATGACCGGCGCCGAACTGGATCACCGCTCCGACCAGTATTCCCTGGCCTGCGCGCTGTATTGGCTGCTCACCGGCACCGGGCCGTTCGACTCCGAACACCCCACCGAGGTGATCCGCGGACATCTGCAACTGCCGGTCCCACCCGCGAGCGCCCGCCGCGCGGGGCTGTCCCGGGCGATGGATGCGGTGATCGCCCGCGCGATGGCCAAGCGGTCGGTCGAACGATTCGGCAGCTGCCGGGAATTCGCGGCCGCGGCGCGCGCGGCACTGAGCGCTCCCGCAGCGGGGCAGAACGGATTCCCCGGGGCGCCGGTACCGACTACCGCTGCGCCACCGCAATTTCCACCGGCGCCGGTCGTCGCCGGGACCTCCGCCGGGCCGGCAGCGGCGCCGGCACCTCCGGGGTATCCGGCAGCCCCGGCCACAACGTCCGGGCCGGCCGGCTACCCGTCCGATCCGACGGCCGGGCCGGGCTATGGCTCCCCGACCGGCAGCGGTGTGGCCTACGGGACCGGTGCGCCGGGAACCCCGTACTCGGCCGCGTTACCGGATGCCGGGTACGGTGCGACTTCCGCACCTCCCATGGGGTATGGCTCGACCGCGCCCGGTCACTTCGGCCCGACCGCACCCGGCAACTACGGGCCCACCACCCCGGGTAACTATGGTCCCGCAGCGCCGGGCCGGCCGTCGTACGGCCCGGGGGCACCGGTCGCTGGCTTTCCCCAGCCGCGTAAGCGCTCCACCGGTGTGGTGGTGGGCATCGTCCTCGCGGTGCTGCTCCTGGTGGCTGTGGTCGCCGTGGCCGTGTTCGCCGTGGTGGACAGCGACAGCGACGCTGCCGACGCCGCGGATCACCGGGGTAGTGCTTCGCATGCCGACGCCATGCAGTCCACGTTCCCGCAGTTGGTGAAGCCGTCGGCGGCCGGGGGCAGCCTGGGCGACGGATACGACGGCCAGTCCTGTTTCCGTGAGACCGACACCTCGGCCCTGCGGGCCCCCGGACAGACCGCCGACCTGAAACTCGGGAACTGGACCGAGGCGTGGGACTGCTGGGGTGCGGTGGACAAACCCGAATACGCGGTCCTGGCCTACAAATCGTCGTCCGAGGTGAGCAGTGCGATCGCGGCACTGCCGGCCAACACGGCGCAATCGGGGACCAGCGCCGACGGTGTCGCCTACCGCAGTCACCTGTGGCGGACCCAGGAATCCGCGGTGCCCAACGAGTTCTGGAACGTCATCGAATTCACCGACTCCTCGCGCGCAACGTATCTGATCGTCGCGCACAACGAGTACTGGACGAGCCTGGACAGTGGCAAGACCTATCCCGAGTTCGACTCCTGGTGTCGCGGACTGCCGCTGGCGTGAGCCTGCGCGTCCGGCACTCTCACCCGAAGAAGGCCGCCGCCTCGGCGTGCCGGTCCGTCGGCACCAGCTTGAGCTGTTTGGTGGCTTCGGCGAGGGGCACCAGGCCGATCTCGGTGCCACGCAGCGTCACCATCTGCCCGAAGTGGCCCGAGTGCACCGCCTCGGCGGCGTGCAGGCCGAAGCGGGTGGCCAGCACCCGGTCGTAGGCGGTGGGTTTACCGCCGCGCTGCACATGGCCCAGCACCGTGGTGCGCACCTCCTTACCGATACGGCGTTCGATCTCCACCCCGAGCTGATGGGCCACTCCGGTGAAGCGCTCGTGCCCGTATTCGTCGACACCGCCTTCACGCAGGTGGAACGACTCCTGCTCGGCGGGTTTCGCGCCCTCGGCGACCACCAGGATGAAATGCGAATCGCCACGCTGGAAGCGGCGTTTGATCATGGTACACACCTCGTCGACGTCGAAGGGCACCTCGGGCAGCAGGGTCAGATGCGCGCCGGAGGCGATTCCGGAGTTCATCGCGATCCAGCCGGCGTGGCGGCCCATCACCTCGACCAGCATGACGCGCTGATGTGATTCGGCGGTGGTGTGTAGCCGGTCGATGGCATCGGTGGCGATGGTGACGGCGGTGTCGTGCCCGAAAGTGGTGTCGGTGCAGTCGATATCGTTGTCGATCGTCTTGGGCACACCCACCACGGGCACACCTTCCTCGGACAGCCAGTGCGCGGCGGTGAGTGTGCCCTCGCCTCCGATCGGGATCAGCGCATCGATGCCGTTGTCGTCGAGGGTGCGTTTCACCCGCCCCAGGCCCTCGCGCAGCACCTCCGGATTGGTCCGGGCGGTACCGAGGATGGTGCCGCCCTTGGTGAGGATGCGGTCGGTGCGGTCGTCGTTGTGGATATGGATCTTGCGGTCCTCGAGCAGCCCGCGCCAACCATCCTGAAACCCGACGATCGCGTCGCCGTAGCGGCCGTTCGCCGTGCGAACAACCGCTCGGATCACCGCGTTCAAGCCTGGGCAGTCTCCGCCTCCGGTCAAGACTCCGATGCGCATGCCGCCATCTTGCCCCGCCGGGCCTCGTCCCGCAGCCTCGCCCCCGTCAACTTTCGGTTACAGCAACCGCCGAGCACGGATACCGGTCACTGCCCGGCGGGGCACCGACCGGCGGGGAGATCGTCGCGATGCTTGGTGAGCAGGTCGGTCATCCGGTTGAGAATCTGGACACCGTCGTCGAAGGTTCCGGAACTCGCCTGTGCGGCAATCGCGATCGCGACCTCGCCGCGGGCCGTGGGGAGCAGGCCGAACTGACGCACCAGATAGTTCCCCTGCGGATCCGGGCCCCAGCCGCCCTTGAAGCGTGCGTCGCCGAGCCGTCCGAGCCCCCATTGCTGGCCCCACACCACCTGACCCATCAGCGCGGTGACGGTATCGGAATCGGGCAGGCACGGCAGCCGGGACGCCCAGCGCACCTGGTCGCTCAGCGACCAGTCGGCCTGCCCGAAGGCGGAATATTGGGAGCGGGGCGGGGTCGCGGGCACGGTGGTGCGCTCGTCACCGCCTTCCCGCAGTACTGCCTGCACCGCGTGGGCGGCCTGGTCCGGAGTGCCCAATTGCTGCCACAGCCCGTCGGCGGCGAGGTTGTCGGATTCGGTGAGCGCGGCCGTCATCTGATATGTGCGAGTGTTGCCATTGGTCCGCAGCACGGCGAGTGCCAGCGGAGCTTTCATCGTCGACCAGGCCGGACCGGGGCTCCACTCGCCCATATCCGCGGCGCCCCGCCCACCGACGGCCATGATCGACATCGAGGCCCGGCCGCCGAGGCTCGGCTGCAGTTCCGCGAAATCTGCGGCCAGCGAGCCGGGCAGTGCGAACGGGGTCGCCCGGACGGTCGTCTCGGCCGGCGGGGCCTCGGTGGTGGTCGTGGGCTGGCTGGGTGTGCTGGACGAGCATGCGGCCGTTGCGAGTAACAAGCCGGCGCCGAGTGCGGAGAGCGTGCGGCGAAGCGCCGGACGCCGATATGCCGACCGCAATGGTCTGTACACCGTTCTACCTCCACATCCCGGGCGGTCCGACACGGCACCACCCTCGATCGAGGCATTCTGTGCCGTACCGGTCAGCGGGTCAAATGCGGCACCGGGACCGGTGTATATGCGTCGCGGCTATGGTCTGCATTCCCCGCCGTGCAACTCGTGCACATGCCGGGCCACGACGGCCGCCATCCGGTCCATCATCGTGATCGCGTCGTCGTAGTCCCCCGAATCCGGATGGGCGGCAAGCGCTATCGCCAGCCCGCCGGACCAGGTGGGGATGATTCCGAACTGTCGCAGCAGATAGGCGCCGGTATCGTCGTCGGGTCCCCAGCCACCCTTGAATTCGGCTCCGACGAACGATCCCAGCCCCCAGCGCTGCTCGTCGGTGATCCGGCGCATCAACCCCAGTACCCGCGAGGCCTGCTGCAGGCACGGTAGCCGCGATGCGAACTCCACCTGATCACCGAGGCTCCACTGCGTGGCCCCGAAGACCATGGGATGGTCGATGGTCGCGGCGGAGTCCGGATTGTGTCGGTCGGCGACATCGGTGGTGGTGTCACCGGCCTCGCGTAGCACGGCCTCGACCGCCTCGGCGGCGGGCTTGCCGCCGCCCAACGAGATCCAGAGCGCCTGCGCGGCATCGTTGTCGGATTCGGTGATCGCCGCCGTCGCCAGGTCGGCCTGGCCCACCGGATCACGCCGCAGCGCTGCCAGCGCCAACGGCACCTTGATCGTCGACCACGCCACCCCGGCGTGCCAATCACCCAGGGTGACGGCCCGGTCGCCGCCCACCGCCATCACGGCCAGGCCCATCTGCCCGGGAAACTCGGACCGCAACTGCGCGAAATCAGCCGCCAGGCCGCTGGGTACGGCCGCGACCGGACTGGGCGTGGACGGCAGCTGGGGCCGGTGCGCCATGTCCGTCGCAGGCCGCGGCCGGGCCGGCTCCGGGGCGATCACCGCACCGTGCGCCGCGCACGCCGAAACCAGAAATGCCATACCTGCCAAGAACAACCGCCGACCCCGGTGCCTGTTGGGCGAAGGGTCAATAGACATAGACGACCGCGTTGTCACCGCCCGAACAGGTGACGACACGGTTGTCACTGGTGCAGGTCATAGGGTACGACTGGCCGGTCACCGGGCTCACCGCGACGATCGAGGTGGTGGCCTGGGGGCTGGCCGCGTTGGTCGCGCCGCTCGATTCGGCCGCCTGCGCATAGGCCTCGCGTACCGCCTCGGCGAAGCCGCACGAGGTGACCGACGAGCCGGTGGCCGTCTTACCGAAGGAGTCCTCGACTCCCGAGCTCTGCGAACACGGGCTGGCACCGACGGGCAGTGCCGCCGTGGTGCTCGTGGTGCTGGTCGCACTGGTGGTGCTCGTGGTCGAGCCGGTCGGCGCGGTGCTCGTGGTGGGTGCGGCGGCACCGGCATTCGGCTGCTGGGCGGTCACGGCCGGTTGGGCCGGGGAGGCGATGCTGTCGCTGGTGTCGCTGTCGGAGGAACCCAGCAACTGCCAAGCTACCGCCACGATTCCCGCCAGGATGGCGGCGCCGAGCGCGCCCAGCACGATCGGTACCGCGACCGACCGCTGCCGCTTCGCGGTCTTGGTCTTGGTCCTGCCGCGTTCGGTGGAGCTGAACGCGAAACCCTCGTCCCGGACCGAGTCGTCGTCCGGATCGTCACCGTAGCGGTCGTCGTGATAGTCCTCGTCGGCGAAGTCTTCGTCCGCGTAGTCCTGATCGGAGTACTCCCCGGCGCCGCGGTAATCCGAGTCGTCCTCGTCATCGCGGTAGTCCTCGTCGTCGAAACCGCGCACGCCGCTGCCCGTACCGAACTCGCTGATATCCAGTAGTTCGGTAGCAGAAGCAGCACCGGCGGGTGCGTGCTCGCCGGTGGCGTGGCTGAACTGCGAGATGTCCAGGAACTCGGTCGCGCCCTCGGCAGCCGCCCCGGACTCGTCGTCGATGCGGATGGGATCCAGGAGCTGAGTGGGCGCGTCGTTGGCATCGGCCGGATCGGCCTGCCGGTAGTCGCTGTCCTCGTCGTCCGGCCGCATGGCCGCGGCGGCCGGTTCGGCTGCCTCGACCGACTCGGTCCGCGCGGAGGCGTCGGTTGCGGGCGTGGTGTGGAACTGCGAGGGATCCAGATACTGGGTGCGCGGATCGCTGTCCGCCCGGGCCGGCTGTTCTGCGGCACCGGCACCCGACGACGCATCGGCAGTCGACGCGGTACCGGCGACAGCCGCTGCGCCGGCAACGGCTGCGGTACCACCGACCGCCGCCGCGCCGCCCGCCGCCGCACCACCGGCGGCCGGAGCGGCCGCTGCCGGTGGCTGCGCCGCCGAGGGGTGCTCGGCGGTAGTGCCGCGCTCGTCGTCGGTGCGGTGGGGTCGGCTGACCGCCGGTGGCGGTGTGCTGACCGCCGGGTGGGGTGTGCGCAGCGGCAAACTCGGTGCCGCGGGAGCGGGCGGTGTGCCCTCGCCGGGCAGCGGCGTGTAGTTGAACTCGCCCGGCCGGACCAGTGTCGGGTCGTTGGGGCGGATCACCGGCAGATCACCGGAGGTATCGCGTTCGTCCCCACTCTGTGGCGTGATGATCCGCAGCGTGCCGGTGGTTTCGTAGCCCCGTGAGGTTGCTGCCGGCGGGCTCGGCTGGGCGGGCCCCTCCGGTGCCTCGGCCTGCGTGGGCGGTTCCGCTTCCGGCCCGGTAGGGGTGGCATCCGCGGGTGCCGCCTCGTCTGCGGACCCGCTTGCCGCGGGCGCGTATCCACGCGGCTGGAAGCGGGCGGCGATCGTCGGCCCCTCCGGTCCGAAAGGCTGGAAGGTGGTCGGCTCCGCGGCGCGGAGCAGGTCTTCCTCGCGCGCTGCGGCCGGAACCGCCTGCATCGAGCCGGTATCGGCCGGGCGGTCGCCGGACAGCAGTTCCGCCCCGAAGATCGTCGAGGTGTTCGCCTCGCCCACAGGCTCCGGCGCGCGACCGCCGTGACCGAGGGCCCGGCGTGCGGCGGCCAGGAATTGGCCCGCCGTGTGGTACCGGTCGGCGGGGGCCTTGGCCAGCGCGCGCACGATCACCTCGTCGATCGCGGCGGGTACGTCCGAACGCACCGCGCTGGCGAAGGGCGGAGGGGTGGACAGGTGGCCGCGGATCAGCACGCTGATGCTTTCCGCCGGGAACGGCGGCCGCCCGGTGAGGCATTCGTAGAGCACACACGCGAGGGAATAGATATCGGCGCGAGCATTGACCGGGCCGGAGTCGAAGCGCTCCGGTGCCATATAGGTGTAGGAACCGGCGGCGTAGCCGGCGGTGGTCGTCGCCGCGTTGTCGCTCTCGGAGCGTGCGATACCGAAGTCGGCGAGATATGCGAAATCGGCGGGCGTGACCAGGACGTTGGCCGGTTTCACATCGCGATGCACCAGCCCGGCGGCATGCGCGGCATCCAGCGCCGCGGCCACTTGCTCGACGATCGCCACGGCGCGTTCGGGATCAAGTTGCCCCTGGCGGCGCAGCAGGGTGCGCAGGCTCTCGCCGCGGACCAGCCGCATCTCGATGTAGAGAACGCCGTCGATCGTGCCCCAGTTGTGGATGGGGATGATGTGCGGTTCGTCCAGACCTGCCGCGGCCTGGGATTCACGGCGGAAACGACGCTGGTAGCCGGGGTCCTGCGCGAGTTCCTCGGGGAGGACCTTCAGCGCGACGACGCGATCCTTACCGGTGTCGAACGCCTCGTACACCTCGCCGGTCCCACCGCGTCCGAGCAGCGAACGCACTTCGTAGGGACCGAACTTGGTGCCGGCCCGGGATCTCGGCACTTCCACCGGTAAACCTCCAACTCCTGGGCAAGGTGGTCGACCGTGCCGGTTGCGAACCGGAGTGCCTGCCCCTCAGGGCCCCGATTCTCCGGGTGCGACCACGCCGTGGTCAAACGCGAACACAATAGCGGCTGCGCGGTCTCGAAGTCCAAGCTTGCCGAAAATGTGCCCCACATGGGTTTTTACGGTGACTTCGGAGATTCCGAGCCGATCGGCTATCTCGGAATTCACTCGTCCGCGGCCGATGAGTGTCAGCACTTCGAGTTCGCGCGCTGTGAGTTCGCCCATCCGTGAGCGGGAGTCGTCCGGGATGGCGCGGGCGGAGCGGTAGGCCGACAGCACCCGGCCCGTCACCGACGGGTCCAGCCAGGAGCCGCCGTCGGCCACGGTGCGCACCGCCCGGATCAGATCCTCGGCGGGGGAGTCCTTGAGGATGAACCCGGCGGCGCCGGCCCGCAGCGCGCCCGAGAGCAGATGATCGTCGTCGAAGGTGGTCAGCACCAGCACCGGCGGTGCGTCGTCGCGGGTCCGCAGCAGGTGCGTGGCGTCGATCCCGCCGACCCGTTTCATCCGCAGATCCATCAGCACCACGTCGGGGCGGGAGGTGGCCACGGCCGCCGGGACCTCGTCGCCGTCGCCGCATTCGGTGACCACGAAACCGTCGCGGCGGCGCAGGATGCGGCGTAGTCCGCCGCGTACCAGTTCCTGGTCGTCGACGACGAGCACGGTGGTCGTCGCGGTGGGCTCGGTCGACGGGGTCGGGGAATTCACGCGCCCTCCTGGCGTTTGCGGGTCAGTGAGGTGATCGCCTCGCGCACCAGCGACAGCGGATCCTCGAACGGCATCGACGAGCAGCCCTCGTCCGGGGTGAATGGAATGCGGGCCAGGACCTGCCAGTGCTCACCGGCGCGCCCGGCCGACAGCGTCCCGCCCAGTGCGGTGGTGCGCTGCCGCATCCCGCTGATGCCCATTCCGCGTCCGGTGCGTGGGGCCGGGCCCTCCGGCAGCGTGTTACGCACCCGCACCGACACCTCGGCGGGGGTGACACTGATGGTCAGTACCGACTCGGCGCCCGCCGCGTGTTTGGCGATATTGGACAGCGATTCCTGGCTGATCCGATACAGCGCGAGCCCGGTCGACGCCGACACCATGGTGGCGTCCCCGCTCAGTTCGTAGTGCACCGGCAGTCCGGCGCCGACGAAATCGGCTACCAGATCGGCGATATCGTCGAGACCGGGTTCGGGTGCCATGGACGACGGCCGCTGGTCGAGCAGGCCCACCGTGTGCCGGATATCGGCCATCGCCTGGCGGCCCAGCCGTTCGGCGTCGCCGAGTGCGTCGACCGCTTCGTCGACGTCACGATCGGTTTCCAGGGCGTGGCGTGCGGCGGTCAGATGCAGCAGCGTGACGCTGAGCGAGTGGGCGATCACATCGTGCACCTCACGGGCTATCCGCCGGCGTTCGTCGTCGGCGGCCTGGGCGGCGCGGATCTGCTGATTCTCGCGTTCCTGATCCAGCGACCGGCGCTGGAACTGCAACATCAGCCCGACCATCCAGCCCAGCACGATGCCGACGACATACACCTGGACCATGTCGTCGCCGTAGCCGAACGCGTAGAAGATCAGAATCTCCGCGACCGCCACGACCATCCAGAACAGACTGATCCGCTTGGGTGCAATGGCGGCCACCATGCCCACCATCACCGTCAGCACCAGCGACGAACAGTCCGGTGAGACCGGTTGCAGCAGGAACAGCGCCTGACCGGCCAGGGCGGAGACGGCGAATACCGCGGGCTTCGGGGGCAGATCGAAGAAGAACAGCAGCGGATAGCAGACGATCAGCAGTGCCATCGCCAGGAACGGCACCCCGGTGGTGAAGTACTGCACGCGTAGTGCGGCGGCCGCGACCGCTACCACCAGCATCGCGATATCCGCGGTGATCACCACCGAGGCCGGATAGCCGAACGCCAGTTCCTCCACGCGGCGCCGGAACGTCGCGGCGGGATCGTTGATCAGATCGACGAGACGGCGGCCGACCCTGCTCAACGATCGGCCGACCCTGCCCTGGTCACGGGCGTTCGTCGGAGCCATGGTGTCAGGCTAGCCCGCGGTACGCCGGCGCCGCATCGTTCCCGGAACGGGGCGCGGGTCCTACCGCGGTAGGAGTTCCAATCACGTCCTCGGCACGACGACTTGCGCGCGCGGCGACCGTAGCGTGAATCGCATCGCGTCCGGCGACCGCGCTGGATGCCCGGCTCGAGGAGAGGGTGCGATGACTTGGCACGACCAGCACGCTCGTACCGAAATCCTGCACGAGGTACTCGCTCGCGCGGCCGTCGACCCGACGGCCCCCGAGTTGCTGGCCGGTCTCCCCGGATCCGATCGGCTCTTCGGGGGACCCGCCGGAATACTTGCCGCGCTGCGATATCGGTGGGACAACCATTTACGCGCGAAACTGGATCAGGCGCAGATCCAGGGCCAGTCCGCCGCCGACGCCTATCGCGAACTGGCCGCGCAACAGCCGGAACTGCATGCGATTCTCGCTGCGCACGAGGCCGGGCATTGGCAGCGCGAGCCGGTACTGGCACGCTGAGCGACGATCCGACCCGGTTGTGGCGCTGGTGAAATCACGCCGGAACCGGACCGACAGCAGAAAGTGGGTGGGGCGACCACCATGTTGGAATTGACCGATATCGTCCGGGAATACCGCGTGGGTGAACAGCGGGTTCGCGCTCTCGACAAGGTGAGCCTGCGCATCGAGGCGGGCGAGTTCACCTCGATCATCGGCCCGTCGGGCTCGGGAAAGAGCACATTGCTGCATCTGCTCGGTGCGCTGGATTCACCGGATTCGGGATCGATCACCTTTCAGGGCGAAGAGATCGGCACCCTCGACGACAACCGGCAGTCGGAATTTCGCCGGCACCGGGTGGGGTTCATCTTCCAGTTCTTCAACCTGCTCCCGACACTGTCGGCGTGGGAGAACGTCGCGGTGCCGAAACTGCTGGACGGCACCGGATTACGTAAGGCCAAACCCCGCGCACTGGAACTGCTGGACCGGGTCGGGCTCGCCGATCGCGCCGAGCACCGGCCGGCGGAGATGTCGGGTGGGCAGATGCAGCGGGTCGCGGTGGCACGCTCGCTGATCATGGATCCGCCGCTGATCCTGGCCGACGAGCCCACCGGCAATCTCGACACCAAAACCGGCGCCGCCATCCTGGAACTGCTCGGCGATATCTGCGGCGCCGGCAATTCGGTGGTCATGGTCACGCACGATATGAGCGCGGTGGAGTACTGCGATCGGGTGATCACGCTGCGCGACGGGCGGATCGGTTCCAACGAGGAGGCCGGTGCGCGCCGCGGCCGGCCCGCCGTGAACTCCGGCGACGAGGATGCTCGCGACGGCGACGAGGTGATACGCGCGTGATCGCGGCCGGCTGGGATCGGCTGCGGCTGTTCAATATCGGCGAACTGTTCACCCACAAGGGCCGCACCGCGATGTCGATGGCGGTGATGGGGGTATCGGCCGGACTGCTGGTGGCGGTGCTCAGCATCTCCGGCTCGGTGACGGGTTCGGTGGAGCGACTCACGACCGCACTGGGCGGCAAGGCGCAGCTCGAGATCTCCGGAATCACCGAGAGCGGATTCGGTCAGGACGTCCTGCCCGCCGTGCGGCAGGTCCCCGGGGTGCAGGCCGCGGTGCCGATGATCCGTACCGGTATCGGTCTCAGCGAGGACCACACTCTGTTGATCGGCGCCGACGCGTCGGTGTCCGCACTGGGCAGCGACCTCGACGGAGCCATGCGCGATCAAGCGGTGAAGCTGCTGACCGTGCCCAACGGGGTTCTGGTCGGCGCGGCACTGGGCCACCACGAGGGGGAGAGTTTCACTCTCGGCTCGACGCGGGTGACGGTCGCCGGGGTGATCGACGACGCCACCGCCGACAAGATCAACAGTGGCCATATCGTGGTCGCGTCGTTGCCCGTCGCACAGGAATTGGCGGGCCGCGCGGGAATGCTGGACTCCGTCCAGATCGTCCCGGAACCGGGTGCCGACATCGCTGCGCTGCGGTCGGCACTCACCGACGCGGTCGGTGGTCGGGCCGTGGTGGCCGATCCCAGCCTGCGCGCCGCTCAGGCCGGTGGCGCCATCCAACTGGTCCGGTTCTCCACCACGATGGCCTCGGCCGCGGCCCTGATCGTGTCGGCCTTCCTGATCTACAACGCGATGAGTATGGCGGTGGCGCAACGCCGCCCGACGCTGTCGCTGCTGCGTGCCATCGGCGGCAGACGCGGGCCCATGGTGCGCGATCTGATCGCCGAGGCCGCGATCATCGGCCTGATCGGCGGCGCGATCGGTTCGGTGGTCGGTATCTTCGCCGGGCGCACCTCGATCAATCAGATCCCGTCGGCCATGATGGCCGCCGTCGAAACCCGCACCGAGTACATCGTGCCGTGGTACGCGATTCCGGTGGCGATCGCGGCCTGTGTGGTGGCCAGTGTCGCGGCCGCGGCGATCGCGGCCCGGCAGGTGTACAAGGTGCAGCCGATCGAGGCACTGGCGCCGGTGGGGGTCGGCAAGGCTGATGCGATCGGGCCCTGGTTGAAGGTGGTCTCGCTGGTCGGTGGGCTGGCGATGATCGTGGCAGCGGTCTTCATCGCCCGCGCGGACCTGGGACGAGGGTCGCTGCTCGCGATCTCGCTGTCGATCGCGGGGGCGGTCGGTGTGTGTTTCGCGGCGATGGGCCCGATGGTGAAGCTGGCTGCGGCGATCGCCCGGATCTTCGGTGCGCCCGGAGCATTGGGCGCTACCACCATCGAACGGGCACCGCGCCGGGTCTGGGCTACCGCGATGACGGTGATGATCGGTGTCACCGCGACCGTCGGAATGGGCGGCGCCTCGGCGAATCTCGTCGATTCGGCGAAGGACTCGTTCTCCGACCTCGGGGAGCGCGACGCGTATGTCAGCCCTACCTCACTGGCGCAATTCCCCACCGGCCCGTTGCTTCCCGCCGACCTGAAGGAGCAGGTGCGCCGGGTGCCCGGAGTCGCACAGGTGGGCTCGGGGCAGATGGCGTTCGCCACCGTCGGCGGTGACCGGGTGATGCTGCAGGCCTACGAGTCGAACATCCGCTCCTCACTGCTCGACGGACTGGGCCCCGAGGTGCTGGACCGGATGGCGACCGGCGCGGGCGTAGTGCTCTCCCGCGATGTGGCACGGTCACTGCACGCCGAGCAGGGTGCGCGGGTGGATCTGCCCACCCCCACCGGGATTCACTCGGTAGAGGTACTGAAGGTGATCCCGTACTTCTCGGCGCTGTCGGGCATCGTGCTGATGGACCTCGAGGTGCTGCGCCAGTGGTACGAGCGGCCCGGTGAGACGGTGCTCGGCGTCGCCATGGAGCCCGGGGCCGACAAGGACCGGGTGATGGACGCGATCCGGGCGGTGGTGCCACCGGGAATGCACGTCGACACCGGCGCACAAGCCCTCGACGCGGTCTCGGAGGGCGTGAAACAGGGGACATCGCTGTCGGGTTCGATCCTGTGGATCGTGGTGCTGGTGTCGACGGCGGCACTGTTGAACACGCTGATGCTGTCGGTGCTGGAACGCCGGCGCGAACTGGGTGTGCTGCGTGCCATGGGAACCAGCCGCCGATTCCTGTTGCGCACAGTGCTCACCGAGGCGGCCGGTATCGGCCTGACCGGAGCCCTGCTGGGCCTGGTGGTGGGGGCGGCCACGCAGTACCTGGCGACGGTCGCGATGGGACAGGCGCTGACCATCGAGGTGGTCTACCAGCCCAGCCCGATGCTGGTGGTCTATGCGGTCGCGGCGTTGATCCTGGCGCTGCTCGGCTCGATTCCGCCGTCGTTGCGCGCGGCCCGCATGCCGATCATCGAGGCGATTGCTGTCGACTGATCGACGTCCATAGCGGTCTCCACGAACCCCCCGCGCGGTCGATTACCGGCCGCGCGGGGGTTTGCCGTATCCGGCCGAAGCCGGTGAACCCGGGGCGGCGCGGAGAAGTCACCGCCCTTACATAAACTGGAGACATGACTGCACCCACGGTGGACTTGATGGACTATGCCGACGTCGTCGACCGGTACGAGCCGGTGCTGGGCATGGAGGTGCATGTCGAACTGGGCACCGAGACCAAGATGTTCTGCGGGTGCCCGACGACCTTCGGCGCCGAGCCGAACACCCAGGTATGCCCGGTCTGCCTCGGCCTGCCGGGCGCCCTGCCGGTGGTCAACCAGCAGGCGGTCGAGTCGGCGATCCGCATCGGTCTCGCGCTGAACTGCTCGATCACCCCGTGGGGCCGCTTCGCGCGCAAGAACTACTTCTACCCGGACCAGCCGAAGAACTACCAGATCAGCCAGTACGACGAACCGATCGCCACCGAGGGCTACCTCGACGTGGTGCTCGACGACGGCTCCACCTTCCGGGTCGATATCGAACGCGCCCATATGGAGGAGGACACCGGTAAGTCGCTGCACGTGGGTGGCGCCACCGGTCGTATCCACGGCGCGAGCCACTCGCTGCTGGACTACAACCGGGCGGGTGTGCCGCTGATCGAGATCGTCACCAAGCCGGTCACCGGTGCCGGCGAGCGTGCCCCGGAGGTCGCTCGCGCGTATGTCACCGCGCTGCGCGAGGTGCTGAAATCGCTCGACGTCTCCGATGTGAAGATGGAGCAGGGCTCGCTGCGCTGCGACGCCAATGTCTCGCTGATGCCCAAGGGTGCAACGGAATTCGGTACTCGCACCGAAACCAAGAACGTCAACTCGCTGCGGAGCGTCGAGGTCGCCGTCCGGTTCGAGATGCGTCGTCAGGCCGCGATCCTCGCCGCCGGCGGCACCATCGTCATGGAGACCCGCCACTTCCACGAGACCGACGGCACCACCTCGCCCGGCCGACCCAAGGAATCCGCCGAGGACTACCGCTACTTCCCCGAGCCGGATCTGCGACCGGTCGCCCCGGACGCCGCCTGGGTCGAGGAACTGCGCGCGACCATTCCCGAGTACCCGTGGCTGCGCCGCGCCCGCATCCAGGCCGACTGGGGTCTGTCCGACGAGGTGTTCCGCGATCTGGTCAATGCCGACGCGCTGGACCTGATCATCGCGACCGTCGATGCGGGAACCTCGGTCGACGCCGCCCGGGCCTGGTGGGTCAACTACCTCACCGAGCGGGCCAAGGAACGCGAGGTCGGGCTCGAGGATCTGCCGATCAGCCCGAAGCAGGTCGCGGAGGTGGTCGCACTGGTCGACGCCAAGACCATCAACTCCAAGGTGGCCCGGCAGGTCGTGGACTTCGTCCTCGCCGGTGAGGGCGACCCGGGACAGATCGTGGAGGCCAAGGGCCTGGGCATGGTGTCCGACGACTCCGCGCTGCAGGCCGAGGTGGACAAGGCGCTGGCCGCGAATCCGGATATCGCCGACAAGATCCGCTCCGGCAAGGTACAGGCCGCCGGCAAGATCGTCGGCGACGTGATGAAGGCGACCCGCGGTCAAGCCGACGCCGCCCGCGTGCGCGAACTGGTGCTGGCCGCCTGCGGAGCTGCCTGAGCAGAGCTGTTGTGCTGTTCGGGCGAAACCCGCCCGAACAGCACACGCTGAACCAGAACCCGGCCGGGACACGCATGCGCGTCGAACCCGGCCGCCGGAGCGCAGCGCGGGCCGCTGTTCCGGCGGCCCACGTGCTGGGGCCGCGCGCTAGTCCGGTCCGCCCCCGGCGCCGCCCTGCGGCGGTGGGATACGCACGACTCGGTCGTCGAAGGGACCGGGCGCCTCGGGCTTGTTGACGGTCCCGACCCATACGTTGCCGTCGCCGCCCATGGTCGCCCCGCCCAGGGAGCCGTACTTGTTCTGCGCCACCATCGTCGGCGTGGTGGTGATCGCGTGTGTCTTCGGGTCGGCGTCGGCGAAGGCCAGGGCCTTGGCACCCGACATCGCGACCGCCACGCCGTCGACCGCGGCAGCGCATCCGCCGGCGCCCGGTTTATCGGGCCAGGTCCATCCGGTGGTGACGGTGCCGTCGGCGGCCAGACGCTGCAGCCGGTCCTCGGTGGCGGTGCGGTCGGTGAACCAGACAGTGTCCTGGTGGTCGGGGCAGATGTCACCGGCGGAACCGACCCCGGAGGCCATCACCTTCGGGTCGGCGTGGCCCGGCGCCGGATTGTCGATCTCGAGCAGCTTGCCGGACAGCGAACCGGGATCGCCTGCCGCACCCGGATCGCCCGCATTGCCGGTCAGCACCGCCATGGTGGTCGGAGTGACGAAGTCGATGGCACCGTGATTGCCGGTAGCGCCCTTCGGGATTCCGGTCAGGATGGGCTTCGGGTCACCGCCCGATCCGATCCGCACCACGCGATTGTCGGAGGCGGTGGTGACGTAGGCGTAGATCAGCCCGTCCTCGCCGTAGCTCGGGGACAGCGCCACATCGGTGAGCCCACCGTCACCGGCGGCATCCACATCCACCCGGGCGACCTCCTGCGGCTCCGGCGGTGCCTGACTGGGATCGACGGCGGTGACTTTCAGGATGCGCCCGGTGGTGCGTTCGGTGACCAGCGCCTGCTGACCTCCGGGGAGCACCGTCAGCCCGCCGGTGGTGTCCAGGCACGACACCACGACCGCGGGGTCGGGGTCGATGCACGGACCGGTCGGCCGCTGGCCGGTCGGTGGCGGGGTCGGCTCGTCGGTGGGGCCGCGGCCCTCGGGCTCGACGGTCGGTGCGGGGGAGAACGGGCCGGACGCGGAATCGTCGAAGCCGGCACACCCGGCGACCAGGCCGACGGTGACGGCGAGGATCGACGCGACACGGCCGACGACAACCACACTCATTGCCCAAACGTTACGGAAATACCGCCGCGAACGCTCGTAGGGGTCGGCGCCCGCAGCTGACACGCCGTGCAACACCCCCCACGGCGCCGCCACACGTCATACTCTGAGCCCGTGAACGACAAGCCGAACCAGCCACCGGAATCGAACGAACCGTCCGGCTCGACCGGCGGCCCCACCGGACCGGCGGCACACAGCCCGTACGACAACCCGACCGGCGAATTCCCGTCGGTGAAACCGGCCGCGGGTAAGGACGTTCCGCGCACCGAGGACGACCTGGGGCTCGATCCGGAGGTTCCGTCGTCGTCGGAGCCGGGTAAGCACGAGGGGCCGAAGCTCACCTCCGGCTCCGCTGACGACGAGCCCACCTACGCCTTCGCCAGCATTCCGCCCGCCCCGGTGGCCGGTGATACCGAACGGCTGCGCCGCACGCGGGAATACCGTCGCGGAACAACGGATCTGGGCCTGCTCATCCTGCGCCTGGTCATCGGCCTGACGTTCCTCTACCACGGCCTGCAGAAGCTGGCGGGCTGGTTCCACGGACCGGGACTGGACGGCACCCGCGCCATGCTGGAGCAAGGCGGCTGGAAACATATCGAGCTGTCCACCGCGATGCTCACCGTGTCCGAGGTGGGCGGCGGCGCACTGATCATTCTCGGTCTGGCGACACCGCTGGCGGCCGGTGCGGTCCTGGCCTCGATCATCGACGCGTGGTTGTGGAAGCAGGGGATGGCACCCGATTTCCAGTACAAGACGGTGGAATTGGAGTCGATCCTCGGTGGCCTGGCTGCCGCGCTCATCTTCACCGGCCCCGGCCGGCTGTCGTTCGACCGCAACCGCGGCTGGGCGGTGCGTCCCTCGTGGGGATCGCTCGTCGCCTTCGTCCTGGCATTGGCCGCGGCGGCCGTCGGCTGGATCTTCCTGCACGGCGGCAACCCGTTCATCGGGATTTTCTAGAACGCCGTACCCCCGGAAGTTCTAGAGTCCCGGCATGTCGAATATCGCCGAGCCCCCGAGTTACCGAGCGATCGAAAGCCTGATCGCCGATTACGCACTGTGTGTCGATCAAGGTGATTTCGCCGGCGTCGGCGCGCTGTTCGCCGACGGAGTGTTCGGCGGTAGCCAGGGTGGTCGGGCCGGCAGCGAGGCCGTCGAGAAGACGATGACCGACACCGTGATCCGCTACGACGACGGCACACCCCGCACCAAGCACCTGGTGACCAACCTGTCGATCCAGGTGGACGAGGAAGCCGACACGGCCACCAGCCGCTCGTACTTCACGGTCCTGCAGGCCGCGCCCGACCAGCCACTCCAGCCGATCGTCAGCGGCCGGTACTACGACGAGTTCCGCCGCAAAGACGGCACGTGGTCCTTCGCCCGCCGCCGCGTGGAGATGGACCTCACCGGCGACCTGAGCAAGCATTTGCGCAGCTAGAGGTGCGGCTGTAATTCTGTGCGCTGACTTCGGCGGCCCCACCGAGAAGGGTCGTCCCCCACCGAGAGGGACGGCCCTGCCGCACCCGAGTGATGCACTGCATGTATCCGAAGCCGCCGAGTATCGCGCCCTTCAGCGGCTGCCCCGAGCAGTTGATTCGCTACGCCACGTGACAACTGATTTCGCACGCACATGGGTAACTCACCGGGTACCCCCAGAACTCAGCCGACCACTGAACGTAAGACCGACACCCGAGTCTCCTCGCACTCCACGGCACGCTTGATTCGCGGAGAGGCGGTACAGCACGCTTAATTCGCGGAGTGGCGGTCCGGCACTTGGCGGACTGCGCCCTTGTCTGCCGACGTCGCCAGCGCCGCGTACGCGCGCAGTGCGGTGGTGACCGGGCGGTCGCGGTTCACCGGCTGCCACGGCCGTTCCCGGGCGTCCATCTTGGCGCGGCGCTCGGCCAGCACCTCGTCGTCGACCAGCAGTTCCAGTGCGCGGGTGTGCACATCGATGCGGATGCGGTCCCCGTCCTCGACGAGTCCGATGGCGCCGCCGCTGGCAGCCTCGGGGGAGATGTGGCCGATCGACAGCCCCGAGGTGCCGCCGGAGAAGCGGCCGTCGGTGATCAGCGCGCACACCTTGCCCAGGCCGAGGCCCTTCAGGAACGAGGTGGGGTGCAGCATCTCCTGCATGCCCGGGCCGCCCGCGGGGCCCTCGTAGCGGATGACGACCACGTCGCCCGGCTGGATCTTCTTGCCGAGGATCGCCGACACGGCATCTTCCTGGGATTCCAGCACGACGGCCGGGCCCTCGAAGGTGAACAGGTCCTCGTCGATTCCGGCGGTCTTGAGGATGGCGCCGTCGAGGGCGACATTGCCGCGCAGCACGCACAGCCCGCCCTCGACGGTGTACGCGTGCGCGATATCGCGGATGCATCCGCCGTCGGCATCGGTATCCAGCGACGACCAGCGATTGTCGGTCGAGAAGGGCTCGGTGGTGCGCACCCCGCCCGGTGCGGCATGGAACAGCTCGAGAGCTTGTTCGGATGCCTTGCCGGAACGGATGTCCCAGGTGTCGAGCCACTCGTCGAGGGTGGCGGTGTGCACGGTGCTGACCTCGGTTTCCAGCAGCCCACCACGGCGCAGCTCGCCGAGGATGGCGGGAATGCCGCCCGCACGGTGCACGTCTTCCATGTGGTAGTCGGAGTTGGGGGCCACCTTCGACAGGCACGGCACTCGGCGCGAGATCTCGTCGATGGTGTCGAGATCGAAATCGATCTCACCTTCCTGGGCGGCGGCGAGGGTGTGCAGCACGGTGTTGGTGGAGCCACCCATCGCGACATCGAGGGCCATCGCATTACGGAAGGCCTTGGCGTTCGCGACGTTCCGCGGCAGCACCGACTCGTCGTCGTCGCGGTACCAGCGGGTTGCGATGTCGACGATGGTGCTGCCGGCCCGCTCGAACAGCGCGCGGCGGGCGGCATGGGTGGCCAGGGTGGAACCGTTGCCCGGCAGTGCCAGTCCCAATGCCTCGGTGAGGCAGTTCATCGAGTTGGCGGTGAACATCCCGGAGCAGGAGCCGCAGGTGGGGCACGCGCTGCGCTCGACCTCGCTGAGGCCCTCGTCGCTGACCTGGCCGGAGGCGCTGGCGGAGATGGCGGTGATCAGGTCGGTCGGTGCCTGGGCGACACCATCGACGACCACGGCCTTACCGGCCTCCATCGGTCCGCCGGAGACGAACACCGCCGGGATGTTGAGCCGCATGGCGGCATTGAGCATGCCGGGGGTGATCTTGTCGCAGTTGGAGATACACACCAGCGCGTCAGCGGTGTGGGCGTTGGCCATGTACTCCACCGAGTCGGCGATGATCTCGCGGCTGGGCAGCGAGTACAGCATGCCGCCGTGGCCCATGGCGATACCGTCGTCGACAGCGATGGTGTGGAATTCGCGCGGTACACCGCCGGCGGCGCGGACCGCATCGGCCACGATCTCGCCGACGTCCTTGAGGTGGACATGGCCGGGCACGAACTGTGTGTAGGAGTTCGCGATCGCGACGATCGGCTTCCCGAAATCGGAGTCGGTGAGGCCGGTGGCCCGCCAGAGTGCGCGTGCGCCTGCGGCATTACGTCCGGCGGTGGTCGTGCGTGAGCGAAGCGGTGGCATGAAATTGATCCTCGGTGGGTCGGCTCGCGGGAGCTGCTCTGCTGTGTCGCGGCGGCTCTGCTCATCGGTGCGGTGCTCGTCCGGTGGTCTCCGGTGTCGGGACCGAGGGCTGATCGGCCGCCGTGTCGAGCGTCTCGCCGATGGTGGTCGGCGCAGAGCCTCCGCCGAAAGCAGAGCGTCTGTTCGGCACCTCGACGTTACTCCGGTCCTCCGCTGGGCCGACCTCGTGGTCGCCGAACGAAGCAGCGCCGCGCTGCGCCGGTCCGTGCTCCGCGGCTGAACGGTCCGCCAGGTGGGCGGATACAGAGGTGAGACGTCAGCGCGTGCCTTCGGGCTCGGTCGAGCCGGTACTCGCGGAGCTGGTGTCGCCCTCTCCGGTGGTGGTGTTGGTGCCGCTGGCCGCTGTGTTGCTGGTCTCTGTGTCTGTGTTGTTCGTCTCGGTGGTGTCTGCCACGCTCTGTTCGCCCGGCCCCGTCGAATCCTGCGCTGCCTGTGTATGCCCTGCCGGTGCCTGCTCCGGCTCCTCCCGTGCCTCGGCCTTCGCGAACGGGTCCGGGATGCGTCCGCCCGAGGCCGCGACCAGGTCCTTCAGCCGGTCGTAGCCCACTGCGGGCAGTGCCGTCTCGGAGTCGTCGGTGAGGTGTACGCGCACGAAACCGCGCTTGGGGATGCGCAGTCCCCGCACCTGCGACCAGTCGACGTGCCGGGAGCCGAACGCTGTACGCAGGTCCAGTCCCGCGGCGGATACCGTGGTGCGGGTGCGCTCCACCCACCAGGCGGCGGCGATCGGGATCGCGAACAGGAACCAGAGCACCTGTGGCCATCCGAAGAACGGGAACGCTACGCAGAACAGCAGCAGAAAGACGGCCAGGTGCCCGAGTCGAGGGATACTGATCACACGCCCCGTATCGGTTCCCGACTCCGTGGTGTGGGACGATTGAGCTGGTGGCACGGACTGCTGCGGCGATGACACACCCCCATCCTCGCATCATGGTGAAGCGACACTCGAACCGCCCCGTCTCACATAATGAGACACCGACTGGTCAAGTAACTTGACTCATCGACTCACGCGCGCATACCGTCGAGTGCGTGAATCGAAACGAGCTTCTCGTAATCGGCCGGCGCGTCCAGCGCTGAGCCTGACGACTCGAGGTCGATACGTCAGCTCGCAACTGCGACGCGCCACCCTCGCTCAGCCACTGGCTGACGGGGGCTTTTTTGTGTTCGGACAAGTTGTGTTCAGACAGTGTTCGCGCCGGCGCCAGGGCCGGGTGAACGACAAGCAGTGAGGAAAAAGACGGTGAGCGCACCAACAGCACGGCCAGGGCCCTCGGCTCGCAGGCCAGCGCCCTCGGCTACATCGCCGGCTCCCGCGGCATCCGCGGTGGCCGGAAATCGCCGCCAGGTCCCGCCCGAGAAGGTGACCGGCGCACAGTCGGTCGTCCGTTCCCTCGAGGAGCTCGGTGCCGACACCGTATTCGGCATTCCCGGCGGTGCGGTCCTCCCCGTCTACGACCCGCTCTTCGATTCCACCCGAGTCCGTCACGTCCTGGTCCGGCACGAGCAGGGCGCCGGTCATGCGGCGACCGGTTACGCGCAGGCCACCGGCAAGGTCGGTGTGTGTATGGCCACATCCGGCCCCGGCGCGACGAACCTGGTCACGCCGATCGCCGATGCGCAGATGGATTCGGTGCCGCTGGTCGCGATCACCGGCCAGGTCGCGCGCGGCCTGATCGGGACCGACGCCTTCCAGGAAGCCGACATCTCCGGCATCACGATGGCGTGCACCAAGCACAACTTCCTGGTCAACGATGCGATCGACATCCCGCGCATCATCGCCGAAGCCTTCCACCTGGCGTCCTCGGGTCGTCCGGGTGCGGTGCTGGTCGACATCCCCAAGGATGTGCTGCAGGCCCAGACCACCTTCAGCTGGCCGCCGGAGATGCGGCTGCCCGGCTATCGTCCGGTCACCAAACCGCACGGTAAGCAGGTGCGGGAGGCCGCGCGGCTGATCGCCGAGGCCAAGACGCCGGTGCTGTACGTCGGTGGCGGTGTGATCAAGGCCGAGGCTTCGCCGGAGTTGCTGGAGCTGGCCGAGCTGACCGGCATTCCGGTGGTCACCACGCTGATGGCGCGTGGCGCCTTCCCCGACAGCCACACCCTCAACATGGGGATGCCCGGTATGCACGGCACCGTCGGTGCGGTCGCCGCCCTGCAGAAGTCGGATCTGCTCATCACCCTCGGCGCGCGTTTCGACGACCGCGTCACCGGCCAGCTGGATTCCTTCGCCCCGAATGCGAAGGTCATCCACGCCGATATCGACCCGGCCGAGATCGGTAAGAACCGGCACGCCGACGTCCCGATCGTGGGCGACTGCCGCGAGGTCATCACCGAACTGATCGAAACCCTCAAGTCCGATCCGATCTTCACCGGTGCCGAGGCGCCGCTGCTGGAGCTGTCGGCGTGGTGGACCTACCTCGGCGGCATCCGCGAGCAGTTCCCGCTCGGCTACGGCCCCACCTCCGACGGTTCGCTGTCGCCGGAGTACGTCATCGAAACGCTGGGCCGGCTCGCCGGACCCGACGCGATCTACGTTGCCGGTGTCGGTCAGCACCAGATGTGGGCCGCGCAGTTCGTGAAGTACGAGAAGCCGCGCACCTGGCTGAACTCCGGTGGCCTGGGCACTATGGGCTACTCGGTGCCCGCCGCGATGGGCGCCAAGATGGGCGCGCCGGACAAAGAGGTGTGGGCGGTCGACGGTGACGGCTGCTTCCAGATGACCAATCAGGAATTGGCCACCTGCGCCGTCGAGGCTGTGCCGATCAAGGTCGCGCTGATCAACAACGGCAACCTCGGCATGGTCCGGCAGTGGCAGACCCTGTTCTACGAGCAGCGCTACTCCAACACCGATCTGGGCACCCACACCCTGCGCATCCCCGACTTCGTGAAGCTCGCCGAGGCGCTGGGCTGCCACGGCATTCGGGTGGAGAAGGAAGAAGACGTCGAGGCCGCGATCCGCGAGGCGCAGTCGATCAACGACCGCCCCGTGGTGATCGACTTCATCGTCGGCAAGGACGCGCAGGTGTGGCCGATGGTCCCTTCCGGAACCTCCAACGACGAGATCATGGCTGCGCGCGGTATCCGCCCGCTGTTCGACGACGACGAGCAGGTCGCGGAGCCGGCCGTCATCCACGAGGCGATGGCCCGCGAGGGGAATGAGAAGGGAAGTAACTTGTGAGCACCACCCATACCCTCAGCGTGCTGGTGGAGGACAAGCCCGGCGTGCTGGCCCGGGTGGCGAGCCTGTTCTCCCGGCGTGGATTCAATATCGAATCGCTTGCGGTCGGCGGCACCGAGGTGAAGGACATCTCGCGGATGACCATCGTCGTCACCGTCGAGGACCTGCCGCTCGAGCAAGTCACCAAGCAACTCAACAAGCTGGTGAACGTCATCAAGATCGTGGAGCAGGACGCCGACGCGTCGGTGGCCCGCGAACTGATCCTGGTGAAGGTGCGCGCCGACGCCAGTGTGCGCACCCAGGTGATCGAATCGGCCAACCTGTTCCGGGCTAAGGTCATCGACGTGTCACCGGACGCGTTGACCATCGAGGCGACCGGCACCCGGTCGAAACTCGAAGCGCTGCTGCGGATGCTGGAACCGTACGGAATCCGTGAGATCGTGCAGTCCGGAGTCGTGGCCGTCGGCCGCGGCCCCAAGTCGATCACGGCGACCCGCTAGATCAGTCGGGATCGACAGTCGGCGTCGGGCCTCCCGGTAGCGCGGGGCTCGACCATATCGAACAAAATCGCATTTAGATTCCCCGTACGAGCGGGGATGATCCGGAAGGGATACCAAACCAGTGGCAGTCGAGATGTTCTACGACGACGATGCCGATCTGTCGATCATCCAGGGCCGCAAGGTCGCTGTGATCGGCTACGGCTCCCAGGGGCACGCGCACTCGCTGAGCCTGCGCGACTCCGGCGTCGAGGTGCGCATCGGCCTCAAGGAGGGCTCCAAGTCGCGGGCCAAGGCCGAAGAGGCCGGCCTGACCGTCGGCACCCCCGCCGAGGTTTCGGAGTGGGCCGACGTCATCATGCTGCTCGCCCCCGACACCGCGCAGGCGTCGATCTTCACCACCGATATCGAGCCGAACCTGACCGACGGCAACGCGCTGTTCTTCGGCCACGGTCTCAACATCCACTTCGACCTGATCAAGGCCCCGGCCAACGTGACGGTCGGCATGGTCGCGCCCAAGGGGCCCGGCCACCTGGTGCGCCGCCAGTTCGTCGACGGCAAGGGCGTCCCGGCCCTGATCGCCGTCGACCAGGACCCGAAGGGTGAGGGCCAGGCCCTGGCTCTGTCCTACGCCAAGGGCATCGGCGGCACCCGCGCCGGCGTCATCAAGACCACCTTCAAGGAAGAGACCGAAACCGACCTGTTCGGTGAGCAGGCCGTCCTCTGCGGTGGTACCGAGGAACTGGTCAAGACCGGTTTCGAGGTCATGGTCGAGGCCGGTTACGCGCCGGAGATGGCCTACTTCGAGGTGCTGCACGAGCTGAAGCTGATCGTCGACCTCATGTACGAGGGTGGCATCGCCCGGATGAACTACTCGGTCTCCGACACCGCCGAGTTCGGTGGCTACCTGTCGGGCCCGCGGGTCATCGACGCCGACACCAAGAAGCGCATGGAAGCGATCCTGAAGGACATCCAGGACGGCACCTTCGTCAAGCGTCTGGTCGCCAACGTCGAGGGCGGCAACAAGGAGCTCGAGGGGCTGCGTAAGCAGAACGCCGAGCACCCGATCGAGGTCACCGGCAAGAAGCTGCGCGACCTGATGAGCTGGGTCGACCGGCCGATCACCGAAACCGCGTAAGCTTCACGGTCTTTCGGACTGTCGAGGGCCCGTTCGCCAGGTGCGAGCGGGCCCTCGTGCCGTGTGCTGCGTCAGCGCGGCATGGTTCCGCCGTCGACCACGAAGGTCTGGCCGGTGATGAAACTGCCTGCGTCCGAGCACAACAGCAGCATGGTGCCGACCAGCTCGTCCGGGGTGCCGAGCCGGCGCAGCAGTGGTGCGGCGGCCATTGCCTCGACGACCTCGGTCGGATTGTTGCGGACCATATCGGTGTCGAATGCGCCGGGGGTGACGGCATTGACCCGGATGCCGTCAGCGGCGAATTCGGCGGCCATCGAGCGAGTGAACGACAACAGCGCCGCCTTACCCGCCGAATACATCGCGAGGCCGCCCGAGAATCCGAACGCACCGATCGAACCGAAGTTCAGCACCGCGGCATGCTCGCTCTGCTTCAGATAGGGGAGCGCGGCCTGCACGAGAAATACCGGGCCCTGCACGTTCACCGCGAAGGATTTGTCCACCGCGGCCGGCTGCATGCTTTCCAGCGGCTGAGTGAGCGCATTCGCGGCGTTGTTGATCACGATATCGACCCCGCCGAAGGTCTCGACGGTCGTGGCCACCAGCGCCTGCAACGCATCGACCTCACCCAGATGCGTCGGTACCCCGAGCGCCTCGGCGCCCAGTTCCCGCATCCGTTCGGCGGCCTTGTCGCACGCCTCCGGTTTCCGGCTCGCCACAACGACATTCGCTCCGGCGCAGGCCAGCCCTTCGGCCAGCGCGAGCCCGATACCCCGGGTGCCTCCTGTGACGATCGCGGTGCGCCCGCTCAGGTCGAACAGTTTCTGAAATGAGCTGCGATCCACTGGTGGCGGCCTTCCTGTCGTGGGGGTACGTGGCCGGTCGAACAGTCGACAACGGTCACGGTCGGTTCTACCAGTGCCCGCGGCGGAGCACACGGCGGCGGTTTCGGTGAGCGGTCGAGCTTGTCGGCCGTGGCACCGAATCTCGGATTCGAATGGGCCCGGAGCATCCGGCGCGATACCCGTGCGCATCCCTAGGTTCGAGCACCGCACCGTATCCGCAGCCCCCTCACAGTGCCTCGCCCACTACGTGCAGCGCCGCTGCTCCCGTCGCGAAGAACACCGCCAGCACCAGGAACACATTCCACCACCAGTCCGGGCGCACGTACCCCTGCTCGAACTCCGCGCACACCCGTCGATGGCGGCGCAGTGTGCAGGCGAGCAGTACGGTCGCGCCGCCCAGCATCGCGATCCCCACGGCCGCGGGCAGGAACCGCACGCACAGTGCCCCGAGTGCTGCGAAGGACGCCGCGGTCCGCACCCGCGCCAGCGTCGTGCGTTCCGGCTGCAGACCGGGGTCGGCACGCGCCTCGGTACTCATCCGACCGTCAGCAGTACCAGCATGCCGAGCGCGACGGCACCGACCAGTGCTGCCAGCAGCGCGCCCAGGGCGGGAACCGGCAGGCTCGCCCCGGTGCGCATCGCGCGCTCGACACCGAGCCATCGCAGGAATGCGAATCCCGCGACCACCGCCGCACCGGCGAGCATGCCCGTGACGAGTACCAGTTGTGCTGCGGCGCCGACGATTTCGTCACCGATGGCCTCGAATCCGACGGCGCCGGCCACCAAACCCATCGCAGTTCGCAGCCAGGCGAGGAAGGTGCGTTCGTTCGCAAGAGTGAACCGGGGATCCGGATCGTCGCCGTCGCGTAACGCGCGGGGACGCCATCGTCGCCGCGTGGCCGGGCCGGCGCCCTGCGTGCGGGTGGTGGTGAGCTCAGCGGGGCACATCGCCGAGAATGGCCACGCGCTCCATGACCCGACGGTGCGGGAAATAATCGCTGGCGGCATAGTGCTGGGTTGCCCGATTGTCCCAGAACGCAATGGAATTCGGCTGCCAGCGGAAGCGGCATTGAAAATCGGGAACCTTGGCCTGGTCGAACAGGTGCTGAAGCAGGCGGTTGCCCTCAGCCGGCTCGAGGTCGGGGATGTGGGTGGTGAACAGACTGTTCACGAACAGGGTCTTGCGTCCGGTTTCGGGGTGAGTGCGCACGATCGGATGCCGCACCGGCGGATACTGCTGCTGCATTCGTTCCTGCTGTTCGGGCGCCATCGAGCGACCGAAGGAAGGCATGAAGTCGTGCACCGCGTCGAGGCCGTCGATCCGGGCCTTCACCTCGTCGGACAGGCAATCGTAGGCATTGCCCATATCCGCCCACAGGGTGTCGCCACCGGCGGGCGGCACGTCGATCGAGCGAAGGATCGATCCGAGTGGTGGGCGCTGCTGCCAGGTCACATCGACATGCCAGATGTTCTCGGTTCCGGGACTGTCCTCGCCGCGTTCGAAGCGGACCACCGAAGGAACCTCGCCCTGCGGCAGGAGTGGGTGCACCTCGAGCTCGCCCCAGTGCTGCGCGAAGTCGCGGTGCTGAGTTCCGGTGATGTCCTGATCGCGGAAGAACAGCACCTTCCATTCGAGCAGTGCGGATTTCAATTCCGCGATCACGTCGTCGCTCGGCTCGCGCAGGTCGACGCCACGCACCTCGGCGCCGATGAACGGCGTGACCGGGTGCAGATCGATCAGGCGATATTCCGGCGGCTGGAACGTCTCGGGATTGCGGCGCAGGCCGCGCGGGCCGAATTCGATGCTGTGGTCACCGATTTCGACAGTGCGCGACGAGGTGAGTGTAGTCATGGTGCACCCTTCGGGTAGTGAATCAACGGGTGCCGGCGGAGGCTCGTCGCCGGCGGCCGGCCCGTCTGCTGTCGGCGGCGGACAACGAGCCCACAGCCATGTCGATCAGGTGGTCGACGGTGTCGTCGAAGGTCGTCTTCGTGGCCGGGCGGCCTTCCGCGCGTCGCTGCTCGAAGACGGCGAGGGCCGAGACGACCATGTTGAACATCAGTTCCACCCGTTCGCGCGCGGTGCGCCGGGGGAGATGGTCGAGCGCGCGAACCAGGCGCTTCACCACCTCGAGGTTGGCGTCTGCGGTCTCGTCGAAATCCGCGCCGAAGAATTCGACGGTGGGTGCGACGCGAGCGATGAAGCGTGCGTAGTGGCTGCCCTCCGGCGCCGATCCGAGGAACCTGGTGAGCGGCAGGAGTCCGGCTTCGACCAGCGCACGAACATCGTCGCCGCGCCCGTCGCGGTCGATCTCCGCCAGGTAGAGGTGCCGGGCCTGGTTGATATCGGTCATCCGGTTGCGGAACACTTCACGCAGCAGACCGTCTCGGCCGTTGAAGTGGTATTGCACCGCCGAGTTGTTGCGTTGCCCGGCGGCCGCGGCGACGTCTCGCATGGAGACGTCGTCGACGCCGTGCTCGGCGAACAATCGTTCCGCCGCTTCTATCATCGCGGCCTTGGCGCCGTCGACACCTGTCATACCCGTCGACAGTATAAGTCAGTGTCTTATTCGTCAAGACACTGACTTAAATTTTCTAATTCGTTCTCTTACTGCGGCTTTCGCGCTACTCTGATGCCGATCGATGGCCGGCGACGCTCGTGCCGCTGAGTGGGACCCGCGCAGCGCCATCATCGGCAGATGTGACTACGGTCCCCATTTCGAGGCCGGGCATCCCCGCCGATTCGCGAACTTCACTACTTCTCCGTGCCGCCCATGCGGGCTCGCCGCCCCGGCACACCCTGCGAACAAAGGACCACGATGGCGCTAGATTTGAATCCGGCCCACGGACCTGTGCCGAAGCGTCGGCTCTTCGCCGTACTCGCGGTGATCATCCTGTTCTCGGAGATCGCAACCTTCGAAATCCTGATGGTCTACCCCGCGATGCCGCATATGGCGAAGGCCTACGACACCCTGAACATCGCCTGGGCGATCTCCATCGTGACCTTGGCCGGAGCGACATCGGTGCCGTTGATGGGCAAGGCCTCCGACCGCTGGGGCAAACGGCGGATCATCCTGATCCTCGGTGTCGTCTTCGTGGCCGGCAGCGTGATCTGCGCGCTGGCCGGCTCGTTCACCGTGCTGCTCGTGGGCCGTGCCATGCAGGGCGCGCTCGTCGGCATCGTCGCGCTGTCCTACAGTCTGGTACGCGAAATCATGCCGCGGGACTTCGTTCCGGTCGCTCTCGGCACCGTGGCGACGGGTATCGGTATGTCCGCTCTCGCCGGACCCTTCATCGCGGGCTGGCTGATCGACGGTTTCGGGTTCGCGGGGATCTTCTGGTTCATGGCGATCTACGTCGGGATCCTGTTGCCGATCTACTGGCTCGTCGTTCCCGAAACCCCGGCGCGGGCCGACCGGCCCGTGGACTACCTGGGCACCGCGCTGCTCGGTCCCGGTGTCGCGATCCTGCTGCTGGCGGTCACCAAGGGACAGAGTTGGGGATGGAGTTCGGGTAGCACCCTCGCGCTGGTCGTGGTCGGCGCGGTGATGCTGGTGGGATTCGTAGCCTGGCAACGCGTCGCGCCCCATCCACTGATCGACCTGAAGATTCTGTTCGGTCCCCGCTTCGGGCCGACGATCCTGGCCGTGGCCTGTGTGTCGTACATGATGAACGCGCACTCGATGCTCATGCCGACCCTGCTGGAGACCCCCGCCGGGCTGCCCGGAATTTCGTACGGCGCGGGTCTCTCCGCCACGGAATACGCGCTGTGGACCTGCCCGATGGGAATCGTCGGCATGTTCGCGGGCCCGCTCGGCGGCTGGCTCGCCAAGCGATTCGGTGCCCGGCAGGTGCTGCTCGGTGCGGGCGTCCTGTTCCTCTGCGCGATGGTGCTCGGCTCGCAGCTGCTCACGGTGCAGTGGCAGGTGGGGATCTTGAGCGCCCTCGTAGGTTTCGCCGTCGGCTTCCTGCACTCGTCCAACGCGAATCTCGTGCAGGACTCGCTGCCGGCCGCGGACAGCGGGGTCGGCACCTCGATCGCCGGGGTGAGCATGCAGCTCGTATCGGCCGTGTCGGTGACTCTCACCGGTGTGGTGATGTCGCACCACGTCGCAGCGGTGAATCAACAGACCCACGCCGCGCTCTATGCCGATTCCGCCCTGACTCAGGGCTTCCTGTGGGCCGGTGCCGTCGGCGTCGTCGGTGTCGTCGTCGCCGGGCTGATGCGGCACGGCCGTAAACCCGCCACCGGCGGGCTCGACGAGACGGTGACACCCGAGCGCGCCGTCAGCCCGGCCCACTGACCGACCGTCCGACTCGACTATCCGAAAGTGCAGCATGAATCGTCATTCGATCCCGATCGTCCAGCAGCAACCACAGGTGTCCGTCGCGGTGGACTACCGGGACCAGTCCCAGCCGTTCGCCCGCCCACAACCGGTACGTCCGCCCGCAGGCGCCCCCAACGTGCTGCTCGTGATGATCGACGACGTGGGGTTCGGTGCCTCGTCCGCCTACGGTGGCCCGTGCCGGACACCGACCGCCGAACGGCTCGCTGCCGACGGGGTCGGATACACCAGATTCCACACCACCGCACTGTGCTCACCGACCCGCGCGGCCACCCTGACCGGACGTAATCACCACAGCGTCGGATTCGGCGTCATCGCCGAACAAGCCACGGCCGCACCGGGTTACAACGGCACCCGCCCCGACTCCGCCGCGACGGTCGCCCGGGTGCTGCAGGGCAACGGGTACGCCACCGGCGCCTTCGGCAAGATGCACCAGACGCCCACCTGGGAGATCAGCGAAGCGGGCCCGTTCGACAGGTGGCCGACCCGCGAGGGCTTCGATCGTTTCTACGGTTTCCTCGGCGCCGAATCCGACCAGTTCTCGCCGGTGCTGTACCGCGACTTCACCGTCGTCGAACCGCCCCGCTCGCCCGAAGAGGGCTATCACATGTCGGAAGACCTGGTGGACAACGCGATCGAATGGATCGAATCGGTCAGCACCATGGACCCCGACAAGCCGTGGTTCTGTTATCTGCCGTTCGGGGCATGTCATGCGCCGTTGCAGGTGCCGGACGACTACCTGGACAAATACCGCGGAGCGTTCGATCACGGCTGGGATCGGCAGCGCGAGATCACCCTAGCGGAGCAGAAGCGACTCGGGATCGTGCCGCCGGAGACCGAGCTCGCACCGTGGGCACCCGGACTGCCGCATTGGGACGAACTGAATGCCGATCAGCAGAAGGTATCGGCCCGGCTGATGGAACTGTATGCGGCATTCCTGGAGCACACCGACGTCCAGGTGGGCCGGCTCGTCGACCGCCTGCAAGAGCTCGGCGCTCTGGACGACACCCTGGTGCTGTACATGCTCGGCGACAACGGCGCCTCCGCCGAGGGCGGTATGGAAGGCTCGTTCAACTACATCGCCGGCCTCAACGGATATCCGCAGACCGCCGCCGAATCGCTGCAACGGTTCGACGAATTGGGCACGCCGACAAGCTATCCACACCATCCGGCCTCGTGGGCGATGGCGCTCGACACCCCCTATCAGTGGACCAAGCAGGCTGCTTCGCACTACGGCGGCACCCGCAACGGGCTGATCGCGCACTGGCCGAAGGGCATCACCGATACGGGCCGGGTGCGCAACCAGTGGCACCACTGCGTGGACATCGCGCCCACCATCCTCGCCGCGGCAGGTATCCCGGCACCCGATACGGTCGACGGCGTCCCCCAGAAGCCGCTGGAGGGGGTTGCCATGAACTACACGTTCACCGACGCCGACGCCCCGGATCAGCACACCACGCAATATTTCGAGATCTACGGCAACCGCGGCATCTACGACAACGGCTGGACCGCGGTCACCATGCACCGGGCGCCGTGGCTGATGGCCACTCCCGGCCTCACCCTGCCGGCATTCGACGAGGACCGGTGGGAGCTCTACGACACCGACTCCGACTGGTCCCAAGCGCGTGATGTGGCGGCGGAATTCCCCGAAAAACTCGCGGAACTGCAGCAGAAGTTCCTCGTCGAAGCGGCGCGCTACCAGGTTCTGCCGCTGGACGATCGAACGATCACCAGGAATGCGGCGCCGAAGGACCGGCCGCCGCACCCGCTGCGCGGCCGCACATCCATCACGCTGTACCCCCACATGAACGGTCTGCCGGAGAAGGCGGCGCCGCCGTTCTTCAGCCGCTCTTACGTCATCACCGCCACGCTCGACACCGGCGCTGCACCCAGTCAGGGCGTATTGGCCAGTGTCGGTGGGCGTTTCGGCGGTCTCGCGCTGTACGTCGTGGAGTCGAAACCGGTGTTCTGCTACAACTTCAGCGGCGGCGGCCGCACCTTCCTCCGATCCGACACCGAACTGACCGCCGACACTCGCACCGTGAGCATCGAGTTCAGCTACGACGGCGGCGGAATCGGCTTGGGCGGCACCGCAATCCTGTCGGTGAACGAGGTCGAAGTAGCGCGCGGCCGGATCGAGGCCACCAACCGCGCGATCTTCAGTATGAACGAACAACTCGACATCGGACTCAACCGCGGCAGCCCAGTGAGCGAGGAGATCGTCGGCCGGTTCGCGTTCACCGGCCGACTGCACCAGGTGCGGGTGGACCTGCCGGGACCGGACCGACCCGAGACGTCAGCCGAACGAGCCCGAGCCGCCCGCGCGGCCCACTAGCTCGTTCGCAGCTGCAGACGGCTCAGGCGCCTGACGAGCAGGCTCGGCAGCCACGGACCGGTATCGACGGCACGCACGAAGGTGGTGCGTTCCAGCAGCAGGCCGAGCACGATCCGGGCTTCGAGTCTGGCCAGGGCGGCGCCGACACAGAAATGCGGACCTCTGCCGAATCCCAGATGGTTCTTCGGCGCCGCCCGGTCGAGCCGGAATTCGCCGGGATCCTCGACATACGCCGGATCCCGGTTGGCGGCACCCCACAGCAGGAGCAGTCGCGAGCCGGCCGGCAACCGAACCCCGCCCAGCTGGGTATCGCCGACGACGTGCCGGTAATGCCCGCGGAAGGGCGGGTCGTAGCGTAGGACCTCCTCGAGGAAGGTTCCGAGGAGTTCGGGCTGTTCCCGGACTCGGTGCTGGATCTCGGGTCGGGTCGCGAGAATCCACGCCGCGGTACCGATCAGCGCGGCGGTGGATTCGCCGCCCGCGCTGAACAGGGTGATCATCATGGTCAGTGCCGCGGTCTCGTCGATGTTCCCGGCGGCGCAGGCGGCGGCGAGGTCACCCAGCAGATCCTCGCGCGGATCGGCGGTGGCGCGCCGGAACTGCCCGTCGATATAGCCGGCCAGTTCGGTCACCGCGACGCCCGCGGCCCCGAGCCGGTCGTCGCTGACCAGCCCCTCGAGCAGTTGGGTAGCGGAGTATCCCCACCGGATCAGTTCCTGCACATCCACATCGGGCACACCGATGATCCGCGCGACGATCATCATCGGCAGCTGGTCGGCCAGCGCCGCCATCCACTCGACATCACCGTCACCGGCAGCCAGATCCCACAGATGCTCGGCGGTCCGGGTGATGAACGGTTCGACGGCCCGGATGCGCTTGGCCGTCAGATGTGGCAGCACCGCCTTGCGATGTACCGAATGGAACGGCTCGTCGGCGGTCGCCAACGCTTGGGTGGCACCGCCGAACTCACCGATCCGGAACGGGACGATGCCCTCTCCGGCCCGATACACCATGGTGGCGGTCAAATTGGAGGAGAAGTCGTCCCGACGGGCGATCGCGTCGTTCACCGCATCCCACCCGCTGACCGCATAGAAGTCCGAGTCACCGATCCGATGCACCGGCCCGGCCCGATGCATGCGCTCGTAGAGCGGGTGCGGATTCTGGATGTTGTCGTCGTCGAACAGTGCGAGACCGAGCCGGCCATCGAGCGGAGTCATATTCCAACGGTGAACGGAGAGCGCACATCACGTCAACGACCTGCGCAGAAGCTGCGATCCGCCGGGTGGGCCCGGTTGCGTACCCGTCTCATCGCTATGACCTTCACCTGCGAGAATGGTGAAACAAACTGGGCATAACGTCTCAGATTTGAGACTCGGGCGGATATTGATTCACGGAGGTGGCGCGGATGGCTCGCGACGATTGGCTGGTCGGGCGAAACCGCCGCGACGCCGCGGCCGAGCGCATCTATGCCGCGGCCGCGGAACTCATCGTCACCCGCGGTCTGGACGCCTTCGACATCGACAGCCTCGCGGCACGCGTGCACTGCTCGAGAGCCACCATCTACCGCTACGCGGGCGGCAAAGCCGAGATCCGTGACGCGGTGCTGATGCGCTTGGCCTCGGACGTCGTCGAGAAGGTCCGCCGCGCGGTCGAGGGCCTGGCCGGCGCGGAGCGGGTCGTCACCGCTGTCACGGTGGCACTGGAACAGATCCGATCGCACCCGCTCCGAGCCGAGATGTTCAACCCCCGGTCAACGGCACCGGGCCGACTGCACACCTCACCGCTACTGAGCCGACTGGCCGCGGAGCTCACCGGACTCACCGATGACGACCCGCACGCGGCACAGTGGATCGTGCGGGTGGTCATGTCCTTCGCACAATGGCCCGCTCGAGACAGCGACACCGAACAGCTGATGATCCGCAGCTACCTCGCCCCGGCGTTTCGTGGGTGATCTACCCATCGACGACCGACCGTGCCATCCACGCCCGGACATATCCGGATGTGCTCGCAAACGGAGGATGGTTGTCGACCTCGCCATTCGTGGGTATTCGCCTACTCGCCCGTAACGGACGAGCCGCCTATCGTCCTCGGCGACAACGGTGTCAGCGCACATCCACACTCCCACCGAACGGAACTCCAGCCGTGCCGAAAACGCTGACATCCGCCGCACCTGCCCCCACTGCGACCGGTCGATCCGAAGTCGTCCATCGCTTTCTGGTCAAACCCTCCGACGTCGGCATCATCGGATCGGTCGACGGCGGCAAACTGCTCGAATGGATTGACAAGGTCGCCTACGCGGGTGCCGCCCAATGGAGCGGCCACTACTGCGTGACTGCATATGTCGGCAATATTCATCTGGACTGCCCGATCGAAGCCGGCGAGCTGGTCGAATTGCACGCCAACCTGGTACACACCGGCCGCACCAGCATGCACATTCTCGTGACCGTCTACTCCACCGATCCGACACGGGTGAAGCCGGTGCAGAGCGCTCAATGCCTGACGGTGTTCGTCGCCGTCGACGACCACCGTCGCGGGGTCGAGGTGCCGCAATGGAAACCGGCGACCATCTTGGAATTGCAGCGTCATCGCCAAGCTCGGGCGAGGATAGCCGTGCGCAAGGATATCGAGGCCGCGATGTCCGCGCAGCGCTACACCGCCGCCGGCACGGCTCCCAGTGCCACCCTGCGCTTTCTCGCCGCGCCCTCCGATATCAACTGGGGCGGCAAGGTGCACGGCGGGCGCACCATGCAATGGATCGATGAAGCGGCCTACGTATGTGGGGCGAATTGGGCCGGACAGCAGGTGATCACGTCTTATTTCGGCGGCATCCGCTTCTACCGTCCGATAGTCATCGGGCACGCAGTGGAAGCGACGGCAAGACTGATCCACACCGGCCCGCGCAGCATGCATATCAGCGTCCATGTCACCGCATGCGACGCCCACTCCGACCAGCCGGAGCTGGCAGCTCACGGCTTGGCCGTCGTGGTGGCACTCGATCGCGACGCCAAGGCACGTTCGATCCGGCAGTGGGTACCGGTGTCGGAAGAAGACCGCGCTCTCGACCAACACGCCCGGCATCTGATCGCCCTGCGTGCGTTGGTGGAAGGTTTCACCCCGGCCGCAGCGGTTCCGGAAGACGCCGCACCTAACCACTTTCGGGTGTATACCGACTGACGCCTCGGCCGTGTGCCCCGTGCGAGCTCGCGCCCACACTACCGGTGCGAGGCTCTCGATCGAACGTGGGCGACCTCAGTCCGTGTGCTCACCGATACAGAACTCGTTGCCCTCCGGATCGGCGAGAACGATCCAGGCCAGCCCCGGCATGGTGTGCTCGGTCAAGATCTTCGCGCCGAGGCCGACCATTCGTTCGGCGGCAGCAGCCCGCGGCTCCCCGTGCAGGTCGAAGTGCACGCGATTCTTGCCCACCCGAGGCTCCGGAACCTTCTGCAGGCCCACGTTGGGTGACTCGCCGGGCCGGCCGAGTAGCACGAATTCGCCGCCGTAATCTGCCAACACATCCAGCTCGAGCGCGGGAGCCCAGAACTCGGCCAGCCGCCGCGGATCTTCGCAATCGATCGTCACCATCTCGATCCTCAATGTCATGCGCGGACCCTATCGGCGGCCACCGACAAGTTACGCGCCCTCGACCAGCCCGGACCTACGCGTCGCTGTTCCCGCTTCGCCGCGGACCGGCTGCACTACGGTGGAGACCGTGCGCCCCACCACCCGCCTGCTGCCGGTCCTGCTCGCCGTATTCGCCGCGGCCCTGCTACTCCCCGCGCAGGCGAGCGCCGACACCGTCATCGACGACACCACTTCGCACCGCATCGACGAACTGGTAGCCCTGCGCGACCAGGCAGCCGGAGCAAGCACCGGGGACCTCCTGAACCTCCTGTCCGCACAATTCCTCGGCACTCCCTACGCCGCGGACACACTCATCGGCTCCGCCACCGAGCCCGAACAACTGGTCGCCGACTTCCGCCAGGTGGACTGCTTCACCTTCCTCGACTACGTCGAAGCCCTGAGCCGAACCACCGACCGAAACCAGTTCGAAGCCAACCTGATCGACACCCGCTACGCCGCCGACCACGTCGACTTCGCCCACCGCAAACACTTCTTCACCGACTGGGCCCAGGTAGCAAACCCGGTAGCCACCGACATCACCGCCACCCTCTCACCCGCCGCCCTCACCATCCCCAAACACCTCAACGCCAAGCCCGACGGCACCCTCTACCTCCCCGGCATCCCCGTAGTCGACCGAGCCGTCACCTACATCCCCAGCGAAGCAGTCAACGACAACGTCATGAACGGCCTACACACCGGAGATTTCGTCGGCGCCTACACCGATGCACCTGGGCTGGATGTCACCCACGTCGGAATCATCGTCGCGACGCCGAACGGCCCGGTTTTCCGGAACGCGTCGTCACTGGCGGAGAACAACAAGGTGGTGGATACGCCGTTGGGGGAGTACCTGGAGACCGTGCCGGGGATCGTGGTGCTGCGGCCGTAGGCCGCTCGGCACCCGCGGACCTACCTGCCTGGCGTCCAGCTGCGCACCGAATATGTGCTGAACGCATAACGACCGCATTTGTCCATCTATCCGCTGAGGAAGAGCCTAATTCGTCCGCGTCGCTGGTATTCGTGGCGAATCGCGTGGAATCAAAATAGAAGTGCCGGTGCGCATACAGTGTTCGGGTTGGTTGGGTCGTCCTGATCACGCGCCGGAGCGGCTCCTACATGTTCACGAAGTTCGGCCAGGACTGCGCACACACCGTTCACTTCCTCGTTCTGCACGTGCGCCCACTCCAGTTCCTCGAACACCTTATCTGCGAGCGCGCGGGTGACCTGGCGTCCGAGTGCCGTAGAGAGGACATGGAGACCGAGAATCGGTGGAACCGCGTTCCCGATCTGTTGCGCTATCGCGCCGCCACTCCACGGGTAGTCCATCGGAAAGCTTTGGAGCCGACCGGCTTCCTTGTCGAGGAAACGACCTTCCTGTCCGTCTGTCACGACCCTGTTCCTGGAGACTTTGCCGGTGATCGTGGCGGACGGTTGTGTCGACTCTCGTTTTCCCCGTGCCTTGGGGTCACCTCCGGTGCCGTAGTTCGAGACGACGTGGAAGTGCTCTTTTCGGCCGGGCAGGGCATCGGCCATGGTCTTGTACTCCGCCAGGTGATCGTCGTTGTTCCGCCGTAACGCCGACTTGGGCTTGCGGTAGATCTGATGGGTCGGCGCCGGGATAGGGCGCGCACCGTCGAGTGAGGCGATGAGGACAGCTCGCCGACGAGTCTGGGGCACCCCGTATTGCTCGGTGCGTAGCACCTTGGTCCGGACGTGGTAGCGCAGTTTGTCATGGAGCACCACGCCCATCGCCTCCCACACTGGCAGAACTGCTGGTACCTGTTCGAGCACGATGGTTCGGTAGGGCCGGCCGAGTTCGGCTGCTTGCAACGCCCAGCGCAGCGGTTCCAAAACAAGGCCGGTGCGCTCGTCCTCCAGCTGTGTCAGCTCGTCCTGCACGGATTCGCCCGCTGCCATCGCGATGATGAATTTCAACACCGTGTCGAGGGCTCGTCGGCCGGCGCCGTGCCCTGCGACGGTGAAGGTCTGACACGGGGGCCCGCCCATCAACATCGTTGCGGAGGGGAAGTCTTCCGGACCGAGCTCGCGTACGTCGTGGCGCTCGAAGTTCAGCCCCGCGGCCTCCCGTGTCTTGCACGCGTCGGCATCCCATTCGAGGCCGTACACCTTGCGGCCCAGCCATCGCGCGGCAACGTCCAGACCGCCGGGGCCCGCGAACAGGTCGACGGTGTCGGCGTGTTCTTTGGAAACGGTACGGTCCTCGCTCGGCACCCATGGAGCATAGCCGGCGGAGCGTGGATAGCCGAGCTCAGCAATTCAAACCGGCGCGTACCGCTCGTCCCAGTGCCTGCGCTGCGGGCGGCGGGGTCGCATTACCGATCTGACGGTAGCGGGCCGTTTTGCCGCCGCAGATCTCCCAGTGGCTGGGGAACGCTTGCAGTTCGGCAATCTGGTCGACAGTGAGACGCACCCTCCCCTCCGGGATATCGGGGTCCCACCGGAAGTCGACAGCAGGAGGGGTGTCCCACAACGACTTCCCTTCGACGCCCAATCGTGCCCAAGCACGTTGTGAGCCCGCAGGACCCAGGTCTGCACCACCGCGCTCCCACGAACCGCCGACGATCGTCGGGGCCAGACGGTTGGCGTAAGCCGCCCATTCGTCGGCTTGTAACCATCCCCGGGCGGCAATGGAAGTGCGGAGGACCGCGCCGACCGTCAGATTCGGCGACGGCACAATGGTTGCCAATGCATCGTCGAATCGACTGAGCCCTCCGTCCCGGAAAGCGACGAGAATCCCGAGCTGTCGCTGTTGCGGTACACCGAAGTTGCAAGCGTTCACTACGCGCCAATTGAACTCGTAACCAGCGGCGTCCAGGTACTTCTCCACATACGAGCGGCTTTCGGCGTACCCCTCGCGGGAGACGAGATCGGGAACATTCTCCAACACCACAGCTCGTGGCCGCAGCTCCGATATCCACCGACCAGTGGTTTCGAGCAGTTCAAGTTCTATGTTGTCACCGCGGGTACGTGAGGCTGTCGCGGCCGATCGCACCCGCGGGAGCCCCGCTGACAACAGATCGAGGTCGTCGACCAAGGGCAAGTCCTTTGGCGGGTCGATTTTCAAGAGATCGCGGTTGACGACGTGCCACTTCGGCCGGTTGGCCCGGAGGGTAGAGCAGGCCTCCGACTTCTTTTCGATCAAAGTAACCGGGTCGAATCCGGCCTGTTCCAGACCGAGGGCCATCCCACCGGCACCGGCACAAATCTCCAGTGAGCTGAGGCGCTGCGCGGCGTTTACCATCGGGACCCCCTTCCGCGTGTAGGACGCACTGAGACTCAGGATAGTGGGCTGTTTCTGTGACGATGTCCGTTTCGAGGCAGGCTCGGTAGGCGGGGATCGTGCGCGGGTCACCCGTCGGGGCCGAGTGGGGCTCTCTGAACGCGAGGCTGGGAGCTGCTCGAAAATTGGCTTTGAACTGGTGGGACGTGGCGATTTCGAGGAGTGGAGGGCACTGCTGCGTCCGGTTGGTGAGAGAGACTGTAACGCAATCCTTTGTTAGTACTATCTTCCGTTGAAAGCGCACTGACATACATACCGCGCCGGGCTCCCCGGGGCGAGCGGGTCGTGCTGTGGGGTGCGGTGTGGCGTGAGTGGCAGGGAGTGTCGGGTGGACGATCTGATCGAGGATCAGTACGACGTGTTCAAGTCGATCTTGGACAAGTACACGCCGGCGGAAGCGGTGAAAAAGCTGAAGTTGCTGGCATCCGAGGACGTGATCAAACGAATCCTGGAACGGTACGAAGCCGACATGATCCGGATCAAGGAGCTCCAGGAACCGCAAGCGGTCGTCATCGACAACTATGAGACCTGGTATGCCGGTCCGCATCCGGACGATCGGCTGTGGCCCGCACTCACCGATATCCTGCGCCGTGACGGTTGGCAGCAGACACCGGCGATCGACAGCCTGGACGCCTCGTCCACCCGCATCGTCTCGCTGCTCAGCCACCCACGGGAGCGAACGTTCGCCACCCGCGGCCTGGTCGTCGGCTATGTGCAGTCCGGAAAGACGACCAACTTCACGGCCGTCATGGCCAAGGCCGCCGACCGGGGATACAAACTGTTCATAGTGTTGGCCGGAATCCACAACGGCCTGCGCCGTCAGACCCAGGCTCGCCTGATACAACAACTCGTCGAACCTAACCCGAGTCAGTGGTCCCAGATCACCGATCTCGACGCCGACTTCCGTCCGAGGGATAATCCCGCGAGCCTCTTCGGCAAGTCCAACAAGACGCATGTGCTGTGTGTGGTCAAGAAGAACGCCACGGTGCTGGACAAGCTGGTGAGCTGGCTCAGCCACGCGCAGGAGTACCTTGCTGATTGCCCGGCTCTGATCATCGACGACGAGGCCGACCAGGCCACGGTCGCTACCCGTTCGATCAATCCGCTGATCCGGCAAATCTTGAACACGCTGCCGAAGTCCGCCTATGTCGGATACACGGCCTCGCCGTTCGCCAATCTGCTGATCGATCCGGCTGCCGAGGATCTGTATCCCGAACACTTCGTCGTCAACCTCCCCAAACCCGACGGACACTTCGGAACCGAGGTGCTGTTCGGGCGTTATGCGCTCGACGGCGAGGATCCCAATGACGTCGATGACGGTCACGACATGATTCGCATCATCCCCGATGAGGACGTGGAATGTGTTCGGCCCAAGAGCAAGGCGGACACCGAGGGGTTCGTTCCGACGATCACCGACGCTCTCCGCGATGCCGTCCACTACTTCTGGATGTGTACGGCAGCGCGTCGTGCCCGCGGGAGCGGTAATCCGCACAGCACCATGCTGATTCACACCAGTGTGCGGACATCGGTTCACAACAGTTTCCGGGAACCGCTCGAGGTCCTGCGGGGCCGGATGATTCGCGATCTGGACGCCGGAGTCGGAGTGGAGCGGTTGCGTGCGCTCTGGCAGGAGGAGACCGCGAGGGTCCCGGCCGCCGGCTTCGGTGAACAGACAGTCCCTTTCGAGACCGTTCTGGAGCAGTTGCCGAAGGTGGTCCGGGAGTGCCGGGTCATCATGGACAACTCCGAGAGTGTCGACCGATTGGATTACGAGAGCGGCCCGGTGGTGGCCATCGCGGTCGGCGGCAACACGCTGTCGCGCGGATTGACATTGGAAGGTCTGTCGGTCAGCTTCTTCGTTCGTTCGGCCTCCACCTACGACACCCTGCTGCAGATGGGGCGATGGTTCGGATTCCGCAATGGCTACGCCGATCTGCCGCGCATCTGGATGACGACCGATCTCGAGGACTCGTTCCGTCATCTGGCGACCGTCGAGACCGAGATGCGGCGCGATATCGATCTCTATCTGACCGAGGACAAGACTCCACGCACCTTCGCGGTGCGGTTGCGCACGCATCCGTCGCTGCGGGTGACCGCACCGGCCAAAATGAAGTCCGCCGTGACTGCCGCTTCTTCCTACGGCGGTAGGCGCGTCCAAACCCGGTATTTCCGAAGGGAATCCGATTGGCTGCTGCGCAATCAGAAGGCAGCGCGGATACTCGTGACCGAGGCTGTGGCACGTGGGCGGGCCGAGGAGCGCAGCGACGAGGGGCGGTACCTGATCCGGGACGTGCCGAGCGAGTTGGTGATCGACTTCCTGCGCGAGTATCAGTTCCATGAGAACTCGAAAGAATGCGACAGCGGTCTGATGATCGACTACATCGACAAGCGAAACCGCAAGGCACACACCCTGCGTCAGTGGAACATCGCCATCATCGGGACGCCGGGCAAGGAAGCTGCCGGTCGGTTCGAGTTCGCACCAGGGGTATCGGTCGGTCGGATCGTGCGTTCGCGCCTGAAGACCTCGACCGCTGATGTCGCCGACATCAAGACCCTGATCAGCCGTCGCGATATCGGCGCGGACCTGGTGGACGTGGCATCGAACCTCAATGAGAAGCAGATCGAAGCAGAGCGTCGCAAACAGTTCCCCGAATCCGGGCTGCTGATGTTGTACCCGATCGACCAGGATTCGGCGCCGAGCCCGGCTCGTGAGGAGACCCGTCTGCCGCTCGAGGCGCCCGAGCATGCGATCGGCGTGGCTCTCGTCTTTCCGACGCCACACGATGCCGACACCACCGTCGAATGGGAAGCCACCTACGTGTCGGCCGACCTGTCCGGAATCGAAGACGAGGAAGAAGATCTGAGCATCCTCGAGGCAGACGAAGGATGACCGACCCCGCCCTTCGAACCATCCTCGACGACTACTGGGATCGACTCGAACGTGACCGGCCGAGTTCCGGACACGCTCTGCAGACCGCACCGCTTCCGGTTGTGACATCTGCCGGTCCGCTGCTGGCTGCTGTCGACTCGGACGGTCACCGGCATCTGCTCGTCCCCGTGGACCCGCACCACAGTGTGCGGCGCGGTTTGAACGGACCGGTGCTCGAACTTCGGCGCCGAATTCTCGAGGACGAACACGTCCGGTCGACATTCGCTGATCTCGGATGTCTGCGATCGGATCTCAATGATGTCTTCGCGGTCCTGTGCGCGGATGTTCTCCTGGCCGTCGAGACCGCGCCCGCGCAGCCTGTGAAGATATTGAACCGGGTGTTGGATCACTGGAAGGCGCTGTTCCAGAATCCCGGGACCCCGTTGGGAGCCAAGCAGATTGCCGGGCTGTTCGGTGAGTTGGTGGTATTGCGGCGGTTATTGGAACTCGACCCGAGTGCTCATCGGCTCTGGCGTGGCCCAGTAGGACATCGACACGATTTCTCGGCCGAGCTTAACGCGATAGAAGTCAAGACTTCGATGGCGGCCGAAAGCAGAGAGATCCGAATCCACGGGCTGAGCCAGCTCGAGCCGCCGTTGGGCGGCACCCTCGCGCTGGTCTGGTTGCGTCTCGAGGCGGCGGTGGTCGGCGGGACCGGTGTGAAAGAACTCATCGACGAAGTCCTCAGATTGTGTGATGACGAGGGTGCGGTGATCATAGCGCTGGCGGCGATCGGATATCGCGTCGCGCACGACGATCACTATCGGCACATTCGATTCGGTCTGAACGAAGAACGGTGGTATCGAGTCGATGACGAGTTTCCCAGGTTGACCTCGGCGCATACCGCTGCTGCCGGGGTATCGGAATCAGTTTTCGGAATCGACTATTCGATATCGCTGGCCGGAGAAACACCGGAACCGATGGACGACGACAGCATCAAGTCACAACTCACCGCGATAGCCGAGGAGCTGAGGTGAACGAGCCCGCGTGGATGTCCCAGCCGTTCCCGGCCGAAGGGGCGAGTGCTGCGGAAGGCATCCGAAATCAGCTGGGCAAACCTCAGTTGGACAACCTCACCGTGCTGGTTCGAGAGTCGGCACAGAACAGCTGGGATGCGCGCTGCGACGACGAGACCTCAGTCGATTTCCGGATCGATCTGCTGACGGTCAGCGCGGCACACAGTTCGGCCTGGCGTGAGCATTTCCAACGCCGTGCGCCGAGGAAGGACTATCTGCCGCTGCGTGACTCGCTACAGAGGTCGACCATTAGGCTGCTGTCCATCTCCGATCGCGGAACCCGGGGTCTGGGTGGACCGACCCGCGCCGACGAAGTCTCCGATGAGACTCGAGATTTCGTCGCTTTCCTGCGCAATATCGGTGAACCACGCGATCAGAAGCTCGGCGGTGGGACATACGGTTTCGGCAAAGGCATTCTGTATCTGTTGTCGCGATGCGGAACGATTCTCGTGTACACCCGATGCCGCTATCAGGGGCGAATCGAGTCCAGGCTGATGGGTGCCTCGCTGTGGCAGAGTTACCAGGCCGAGGAGTCGTCAGGTCCGCGCCGATACACCGGACGGCACTGGTGGGGTGCGATTTCCGACAATGTGGTCGAGCCCCTGATCGGTGTCGACGCCGACGTGATGGCCAACCGACTCGGGCTCCGAGGTTTCGGAGATGCGGAGACCGGGACGACGATTGCGATCGTCGATCCGATTCTCGATGAGCGCGAGCCGGTCGACACCGCGCAGTATCTCGCCGAAACCGTTGCCTGGCATCTGTGGCCGAAGATGTTGCCGACCTACTCGGGCCGGCGGCCGATGCGTTTCTCCGTGACCTGTGACGGAATCGAGCATCCGGTGCCCGACCCGGAGTCGCTCAAGCCACTGCGGCCGTTCGTTGCTGCCTACCGACGGATGAACGATCCCGAGTCCCGCGAAGAGCTGCGGTGGTACAAGAAGAGACTTCTGGGCTACCTGGGACTACATCGCTTCATGTTCCAGAAATTCGAGCCCAGCGACGCGGCGCACGTCGCGGGTTTCGACGATGGCCTGCTCCATCACATCTGTCTGGTGCGACCTGCCGAATTGGTCGTGACGTATTGGCCGGGCCCGAAGCCGACGACCGAATTCACGGCCTATGCCGGCGTATTCCGGGCGGACGTGGAACTCGACAGCGCCTACGCGGCCGCAGAACCGCCGACGCATGACAGTTGGAATTATCACTCCCTCGAGCACCCCGAAAGCTCCTATGTGAAGACAACTTTCACACGATTGAAGGAGTCCGTCGAGAAGATACTCGGCACCAGAAACTCTGGGCAATTCGAGGTGGCTCAGGTGTCGCTGGGTGCCGCCGCCGAGCGACTTTCCCCGCTGATCGGTGGAACATGGGGTGTCGGTTCGGCGACTGACTACGGGAAGCCGGGCGATACTCGCTCACGCACGCCCCGACGCGTGGTGAAGCGACCCAAGAAGGGGAGACAACCCGTAGTCGATGCCGCAGACAGAGGGCACGATGTCGACTTCGGCGACAGCGCTCGACCTGATGGCGGCAACGGCTACTCCGCGGACGTCGGGGCAGGGGCCCCGAAACAGAAGCCTGCTCGACGCCGGCCCCGAATCGAATACGTTGGCGATCCATTCCTCGAGGAATTCCAGGGTGCGGCCGTTCTGGTGCAACAGTTCCGACTGCCGGTGACCGGGCCACAACGCATCACCGCCGATCTGGCAGTCGCACTCAGCAATGACACCGGGCTCGAACTCGATCCGCCCGCCGGAGCTGACATGCCGCTTCTCATCGGATGGCGTGATTCGACGGGCGAGTTGCACAGCGGTGACACGCGAGTGGTCCATGGCGGTGCGAACACCTGGCAGGCGGTTGTCAAGCCCGCCGCCGACACGATGACGAATATCCGATTGCAGGTAGAGGCGGTGGAAATCTGATGTCGCGCGCACTGCCCTACAAAATTCCGCAGTCGAATGTCGTCGGCGCCGAGGACTGGATACTGACGGTCGACGGCGAGGAACTTCCGCTGCCCGAGGCATTTCCGCATTGGGATTATCAAACCGATCTGAATCTGCGGCGAAGAGTCACCGTAGACGTCGTGCGCGCCCGCGAGGAGTCCGGATTGGCTCCGCACACCGCACTCACCCTGGCGGCCACCTGGCGCGCGGACGGATCCAAGCTCAAAGGGTGCCCGATGCGGCAGCCCGTTCCGGAATCCGGAGTGGTCGAGTTGGCCGCCGTGCTTCGAGGGGCAGACCTCGGCGGAATCGTGGAACTCGATACGGCGTTGGTACTGGCCAACCGGCGAATGGACACTGACCGTCCGATCGCCGCGCGGCGTGCGGGATCGGTGTTGTGGAGTGACCGGCACGCAATCCGGTTGCAAGGCGACGCCACTCAATTCCCGATCGCGATCGTCGACTTCACCACGACGCCCTACCCCGCGAATGCTGCCTGGTATCTGGAAATCGGCTCGAACCTGGAAGCCGCGACCATGGGCACGATCCTGCTGTTGGTGAACGAGAAGAACACGGCCGTTGCTGACGCCGTCAAGCGAGTCACGAACTCGCGGATTCAAGATCGCCTCGTCATGGAGGCGCTGGAGGCCGATATCGCCCGCGCGATGGTGAACCACGCGCTGCATGACAGCGAGTTCAGTGACGAAATCGATTACGAGGACGATACCCTCGGCGCCACCCTTCAGGAACTGATCGGTCGGCTGTTTCCGGCCCGTTCGATCGAGGACATCCGTCTGCTCGCCGACAACTCGCCGAGCCGATTCGAGGCCGAATTACAGGCTGCTGTCAATCTGTTCGGAGGTGCGATATGACCTTCCTGTACCCACGCCTGCTACGTCCGAATGCCTTGAGTCTAGCCAAGCAGTACCGCGAACTGTCGATCCTGGACCTGCAGTCCCGCGCGGCGACGAGCGACGAATCCGCCGTGTACGTCGCTACCGGCGGCACCCGTCTGGAGTCGAGCCGGCTGCAGGTGCTTCGCGACATGGTTGTCGATCTGGCCAAGGAATCGGGATTTCCGGGGCCGCCGGCGAAGGACCAAAGGACCGCATTCGATTTACGGTTGGCAAGGCTGCTGCACAGCCAGATGGACATCGCTCCCGCCGAGGCCGCATCCGGCGACGTCTGGGCATTCCTCGCCGTCATCCTGCTTCCGGACGTCGCGTACTGGCGATACCCGCCGTCCAGCGAGGGAGTTTTGCGCGATCGATTTCTCGGCGGTGACCTCACCCGGCATGTCTTCGGCCGAATGTGGTGGCGAGCGCACTTCGTCTACTCGCCGGAAGAGCCCGATCCGTATGCGGCCCTGTCGGTTCTGGGGGAATCCGAGTTCGACCAGATCTACGCGCGGCGAACGACATTGGGTGGCCGCCCGCAGCTGATCAAGTCCATCCTGCGGGTGTGGAGGGAGATCGAAATTCGCGAACTCTCCGACCGCGACATACTCCGGGACTTCCTAAAACGTCTGCTTCGACTCGACCCATTCCTCGTCTATGAGGCGCTCGACGACTTTGCGCTCGACACCGAACTCCGCGCAGTAGCTCGCGAGACGATAGTCGGCCTCTTAATCAGCAAGGGATATCTGCGGGAAGCTGCGGAACGCAGGGCCCGCGAAGTGCTTCCACGATTCTGAAGCCGGCTAGGTGTCGTGGCTGCCTGCTGAAGCCATGCCCGGAGGTCGTTCCGGCGCTTGATCGGCTAGGGGTGGTGTTCTGATGGCAACAGGCCGACGGGGTGATGCATGGCGCCTTCCCGGCTCGCTGCTTCGATGCCATCCGGAACTCTTAGGAGGCCTCTTTGGGCAAGTAACGAAGCAGAGCGATGTCGTCGATTTGCGTGACGCTGTCCAGTCGCAGTCGACGGGTCGTTCCTCCCGGGTATGCCGCTGGATGGAGGAACCGCGGTGCATTGTCGTTACCTACGAGGACCGGGCCGACCGCGAGCAACAGCTCATCCGCGAGCCCAGCGGAAAGGAATGCGGTGTGAATACGACCGCCGCCCTCGACCATCAGGTGGTTGATACCCCGCGCTCCCAGGTCGTCGACGAGGGAGGCGAAATCTACTCCATCCCCGAGTGAGACGATCTCGGCCAGGCTTTCGAAGCGGCCGGCCAGATTCTTCTTGCCTGCGGCCGTCGTGTACACAAGTGGCGTCTCGTCGACGTCGTGGTGCCAGAACTTCGAGGCGGGATCCAGATTTCCGCTCGCGCTGACAGTTACCTTCCGGGGGGAGACGGTCTTGCCTGCTGCGACTCTCTCGGCGCGACGACGCGGGTCTTTCACGATCAAACGCGGATTGTCGCGCCGAATGGTTTCGGCCCCGACGAGGATCGCGTCGGACCGGGAGCGCTCGTGATCGACTCTGTCGAAGTCGGCTTCGTTCGACAACAGCAGGCGTTCGGACGTGATGTCGTCCAGGTAGCCGTCGATACTCGTGGCGACGGAGAGGAGGACGTAGGGCCGACTCACGTAAGGCTCCACTTCTGCGCTGCGGCGCAAAATTCGACGATCTCGGTTTCCGTACTGTGCGGGTCGAGCATGGCGTGCACAGTGCGTAGACAATGCAATATGCGTTCGGAGCCGGTACTCACTCCCACCTCGAGCACGGCCGTTGCTAGTTGTGCGGCGGCTTCGGCTTCGCCTGCGCGAGCGCACGCCAGCGCGCGGCGAGCCAGGTACACCCCATGGTCGCGAGTCTGCCCGGATTGCATGTGCGCAATCGCTCGCCCGAACTGATCGATAGCTCCATGATGGTCGCCGAGCTCGGTACGACTGTGCGCCTGGTGCGCATCGATATAAGCCTGGTCGAGGAACGATCCCCAGGAGGACCCCGTGTCGGGCTGCTCAGTCAACTCGCGAGCGCGGTCGAAAGCTGCCTCACTGCGTGCTCTATCGCCAACTAGAGCACTGCCGTGGCCTGCGAATGTATGCGCTACAGCACTGAAGCGAGTCTCGGGCGGTGCCGCGCGTGCGGCGGCCTCGGCGAGTTCCCTGGCTTCCAGCCCATCGCCCATATCGTTGGCAATCTGAGCTTTGCGCGACAGCACCACAGCTACCGAAAATGGATCGCCCAACTGATGAGACCAGGTGAGGCCACGATCGGTCCAGTACTGGGCGCGAAGGAAGTTACGACAATCCTGATGTAGCCATGCCGCGAATTCCGAATACAGCACCCGGACCCGCTGCGTACCTGCCGGATCGCCGTATCCCGCAGTGTGCAGTTGTCCGATTCTCTCGATGCTCTGCTCGACCAAGGGAATGACATCGCGCGCCCCGTGCAAGTTGTCGCTCTCGATCAGGGATAAACGCAGATTCCGAAAGTGTTCGAGACGGTCGGTATCCGGACTGTTCGCCAGCACTGCAGCAGGTTTCGCGCCCGTGGCCATCGCCAGCGCACTCACCCCGACCCCGGCGACAACCGCTCGACGTGGGAGTGACACGAGCAGGACCTCTCCGGCGGCGGTTCGGGCCGGAACCCAAACCAGATCGGCTTCATCCGCGCCCAGTACGGCCGCCTGCCCCAGGACGTCGTTGGCCAGCTTAGCCGGAGTTGGGGACGTGTGCGTGGCGTCTCCGCAGTCGACTGCAGAGGCACCGAGCAGAGCCGCAAACCTCGCAGCGACGGTGCTGGATGCCGATCCGAGAACATGATCGAGCTGTCGTTTGCTCGAAGGACGCAGGGATGCAGCGGCACCCGCAGACTCCCAGGCGTCGACACTTCGCGTCGACACCGCAGCTGCTCGAGCGAATTCTTCGATCGACAGTTGCATGGCGGTGCGCAACGCCTTGATCTCGATACCCGTCCAACCCAGAACGATCATCGGCCCAACTCCCCTGCGAGCGCGGTGTTTCCTGCAAGGTACACCTCCCCGCCGAAGCAGTCACTCGATCGTCTGACCAGGTAATTCGAGTTGCGGAAATACTGCGGAATTACTACGTGGCCGGCGTGGAAGGGCGCGCGGAATGCTCGAACCAGCCCCGCCGCCGGGTGCCGCAGACCTCGGCGGCGGGTGCCTACCAAGCCGACAGTGCCACAACGTATTCGGAGGTGCTCAGTGATCGTCTTGTTTCCAGCTTGCCTGATCCTCGCTGTTGTCGTCTACTGTGCCATCGCTTACTGGCCGCAGCGGATTCCACCCGAGCGCTCTGTTGCGGGGGTTCGGCGTCGGTTGGAGGGAGAACTGGGTCGGGGTCGCCGGTCGGCTGGAGACCGGCGTGGTTGAGGAGATGCCGCCGTGTGCGATGGGTTACGTATGCATCGATTTGGTCGAAACCGTTGTGGGGCTGGATCTTCAGGTGCGGCGGATTTGCGCGCGTTTCGGCTATGAATACATTGGGCTGACCACGAGTTGCAGTCTGGTCGTGCCGGAGGAGCTGCTCGAGCAGGTTGCGGCGGCGAAGGTCGAATTGTTGATCGTGCCGGGGATCGCGCATCTGCGGGGGCGCCTTCCGCCGGAGTTAGCTGGTCTCACCGACATTCATGATCTCGAGGCCGGACACACCCACGAGCGGGGTGGTGGGTACGCACCCGACGAAGGGTGGGTAAACCCTTTGGTGGTGCCGGCGGCGCCGTCGCGGTACCAGCCACACGGAAGCGGCGCAGCCGAGCCGACATTCGGGAACTGCCCTGGGACGGCCGGAATCCGAATGTGGTAAGCGTGGTCGACCCGGGTGGCTGACGTGACGATTGGTGTTCGGTCAGCCGTCCACGTTGCTCACGGCCGATACTCCGCATCGGCCGAACTCGTGCTTACTCTTCTGGTCGGGCGCGAGCTGGGTTGTCCAGTTGCCGCAGCCGTTCTCGTCGGGATAGACGGTGACCCCCTGTGTTGTATTGCAGCGATTGTGGAAATAGACCGTGGTGTGCATGATGCCCTTCTCGTACGAGTAGGCGATGCAATCGTCGACACCTCTTTCCGCTGACGCGGTGCCGGTCGCGACGCCGATGCCGGCCGCTGCGAAGGCCGCAACCGTCACAATCTTAGAAACGAGTGATTTCCACACGAATTGGTTGTTTTGCACGGAATTATCCTTGAGGGTTACGGCGATTATTGTCAATCGCGACCTCCGGTGTTTAGCGTGAGAGAGGCTGGGGTAGAGCAGCTTTCACGACCGGCTCACCGGCCGGCTTGAGTAGCGTGTAATTCCCGGATATTGGCAGGTCTCTCGCCCCGTTGAATTCGGTGTGCGGGACGCGTATTTATGTGACCTGAAATTACTTCTCTTCTTATGTGCGCGAGAATCGGCCATGTGCAGGTATTCCCAGTGATGAGAATATATGAACAGGGCGTGAAGTGGGGTGCGTATCTCAGCCAGAATCGACATCCTCACTGGCGGTGAGTTTTCCGCTTCCGCTGGTTCGCGGCGATTGGTTGCAGGCTCGGGTTCGTGGCACACCTGTGTCGGCTGGCCGCGGTACGGAATGCGCCCGAGGTCGATGGTGCTCGCGCCGGCGTTGTCGGCGTTCGTTCTCGTTGCGGGCATGGATCCGCGTGAGTACCGCCGCGAGGAGTTCGTCGGCGTGGTGGCGGTGGTTGACTTTGGGAGTTCGACTGGGATCGATGTGTTCGGGCGCGACCCAGGCAGTGCGGCCCGGGAAGGCGGCGTGGCCGTCTTCGGTTACCGTGCTCCAGCCGCCGGGGCCGTCGTGGATCAGGGCGTGGCAGGCGTCGCAGGCGAGGACGAGGTTGTCGAGGTCGGTGCGGCCGCCCTTGGCGTAGTCGCGGACGTGATGGACTGCGCAGCGGGAGGCTGGTGCATCGCAGCCGGGGCGAGAGCAGCCGCGCAGGGCAGCGATCAACGCCAGGCGTTGCGCGGGGGAGGCGAGGCGTTTCATCCGCCCCAGATGTAGCGGGAGTCCGTTGTGGTCGAATACGGCCAGGTAGGGGCGGGACCGTTCGGCCAGTTTCAGGGCCTCGCGGAGCGGTACGACACCGCCGGTGGCCGTGGTCGCGGTGCCCGACTCGCGGTCGAGGTCGTCGAGTTTGATGGTGAGTACGGTGCTGACCGGCATCCCGCGATGCCGGCCCAGGCGCTCGGCGACGAGACCGGATTGCAGGATCGCGGTCAGGGCGTCGTGGTTGCGCTGGGCGGGACTGCGGTGGTCGACTCGGGCTGCCTCTTTCAGTACCGCGGGATCAACCCAGTCACTGTCCGCGGTGGGGCTGTTCGGATCTTCCAGGTTGCAGACGCCGGGCCGTGTGTATTTCGCCAGGAGTGGATCCAGCAATGCCCGCAGTACCGGGTCGATATCGCCGCGCAGTGGTGACATCCCGTCGGGGCGCTGTTTGCCGATGACGACGCCGCGCATGCGTGCCCGGTCGAGTTCGGTGGTGAGGCGGCCGTCGGGATCCAGGTGGGCGAGGATCCGGTCGCCGACCTTGCCGATGTCGTCGGGGGAGCCCGACCGCGCGAACTCGGCCAGAAGTTGTTCGGCCGCTTCGCGATCGGCGTCGGGCACGCCGCGAGGCACCCGGTTCATCACGTTCGCGATACCGCGCACATGGTCTACGGATACCTCGCCGAGGCTCAATAGATCAGCAGTGCAAGGCAATTCGGCATCGCGCAGCTCCCCGTCGAAGTCGTGGAACGTTCCGACCCATTTCGCGGCGTTCACCCGGCTCCCGGCGTCGGCGCTCGACAAGCGCAGCGTCTCCATCAAGAATAGTTTCACCGTCTTCAGGCCCGCTCGTGCGGGCAGTGCACGCTCCTCGGCTTCGATCAGCAGCCGATGCTGCACGGCGGCCAACTGCCGCGTACAGGTTTCCACTTCCCGCAGCATCGACACGACCTCGTCGTCGGACAGGGGAGTGAGGGGGCGTTCGAGTAGCGCAGTGACCACGGCCGGTAGTGGCCTGGTAACCGGCTCTGCAAGCTCCCCGCCCATCGAATGCATGTTCGAATACTAGCGGCATCCCCCTATGTGGCACACCCCAATGATCGACATAAATGCTGGTCAACCGACCGATTGCACCTTTTGTGACGGTTCGGGGAGTGTTCCGCAGCGGACGATGTACCCCTCGAAGAGAGTCCGCCCCGGACTGTCGTGCGAGGATTGGCCCGCGTACCGCATCGGAAGGAGCTGACCTGTCATGAATATGGGCATGGTCGTCGGTGACCGCTGCTCCCGCGCTTCGGCACGGGAGTGAGCCGTGCTGCCTTCTATGTGATCGTCGGGTAGCAGGCCTGCTCCCCTTCGAAGCGTCGTAGGTAAACAAACCCCTTCGACCTTCATGGGAGCACGACATGGATACCGTCAGCTGGACCGAGAACGGCACCCGGCGCAACGCCTTCTGGCGCTCGGCGAACGCGACACCCGCACCGGCCCGGATCGAGGTGGTCGACGACCGCATATCCGCACCTGGTGCGCTGCGGTCGATCCGGTCCGGCGCGACGCTGCTCTGGAGCGGCGATTTCCACAATGCGCGGCAACTGTCGCGAGCCATCGACCGCCGTCTACGGCGGCGCGCGCTGCGGGACCCGGAAGACGGCGACCTCGGTGCGCTCTTTCACGCCCATCGGCAGGCTCGGTCGGAACGCGCGGCGTTGCTCGGGAAAATCGTCATCGTACTGGAATCCGATCACTCGATCCGCCTCCGCCGGGCACCCGACGTCCGTGCGGCCTGCGAGCATGCGTACGGCACTCCGGCGCAGGGGGTTTCGCTCGTCTCGCTGCCCGAGATCCTCGGCGTGGTCGGCGCGTACGAGTGGCACCGCGAGGGGATCTACATCGCCGAACTGGGAGCCCGGCTGTACCCGGAGTACACCGTCTTCGCGCCCACCCGCGACGAGTACATCGACCTCGTCGCCCGCACGCCCTTTCCGGACGGGAACGATCACCCGGTCGTCTTCGATATCGGCACCGGCACCGGGGTGCTCGCGGCCGTGCTGGCCCGGCGCGGTGCCCGGGAAGTGCTGGCGACCGACATCAACCCACGTGCCGTGCGGTGCGCGCAGGAGAACATGCGCCGGTTGGACCTCGGCGATCGAGTCCGAGCCGTGCAGGCCGATCTCTGGCCCGATACCACCCGCCGCGCCGACCTGATCGTGTGCAATCCGCCCTGGCTGCCGGGCCGGCCGACCTCGACCCTGGAACTCGGCATCTACGACCCCGCGTCCGACGTGCTCAATCGCTTCCTCACCGGGCTCACCGACCATCTCACGCCGGGCGGCGAAGGGTGGCTGATCCTGTCGGATCTGGCCGAACATCTCGGCCTGCGTACGCGCGCGGAACTCCTGGCCCGCATCGCCGGTGCCGGTCTCGACGTGGTGGCGGAATATGTGACGGCACCGCGTCATTCGCGTGCCACCGACCGTGCCGATCCGCTGCACGCCGCCCGGGTGCTCGAGCGCACGGTCCTTCGACGACTGGTGCCACGAGCGTCACGGCCCGAATAAGCGGCAGGCTGTTCACCCTGATGACTCTCTCGGTGCCGGCAGCCGGGGAACTCTGCGGTGCCGCTGACCCTCGAGATGATTCGGCGTCAGGGATTGTCGTGCACGGTCACCGCGTATCCGTCCGGATCGGAGAAGGTGAAGGCGAGCCCGAACGGGGTCGGTGCCGGCGGGGTGAGGATCGGCACATCCGCCGCAACGAGCCGGTCGTGAAGTGCGCGGGCGTCGTCGGTGTGTAACCACAGCGCTACGCCGGTGCCGGGGCGCGGTGCGGCGGAATCGAGATCGACACCGGGGAGTGGTTCGCGCACCGCGAAGGGAATCGGGGTGGTGGTGAAGACGACTGCGCCGGGCGGGCCGCTCGGAGCTTGACGCAGGCCGAGGTGGGTTCGGTAGAAGTCGGCAGAGCGGTTCAGATCGCGCACCTGCAGGGCGAGGAAGTCGGGTCCGGTGACGGTCATCGGCGTGGATCCTTTCATGTCAAGACATTGACATAGGTACGATATGTCAAGATGTTGACATGGGTCAAGAGGGCGTCGGAGATGTCGATCTGTCGGTGGGGTATGCGCTCAAGCAGGCCGCCTCCGCGTTACGCGGGCGGATGGACGCGGTCCTGCGCCCCATGGAATTGACTGTGCCGCAATATGCCTGTCTCGAGCTGCTCGGTCAGCGACAAGGGCTGTCGAGCGCAGAGTTGGCGCGTGGCGCATTCGTCAGCCGGCAGGCCATGAATCAGGTGCTGCGTGGATTGCAGGAGCGCGGGTTGCTGGAGCGGCCGTCGGTGACCACGCGGGGGCGTGCGCTGCCCAGCCGGCTCACCGCTGACGGTGAGCGGGCACTGCGGGCCGCCAGTCGTGCCGTGGCCGAGGTCGAACGGCAGATGCTCGGCGGGTTCGGTGCCGCCCGCGAGCAGCGATTGCGGGCCGATCTCGCCGCGTGTGTGGCAGCCCTGGCGCAGCCGGATCGATAGGACCGGCCGGGGTTCTCACAATGGCATCTCGCGGCAGTCGTTGGCGCACTCGTCCGCGGCGGGGATGCGGGCCGGTGTCGCGGGCCGGTGCAGGATCGCTCGGGTGGGGGTGATGATCAGGTGGTCGTCGGTGAGGACGCCGCGGCCGTCGACGATCAGTGAGTAGTCCGCCGGGCGGGGTGCGGCGAATATCAGCGTGACCACGGGGTGGGTGGCGACATTGCGGCGGGTGTGACGGCCGGGTGCTGCGACCTGGAGGGTGCCGGTGCTGGCCACCGGCGCGACCGTCACCACGTGCGGGAGTGTCTCCGCGCTCACGGTGACGAGGTAGGCGAGATCGAACTCCGCGACGGCCTCGGCGAGGTCAGCCGGTGGCACCTCGGCATTCATGTTTCGAGCTTACGGCGCAGCGCGGCCGATCAGGGCGGTTGCCGGAGATCTGCGAATTCCCGGATGCGGCTACGCGCGGGTATCTTCTCATCGAGTGAGACCGCTTGGTCCGGAATATGTGGATCAGGCTCCGAGGAGGCTCGATGCTGTCGCAGGTGTGGCATCAGATCAACACCCCCGTGTTGTACGCGATTCCCGTATTCGTGCTGTCGATCGTCGTCGAGATCTTCGCGCTGCGCGGCGACGGCGAATCCAAGGGGTATCTCGCTCGCGACACCCGTACCAGCATCGGGATGGGGTTGATCTCGCTCGCGTTCACCCTGGTGTTCAAGGTGCTGACACTGGTGGTGTTCGTCTTCCTCTGGCATTACGCCGCGCCCTGGCATCTGCCCGCCGACACCTGGTGGAGCTGGCTGCTGCTGATGGTGGCGATCGACCTCGCCTGGTACTGCAACCACCGGTTCTCGCACCGGGTGCGGATCGGGTGGGTGGCGCATCAGGCCCATCATTCGAGTGAGTACTTCAACTTCGGTACCGCGCTGCGCCAGAAGTGGAATCCATGGTCGGAGGCGCTGTTCTGGGCGCCGCTGGCACTGCTGGGGTTCTCGCCGTGGACGATCTACGTGGCGTTCATGCTGAATCAGATCTACCAATTCTTCACCCACACCGAGGCGATCGGCAGGCTGCCGCGGCCGGTCGAGTACATCTTCAACACTCCCTCGCATCATCGGGTGCACCACGGGAGCGATCCGGAGTATCTGGACAAGAACTACGCCGGAATCCTGATCATCTGGGATCGCCTGTTCGGCACGTTCCAGGCCGAGTTGCACCGCCCGACCTACGGGCTCACCAAGCAGGTCGGCACCTACAACATGCTCACGTTGCAGTATCACGAGTTCGGCAACATCATTCGCGATGTGCGGGGTGCGCGCGGTGTCCGCGCCAGGCTGGGCTATGTCTTCGCGCCACCGGGCTGGTCGCCGAATCGACTGGGAGAGCGGGCGACTGCCGCCGATCGGGCCTGATCCCCGACTGGATCGCGCTGCGTCGCACGGCCGTGCGGGAGGTCGGAGAACCGGTCTGTGGCAATGGTTTTCCGATGGATTCGGTGCGTACTCGCCGGTTACCGCATATCTTCGTAGGGAGGCTTCACCGACTTCGATCTGCAAGGAGAATCTGCGTGTCCGGTCCGATCGACCTCCGCACCGATGTGCCGCACTCGGCCCGGATGTACGACTACTTTCTCGGCGGCAGAGACAACTACGAAGCGGATCGTCAGGCCGGTGACAAGGCGCTGCAGGAGTTCCCGGCAGTCCGCGTCACCGCCCGCACCAACCGCGACTTCATGCGCCATGCCACCCGCTACCTGGCCGGCCAGGGGGTCCGCCAGTTCCTCGATATCGGCACGGGCATTCCGACCGAACCGAATCTGCACCAGGTCGCCCAGGAACTGGCTCCGGAGGCGCGGGTCGTCTACGTCGACAACGATCCGATCGTGCTCTCGCATGCGCGGGCGCTGCTGGTGAGCTCCCCGGAGGGGCGTACGGCCTACGTCCAGGCCGATGCGGGGAAGCCGGCGGACATTCTCTCGGCGCCGGAACTGCTGGAGACACTGGATCTGTCCCAGCCGGTGGCGGTGTCGCTGATGGCACTGCTGCACTTCGTACCCGGCGACGTATACGAGGTGGTTCGGACGCTGATGGAACCGCTCGCACCGGGCTCGTACCTGGCGATGTCGCATGTGACCACCGAATTCGACGACGGTCCCGACGATCCCGAGGGGATGGCGCGTCTGCTGCAGGTCTACATCGACCGCGGGATCCCCGTGCGCCCGCGCACCCGGGCCGAGGTCGAGAAGTTCTTCGACGGGCTGGAACTGGTCGACCCCGGCGTCCGGGTCATCCACCGCTGGCGTAACGAGGGCATCGAGCACCCCGCAGGTCACGACAAGCAGGTGTCGCTCTACGGCGCGGTCGGCAAGAAGGTCTGACATCCGCGCGACGGGGGATTCCGTGGCTGCACCGGGTTACGGTGCGGCCACGGCTCGCGTCTGTTCCTCGATGGCCGGGGTGCCGGTGTCCGGAGCCGGTCGGCGCAGCAGTGCGATTCCCACCGCGAGCAACCACAGAATCATCAGACCCGATGCGGTCGCGGTGGTGCCCCAGCCGTTGGCGGCGTAGAAGTTCGCCGGCGTATTGCCGAAGAACATCGACGGTGTGAACGCGATATTCACGACCGCGAGTACCGCGGCCGTACGTCCGGCCCATACCGGCAGAATGTGGGTGCGCAGGATCGCGATCGCCGCCGTCGCCATGAACAGCGCGGTCAGCAGTCTGCTGATGGTGCCGTAGAGGACGTAGGTACCCGAGACCGTGATGGTCGGGTCGATCGGATCGGGTGCCTGGATCGTGGCGCCGATCTCGAGGCCCATCGAGACGAAGGCGATCGTCGTCCACATCAGCCCGGCCGTGCTGGTCAGAGAGGCGAGCCATTCGTATCGGCGGTCGGCGCTCTTGATGAGGTGGCCGAATGCGGACAGGAAGACGACGAATCCGAGAATCCCGAGGACGCCCAGATAGCCGCGGACGAGGATGTTCGAGTCCGGCGGAGGACCCTCGTAGACGAAGTAGAGCGGTAGTTCGACCAGAGTGAGGGCGGCGCCGACGGTAGCCGCGATTCCGGCGGTGCGGCGGAGTGTAGGGGTATCCACGCGATGTCCTTCCAGGCCAATGGTTAGTATATCATTTATACTATAAACGCCATACTAAACTGCGGAAGGCTGATTCGTCGACGACAGGATGTCCACCATGACCGACCGGAAGGTCCCCGATCACCTGGCTCGACTGTGGCGGTTGCCCGCGGACGCCAAGCTGGGCCGTCCGGCTGCGCTCGATGTCGACCGGGTAGTGGGCACGGCCGTCCAGCTGGCCGACCGCAACGGCCTGGCGGGAGCGACACTGCCGAAGATCGCGGCAGCCCTGGGGGTTACGCCGATGTCGCTGTACCGCCATATCGGATCCAAAGAGGAACTGCTCGTGCTGATGGCCGACGCCGGGCTGGGAACACCACCCGAAAGCTCCTCCGGCTTATGGCGTCCGGCGTTGCGCTCGTGGGCGATGGCTCAGCTCGCGGTACATCGCGCCCGCCCCTGGCTCGTGCAGTTGCCGATCTCCGGACCGCCCAGTGGTCCCAACAGTGTGGCCTGGATGGATGCCGGCCTGGCCGCGCTGGCTGATACGGCACTGGGCTGGGAGGAGAAGGTCGGTGCCATCATGGTGGTCGGTGGCTACGTGCGCGAGGCATTCGTCACCAGCCGGCAACTCGAACAAGGCAGGGCGGCGGCGAATATGAACGAGGCCGAGTTGCTGCGTGAGTACGGTCGCACGCTTCGTGTCCTCGTGGATCCGGAGCGGATGCCCGAGATGGCCGCACTGCTGGCGTCCGGCCTGTTCGACGACATCGATCCCGCGGCCGATCCGGACGGAGATATCGCCTTCGGGCTGGAACTGGTACTCGACGGTGTGGCGGCGGCTGTTGCCGCGGCGGCCGGGTGAGTGGTCAGGACACGTCCCGGGCGCCCCCGTCCGGATCGGCGGGATCGATGTGCCAGCTTCGGATGCGGTTCGCGTGCACCCGAATAACTGTGTGCGAGAACCACTCCGGATTCACCGGTGGTGTCTCCACCTCGAGAATCTCGCCGGTTCCGCGAATTTCCACGCCGCGACCCCAGCCGGGTTTCAGCTCGTTGGGGTCGTTCGGTGTCATGTCGTCGATCACCAGGCTCACGTGGGGGTTCGCGCGGACATTGCGGTATCGCTGAAGGGTCGGGGTCGGACCGCCGATATCGATGGTTGCGTCCTCGTTGATCCGGAACCCCACCGTGACGATCTGTGGCTTGCCGTCCGCGGTGACGGTGGCCAATCGGCCCAGGTGTTGGGATGCCAGATAAGCGCTTTCGGCTGGGGTGAAGGTCATGCGGGTCAGCGTAGAACCTGAAGTCGACTCGAGGTCAAGGCTGTTCGTCGTGGGCTGCCCTACGGGCCGCCGAGGGCGGGGTCGAGAGGTGCTCGGGTGAGGCGATTACCGAGGGTGGACAGGGTGTACGTGCCGATTCCCAGGACGACCTCGAGCGCCTGCTCCGCGGTGTAGCCGTGCCGGTGGAATGCGTCCAGCTGCTCGTCGGACACGCCGCCCGCGGTATCCAGGACGGCCAGGGTGAATTCCTGCAGTGCGGCCAATCGCGGGTCGGGCAGCGGGCGCTGGTCGCGCAACGCACTGATCACCTCGGGATCGGCGCGCAGGTCCGTGAGTTTCGCGGTGTGCATGGCGATACAGATATGGCATTCGTTACGGGTCGCGACCGTCATGATCAGCACCTCGCGAGACAGTTGGTCCAGCGTGGCCGTCTCGAACAGGGCGCTCATCTTCAGGAATCCGTCGAGCAGCCGGGGTGAGGTCGCCATCTGTGCGACGGCGTCGGGGAGGTGGCCGAGGCGGGCGGCGCTTGCCGTCATTGCTCGGCGGGCGTCGGCGGGTGCGGAGTCGATGGTATGGACCGGGAAGTGCATGGGGAGCCGTTCTAATAGACAACCAAGTTGTCTATTAAGGTAAACCGGGTTGTCTTGTATGGCAACCATGGCGCCTGCTTGTTCCGGGCTACTTCAGGGAGTGCTGTTCAGTCGCCGAACCAGCCGGCGACGTCGAGTCGGAACGACTCCGGCGGAACCATCCTGCGCAGGCCGTACTCCATATCGCGCACCTGCTGGGCGCCGAGCTCGTTCATCCAGCGCATACGAAGGTGGTCGAAGATCTCGGCCGATTGCCGGAGTGCGTCCATCCCGTGTGGGGTCAGGCGAACAACTTTGCGGCGGGCATCGCGCGGATCCGCACCGCGCTCGGCATATCCCAGTGTGGTGAGCTTGTCCACCGTCTTACCGGCCGCCTGCTTGGATATGCCCAGGCTGCGGCCGATCTCGCTGGCGGTGGCACCGTCGGGACCGATCGCCTGCATGGCGAATCCGTAGGCGGGGCGCAGCTGCCGATGGCCGCGCACGGCGAGCTCGGCATGTAGTTCGTCGATCAGCGATCGGAACCCGGCGAACAGCAGCAGTGGCAGTTCGAAACCGGGGCTGTCGAGCGCACCGCCGTGTGATCCGGCAACCATGTCGACGAGACTAGCGAGCCGGCCCTCGCGGTGACCAGCGGGCCACCGCGGCGAACGGCCCGAAACCGGTGTGGGAATCGGGCCGATCAGCTGCGGTGCGGACTAGCTGCTGCCGAAGGCGCCCGGGGGAACCATGTGGCGGAAGCCGTTCCAGCCGCGATCCCACGGCCCGCGATCGTGGCGGTCCCACCCGCGGTGCCGGTCCCAGTTGCCGTGGCGGCCACGGTCGCCGCGCCGGTCCCAGTTGCCGTGGCCGTGGTGGCCGCCGCGGGGATGGGCGACCTCGGTCGCTGCCGGGGTGGCGGCGGTCTCGGCCTGCGCCGGAACGGCCAGCACGGCCAGTGGCGCGGCGACGATCACGCCGGCCACGGCGAGCCGCATCGCGGTCCGCTTGCTGCCCTTTTCAGTTCTGGAAATCACTGTGAATCCTTTCGATCGATTACACCGTACGCAGTGTCTCCCGGATCGGGTACCGCGTCACGGGGGTGAGCACGAGGTTCAGGGAATAATCGACCCCAGGGCTGACGGAGTCTCAGGGTTGTCCCGGAACGGCATTCGACGATCGCGGAACCGCACTGCCCCTGGTGCCTCGCATGTCCACCACCCTGATCGATTGTCCCGCCGACGGCATTGCGGTGGTGGGCCCAGTACTGAGAAGTCCGCACCGACGTCGCATCTACGCCACGGCCGGAGTGCGCATCGTCGCGACGCGGCCGGATATTGCCCGCATGCGCACAGCGGGGTGGTGTTCAATATCGGGAGCGCCGCAGCTGTGCCGAACAGGCGAGCGCCGGCTTTCACCGTCGACTGTCCGGAGGCATGATGACCGCCCCGCCGGCCCGAATTCCACCTGTCGCGCGCATGCGGCGGAGTCGAATGGGCCGTATCGCGATACTCGTGGCGGCGACGGCCGCCTTCGCTGCATGTAGCGGCCCGAGCGCCGACCTGGGGGAATCACCCACCGCTGCACCGGTCGCGGCGACACCCTTGAAATCGGTCGCGGTCGTCACCCACGGCAGTCCCGGTGACGCCTTCTGGAATGTCGTGAAGAACGGCGCGGAGGCGGCCGGTGCGGATCTCGGCGTCGCCGTGGAATACAACTCCTCCGGCGATCCGGGGGAGCAGGCGAAACTCGTGGACAACGCGGTGGCCCAGCATGTCGACGGACTGGTGGTGTCGATGGCCAATCCGCAGGCGCTGCGCCGCTCGGTCGAAAACGCTGTGGCGTCGGGGATTCCGGTCGTCACCATAAACTCCGGCGAGGCGGAGTCGGCGGCGGTCGGAGCGATCGGGCATGTCGGGCAGAGCGAACGTCAGGCGGGCGCCGCGGCGGGGCGGCGGCTGCACGACGCCGGGAAGACCACGATGCTCTGCGTCATCCACGAAGCGGGCAATATCGGCGCCAACCAGCGCTGCGCCGGCGCGACCGACGGGTTCGCGGGCCGAGCCACCACCTTGCAGGTCGACATCAACAACCCGACGGATGCGCAATCGCGGATCAAGGGCGCGCTGGAAGCAGATCATTCGATAGATGCGGTGCTGACCTTGAATTCGCAGATCGCGGCGCGTGCCGTGGACGGAGTCCGGGAAGCGCATGCGCGGGCATCGGTCGCGACCTTCGACCTGAATCCCGATGTGGTGGAGGCGATTCGCAACGGCTCGCTGCTGTTCGCCGTCGATCAGCAGCAGTACGAACAGGGGTATCTGCCGGTGGTGATGCTGCAGCTGTACCGGCGCAATCTCAACACGGTGGGCGGTGGCGCCCCCGTGCAGACCGGGCCCGCATTCGTGGATCGGAACAACGTCGACGCGATCGCCGAACTCGTGGCCCGCGGGACGCGGTAGGAGTGCCTGCGATGAGTGAAAAGAGCAATACCACAGTCACTTCCGACTCGACGGCTTCCTCTCGGGCGCCCGATGCGATGTTTCGGCGACTGATCGCACGGCCCGAGCTCGGGGCCGGGCTGGGCGCACTGGTGGTATTCGTCTTCTTCGCGATGATCACCGACCGCTTCCTCAGCGCGCTCGGCGTGGCGACCTGGCTCGACGACGCCTCCACGCTCGGCATCATGGCGGTTGCGGTGGCGTTGTTGATGATCGGCGGTGAGTTCGATCTGTCGGCCGGTGTGATGACCGCGTCCACTGCCCTGGTCACGGCCCTGCTCGCGGTGCACGCGGGCTGGAACGTGTGGGCGGCGCTGGCGGTCTCGCTGGTCTTCGCGCTCGCGGTCGGTGCGCTCAACGGCTGGGTAGTGATGCGCACCGGGCTGCCCAGCTTCATCGTCACGCTGGGAACCTTTCTCGCCCTGCAGGGACTCAACCTGGGAGTGACGCGACTGGTCACCGGAACGGTTCAGGTGTCGGGTATCCGTGCCGCGTCCGGATACGAATCGGCCGGATGGGTATTCGCCGCCACCACCGATCTGGGAGAGGCCCGGATCCAGGCCTCGGTGCTGTGGTGGATCGCGGTCACCGCGGTGGCCGTGCTGGTGCTGGTGCGCACCCGGTTCGGCAACTGGATCTACGCGGTGGGTGGTTCGCTGCCCAGCGCCCGTGCGGTGGGTGTGCCCGCGGCCCGTACCAAGATCCTGCTGTTCATGGGCACCGCCTTCGCCGGCTGGATCGTCGGCTCCTGCAATCTGCTGCGCTTCGCGAGCGTGCAGGCCAATCAGGGCGTGGGCCTGGAGTTTCAGTACATCATCGCGGCGGTGGTCGGTGGTTGCCTGCTCACCGGTGGTTTCGGCTCGGTTCTCGGCGCGGCCATCGGTGCACTGATCTTCGGGATGGCCCGGCAGGGCATCGTGTTCGCGCGCTGGGACAGCGACTGGTTCATGCTGTTTCTGGGTGTCCTGCTGCTGGCCGCGGTGCTGGTGAACAACGCGTTCGCGAGACGAGCGGAAAGGTTGCGCCGATGACCGCACTGATCGAGACCGTCGGTATCGGAAAGAGTTACGGCGGTGTGGTCGCCCTGCGCGATATTTCCATGACCGTCGAGCCGGGTCGGGTTGTCTGTGTGCTCGGCGACAACGGCGCCGGTAAATCGACCCTGATCAAGATCCTGGCCGGGGTGCATCAGCACGATACGGGGGAATTGCGGATCGAGGGGGAGCCGACCAGGTTCCCTTCACCACGTGCGGCGCTGGACCGCGGTATCGCCACCGTGTACCAGGATCTCGCGGTAGTGCCCCTGATGAGCGTCTGGCGCAATTTCGTTCTCGGATCCGAGCCCACGATCGGGGCGGGACCGCTGCGGCTGCTGGACCGCAGCACCGCGCGGCGGATCACGCGCGCGGCGCTGTCGGATATGGGGATCGATATTCGTGACCTGGAGCAGCCGGTGGGCACGTTGTCGGGTGGTCAGCGGCAGTGCGTGGCCATCGCCCGCGCGGTCCACTACGGCGCGAAAGTGCTGATTCTCGACGAGCCGACCGCCGCGCTCGGCGTGAAACAGTCCGGGGTGGTGCTGCGCTATGTCGCGCAGGCGCGCGACCGTGGGCTGGGCGTCGTATTGATCACGCACAATCCGCATCACGCCTACCCCGTCGGTGATCGGTTCCTGCTGTTGCGCCGTGGTGCGGCGCTGGGCAGCTATGCCAAGGACGAGATCGATCTGGCCGAGCTGACCCGGCAGATGGCCGGTGGTGCGGAACTGGAAGCGTTGCAGCACGAATTGCGCCGCTCCGAGCCGGAATGAGGCGGTCGCGGGCTCCGGCGCGGCCCGGGCTACCCTCGGCTCTTTCCGACATCGAGAAGTAGGTGAGTAGAGCTGCGTGGCACGGTGAAGTGGTTCGACATTCAGAAAGGCTTCGGTTTCATAATCCCCGACGGTGGTGGGCCGGAGGTCTTCGTCGAATACACCGCCCTTCAGGGCGAAGGTTTCCGGCAATTGGAGCAGGGGCAGCGGGTGGAGTTCGAGGTTTGCCATACCAAGGCCGGGCCCGAAGCGGCCGGTGCGCGAACCACGCCGCGATGGTAACTGTGTGCCGTGGCACAGTGACGCCGCAGCTGTAGTGCGCATCACTTTCGGGTATTTCCGAGCTAACGCGCCGGCGTGGATCGTCGATAAGCCGGTTGTCATTGAAACGACAGACAAGAATGCGAAGAGGTAATTCATGATTCCCGTGATCATCGACACCGGTAGCGCTGCCCTGGGCGGACTGTTCCACACCTTCGGCGCAGCCTTCCACGGCCTGGTCGACACCCTGTGGACCGGCTCTTTCGGTGGCTGACCACTGACTTCGGTCGTGTGACACGACCTCGAGGCGACCCCGGGCGATGGCGTCCGGGGTCGCCTCGTTTTCCGGTGTCCGAATTGTGCGGGCCGATTCCTGCCGTGCTCGGAAAAGTCGCCGCGAGTGCGGTGACGTCAATCACGGAATTATCACGGCCGGGTGGTCGGAAAACGTGTATTTTCGCTCTGTTCGGGTCGGTGGATGCGGTGCCGGTCACACGGCAGTGGCGCACGGCCCCGAGGCATGGCACTCTGGAGCAACGAGACTGCGGCGACCGTCAAGTTGGTCGACGTGGCTCGTCTACAGAAGGTATGAAATGGCGCAAGGCGTAGTGAAGTGGTTCAACAGCGAGAAGGGCTTCGGTTTCATCGCTCAAGATGACGGTGGTCCGGATGTGTTCGTGCACTACTCGGCTGTGAACGGCAGCGGGTTCCGCTCTCTCGAAGAGGGACAGCGCGTGGAGTTCGAGATCGGGCAGGGCCAGAAGGGCCCGCAGGCCCAGGGCGTCAACGTTCTCTGAACGTCCTGACATCACGACTTACATTGGGGCCCCGCACCTTCGAGGTGCGGGGCCCTTCTGTGTGTCCGGTGGCGGTAGGGCCGGTGCCGGTGTGAGGGCAGCTGCCTACCGGGCGGTACATCAGCGCGGAACCGGGCCCATTAAGCTGGAGCGCGGTAAATGTCGACCCTTTCCCTCCAGGAGTGCCCAATCGTGAGCCAAAATGGCCGTCCTGTTGTTCTGATCGCCGACAAGCTCGCCCAGTCGACCGTCGATGCGCTCGGTGACGGTGTCGAGGTTCGCTGGGTCGACGGCCCTAATCGTCCCGAGCTGCTGGCCGCTGTGCCCGAGGCCGACGCGATCCTGGTCCGCTCGGCCACCACTGTCGATGCCGAGGTGCTCGACGCCGGTAAGAACCTCAAGATCGTCGCCCGCGCCGGCGTCGGACTCGACAACGTCGACGTACCGGCCGCCACCGAGCGCGGTGTCATGGTCGTCAACGCGCCGACCTCCAACATCCACACTGCTGCCGAGCACGCGGTCACCCTGATGCTGGCCGCGGCCCGTCAGATCCCGGCCGCCGACGCCACCCTGCGTGAGCACACGTGGCAGCGGAGCAAGTTCAACGGCGTGGAAATCTTCGGCAAGACCGTGGGCGTCATCGGCCTGGGCCGCATCGGCCAGCTGTTCGCGGCGCGCCTGGCGGCCTTCGAGACCAAGATCGTCGCCTACGACCCGTATGTCTCTCCGGCTCGCGCCGCCCAACTGGGTATCGAGCTGCTGAGCCTGGACGAGCTGCTGGGCCGTGCCGATCTGATCTCGGTGCACCTGCCCAAGACACCCGAGACCAAGGGGCTGCTGTCGAAGGAGAAGCTGGCGCTGACCAAGCCCGGCGTCATCATCGTCAACGCCGCCCGCGGTGGACTGGTCGACGAGCAGGCACTCGCCGACGCCATCAATTCCGGCCAGGTGCGCGCCGCCGGACTCGACGTGTTCGAGACCGAGCCGTGCACCGACAGCCCGCTGTTCGAGCTGCCGCAGGTCGTGGTGACCCCGCACCTGGGTGCCTCCACCTCCGAGGCGCAGGACCGCGCCGGCACCGATGTCGCGAAGTCGGTCCTGCTGGCCCTGGCCGGCGAGTTCGTCCCCGGAGCGGTGAACGTCACCGGCGGTGCCGTCGGCGAAGAGGTCGCCCCGTGGCTCGAGATCGTGCGTAAGCAGGGTGTGCTGCTGGGTGCGCTGGCCTCCGAGCTGCCGGTCAGTCTCGAGGTGCAGGTGCGCGGTGAGCTGTCCTCCGAACAGGTTGCGGTGCTGGAGCTCTCGGCTCTGCGCGGCATCTTCTCGGCATTGATCGAGGATCCGGTCACCTTTGTCAACGCACCGCAGCTGGCGAAGGAGCGCGGTATCGAGGCGTCGGTCACCACCGTGCCCGAGAGCCCCAGCCACCGCAGCGTCGTCGACCTGCGGGCCGTATTCGGCGACGGTCGCACCCTGAACGTGGCAGGCACCCTGACCGAGCCGCAGCAGGTACAGAAGATCGTCAATATCAATGGCCGCAACTACGACATGCGGGCGGAGGGCCAGAACCTGGCCGTACTGAACTACGACGACCGTCCGGGCGCGCTCGGCAAGGTCGGCACCAAGCTCGGCGAAGCGGGTGTCGATATCCAGGCCGCGCAGTTGAGCCAGGACGTCGACCAGGAAGGTGCCACCGTCATCCTGCGGGTCAGCGAAGCCGTCGCCGACGATGTGCGCTCCGCGATCGCCGAGGCGGTCGGCGCGGCGAAGGTGGTCCAGGTCGACCTGAGCTGACCGGCTTCCCGGAGCCATGACGGTCTCCGGGAGCTGTTGCGGCACACGACTGTTGCGCCGCCGTCCGCATCTCCGAGAGGTGTGGAGGGCGGCGCGTCGTGTCGGTCGGGCTCGTTCAGCCCTCCCGTGCTTCGACCACCCGTTTCGCCTCCACCAGGCTCGCCTCCGGAACCTGCTCCCGATAGACCTTGATCGCCTGGATCTTCTTGCCCTGCACGAGGAGTTGGTCGATCCGCCGGTAGTCGATCTCCGGAAAACCGGGCAGCGCACCGCCTTCGGCTATTCCGAGATGGTCGATGATCGCGTCCAGCTTGCGCTCGAGACGGTTGATCCTGCGTTCGAGTCGGTGGTTGTCGAACATGCCCCGAAACTACCGGTGCGCTCGCCCCGTCTCACGTGCTGGGAGTCGTTCGCCCTGGTGGCAGGGGCTGTGCGGGCACCGGCTATCGTGGCGCCGACCCCCATTGCGAACGGAGCTTTGTTGTCATGAAACTCGCTGTCATCCCTGGCGACGGTATCGGTGCCGAGGTCATCGCCGAGGCGCTCAAAGTGCTCGATGTGGTGGTCCCGGGCGTCGAGAAGACCGAATACGACCTGGGAGCCAAGCGATTCCATGCCACCGGCGAGATCCTGCCCGACACCGTGCTACCCGAACTGAAGCAGCACGACGCGATCCTGCTCGGCGCGATCGGTGACCCGTCCGTGCCCAGTGGCGTACTCGAGCGCGGGCTGCTGCTGCGGACCCGATTCGAACTCGACCATCACGTCAACCTGCGCCCGTCGAAGCTGTTCCCGGGCGTCACCAGCCCGCTGGCCGGTGAGCCGGAGATCGACTTCGTCGTGGTACGCGAAGGCACCGAGGGCCCCTACACCGGCACCGGCGGTGCGATTCGAGTGAACACCCCGCACGAGGTCGCCACCGAGGTCTCCACCAACACCCGCTTCGGGATCGAACGTGTCGTGCGCTACGCCTTCGAGACCGCGCGCAGCCGCCGCAAACATCTCACCCTGGTACACAAGAACAACGTGCTGGCCTACGCCGGTTCGCTGTGGAAGCGCACGGTCGACGAGGTCGGTGCCGAATACTCCGACGTCGAGACCGCCTATCAGCACATAGACGCCGCGACCATCCACATGGTCACCGATCCGGGGCGTTTCGACGTCATCGTCACCGACAACCTGTTCGGCGACATCATCACCGACCTGGCTGCCGCGGTGTCCGGCGGAATCGGCCTGGCCGCCTCCGGCAATATCGACGCCTCCGGCACCAACCCCAGCATGTTCGAACCGGTGCACGGTAGCGCTCCCGATATCGCCGGCCAGTCCAAGGCCGATCCGACCGCCGCGATCCTGTCGGTGTCGTTGTTGCTCAACCACCTCGGCAAGACCGACGAGGCCGCACGGATCGAGGCTGCGATCGCCAAGGATCTCGCAGCGCGCACCGGCACCGCGTCCACGGTCGAGATCGGCGACCGGATCGCCGCCGCGGTCTGAGCGTCGCCCGCTCCGGCCCGGCGCCGGACCCGCAAGCCCGCGTCGCACCCGAGTACGCCCGCGTCGCGTAGCACTCGATACGCACACAGCCGCCGCAGCCCCGAACCGGGTGCTGCGGCGGCTGTTGTGTTGTTCGCCGATCAGTTTCCGCTGAGCAGGCGGAAGAAAGTGGCGTTGATCTCGCCGCTGTTCGGGCTGCCGACGGCACCACCGATGGCCGCGCCGATCGCGCAACCGGGGACGACGAAGAACCAGAAGCCGAGCAGGCAGCCCAGGATGGCGCCGACCGCTCCGCCGTGCTGCACGCCCCACACCCACTGGTTGACCAGCGCGTTGGCGGTGTCGGTGAAGGCGATCTGCTTCAACGTCACCGAGGTGCCGTCCGAGCTGATGTCGGCGGCTACGGGAACCTCGCTGCCGTCGGCGGTCAGCGGGATCGACTCGGTGACCTGACCGGCGGCATCGGTGATGTCGATCGACCGCGCGACCTCGTTGGCGACGAAGTGTCCGGACGCCAGAGTGGCGGTGAGCGAGTGCGCGTCCGCATCGGTGGTCGTGGTGACCTGCGACTGGGCGGCGGGCGCCGGAGCCGGGGCCGGCGCGGCACCGGCCGTCGCGGAGCCGATGAGCACGGCGCCCGCGGTGATCGTGGCTACAGCGATGCTGCGGCCGAGGGTAGAAATCGAAACTGACACGGTTCGTCCTTCTTCAGGAAAAATTCTTCTGATCGAACGGAAAGCCGATCGCGCAAATAATACGCAGATTCCGTCTAATTGCCTCAGTGAGTAATAGCTTCCGTCGCATGACCGGGGCGTCAGCGCCCGCTGCGCACCGGCACCAGCGGGATCGCTACCGCGGCGGTCACCGCTGCCACCATGTAGGTGATCGGAAATCCGGCCGCGGCGACCAAGGCGCCGAAAACCGGTGCGACAGCGGCGGATGCGAGATGCTGACCGGTGTTCTGGATACCCAGGCCACGTCCGCTCCAGTACGGTCCCGCGATCTCGGCGACGGCGGTGAAGGCCAGGCCGTTGTCGGCGACCGTGATGGCCGATGCGGCGAACAGGATCGGGATCGCCGCCCACCACCAGTGCAACCAGGCCGCGCCGGCCAGGGCCGTCATCGAGATCACGGCCGCGATCGCGACGGTGTGCAGCGGGCGTAGCCGGCTGCCGACCCGGTCGGACCAGCTTCCGGCGCCGATCCGGGCGGCGATACCCAGCAGCTGCGTACATGTCACTATTGCGCCGGCGACCGGCAGCGACAGCCCGGCGTCGCGGTTCAGCCACAGCAGCGCGAAGGTCCACAGCGTGGCTTGCGGAATCACCAGCAGGATCGACACCCCGTGAATACGCCACAAGGTGGACTCGCCCCGGTAGGGGTTGTCCGGATGCGGACCGGCGCCGGCCGTTCGCGGCGGGTCGACGATGCCGATCAGACACCCCAGGGCCGCCCCGCCGGCCATGACGGCCGGTACCAGAATCGCGGTGGAAAACCCGTGTGCTGCAGCAACTGCCGGGATGGACAGCGCCGCGATCGCGACCCCGAGCGGCTGGGCGGCCTGGCGGATACCCATCGCGAGCCCGCGCTGCTGCGGCGGGAACCAGCCCACGATGACGCGTCCGCTGGCACCGTTCGTGCTGGCGGCGCCGATTCCGGCCAGGAACAACAGCAATCCCAGTACGGCGTAATCGGTCACGGTGGCCGCTGCCACACCCGCGGCGCACATCAGCGCCGGGCCGGCCACCAGAACCGCACGTTCCCCGATGCGGTCCATCAGATAGCCCCAAGCGATCAGCGTGCAGACCATGCCGACGGTCGGCATGGCCACCAACAGGCCCGCGGTGGGCAGCGGCATGCCGCGGCCGGTCAGGGCGGGCAGCAGGAAAGGCGTGCCGTGCACCATGACGGCACAGGAACTCTGTGCGAACACTCCGAGGCCGAGCATGGTCCACCGCCGGGGCGTGCGCCGCTGTGTCATGGTGGCCATCTCCCTCACCTCGATCTCATATATTGGGACACAAATCTTATTCTGTGAACAGATTTGTACCGTACACCCAGGATGCGAGGTCACCGCAACGCGGAATGGGTCACAGCTGCCGGTCGCAGACCGGGTGGTCGGCCGGGTGTCGGTGGGTGGATAGACTCCATCCATGCGTCTAGGTCGTGTTGCCAGCCCCGATGGGGTCGCGTTCGTGAGCATCGAAACCGAGGGTTCCGCCGAGATCGCTCGTGAGATCGCCGAGCATCCGTTCGGAACACCGACATTCACCGGCCGCACGTGGCCACTGGCCGATGTGCGACTGCTGGCTCCGATTCTCGCCAGCAAGGTCGTGTGTGTCGGCAAGAACTACGCCGCGCACGCCGCGGAGATGGGCGGGGAGGCGCCCGAGGATCCGGTGATCTTCCTCAAGCCGAATACTTCGATCGTCGGCCCCAACCTGCCGATCATGTTGCCGCCCAGCTCTTCACAGGTCGAGTACGAGGGCGAACTGGCAATCGTGATCGGCCGGCCGTGCAAGGACGTTCCTGCCGCCCGGGCCGCCGACGTCGTGCTGGGCTACACCATCGCCAACGATGTCACCGCCCGCGACGAACAACGCCACGACGGTCAGTGGACCCGAGCCAAGGGGTACGACACCTTCTGCCCGCTGGGGCCGTGGATCGAGACCGAGCTCGATCCGGGCGACCTCGAGATCACGACCGAGCTCGACGGTGAGGTGCGGCAACGCAGCCGGACTTCACTTCTGCTGCACGATATTCCGAAGGTGATCGAATGGGTCACCCGGGTGATGACACTGTTGCCTGGCGATGTCATTCTCACCGGTACGCCCGAGGGTGTAGGACCGATGACCGATGGGCAAACCGTATCGGTGACGGTCCAGGGTATCGGCACCCTCACCAATCCCGTTGCCGCCAAACGCTGATCGAGAGAAGGAAAATGACTGACGTACGGGTCCGCTTCTGTCCGTCACCCACCGGTACGCCGCATGTCGGCCTGATTCGGACCGCACTGTTCAACTGGGCGTTCGCTCGCCACCAGGGTGGCACCTTCGTCTTCCGTATCGAAGACACCGATGCCGCACGCGATTCCGAGGATTCCTACCAAGCAATCCTGGATGCATTGCGGTGGCTGGGACTTACCTGGGACGAGGGGCCGGAGGTCGGTGGGCCCTATGAACCGTACCGCCAGTCGCAGCGTCGCGAACTTCATCTCGATGTCGTCGCGCGGTTGCTGGAGGCGGGAGAAGCCTACGAGTCCTTCTCCACGCCAGACGAAGTCGAGGCCCGTCACCGGGCCGCCGGGCGCGATCCGAAGCTCGGTTACGACAACTTCGATCGTGAGCTGACCGCCGAGCAGATTGCCGCCCACAAGGCCGAGGGACGCGGCGCCGTGGTGCGGCTGCGGATGCCGGATCAGGATCTGGTCTGGAACGATCTGGTGCGCGGCGAAATCGTCGCGAAGGCGGGTACGGTGCCCGACTTCGCACTCACCCGCGGCACCGGCGATCCCCTCTATACGCTGGTGAATCCGGTCGACGACGCATTGATGAAAATCACACATGTGTTGCGCGGTGAGGATCTGCTTTCCTCTACTCCACGGCAACTTGCGCTCTATGCGGCACTGCAACGGATCGGGGTGGCCGATTTCACTCCTGAGTTCGGTCATCTGCCGTTCGTGATGGGGCAGGGCAACAAGAAGTTGTCGAAACGTGATCCGGAGTCGAATCTGTTCGTTCACCGGGATCGCGGGTTCATTCCTGAAGGTTTGCTGAATTATCTTGCTTTGCTCGGATGGAGCCTCACCGACGATCGTGATGTCTTCTCGATGGCAGAGATGGTGGAGACCTTCGACATATCGAAAGTAAATTCGAATCCGGCCCGCTTCGACCAGAAGAAGGCGGATGCGATCAACGCCGAACACATTCGATTGCTGGAGCCCGGAGATTTCGCCCATAGGTTGCGGGAGTTCCTGACGGCGCACGGTCACATCGGTGCGGAAGTGGATGAGCGAGTATTCGCTTCTGCGGCGGAGTTGGTGCAGACGCGCATCGTCGTACTCGGTGATGCGTGGGGCCTATTGAAGTTTCTGTTCATTCCGGATTCGGAGTTCGTTGTCGACGAGGCCGCGGCGGCAAAGAACCTGGGGCCGGAATCGGCTCCGGTACTGCAGGCCGCCGTGGCGGCGCTGGACGGTGTTTCGGAGTGGACGCCGGAGGCGCTCGAGGAGGCGCTGAAAAAGGCTCTGGTGGACGATCTGGGGCTCAAACCGCGTAAGGCGTTCGGTCCGGTAAGGGTGGCGGTGACCGGGTCGCATATCAGCCCACCGTTGTACGAGTCGCTGGCGCTGCTCGGGCGTTCGGTGACCATGCGGCGGCTGCGCGCGGCCCTGGCGTGACTCGGCCGGTCGGCGGATGGTTTCGGTGCATGCCGGGGCCGCCGCCGACCGCGTGCGGGTCCCGGATTCGCCACGGCGCCCGGAAAACCCGCACTTTACCCCGTCTGACCAGCCGATTTGTATAAATACAGTAGAGGTTTGGTACTCTTCTTCTCGGCCGGGAACGAGGGCCTCGAACCGCGAGGGGAGAGGACGAAAGCCCAGGTCATTGGGGTATGGTGTAATTGGCAACACAGCTGATTCTGGTTCAGCCATTCTAGGTTCGAGTCCTGGTACCCCAGCGGAGAATGTCGATTCTGCTTCCACTGGTCGTTCGATCGCTCGGTGGAAGCAGATGAGCGTGTCCTCTGGCCCCGTCGTCTAGCGGCCTAGGACGCCGCCCTCTCAAGGCGGTAGCGCGGGTTCAAATCCCGTCGGGGCTACAACGTGAAGAGCCCTCCGGCAACAGCTGGAGGGCTCTTTTTCTGTGCGGCTGTCAGTCCTGGACAGGCCAGGTCGAGCCACCGGGCGGCATTTCCGGCATCCCCAGCTTGCGGTGGTCCCAGCTGCGGACTCGTTCGGGCACGACGCGGATCGCGATGCGCTTGGCCAGCATCGTCTCCACCATCGGCCGCATTTCCTCGGTGTAGGGCCCGGTGTAGCGCTCCCAGACGCTGACACCCACCTTGAACAGCGCCTCGGCGTCGTCGACGATCTCCGCGCGGCCCTCGATGGAGACGCCACGCAGCTGGTCGTAGGTGTCGCCGGCCTCGACCAGGACGGTGATGCGGGGATCGCGCCGTAGATTCACGGCCTTCTGGGATTTGGCCTTGGTCTCGAACCAGATCTCACCGTCGATCAGGCCGTACCACATGGCGGTCAGGTGCGGTGTGCCGTTCTTGCTCAGCGATGCCAGTGTGATGATGCGGCTGCGTTCCAGGAATTCTGTGATCTCCGTATCGGACATCACGATCTGTGCGCGTTGGTTCACTCCCATGCGGGTCACGATACTTTACGGCGTATGGCCGGAATCACATCTCGCTGGGTACCGGTGCTCCGAGCCGTTTGTGCAGGGCATCCGCGGCTGCGACGAGATCGGCGGCCCAGCGGGCACCCGGGCGCCGGCCCATCCGGTCGATCGGACCGGACACCGAGACCGCGGCCACGACCTGGGCGGCCCCGTCGCGAACGGGTGCGGAGACACTGGCCACACCGGCCGATCGTTCCGCCGCGCTCTGCGCCCAGCCGCGACGCCGGACCTCCGCCAGTGCGCGTTCGCCGAAGACCGCGTCACTGATGACGCTCTGCTGCAGTTCTGTATCTGCCCAGGCCAGCAATACTTTCGCCGCAGATCCGGCGGTGAGCGGCAGCCGGGCGCCGACCGGTACCGTGTCGCGCAGACCCGAGGTGGGTTCCAGCGCGGCGACGCAGATGCGGGAGTGACCGTCGAGCCGGTAGAGCTGCACACTCTCCCCGGTGATCTCACGTAGCCGGGGCAGGATGACTGCGGCAGCGTCGAGAAGTGGATCCACGGCGGTGGTGGCGAGTTCCGACAGTGCCGGTCCGGGGCGCCAGGATCCGGCGGGATCGCGCGCGAGCATCCGATGGGTCTCCAGGCCGACGGCCAAGCGGTGGGCGGTAGCCCGCGGCAGTCCGGTACGTGCGCACAGCTCATTGAGGCCACAGGGCTGTTCGGCGACCGCGTGCAGGACCGCCATGGCTTTGTCGAGCACTCCGATACCGCTATGCTGTCTCATAGAACGATATTAGCGTCTCGCATAGTGGGAAACGCAAGTTGCAACCCGGTAGCCGACGAGGCGGACGTTCGCACAACACTGCACAACAACCCGGGTGTCACAACCCCGGCCCCACAGCCACTGGACTCGTAGTCAGCCCACCCCCAAGGTTTGCGGCCCGCCTCGATTTTGCAGCGACGGAGCGAGGTAGCGCAGCGACTGAGCGGAGGAGTGAAAAATCGAGGCCCAGGGGGCCGCAAACCCGCGGTGGCGAAGCCGCCGCCGAAGTTAAGGAGTACAGCAATGGCTGAACGGCCACGCACGCTGGCGGAGAAGGTGTGGGACCAGCATGTCGTCGTGCGAGGTGAGGGTGAGGGGGCGCAGCGCGAGCCCGATCTCATCTACATCGACCTGCATCTGGTGCACGAGGTGACGAGTCCGCAGGCGTTCGACGGGCTGCGGGCTGCGGGTCGTCCGGTGCGCCGGCCCGATCTCACGATCGCGACCGAGGACCACAATGTGCCGACCGTCGACATCGATAAACCGATCGCGGATCCGGTCTCGCGCACTCAGGTGGAAACGCTGCGTCGCAATTGCGCCGAATTCGGGGTGCGGTTGTATCCGATGGGCGATATCGAGCAGGGCATTGTGCATGTGGTGGGTCCGCAGCTGGGCCTGACGCAGCCGGGTACGACCGTCGTATGCGGTGATTCGCACACCTCGACCCATGGCGCATTCGGTGCGCTGGCGATGGGGATCGGCACCAGCGAGGTCGAGCACGTGCTGGCCACTCAGACGCTGTCGCTGCGGCCGTTCAAGACGATGGCGATCAATATCGACGGTGCGTTGCCCGCCGGCGTGACGAGCAAGGATGTGATCCTGGCGGTCATTGCGCAGATCGGCACCGGTGGCGGTCAGGGCTATGTCCTCGAATACCGCGGTGAGGCCGTGCGCTCCATGTCGATGGAGGCCCGGATGACGATGTGCAACATGTCGATCGAGGCCGGTGCGCGGGCGGGCATGGTGGCGCCCGACGAGATCACCTACGAATTCCTGAAGGGGCGCCCGCATGCGCCGCAGGCTGAGCAGTGGGATGCGGCCGTGGCGGCCTGGGATGCGCTGCGGACCGATCCCGGTGCGGAATTCGATGCCGAGGTGCATATCGATGCCTCCACCCTGACCCCCTTCGTCACCTGGGGCACGAATCCGGGGCAGGGCGCCCCGCTGGGCGATTCGGTGCCGAATCCGGCCGAGATCCTCGACGAGACCAAGCGTGCGTCCGCCGAGAAGGCGCTGAGTTATATGGGATTGGAGGCGGGAACTCCACTGCGCGACGTCGCCGTGGACACGGTTTTCGTGGGTTCGTGCACCAATGGTCGAATCGAGGATTTGCGCGCCGTGGCGGAGGTGCTGGACGGCCGTAAGGTCGCCGATGGGGTGCGGATGCTGATTGTGCCCGGTTCCATGCGGGTGCGCGCACAGGCCGAATCCGAGGGGTTGGGCGAGATTTTCACGGCGGCGGGCGCGGAATGGCGTCAGGCCGGCTGTTCGATGTGCCTGGGGATGAACCCGGATCAGCTTTCTCCCGGTCAGCGGTGTGCCTCGACGTCGAATCGCAACTTCGAGGGGCGGCAGGGTAAAGGCGGCCGCACCCACCTGGTTTCGCCGCTGGTGGCGGCCGCGACCGCGGTCCGCGGCACTTTGTCGGCGCCGGCCGACCTGAACTGACCGGCCGGAAATATCCGTACACACGACCAACAGGGACCACAGGAGCAGACATGGAAGCCTTCAAGGTGCACAAGGGGATCGGCGTGCCGTTGCGCCGGTCGAATGTCGATACCGACCAGATCATCCCCGCCGTCTATCTCAAGCGGGTGACCAGAACGGGATTCGAGGACGGCCTGTTCGCGGCCTGGCGCTCGGATCCGTCGTTCATTCTGAACACCAGCCCGTTCGACCGGGGTTCGGTACTGGTGGCAGGCCCGGATTTCGGTACCGGATCGTCACGAGAGCACGCCGTTTGGGCGTTGATGGACTATGGCTTCCGCGTGGTGATCTCTTCACGCTTCGCCGACATCTTCCGGGGCAACGCCGGTAAGGGTGGCTTGGTGGCCGCGCAGATGTCACAACATGATGTCGAATTGCTCTGGAAGTTGATCGAAGAACACCCTGGGCTGGAATTGATCGTCGATCTCGAGGCGCGCACTGTGGCCGCTGGAACCACCGTGTTGCCCTTCGATATTGACGACTACACCAGGTGGCGGCTACTGGAAGGCCTGGACGACATCGGACTGACACTTCGGCGCGCCGACGCGATCGGGCAGTTCGAAAAGACAAGGCCGGCTTGGAAACCGATCACCATTCCGGAGCCTATTTCACCGGCCTAAAGAGTCTCGAGCGTTAGCTGAGAGCAACCAATCGAGGTTGCTGCGCGTGTGCCACGCCACATGAAATTTGGCGTGGCACATAGACTCTTGCCCATTCAGGGTTTACCGTGGTACCTAGTCGGTCCGACGACGGGCCA